>DBFAAM010000028.1:0-12327 GCA_048193585.1 Collinsella aerofaciens | reverse complement strand
AGCGCCGGTTTGACCGGCCCGTCACGGGTCAATCTGCAGTGCGGCCCGAACCCCGTGAGGGCCGGCGCCTTTAGACGCGTGCCGGAAATCCAAGGGTTATACCCTAAGAGCAAACCACCCCTTTTAGGGGTGGTTTTGATTCAAGCAAATAGTGAATCGACTATGACCGTGCGCCCTCGAGGAAGAAGCGGCGGCTGAAGTAGTTGTACCAGGTGACGAGGAACGTTGCGATGGCCTTCATGGCCTGGTAGCCGATGTTCAAAAACGTGACGCCCACAAACATATACAGGTCGTTGAGGCCCAGGCCGATCACCGACAGGATGGTGAAGATCGTGAACTCGCGCTTGCGGCTGATGCCTTCGCGGTGGTCGAACACGTACTTCATGCTGAGCCAGTAGTTGACCACGACGGACGTGATAAACGAAACCGTGGTGCTCATCAAAAAGTCGAGGTGGAACAGCTCGACGAGCGCAATGAGCATGCCCCAGTCGATGCCAAAGGAGATAAGACCCACGACGGCGAACTTGAGGAACTGCTTGGTATGAGGTTGTGCCAGCGCCTTGCGCACGTAATCACATCCAATGCGTTGATGAATCGAGCAACGAGTTACTTTAGAGCTTTTGCATGGGAAACGTAAGGTCTTTGCCAAGAACTATATGAACTCGCCAAATTTTCAAGAGCTAATTCGCAAACGTTGAAAAATTGCCCGTAAACGAACGATGCCCACGGGCGATACTGTACTGAGCGCGCATTGTCCGTGGGCATCGTAAGGCTGTAAGGTTGCGAGTTACTTGGTCTCGTCGCCCTCCAGGAAGATCTTTCGGGTCACAAAGTTGTAGACCATGACCAGCGCGGTGGCGCAGATCTTGGCGATATTGGCCTCGAGTCCCAGGCCGGCGTTGAGCGCCAGCACGATGCCGTCGTTGAGCACCAAACCGATCACGGACAGCACGACAAAGATAATGAACTCGCGGCGGCGGCTCATGCCTTCCTTGTGCGCAAACACGTACTTCATGCTTGCGAGGTAGTTAAAGATGAGCGAGACGATAAAGCCGCTGGTGTTGGCAATCAGGATGTTGAGGCCCAGGCCATAATGGAGCAGATTCATGATGCCAAAGTCGATGACGGTGGCAATGACGCCGACGACGCCAAATTTCATGATCTGCGCAAGGAGCTTTTGCATGGTACCTGCCTTAAGCTGGCGCCGAAGCGCCGCGGGGATGACAAACTTGGCACAGTTTAGCCAATCCCCGCGGGTGGTGCTAGGCGCGCTCCTCGATAGCACCGTTTCTATATGCATCGAGCAGCTGACGCAGGTCCTGGATTTGGCTGCGGATCTTGGCGCCAGTATCGGTGTCGCTCACCATGCGGCGACGGTCTGCTTGGTCAAAACGGTTGGTCTCGCTTTCGATGTCCACGTTGCGCGTGAGTGCCTCGGCAACCGTCGTAAAGGCCCGGTGCGACTTGAGACGGCAGCCGCGCGAGCTCGAGATGAGCGTATAGCCGGCGATACCCGTCTTGGGATGGTAAGCGCGGCAGAAGCCGCCATCGATGACCAGCAGCTTGCCCTCGGCGCGGATGGGCTGCTCACCCTTGGTGGTTTTAACGGGCGTGTGGCCGTTGATGATGTGGCCGGTCGGCGAACATGCCATGGGCGCGACGCCAAACTCGCGCATGATGTCGTCACAGACCGAGGGCGACTTGGTAAGCGTAAAGTACGGGTCCATCGGCTCGACCCAGGTGCTCTTATCGGCGATATAGGCGCGCTCAAAGGTACGCACCAGGCGTCCGCTGGCGGGTGAGTTAAAGCCAATCCACAGGTACCACATCCAGTCGAGGGCGTCGCGGTCGCCCACGCGCCAGGCGCGGCGGGCGATGTGGTCGCAAAAATCGAGATAATCGCGGCCAGCGTGCCAGGTGCCCAGGCAGTTCATGCTGCTAAAGGTGCCGTCTTCGTTGAGCGGCACGCAGCCATGGAAGAGCAGGTTGCCGTTGGCGACCTTGTACATCGAGCCGTGGGAATAGAGGAAATCGATATGGCGATGCAGGTGATCGGCGGTGACAAACTCGGACACGAGCTTGTCGATGATGTGCTGCTCCTGAGACGTGAGCGTGTAGGGGTCCGCCGGGTCGACGGTGGGGAAGTCGTTGGTCGTGAGTGGCCACACGCTGCCGTCGGCGAGCGTGACCGTGCCGGTGTCGTGGTCGATCTTGTCGAGTAACAGACGGTCGGTCATGTCGAACTCGGGGTGGAGCTGGATAATCTGGCCCTCGAGCTTAAAGAGCAGCACGTTGATGGCCTTGATCAGCGGGGTGATGGACTCACCGGCGGTGTAGGTGGCATCGGCAAAGGCGACAAGCTCACGCAGCGAGATGCCGTAGTCGTTCTCGAGGATCTCGTAATTGTCGTAGCGTAGGTTGTTGCGCAATACCGTGGCGATGCAGGCGGGCTCACCGGCCGCAGCGCCCATCCACAGCAGGTCGTGGTTGCCCCACTGGATGTCGAGCGAATGGTAGGTGAGCAGGCGGTCCATAATCTTGGCCGCGCCGCCGCCGCGGTCGAAGATATCGCCCACCAGGTGCAGGTGGTCGACGGCCAGGCGCTTGATGAGCGAAGCGAGCGACTCGATAAAGTCGTCGGCGCTGGCGGTCTCCAGGATGGACTCCACGATGCGCTCGTGATAGCGCACGCGATAGTTGTTCTCGTCCGGGTGCGTGTGCAACAACTCGTCGATGATATAGGCGTAGTCGCGCGGGATGGCCTTACGCACCTTGGAGCGCGTGTAGCGGCTTGAAAGCGAGCGAGCGACCATGATGAGCTGGTCAAGCATCGTCTTGTACCAAGTTGGCGAGTCCTCGCGCTGGCTGCGGACCAGCTCAATCTTCTCGCGCGGGTAGTAAATGAGCGTGCACAGCTCGCCCTTTTCGTCAAAGGAGAGCGTGTCGCCAAAGATCTCGTCGACATGTTCGCGCACGACGCCCGAGCAGTTATTGAGGATGTGCATAAAGGCTTCGTACTCGCCGTGCACGTCGCTCATAAAATGCTCGGTGCCCTTGGGTAGGTTGAGGATGGCCGAGAGGTTGATAATTTCGGTAAATGCGGATTGTTCGGTGGGGAACTGTCTCGACAGCAGGCGCAGATACTTGAAGTCTTGCGGGTTGCGATCGAATGCGACCATGAAACACCTTCCGATGGGGCTGGTAAAACTGATAAACAGCGTCAAACGTTTATCAGTATGCGCCGCTTTTGTTTCGATTGGGGGTGGGAGGTCGAATTGTTGGCCGAACGGTTTGGTAAATCGATTTAGTTGAGGTAGATATGGCGGTTGGGTGGAGACGACAGAAGGTGTTTTCTCAGATATTTATGCGTGGGGCCGGTGGAGACGATGGTGGTAAAGATGTTCACTATTTTTGGTTCGATTTGGTAAATAGTGGACATATGTACCGCATGTAGGCTCACTGTGCGATAATTTGCGCAGCAATGAGTAAGGAGCCTCATATGAGTGATTTTGTCCTGACCTGTGAATCCGCCGCCGACCGAACCCGTGAGTTCTTTGCGTCGCGCAATATCCCTGTCGTGTGTTTTCATTACGAGATCGACGATGTTGTCTATACGGACGATCTGTATCAGTCGATTACGCCGGACAAGTTTTTTGCCCAGATTGCCGCGGGCGCCATGCCCAAGACGTCTCAGGTGAGCGTGGGTGAGTACGAGGAGTTTTGGGAGCCGTTTGTTGCCGAGGGTAAAGACGTGCTGCACCTGACGTTGTCGTCGGGTATTTCGGGCACGTATGGATCGGCCTGCGTCGCGGCGCAGATGCTTGCGGATCGCTATCCCGAGGGCGGCAAGGTGCGCGTCATCGATTCGCTGGGGGCGTCTTCGGGCTTTGGTCTGTTGCTGGAATATGCCGCCGATGTGCGCGATAGCGGGGCTTCACTCGACGAGACGGCCGCTTGGATTGAGGAGCACAAACTCAACCTGCACCACTGGTTCTTCTCGACCGATCTGTCGAGCTACCTACGAGGCGGTCGCATTTCGGCTGCGAGCGCGATCATTGGCACGGCGCTTAAGATTTGCCCGCTTATGACGGTCGATTGCGAAGGTAAGCTGTCGCCGCGTGAGAAGATTCGCACCAAGAAGCGCGCGATTTCCGAGATGGCTAAGACCATGATGGCACACGTGCAGGGCGGTACGGATTATTCGGGTAAGTGCATCATGTCGCACTCGGCGTGCCGCGAGGATGCCGAGGCAGTTGCGGCGCTGATTGAGGAACAGGTTCCGCAGCTTAAAGGCAAGATTGAGATCAATGACATCGGTACTCTGATTGGCTCGCATACCGGACCCGGTACGGTGGCGCTCTTCTTTATGGGCGACAAGCGCGTGGATTAATTTGCCCCATCACGTCGCTGCATGATTGCTCAAACGAAAACGGCCCGTCTCACGTTTGTGGAGCGGGCCTTGCTGTTGCGGCTAGCGTTTCTTTCCGCGGAAGAAAAAGCCGTGCAGTGACGGCTTGAGGCCGCGGTTGGCGCGATGCTCCTCGACGCGCTCGTGGATCGAAGCGACGCGCTCGATGACTTCGTCGGGAATCGGCACATCGGGATTCATGTTCTCGACTTGGCTGACCTCGGCGGCGGCGACCTGGTCGATAATGGGCACGTCGTCGCGCGAGATGACAGGTGTGGCGTCTTCCTTCATCTTGCGATAACGCTGCATCATGTCGGTCTGTAGCTGCTGGGCCGAAGGCGGTGTCCAGATGATGGCGTTGGCGCCGGCGGCGATGGTCTCGCGAATGCTCTCGGGCGTCTTGCCGCCCGGCGCGATAAGCGGCAGGTTGGGATAGTGCTCGCGCAGCTCGCGTAGGACCTGGGGCGTGTTCTTGCCGGCGGCGATGTTGAGAATCTTGGCTCCAGCGCGCACCTTGGCGTGGGCATCGTCGTCGCAGCGAACGACCGTGGCGATGACGGGGATGTCGGCGATGTTGGTGATGTGCTCGACCATCTCGGCAGTAGCGGGGGAGTTGACCACGCAGCCCGCCGCGCCCTGCATCTCGGAGACGGCTGCCATCTGCACGGAGCGCTTACCGGTCGTAGTTCCGCCACCCACGCCTACAAAGACCGGGCACTCGGCGACGGTCAGCAGCGCTTGCGTAATGGCGGGCTGCGGCGTGAAAGGGTAGACCGCAAAGACGGCGTCGGCGTTGGAGTTGCGGATAACCGCGACATCGGTGGTGTAAATGAGCGACTTGATGCGTCGGCCAAAGAGCGTGAAGCCGCTGGCCTCCTCGATCTCGTCGGGCATGCGAAGGGCAGCCTTGCGTAGGCGTCCGTCGATGGGCAGGGGCTCCATAGGGAGCAGGCCGTTGGGCGTGACGGCTATTTGGGGCTCGGTGAACTCGTCTGCAAGCTCGACCTCGGAAAAATCGACCGAGGCGACGATGTCCTCGTGCACCTCGGCGGGCACATCGATGGGAGCTTGGTCGTTTGCCGCCGCAGGCGTGTCGAAGGAGCTGGTGCCGACGAAGGCGTCGACGCGCTCATTTAGATCGTTGAGGGTATCCATGGTGGTCCGTTTCTATGTTGTGCGGCCGGCAGTGCACAACCGGCGCTACGTTGCTAAATCGTTTGATGAGTTGATTTTTCCCCGCTGCGCCATCCGTTAGACCGAACGCCCGTCGAACGTGAAGGAGCTGTGGTGGCGGGTTTTGAGGTGCTATCTTAAATGTCCCGTTTAAAAGAGAGGTGGCGCGGTATGGAAATCTCGACATTATTGGGCTCGATTGGCCTATGCGTGCGCGCAATCGTTGCCGCCGCGGTCATCTACTTTGTGGTCACGGCCATTAAGGGCAAAAGGGCCGAACGCAAGGAGCGCGCGATGCTTAAACAGCATCGCGACCAGCAGGGCAAACGCGCACAGAGATAGCTTGTTGAGTTTTGGATCCGTGCGCTAGCTGCGTTTTCGGATCAGGGCAATGTAGAAGCCCTCAAAGTCGCGGCTAGGCGGAATGGTGAGCGTGCCGGGCAGGCCGTTGACGATGGCCGATACCTGACCCGCGGCAATGGCTTCGGTCAGAGCGTTGGACTCGATGCGCGGCTCCTCACCAGCTTCCTGGGTGCGTCGTGCTTCACTTTCGCTTGGCGTGCCGTCGAGGGGGATGAGCTCGCAGTCCATATGCTTGTCGAGGGCCTCTTGCAGGGCGTCCTCGTTTTCCTGCGGCAAGATCGAACAAGTCGAATAGACGAGCGTGCCGCCCGGTTTGAGGGCCCCCATGGCGCGGTCCAGAAGTGCTCGCTGCGAGCGGGCGCACTTGCTCAGCAACTGCTCGGTGAGGCCGCGCAGGCTTTTCTCGTTGCCACTGATGACGGTGCCCGTGCCGGTGCAGGGAGCGTCGAGCAGGATGCGGTCAAAGCGGAAGAACTCGTCGAGCTCGCGTGCGTCGATGCGCATGACGGGCACGTTTTTGGCACCCTGGCGATGGAGGTTCGACTCGAGCTTTTCGGCGCGGGGAATGCTCATCTCACAGGCGGTGAGGTGCGCCTGTCCCTGGGTGAGGGCAGCGATCTGCGTCGTCTTGCCGCCGGGGGCTGCGCACATGTCCAGGATGTCCTCGCCTGCCTGGGCGCCCAGGACCAACGGCGGCATCATGGATGACAGGCTCTGCAGGTAGATTTTGCCGTCGCGGTAGATGTCGAGATCCCACAGATCTGAAACCTGGGCCTCGGGCAGGATAAAGGCGTCCGGATACCAGGTAACGGTTTGGTGGGCGATGCAGGCGGCATCGAGCGCCGCAGCCATGTCCTCGGCGGTCGCCTTGAGCGTGTTGGCGCGCAGCGTGACCGGGCGTGTGGCCGCGGCGCCGAAGCCCTCGATCATGAGCTTGGCATCGGCGGGCGCATAGGCGCCGGCGACCGTGTCGACCATAAAGCGCGGCAGGTCGGCGGCGGAGTGTTGGGCGGCAAGCTGGTCGGAAAGCTCGGTAGCAGCAAACTGCCTGAGCTTGAGCTCGGCCTTGACCTGCTTTTTCTGCTTACGACGACGCGGCTTGGACATCCGTCTTTCCTTCCCGTCCCAAATTGACTACTTTCCGGGCACGCCGCTGCTGGCGTGCTTTAGTACTGGCTCTCGTGCTTGCTAAAGAAGTCGAAGCGCGGGGGCAGCGGCTTCACGCGGTGCTCGCCGGGCTTCTCGCCCAGGCTCTCCACAAACTCATCCGTGGAGGCAAAGATGTTATCCCAGCTAAAGAAGGCGACCGGGTCAACGTCGAAGTACTCGCAGATGAGCTCGCAGCCGGCCGGCACGATGCCGTGCATGAGCACGGTCGCTACGCGCAGCTCGGTAAAGGCGTCGACGAGGGCCTGCGTCATGGCGGCGTTGGCCGGCTCGCCCTCGAGCTTGTTGGCGGCCTTGGAGGCATCGCTCCAGCGCTTGTTGGCGGCGCGCAGGTAGTCGTCGCACACAGCGAGCGCTCGGTGCGTCTCGAACTTGTACATGGCCTGCTCAAAGGCGAGGGCTGCCTGCTGGGCGGCTTCGACCACGGTGTCAGAAGCGGCACCGGCGGGGATGCAACCGTTGCGATAGGGACTCTCGTCGCCCTCCTTGACGGCGACGCCGTAGAAGCAGCTGCGGGCCAGGCGGTTGAACACGCCGGTCAGCAGCGCGCTCTCCTTAAGGGCGGGGTCGATAACGCGCTTGTCGTCGCAGGCGCGCACCTCGTTGCCGTCCTTGTCCTTGCCGGTCACGCGCGTGTCGTATGCCTTGGGGCTAAAGCTCACCGGCTTCTCGGACAGGCCGAGCGACAGCCAATGCGCGCGCATCTGCTCGCAGGTGTAGTGGTTGAGCAGGTCGTCTGCCGGCGGGGGAGGAGTCTGCGAGGACGAGCTTGCCTTTTTGCCCATGTAGAGCAGGTGGTAGCAGGCGCTGACGGTGCTCTGCGTGAGGTTCCAACCCAGGGCCTCCCACATGGCGGTCTGCGCGATGCAATAGAAGTAGATGTTGTCCTGGCCAATGAACTGGTAGATCTGTGCGTCATCCGAGCACCACCAGTCGCGCCAGTCGAGCGAGCTGTGCTGGTAGGTGGGCGCGGGGACCTGCGTGGAATCGGCGGCGGGCTCGCCCATGAGGGCGGCATCCTGGGCGGCGACGCCCTCGGTCACGCCGGCGGCCTTGGCATCGCGTGCGAGCACGGTGCGCGTATAGCTGATGGGAGCCCACAGGCTCTCGGGCCAGCACCAGCAGGTGACGTCGGAGACGCCATCGACCTCGGGCACCGGAACGCCCCAGTCGATGTTGCCGGTGATGCGGAAGGGTACGAGCGCCTTGCCGCTGCGGAAGCGCACGCCGCCGTTGGCGAGCACCGCGTGGGCATCGTCGCGCTCCTTCCAGCTGGGGAAGGTGACGGTAAAGCTGCTCTTGTTGCCCTCGGGCTCCAGCACGGTGTGCTCGGGAAGCTGATCCTCGACGGCATCGAAGGCCTCGCGGAACTTGTTCTGGATGTAGAGCTGGGCCGGCAGCAGCCACTCTTCCATGGTCTTGGAGACCACGGAGCGAACCTGCGGGTTCTGGGCGAGCTTGGCGGTATAGGTTTTCATAAAGTCGAGGTAGGCCGGCAGGTCGAAGTAGAGGTTGTCGACCGGGCGCAGCTCGGGCACCTCGCCGGTGAGCTGGCTTTTGGGCGCGATGAGCTCCTCGGGCTCAAACTGGTGACCCAGGTCGCACTCGTCGGCATAAGCCTTCTCGGACTTGCAGCCCTGGATGGGGCAGCGGCCGATCACCTGGCGGCCGTTGAGGAACGTGCCGGCCTTGGCGTCGTAGAACTGCAGCGTGGAGCGCTTGGAGATGGTGCCCTGTTCGTGCAGACGCTCGATAATCTCGGCGGTCACCTCGTTGTGAATCTGCGCAGCCGGCTCAAGGCCCGAGCCGCCGTAGATATCGCAGCTGATGTTGTAGTTGTTGAGGGTCGCGGCCTGGCGGGAGTGATTGGACTCGACATACTCGGCGATGGACTTGTCGTAGCCCTCGTTCTCCTTGAGCTTGCGGTAGCTCTCCATGATGGGCGAGCCATAGCAGTCGGTGCCCGAGGTGAAGATGACGTTCTCGCGGCCCAGACGGTCGCGCAGGAAGCGGGCGAAGAAGTCGGCCGGGACAAAGACGCCACCGACGTGGCCAAAGTGAAGGCCCTTGTTGCCGTAGGGCTCGCCGGCGGTAACGATGGCGCGGCGAGGCCAGCTGGGACGGTCGTTCATGGAGTATTTGGATGCCATGGGACTCCTTCGCATATGGTGAGAGCGCGGCCGGGCGCAAGGCCTGGCGACGCGGTGGTCAATTCGTGCATATCGTTCGACATTATCGCACATGCGGACGGGTACGTGGCAGGGGCGCTATCCTAAGATGCTATGAATGAGATTTCCAACATACATGCGTTTGAAGACGAGGAATTTCTGCACGCTTGCTTCGTGTGGGGGATGGTCGTAGTCGGCGTGTTTGCCGTGTGCCTGGTGCCGGTGTTTATGCTGCTGGGCGGGCCTGCAGACTTGGATGCGGCTGACGCGGGCGGCTGGATGGCTGTCGTGGGCTGGATAGTCGGCTTGGCTGCGGTTTCTGCGGCGTCATTTGCCGTGCACGAGCTGGTGCACGGTGTGTTTTTTAAGCTGCTGGCGCCTGCGGGCGCGCAGGTGACCTTTGGGGCGAATCGCGAGACGGCGATGATCTATGCCTGCGCCGAGGGCGTGGTGTATTCGCGTGTGCGGTACATGGTCATTTGCCTAGCGCCGACGGTTGCCTTGACGGTGGCGTTTGCCTTGGGGTTTGCGTTTTCGGGCTATCCGCTGCTGTGCTACTTGGCTGCCGGCTTGCATTTGTCGGGTTGCGTGGGCGACTGGTATTACGTGCGGACCATTTTGCGCGACCGCCGCATTGTCGCCTGCGAGGACACGTCCTTCGGCGTGCGCTTTTTTGGGTGAGGAGATGTCGATGAAGCCGTTGTTGCTGCACGCCTGCTGTGCGCCGTGCTCGCTTGAGCCGGTTCGCTTGCTGCGCGAGGAGGGGTTTGAGCCCACAATCTGCTGGACCAACCCCAATATTCAGCCGCGCGATGAATGGCAGCGGCGCTTGGACGAGCTGCGCCGGTGGTGTGCTGACGGGGGCATCGAGCTTATCGAGGCGGGGGAGGACCGTGAGCGCTGGGAGGCCGGCGTGGCACCGCTGGGTGCCGATCGGCCCCGTCGCTGTCGTGCGTGCTATGCCCTGCGCTTGGCCGAGGCGTGCCGTGTGGCCCGGGAATGTGGGTTTGAGTTTGTGGGTACGACGCTCGCCGTCTCGCCGTATCAGTTGTTCGAAACCTGCAATGATGTGTTGGAGCGTCTGGCTGCCGCCCGCGGTCTCACTCCGGTGATTCGCGATTTTCGTCCGTATTACCCCGAGGCGACACGCCGTTCGCGCGAGCTGGGCATGTATCGGCAGAACTACTGTGGTTGCCGCTTCTCGGCTGTCGAGGCGGCCATGGACCGCGCCCGCATCCGCGACGAGCGCAAAGCGTCCAAAAAGTAGTTCATTTGGGACGTCAGCCTGCTAGGATGTAGAACGGACTTTAGCTATATAAGGAGAATCCGACGTGTCTATGCGTACCGATGATTTTGACTACAACCTTCCCGAGGAACTGATTGCCCAAGCTCCTGCCGAGCCGCGCGACTCCTGCCGCCTGCTGGTGGTTGATCGCAAGGGCTCCCAGGCGGGAACGCCGCTGGAGCACGGCGGTACCGTTGAGCACCGCATCTTCCGCGACATCATCGACTATATCGAGCCGGGCGACGTGCTCGTCATCAACAAGACGCGCGTGATGCCGGCCCGCCTGATCGGTCGCAAGGCCGGCTCGGGCGGCGTGGTCGAGACGCTGCTGCTCAAGCGCCGCGAGGATGTGGATCCGCTGGGCCATGTCTGGGAGTGCCTGGTCAAGCCGGGTAAGCGCCTGAAGCCCGGTGCTCAGATTGAGTATCGTGCGGGCGGCGCCCATGCGCCCGAGGGCGCGCCCGTGGTGCTGACGGCCGAGGTCGTCGACTTTGTCACCGATAGCCGCGGCGGCCGCCTGGTGCGCTTTGAGCCGGCCGGCTGCAATGCCGCCGGCGAGCCGCGCACGCTCGACGAGGCCATCCATGCTGCCGGCCACGTGCCGCTGCCGCCCTACATTACCGATTACGAGGGCGATCCCGAGAAGTACCAGACCGTCTACGCCATGAAGGAGGAGCACTCGGCTGCCGCTCCTACGGCGGGTCTGCACTTTACCCCCGAGCTCATGGCCGCTATCGAGGCCAAGGGCGCGAAGTTTGCCGCCGTCGAGCTCGAGGTGGGCATCGATACCTTCCGTCTGGTGGAGGAGGACGACCCCACGCAGCACGTGATGCACACCGAGCGCTACCACGTGTCGCAGGAGGTGGTCGATGCCGTGCATAAGGCGAAGGCCGAGGGGCACCGCGTTATCGCCGTCGGCACCACCGCGGTGCGCTCGCTCGAGAGCGCGTTTGACGCGGACGCGCCGGTGTCCGACCCGGCCGTGACGGCGCGCTATTTTGAGGGCCGTAAGGACGGGGCTGACACGCTCGGCCGCGGCGACATCGTGGTGCGCGAGAACGCGACAACGCAGCTCTACCTCATGCCCGGCTCGACCTATCACGTGGTCGACGCGCTGATCACGAACTTCCACGTACCACGCTCCACGCTCATGATGCTCGTGAGCGCACTTGCCACCCGCGACCAGATCATGGATGCCTACGCCGCTGCTATCGAGGAGCGCTACCGCTTCTTCAGCTTTGGCGACGCAATGCTCATTCAGTAGGTTACGCGGTTCTACGAACCGCGTAACGGCTCGACGCTGCGCGGGCCGCATTTGGACAATCTGACGTTCAACTTCAAGGGCGCGACCAGAAGGTCAGCGCCCTTTCGTTTCACGTCACCTTGTCTCAAATGCGACCCGCTCGCTGTCGTTGCCAGAACATCGGCATTTCTTTGGTTGTCAAGAGATTGCCGCTCTGGCGGGTTTTCGCTGTCCGCGCCAAAACATCGACGTTGCCGTGGTTCAACCTGCCAAAAAGGGACAGGTTTATTTTGGCAGGTTTTATCTGGGCAAACGTTGTTGGTGCAATGGGGGCTGGTTTATATGCACCAAGTTGGTGCAAAGTAGCCTGACCCCTTTGTAGTCGTTGGGTGTTCCTATAGTTTTGTCAACCGTCGGGGCTACTCCCGGTAGGGCACCCGGTCGCGCATCACGGCGTATATCGCCCTGAGCCGCTTCCTCGCGACGGCCTTGAGCGCCCGCCCGTGCCCCATGCCCCGCG
>DBFAAM010000014.1:0-11846 GCA_048193585.1 Collinsella aerofaciens | reverse complement strand
CCTTCGACTCGAATTCTTGACGGCCTGAACAATCGTCAATATCGGTCGGAGGGGTGGCTTTGTAAAGCCGTTTGTCTCCACCCGCGTAGCGGGTGGTTTAAAGCTGGCCGCTGCGCGGCCAGCGGACTAAAGTCTTGAAATCAAAGTCAAAACCGAACTCCACCGCGCCGCCGATGATCTTGTCCACGCACTCCGGGTCGTCGCCGTCCAGCCAAATGACCACGGTGTATTTGTCCACATCGCCCACCTGATACTGCAGCAGCAGCTTTTGGTTTTCGTCCATGAGCAGCGGCTTGCCGGCGAGCATGGGTGCGCTCATAAGGAAGTACGCCTCGTCCAGGTCCTCTTTGTACGTGGCAAGCATGTTGAAGTCGGTTTTTTAGCCCATGGGCACGTCGAATGCCGCCTGAAGCTTGGTCCCCAGCGTTATCTGCTGCTCTGCCATGTATTCTCCCCCAGTCGCGGGCGCCGATATCATCGTCGTGCGCGATGCACATTGGGCTATCGTAACTGCTTTGCCGCAGGTTTCGTTGCACAGCGCGCGAAATGGCGCGATGCGGGGAGTGGGCGTCAGTGCAGCTGCTCCGCACGCAGCATCAATCTGACAGCAATACATGTCCCCGACAGACCGTCTGTCTGTCTATCTCTCAGCTATCTCTCGTAATTATCTCTCGTCTCTCATTTATCTCTCACATTAGAGATGAGTGAGAGATGAGAAACAAAAATGCCGTTATCGGTTCAATCAAATCACGTTCGCGCAGGTAAACGCATGTATACGGGAACTTTGACTCGATCCCCCAGCCACCTTGCAGCATTGTTATCTCTCATATTTATCTCTCGTCTTTCTGCTATCTCTCGTATTAGTGACGGATGAGAGATGAGAGATACGTGAGTGATGGACGGGCGTGGATTTTTGGACGGTTTTTGGGCGTTTTGAGGCTGATTCCGTCCGAAAATCCACTCTCATTCAATTTGCGTCCAAATACCCACTCTCGTCCGTCCGATTTTCCACTCTCGTTCGACAGGCGGCCGGGACGCATTGACTTCCCATCGGCATAACCGCCAGTTCGCCGCAGGGTCGCGGCCCCATATGGGTATACTCTCGAGGATTCGACTCGATTCGCCCCCGCTGGGGCGTCAAAGGAGACTGCATATGCCCACCACCTCAACCGACCCGCGCGCCGCAGCCGCTGCACTGCTGGTGCCCGGCACTACCTGCCACGGCTTTGCCGTCGAGCGCCGCGAGACCGTGCCCGAGCTCGACTCGGACGCTTACGTGCTGCGACACACTGCCTCGGGCGCTCGCCTGCTGTACCTGGCGTGCGACGACGAGAACAAGGCCTTTGCCATTGGCTTTAAGACGCCGCCGGCCGATTCCACCGGCGTGTTCCATATTCTTGAGCACTCGGTGCTGTGCGGATCGGCCAAGTTTCCCGTCAAGGAGCCGTTTGTCGACCTGATCAAGAGCTCCATGCAGACGTTCCTCAACGCCATGACCTACCCCGACAAGACCATCTACCCCGTTGCCACCACCAACGAGCAGGATCTGTACAACCTGATGGACGTGTACCTGGACGCGGTGTTCAACCCGGCCATCTATACCAAGCCCACCATTTTTGAGCAGGAGGGCTGGCACTACGAGCTGGACCTGCCGGAGAGCGTCGAGGGCGAGGGCGACGGCGGCTCCGCGAGCCTGCGCGAGGGCACGCTGCGCTATAACGGCGTGGTGTTCAACGAGATGAAGGGTGCGCTGTCCGACCCCATGAGTGTGCTGGACGACGCCGTCAACGCCGCGCTCTACCCCGACACCGCCTATGCACACGAGAGCGGTGGCGACCCGCGCGCGATTCCCGCGCTCACCTACGAGCAGTTCCTGGACACGCACGCGCGCCACTACAATCCTTCCAACTCTTATATAACGCTCTACGGCGACCTGGACGTGGACCGCGCCCTGGCCTTTTTGGACGAGCGCTATCTGTCGCAGCCGAGTGCCGCGAGCCGCCGCATGGACGCTGCCGTCGCCGCCGGCGAGGACCCGTCCACGATGGCGCCCAATCCGCTGGGCGTGCAGGCGCCCGTGACCTGCGAGTACAAGCGCGTCGAGATGGCCACCACACCCGAGAACGCCCTGGTGGGCCTGGGCCTGGTGCTGGGCAACGCGCTCGACCGCAAACGCACAATCGCGGCGGATATCCTGTTTGAAGCACTGCTGGGCTCCAACGAAGCGCCGGTTAAGAAGGCCATTCTGTCCGCCGGCCTGGGCGGCAACGTGGTGAGCTACACGGCGGCCGAGAGCCTGCAGCCCTACGAGCTCATCATGCTGCAAAACGCGCAGCCCGGCGTGGCGCGCGAGCTGCGCCGCGTGTTCCAGGACGCCTGCCGCGACTTATGCGAACATGGCGTTCCGCGCGAGCGCCTGGAAGCCATCATCAGCAGCAACGAATACGACCTGCGCCAGCGCGACTACGGTATCGCCGACGGCGTGGCCATTGCGTGCGACGCGCTGAGCACGTGGCTCTACGATGACGACGCCGCGACGCTGGCGCTCAAGTACGGCCCGGTGTACGAGGAGCTGCGTAGCGAGCTGGACGGCAGCTATTTTGAGGATCTGCTGCGCGAGCTGGTGCTGCAGAACGATCACATGGCACTGGTCGAGCTGGTGCCGGTGGACGCCACCGAGGGTTCGGAGGGTGCCGAGGCCGCCGAGCTGGCAGCCAAGCGCGATGCCATGACCGATGCCGAGCTGGCCGACGTGGTCGAGCGCACGGTCGCGCTGCGTGCCGCGCAGGAGGCCGAAGACACGCCCGAGGCCAAGGCCACGCTGCCGCGCCTGCGCGTGTCCGACATTGGCGAGGCGCGCCCCGAGCCGCCGCTGGTCGTAGACACGACCACGCCCATCCCCTGCCTGCGCCACGGCATCCCCACCAACCGTCTGGCCTACGCCATGCAGTATTTCGACCTGAGCTGCGTCGCGTTTGAAGACCTGCCCTATGTGACGCTGCTCTGCCGCCTGCTCAAACAGCTGCCCACGCGCGAGCATTCGGCCGAGGAGCTCGACAACCTGCTCGCCGGCAAGCTGGGCTTTTTGAGCTTTACGACCGAGGTCATGACGCAGCCCGACGTGGACGGCGTGCGTCCCTACCTGCTGGTGAGCGCCGGTGCCCTGTCCGAGAAGATCGATGCGCTGGCAAGCCTGCCGCGCGAGGTGTGGTCGAGCACACTTTTGCTCGATGCCGACGCCGACCGCGTTCGCGACGTGCTCACGCAGATTCGCATTGGGCTTGAGCAGGGCTTTATCAACAACGGCCACTCGGCGGCGCTCGGTCGCGCGATGAGCTACAGCTCGCCTTCGGCCGTGGTTCGCGAGCAGCTTTCGGGCGTGGACTTCTACCTGTTCCTGCGCGATCTGCTCGAGCACTTTGACGAGCGACTGGACGACCTGCGCGCCAAGCTTGCCGCGCTGGCAGACCGCATCTTTGTGGCCGATGGCTGCATGGCGAGCTTCACCGGCAGCGATGAAGACTTTGACGCGTACTGGGATGCCGCGGGCAACCTGGGGCTGGGCGCTGGCGACGGCGGCGATGCCGGCCGCGACGCGCTCGTGGTGCCGACGCCGTGCGACCGCCACGAGGCTTTCGTGATCCCCAGCGACATCTGCTTTGCCGCGCGTGCGTGCGATCCGCGTCGCCTGGGCATTGACGTGACAGGCGCTTGGGCCGTGGCTGCCAACGCGCTCTCCTACGATTACCTGTGGAACGAGATTCGCGTGAAGGGCGGTGCGTACGGCTGCGGATTCCGCGCAGCCGGCGAG
The DNA here is from genome assembly GCA_048193585.1 of Collinsella aerofaciens. Taxonomy (GTDB): domain Bacteria; phylum Actinomycetota; class Coriobacteriia; order Coriobacteriales; family Coriobacteriaceae; genus Collinsella; species Collinsella aerofaciens_CK. Next base: position 8,035 of record DBFAAM010000014.1, on the reverse strand, counting down.
CGCCAGACGGCGTTCTACACCTACCGCGACCCGGCGATCGATCCTTCGATTGAGCGCGTGGAGCGCGCGGGCGCATGGCTTGGCAGCTTTGAGCCCGACGAGGCCGCCTTTGAGGGCTTTATTGTGAGCTGCGTGAGCGGCATGGACGCGCCGGTGAAGCCGTACGCGCTCACCAAGCGCCGCAACACGACCTACCTGGCCGGGCTCGATCCGCATGCGCGCGAGGAGCGTCGCGCCCAGATGCTCGCCGCCACGCCCGGTGAGCTGCGCTCGCTCGGCGCCGACGTGACGCGCATCGCAGCCGAGTCGCCCACCTGCGTCTTTGGCGGCCGAGACGTCATCGCCAAGAGCAACGCCGGCTTTAACGTCATCGACCTGCTGGGCTAACGCACAAAGGTAGATTTTTGGGACATGCCCGGAAATCTACCTTTTTCTGTGGCTTGGGCGGGGCGGCGCAGCCCACCGCGGCGGTTTGTCTCAATCTGTAACATCTAGACGGCAATATCGGCTCCAGATGTTACAAATCGAGACGTTCCCGAACGGCACCAGCTCTTTGTCTCAATCTGTAACATCTAAGTCCAATTTTGCCGAGCTACTGTTACAGATCGAGACAAACCGCCGCAGACACCCATCACAACACAGACCACCACGAAGGTGCATGTATCCCCTTCGTGGTTGTTTTGCTGTTTGCCCAGATAAAACCTGCCAAAATAAACCTGTCCCTTTTTGGCAGGTTTGCTAGAGGAGGTTGGGATGGACAAGGCTAAATTGCGGCGAGCGGTGATTGCCCGGCGCGATGCGATTGATTTGGATGTGCGGGCGGCGAAGTCTGCCGTTATCTGCGCGCGGCTTGTTGAGCTGTTGGATCGCTTGGATGCCGCGGCGCCGCACACCGTTGCCATCTATGCCGCGATGGGCTCCGAAGTCGACCCAGCCGCGTTTGCCGCTGCGGCCGCCAAACGCGGCTGGCGCGTGGCCTATCCGTGCATGCTCTCGGCAATTGATGCCGCAGCTTGTGGCCAGCGCATGTGCATGCGGGCAGTTGCCGCCGACGATGCGTCCGCGGCTCCGTTTATCGCCCACCCTACGCGGGCCTTCGCGGCCACGGACATCGACAGCAACCGCTTCCCTATCGTGCCTGCCAAAGCTCTCGACATGATTGTCGTGCCGCTCGTGGCCTTCGATCAAACCGGTGCGCGCCTGGGCTACGGCGGCGGTTGCTACGACCGCTACCTACCCACGCTTTCGGCCACATGCCAGATCATCGGCATCGCCTTTGACGAACAGCGCGTCGGCCACGTTCCCACCGACGCCCACGACCTGCCGCTGCCCCACATCGTCAGCGCCTAACGGCTGGCGCACCTCCCGACGGCCTAGTGCTCCTCGCCGGCGCGGGCCAGGTCGTAGGGCGTGGTCTGGTAGACGTAGTAGTTGAGCCAGTTGGTGTAGAACAGCTGAGCCTGGCTGCGCCAGACGTTGCGCGGCTCGGCGGTGGGGTCGTCGTTCGGGAAGTAATGCGCCGGCACCTGGGGGTTGAGCCCGCGCTTCACGTCGCGCTCGTACTCCAAGCGCAGCGTGTCGGTATCGTACTCGGGATGGCCAAAGACAAAGAAGCGACGGCTGTCGGTCGACTTGACGATATACAGGCCCACCTCGTCGGACACGGCCACGACCTCAAGCTGCGGCTCGGCCTCCACGTCCTCGCGGCGCACATCGGTGTTGCGCGAGTGCACGGCATAGAAACGGTCGTCAAAGCCGCGAACCAGCGGGCTTTGCGGCTTCACCAGATAATGCTCAAACACGCCACTCGCCTTTGCCGGCAGGTCGTGCTTCTGGATACCGTAATGATGGTACAGGCCGGCCTGCGCGCCCCAACAAATGTGCAGCGTAGAGTGCACGTGCGTAGTGGACCAATCCATGATCTGGCAGAGCTCGGGCCAGTAGTCGACCTCCTCGAACGGCATCTGCTCCACCGGCGCGCCCGTGATGATCAGGCCGTCGTAGTGGATGTCGCGGATGTCGTCGAACGTGCGGTAAAACGTCTCCAGGTGGCCGGCGCTCACGTGCGTGGCCTCGTGCGTCTTAGTGCGCAGCAGGTCCACCTCCACCTGCAGCGGCGTGTTGGAGAGCTTGCGCATGATCTGCGTCTCGGTGGCGATCTTGGTGGGCATGAGGTTGAGGATGAGCACGCGCAGCGGACGGATGTCCTGGTGCAGCGCGCGGTACTCGGTCATGACAAAGATGTTCTCGCTCTCGAGCTGCGCGGCGGCAGGGAGGGCGTCGGGAATACGAATGGGCATGGATGCTCCTTACGAGTCAGTTGCAGCTATGGTACAACGACCGGCCCCATCCGCGCGAGCGCATCGCCCAGCGATGCCGTCAGCGGCCCAAATCACTCCAAAAGTAGAGATTAAGGCATGTCCCAAAATCTGCGGCGCTTTAGCCTGGCAAAGTGGCGGCAGGAAGCTACAATGGTTCGACGCGAAAAACTCGGCCGAAAGGATACATATATGTACCAGACGCGTAAGATCGGTGTGGTCGGCCAGGGCCACGTAGGAGCACATGTCGCCAACAGCCTGCTCATGCAGGGCATTGCCGATGAGCTGTACCTGTGCGATATCAACGAGGCCAAAGTGACGTCCGAGGTCCAGGACCTGCGTGACTCCCTTTCGTTTGTCCCGTACAACACCAAGATCGTCAATTGCTACGACCACTACGAGGAGCTGGCCTGCTGCGACGTCATCGTCAACGCCGCCGGCAAGGTCGCGCTGGCCGCCGGCAACCGTGACGGCGAGCTGTTCTTTACCACCGACGCCGCCCGCACCTTTGCCAAGCGCATCGTCGACGCCGGCTTTGACGGCATCTTCGTAAGCATCTCCAACCCCTGCGACGTCGTGTGCACCGAGTTGTGGCACCTGACCGGCTACGATCCCAAGAAGATCATCGGCTCGGGCTGCGGCCTGGACTCCGCCCGCCTGCGCACCGAGATCTCCAAGAAGGTCGGTGTGAGCCCCACGTCCATCGACGCCTACATGATCGGCGAGCATGGCTTTAGCCAACTGGCAGCCTTTAAGGCCGCAACCATCGCCGGCAAGAGCCTTAACGAGCTTCAGGCCGAGAACCCCGACAAGTACGCCTTCGACCACATGGAGGTCGAGGAGCTTGCACGCAAGGGCGGCTATGTGACCTACCAGGGCAAGCAGTGCACCGAGTACGCCGTCGCCAACTCCGCCGCACGCGCCTGCGCCGCCGTTCTGCACAACGAGCACGCCGTGCTTTCGGCCTCTACGCTTATGACCGGCCAGTATGGCGAGGAGGGCATCTTCACCTCCCTGCCGTGCGTGATCGGCGCCGAGGGCGTCGAGGAGGTCTACACGCTCGACCTTTCCGAGTACGAGCTCGAGGGCTTCCACAAGAGCTGCCAGCACATCCGCGACAACATCGCCCAGCTCGACTGGTGGGACGCCGAGGCATACGACGCGAAGTAGGCCGCCGGCTGCCGCAACCTTGCGAATCTAAGCGCGATACTAAGCGGGCCGCGCCGGAAATCCCCGGCGCAGCCCGCTTTTTTGCTCATGCAACACGTTTGCGAATCGAAGGTGAATACTTTTCCGCGATGTGAACGAGCAAAATCGGACCCCCGAAGCATCGACATTTTTCAGGCGCTGTTTCCTGCGGTTTCACCGAGTTTTTCCTGCAGTTCTGGCGTCAAAAAGTGTGGATGCTTCGGGGGTCCAAAATAGGTCGTTCACTTCGCGGAAAAGTATTCACCTTCATTTTCGCGCAGACACGAATCCGGCCGCCACAACGCAAAACGGGGCCCGCGCGCAGCGCAGACCCCGTCAAAAAAGATAATTCCCGGTACCTAGTACTGCTCGATACCCATGTAGCGACGAACCTCGGGGCTGTGGTCGAACACCTTGCCGCGGGCGGCGCGCAGCTCGCAGCTCATGTTGTAGAAGAAGATCGGCTCCAGGAACGAACGCACGCTGGCAGGCACGTCGCCCACACCGTACTCGAGCGCATCGAGCACCATGACCGTATCGGTGTGCGTGTTGAGGAATGCAAGTGCACGTTCCTCCATGGGGCGGCACTCGCCCGATCCGAGCTGTACAAAGTAGAACACGCCGGGCTCGGTGGCCTCAAACGGGCCGTGGAAATACTCGCCGGAGTGGATATAGCAGCAGTGCTGCCACTGCATCTCCATGAGCGAGCAGATGGCCATGGCGTAGGTCTGGCTAAAGTTGGGGCCGGAACCCAGGATATAGAAGAACTTATGCTGCTGGCAGAGCTCGGCAAAGCGATCGCCCAGCTCGGCGTTGACCTTCTCACGGGCAGCGGGCAACAGCGCATCCATCTGCTTGAGGCCCTCGTACATGTCGGCGAGCGCCTCGTAGCCTTCCTGCTGGTCGAGCAGCTCGGCGGCGATCAGAGCGCCGATGCCCTGAGGCACCTCGGCCTGCGACACGCCCTCGCCCCAGGGGTAGACCCAGGTGGTCCACTTGCCGTTGTCGATCTTGGAGCCCTCGCAGTCGGTGAGGGCAATGACCTCGGCGCCGGCAGCCAACGCCATCTTGCAGCCGTCGACGACCTCTTGCGTGTTGCCGCTGTGGCTGCAGGCAATAACGAGCGACTTCGGCCCTAGGCTCTTGGGGGCCATCAGGCAAAACTCGCGTGCCGTGTAGACCGTCGAGGTAAACGTGGTGGCCTCGCGCTTGAGCAGCTCGTTGGCCGGCATCAGGTCGATCATCGAACCGCCGCAGGCGATCCAAAAGACGTTCTCAATCTTGCCCTTGCGCTCGATGATTTCCTGAATCAGATCGTGTGCGTTCATGGTGATGCCCCTTCTTGTGTGGCGGTTTTGAACGACTGCAGCTCGTACCTGCAGTCGTTCTATGTTGTCCTATTTATAGCACGCACGACGACGCTCGTGAAGTCATTTCACCAAACTTGTTCTATGTTGTTCTATCTATGGACGTTAGATGTCGAACACGTAGCGCGAGCCCACGATCTTTTGGCGTCCGAGCAGCAAGGGCCGCTCGTCCGCATCGGTAAAGTACGCCTCCATATAGAAGAGCGGCTCGCCGACCGGCACCTCCAACAGCGGGGCCGCCTGAGCATCGGCAAGCGCAATCTCCACGGTGCAAGGGTCGGACTTGAGCGGCGCGCGGCCCGAATGCTCGGCAACGAGCGCAAAGATCGAGTTATCGGTGAGGTCCTTATCGGCAAGTGTCTGCAGATAGGGATGGTCAGCCAGCACAAAGGCGTTGTTCTCGAGCATGACGGGGATGCCGTCGGCCGTGCGCACGCGCTCGACCACGATAAGCTCGCAGCCGGGCTCTACGCCAAAGAACGCCGCGTCCTCGCGCGTCGCCGCAACCACCGTGCGCGATACCAGGCGCGCACCCGGCACCATGTCGTTGGCAGCGCAACCCTCGGAAAAGCTCTGAACATCACCCTTCTGGACAATCTTGCGCTTGAGCTTGGGCGCACACACAAACGTGCCCCTCCCCTGCTGGCGGTTGAGATACCCCGCGCGCGACAGCTCCTCGATGGCGCGGCGCACGGTGATGCGTCCCACGCCGTAGTACTTCGCGAGCTCCATCTCGGAAGGAATGCGCGAGCCGGATGCGTACACGCCACGCGCGATCTCGCCCTTTAGGTCGTCCATAACCTGCTGGTACAGCGGCACAGCGGACACCTCAGTGCGCTCGGTTTTATCATCGGATGCCATCGTTATGCTCCATTCCGTGCATGCTCGGACTCAAACTCTTCAATCGCCGCCATAAACTGCTCGCCAAAGGCGTCGGCCTTTTTCTCGCCGATGCCGTTGACCTGGATAAGCTCGTCGCGCGTCTGTGGGCGTAGGCGGCACAGGCCGCGCAGGGCCTTGTCGGAAAAGACCATGTACGGCGCCATCTCCAGCTCCGTCGAGATCTCCTTGCGGAGGGCACGCAGGCGCTCGAACAGCTCGGCATCGTCGCCAACACGCGGGCGCTGATCCAGCTCGGCCTCCTCGCGCAGCAGATCGACGGCGCGGCGGGCGCGGGCCGAGGCCTTGCGCTTGGACGCACGACGCTTAACGGTAAAGGCGAACGCCTCATCCTCGACCTCGACGGCACGCGGACCCAGCCCCACGACCGGGTACTGCCCCTGCGAGGTGGCCAGATAACCGCGGCCGCACAGCTGGCCGATGATGTCCTTGATGCGCCCGACCGATTCGCTCGACAGCTCGCCGTAGCCGCGGTCCTCGTCCAGATGCATCTGGCGAATGCGCTCGGTGTTGCCGCCGTGGAGCACGTCGGCGATCAGCGACTTGCCAAAGCGCATGGGTCGCGCGGCCACGTAGCGCACGGCGGCGCGGGCCATATCGGTGACGTCCTCGACCTCGAACTGCGTGAGGCAGTTGCTGCAGTTGCCGCAGCCCTCGGCGTCATCCGTGGCGGTGGCGCCCGCACCAGCCGCAGCAGCATGCTCGGCCGCGGCCTCGTCGCCAAAGTAGCGCAGCATGTATTCGCGCAGGCAGCCGGTAGTATTGCAGTAGCCCTCCATCTGGCTGAGCAGGCGGTAGCGGTTCTGGAGCGCCCATGCGCGCTGCTCGTCGTCGAGCGCCTCATCGGCAGCATCGCCGCGGTCGATCAGAAAGCGACGCATGCGAAAATCGTTGCCGTTCCACAGCAGGTGGCAGCTGGCCGGGTCGCCATCGCGGCCGGCTCGACCCGCCTCCTGGTAGTAGGCCTCGATGCTCTCGGGCACGTTGTTGTGGATCACGTAGCGCACGTTGGGCTTGTCGATGCCCATACCAAAGGCGTTGGTGGCAACCATCACCTGGATATCGTCGTCGATAAAGGCGCGCTGGCTTTGCCGGCGGGCGTCGTTGCCCATGCCGGCATGGTAGCGGCCAACGCGAATGCCGCTGGGGCCCAGTGCCTCGGCAAGCTCGCCTGCCAGCGCATCGACCGTCTTGCGGGTCGAGCAATACACGATGCCGCTCTCGCTCGAATGCGCGATCACGTAGTCACGCACCCACGCGGCCTTGGCCTTGTCGCCCATCTCCTCGCAGCCAAAGTAGAGGTTCTTGCGATCGAAGCCCGTCACCACCGTCGCGGGGTTTTGCAGGCCGAGCATCTGCTGAATATCCGCGCGCACGCGCTCGGTCGCCGTAGCGGTAAACGCCGCCACGATGGGGCGCTGTGGCAGGGAATCGATGAACTCACGAATCTGCAGATAGGCGGGGCGGAAATCCTGGCCCCATTGGCTCACGCAGTGGGCCTCGTCAATGGCCACGAGCGGCACGCCAATGCCGCCGTCCGCCGCGGCCTCCCGCGCAAAGGCCAAAAAACGCGGCTCGAGCAAGCGCTCGGGCGCCACGTACATAAGCTGGTAGCGGCCCTCGCGCGCCCGCTTGAGCACGGTGTTTTGCTGGGCCGGAGTAAGGCTGGAGTTGAGATAGCTGGGTCGCGCACCCGCCGCGAGCAACGCACGGGTCTGGTCCTCCATAAGCGACAGCAGCGGACTCACCACAAAGGTGATGCCGGGCAGCATGAGCGCGGGCACCTGGTAGCAAATGGACTTGCCGGCGCCCGTGGGCATAACACCCAGCGCATCACGACCGGCAAGGATCGCATCGACCATGCGGTCCTGTCCCGGGCGAAACGAGGTGTAGCCAAAATAGGCGCCGAGCGTGTCGAGCGCCATCTGCTGCATGCTATCGGTCATGGTTTCCTAACGTTCAAGTCATCTGCCGCCGATTATACGCCGCCACGCGGACAGCAGCACACGGCCGCCGCCCAGACTAGTCGTTTAAGAACGCCCCCAACGGCTAAGGAGTGTCCCCAGGTGCCGGCAGAAAAGGAACGTCCCCAAGTGCCGGCCCGGCAACTCCGATGTTTTGGCGCGGACAGACACTATGACCCAATCCGAGGGCACTAAAAAGACAGGAGCCCCCGCTCGTGACCGCGGGTCGGGGCTGCGACAATGATGTCGAAGTGCCATAGGCGCAGCCGCGCCGCAACGAGGTTGGGAGGCTCCCATG
>DBFAAM010000044.1:0-30004 GCA_048193585.1 Collinsella aerofaciens | reverse complement strand
CTTCTTTGCGTGCGGAACTCGCGACCAACCTTATGCCTCGCCCGCGGTCCCGGACCAACTTACTTCAAACCGCAGCTACGACAGCGCAATACCGCCAAGCCAGCCCCAACGCACGCCAGAGCCAGTGCCATAGAAGCTAATAAACGAATCGAGCGACTTCGATGTAATGGCGCCCTCGTTGCTCATAACGATGCCGCCGCCAACGTAGATACCCACATGACCGTAGATAAGGCCCGGAGCACCCGTGCCGCTGTGCGATGAGTCGGCCACAATCATGCCCACCTGCAGCGCCGAGCGGTCGGAGCTATAGCACCAGGCGTTGAACATGTCGCAGGCGTTGCCGCCAAAGTAGCCAACGCCGGCGTTACGGAAGACATTGGTGACCCACGCCGCGCACCAGTTCTGACCCGGCGAAGGCGTGGAGTAGCACGCGTTGACGACGGCCTGTTGCTTGCCCGAGCCGGCATTCTGCTGCGGAGTTCCGGGCGCATACGATCCGCCACCCGAGCTCGAACCACCCGAGTAGGAATTGTTCTTGTTCGCGGCGGCCGCGGCAGCGGCGGCCTTCCTAGCGGCCTCCTCGGCCTGGGCGGCAGCGAGAATCTCGGAATCACGCTGAGCCATGAGCTCCTTGACGTCGTCGGAAAGACCGTTCAGCACGGTCTGGACTTCTTGCTGCTTGGCCTGCATGTCCTGCATCTGGGCAGTCTGCTGGTCCTTGAGCTTCTCTAAGTCAGCCTTCTGCGACTCGAGCTCGGTCTTTTGCGCATCGAGCTCTTCCTGGATGGTCTGAATGTCCTCGATGGCGTCGCGGTCGCTCTTGTTGATCTTCTCAACGTAATGCGCGTTGGCGACGAGTTCCTCAAACGAGCCAGAGGCCAGCAGCAGCGACAGGATGTTCGTGCCGCCGGACTTGTAGCTGGCGGCCACGCGATCGGAAAGGTCGTTGCGCTTCTTCTTGAGCTCGGCCTTCTTTTCATCGATCTGGGCCTGCGTGTCGTCAATCTTGCCCTGGACATTCTCGATGTCGTTGAGGGTCTGGGCATTCTTGTTGGCCAGCGCCGCATACTCATTTGCGATGCTGTCGAGCTGGGCCTGAACCTCGTCGAGCTGGGCCTGGGCGGCATTCAGTTTATCGGTGGTTTCTTTGGAAGCCTCCGCCGCATGGGCGCGAGCGGGCAGGCCAAAAAGAACTGCCGCAGAAGCGGCGCCGAACAGGGCCTTGAGGGCAGTGCGGCGCGAGAGCTCCTGGGAAAGGATGGAATCGCTGTTTGGTGACATATGTACTCCGTTACATGCTTATTTATATGTCGCTCAACTCATACATATTAGCGTACATATGGCGCGTCCCAACGATTTCCACGAACGGCAGGAAACTGCAAGGTCGGCGGCTCGTAAGCAAATACCAAAGATCAGGTTATGCGTACGCAAGCTCTGTTATGAGTACGTTAACATAATCCTCTGCTTTTCCTACAGCGCACGATTTGGGCGTCCCCGCCTGCGCTATACTCCCCTCTAGAAGTGTTCCTGATTCGATAGGAGACTACATGTCCAAAGCACTCGACCCCAAAGACACCTGCGTCCTCGTTACCGGTGGCGCCGGCTTTATCGGCTCGCACACCGTCGTTCAGCTGCTCGAGGGTGGCTACCAGGTCGTCATCGTCGATGATCTCTCCAACTCCAGCGCCGTCGCCGTCGACCGCGTCAAGACCATCGTGGGCGACGAGGCCGCCAAGAACCTCACCTTCTACGAGGCCAACGTGCTCGACCGCGATGCGATGAACAAGATCTTCGATACCCATCAGATCGACCGCGTCATCCACTTTGCCGGCTTTAAGGCCGTCGGCGAGTCGGTGAGCAAGCCCGTCGAGTACTACCACAACAACATCGAGAACACCCTGGTGCTCATCGACGTCATGCGCAACCATGGCTGCAAGTCCATCATCTTCTCGAGCTCCTCGACCGTCTACGGCGACCCGGACAACCCGCCCGTCACCGAGGAGGATCCCAAGAAGCCCGCGACCAACCCCTATGGTTGGACCAAGTGGATGATCGAGCAGATCCTTATGGACGTCCACACCGCCGACCCCGAGTGGGACGTCGTGCTGCTCCGTTACTTCAACCCCATCGGCGCCCATCCGTCAGGCCTGATCGGCGAGGACCCCAAGGGCATCCCCAACAACCTGGTGCCCTATGTCGCCCAGGTCGCCGTGGGCAAGCTCGAGGCCGTTCAGGTCTTTGGCAACGACTACCCCACCCCCGACGGCACCGGCGTGCGCGATTACATCCACGTGTGCGATCTGGCATCTGGTCACGTGGCCGCCCTCAACTGGATGAACGGCAAGACCGGCGTCGAGATCTTTAACTTGGGCACCGGCACCGGCACCTCGGTACTCGAGGTCGTCGCCGCCTTCTCCAAGGCTTGTGGCAAGGAGCTGCCCTACGTGATCCGCGAGCGCCGCGCCGGCGACATCGCTGCCAACTGGTGCGATGCCTCCAAGGCCGAGCGCATGATGGGCTGGAAGGCCCAGTACGACATCGCGGACATGTGCCGCGATAGCTGGAACTGGCAGAGCCACAACCCCAACGGCTTCGCCGACGCCGAGTAGCAAAACCTACATACCGCTCTTGCCCCGATCTCACGTTGTGAGGTCGGGGCTTTTTCATGGCATGTAACCATTCGCCGAAAATCGACCAACTTTTTTATCTTGCCTGTACATGTTTAAACAACATGTTTTACAATAGGCGTATCGAATCAGAACATCGGAGGCGGACTGCACACCCATCGGCAGGCCGACCCCACAACAAGAAGGTTGGTGAGCGCATTCATGGAGCGTGCAAGCGGCGTCCTCATGCCCGTCTCATCTCTGCCCGGGCCTTACGGCATCGGCGGCTTTGGCCGGAACGCCTACGACTTTGTCGATTTCCTCGTATCGTGCAAACAACATTACTGGCAGATTCTGCCCCTCACGACGACGAGCTATGGCGATTCGCCCTATCAGTCGTTCTCGGCCCGCGCAGGCAACCCCAACTTTATCGACTTTGCCGAGCTTATCGAGGCAGGGTATCTGGAGCAGCGCGATATCGATGGCGTGTATCTGGGATCCGACCCCAGCAATGTCGACTACGGTGCTATCTTTGGCGGCCGCCGTCAGATTCTCGACCGCGCCGCTGAGCGCTTTGCTGCCGACAAGCCGGCCGATTTCGATGACTTTATCCAGGCCAACGAGGACTGGCTCATCCCCTACTGTGAGTTCATGACCGTCAAAGAGGAGTGCGGTCTCAAGGCGTTTTGGGAGTGGCCCGCGGAGCTCCGCACCCGCGGCGAGGCTTCCGCCAAGGTCTGCGCCGACTATCCGGCGCGTATGCTCTACCACCAGATGACGCAGTACTTCTTCGATCGCCAGTGGAGCCGCCTCAAGGCCTATGCCAACGAGCGCGACATTCTCATCATCGGCGACCTGCCCATCTATGTCTCGCGTGACTCCGTCGAGATGTGGGCGACGCCTGAGCTCTTTAAGATCGACGCCGCCGGCAATCCCGTGAGCGTCGCCGGCACGCCGCCCGACCAGTTCTCGGCCACCGGCCAGTACTGGGGCAACCCCATCTACGACTGGGACGCCATGGAGTCCGACGGCTTCTCCTGGTGGGAGGGCCGCATTCGCGCCGCCCTCGACATGTACGACGTCATCCGCCTGGATCACTTCCGCGGCTTCGAGGCCTATTGGGAGGTGCCGTTCTCCTCGCCCGATTCGTCCTACGGTTCGTGGACGCAGGGTCCCGGCCTCAAGTTCTTCAAGACGCTCGAGAAAAAGCTCGGCACGCTGCCCATCATCGCCGAGGACCTGGGCTTCCTCACCCCCGGCGTCATCGACATGCGCGACAACTCGGGCTTCCCCGGCATGAAGATCCTGCAGTTTGCCTTTGAGGGCACCAACTCGTACTACCTGCCGCATAACTACATCGCCAACACCGTCGCCTATGTGGGCACCCACGACAACGAGACGGCGCGCGGTTGGTTTGAGGGAACGGCCACCCCGCGTCAGCGCGAGCAGGCAGCCCTGTACACCCATCAGCAAGCCGGCGAACCCATGGCCGACGCACTCAATCGCACCATCGCCGCCAGCGTGAGCAACACGTGCATCTACACCATGCAGGACCTGCTCAACTTGGGCAACGAGGCGCGCATCAACACCCCTGCCACGCTGGGCGGCAACTGGACCTGGCGCATGCTCGACGGCGCCATCACCCGCGAGCTCGAGCACAAACTCACCGACTGGACCGAGACCTACTTCCGCATCCCGTCGGAAGCCGAAATCGAGCTTCCTCAATAGGAGCCACCGCGCCCGACCCCTCCCCACCGTGCGGACGCGCTTGCTTTTCCCGCGCGAGGCCACCCCAATCCCCTCGCGCGGGCTTCTTATGAATTGCAGACATGAAACAACCCATCACAGGAGAAAACATGCCCCGAATTAACCTCATGGAACTCGCCGAGCAGTCTTTTGGCACCTCGCTCGAGCAGCTCGACGACCGTCGCATTTACAAGCTGCTGGTCAAACTCGTGCAGGAGCGCTCCGCCGCCCGCCCGCTCAACAACGGCAAGAAAAAGCTCTATTACATTTCCGCCGAATTTTTGATCGGCAAGCTGCTCATCAACAATATGATCGACCTCGGCATCTACGACGAGGTTAAGGACCAGCTCACCGCCGCAGGCCACGACCTCAACAAGATCGAGGAGTTCGAGGTCGAGCCGTCACTCGGCAACGGCGGCCTGGGCCGCTTGGCCGCATGCTTCCTGGATTCCATCGCCACGCTGGGCTTGACCGGCGATGGCGTGGGCCTCAACTATCACTACGGTCTGTTCCGTCAGCGCTTTGTCGACAACCAGCAGAAGGCCGTCCCCGACGAGTGGCTCGGTGAGCAGGACATCCTAGTCGACGATGACCGCTCCTACACCGTCGAGTTCGGCGATTTTGCCGTTACTTCCAAGCTCGTCAACATCGATGTGCCCGGTTACGGCCAGCCCACCAAGAACCGCCTGCGCCTGTTCGACCTGGCGAGCGTCGACGACGGCCTGGTCCCCGGCAGCTCCATCGACTTCGACAAGACCGAGATCGCCAAGAACCTCACCTTGTTCCTCTACCCCGACGATTCCGACGAGCAGGGCCGCCTACTTCGCATCTATCAGGAGTACTTCATGGTGAGCAACGCCGCCCAGCTCCTGATCGACGAGGCCGTCGAGCGCGGCAGCAACCTGCACGATCTGGCCGACTATGCCGTGGTCCAAATTAACGACACGCACCCCACCATGGTCATCCCCGAGCTCATTCGCTTGCTCACCACCGAGCATGGCATCGAGTTTGACGAGGCCGTGACCATCGTACGCTCCATGGTCGCCTACACTAACCACACGATTCTTGCCGAGGCGCTCGAGAAGTGGCCGCTCGCCAGCCTGCAGAAGGTCTCCCCTGCCATCGCCGACATTATCGTCAAGCTCGATGAGATCGCGAAGGCCGAGCACGATGACCCGCGCGTCGCCATCATCGACGAGCACGACACCGTCCACATGGCCCACATGGACATCCACTTTGGCTTCTCCATCAACGGCGTAGCCGCCCTCCACACCAAGATCCTGGAGGACACCGAGCTTCATCCGTTCTACGAGATCTATCCCAAGAAGTTCTCCAACAAGACCAACGGCATCACCTTCCGCCGCTGGATCCATGGGGCCAACCCCGCACTCGCCAGCCTGCTCGACGATGTGATCGGCACCGACTGGCGCAGCACCGGCGATCTGAGCAAACTCGCCAAGTTCGCCGACGACAAGGACGTTCTTGAGCGCCTGGCCGCCACCAAGGTCGAAGCCAAGGCCATCATGCGCCAGTTCATGGCGCTCGAGCAGGGCGTGACCATTCCCTCCAACGCCATCATCGACGTCCAGGTCAAGCGCATCCACGAGTACAAGCGTCAGCAGATGCTCGCGCTCTACATCATCTGGAAGTACCTCGATATCAAGAACGGCAACAGACCTAAGCACCCTGTCACCATCATCTTTGGCGGCAAGGCGGCGCCTGCCTACACTATCGCGCAGGACATCATCCATCTGATCTTGACGCTGTCGCAGTGGATTGCAAACGACCCCGACGTGGCTCCCTACCTGCAGGTCGTCATGATCGAAAACTACAACGTCACCGCCGCCGAGCGCGTGATCCCCGCCGCTGATATCTCCGAGCAGATCAGCCCGGCCTCCAAGGAGGCGAGCGGCACCTCCAACATGAAGGTCATGCTCAACGGCGCCCTAACCCTGTGCACGCTCGACGGCGCCAACGTGGAGATTGCCGAGCTCGTGGGCGACGAGAACATCTATACCTTTGGCGCCTCGTCCAAACAGGTCGAGCAGCTCTACGCCGAAGGCACCTACAACGCCGGTGCGCTCTACCGCAAGCCCGGCATTAAACTGCTGGTGGACTTCATCACCAACCCGGCCTTTATGGCGACCGGCAACGTCGAGCGCCTGCAACGCCTGCACGATGACATTAAGGGCAAGGACTGGTTTATGGCCCTGCTCGACATCGAGGAGTACATCCAGACCAAGGAGCGCGTGTTGGCCGACTACGAGGACCAGGACGCCTGGATGCGCAAGACGCTCATCAATATCGCCAACGCCGGCACCTTCTCGTCTGACCGCACGATCTCCCAGTACAACGACGAGATTTGGCACCTGAGCTAATTTCGCTTCCCTTACCCATCCTCTTGAGAAACGGAGTCGTGGCAACACGGCTCCGTTTTTTGTGCCCGCACGTTACCCTGCGACCCAACTCGGCCAAACAATCTCGATCTGTAACAGCTACTCGGTAAAAACGGTCCCAGCTGTTACAGATTGAGACATACCGGCCCCTCCCCTTGGGTTTATCTCGATCTGTAACATCTAGCAGCTGAAATTCACCTTTGGTGTTACAGATTTAGATGAAATGGTCAGCTCAGCGGAACCGTCTCGATCTGTAACATCTAACGTCCGAAATCGGCCCTACCCGTTACAGATCGAGACAAACGACCGGCCAGACAACCCCAACACAAAGAAAGGCTCCCCTCTCGCCCAGTGGACGGGAGGGGAGCCTTATATGTGACCGCGGCAAAAGGATGGCAATACCGCAGTCGCCCAAAGGGAGGGCCTGGATGCACCGGGCCTAGATAAGGTTCTTGCCAGATACCTTATCGAAGAGATGGGTCGCGTTCTTCTCGAACTTGAACCAGATGGTGTCGCCAGCCTTGAGCGCGCCCTTGGCCTCGAGGTCGACGACGGGGATAATCAGAACAAACTGGCCGTCGGGAGCGGTCACGTGGACATGCTCGGTCGAGCCCATGAGCTCGGTCACCTCGACGGTGCCCTGGAGCGCACCCTCCTCGTCCTTGTCGGCAAGCAGGATCTGCTCGGGACGCACGCCGGCCGTAATCTCCTTCACGTCGCCGCCGTCCCAGTTGAGGGCAAGCTGAGCGCAAGTCTCGGGGGCGAGCGCCACGTTCATATCCTCGGTCTTGACGGTAAAGCCGTTGCCCGAGCGCACCAGCTGGGCATCGAAGAAGTTCATCTGCGGCACGCCGATAAAGCCGGCGACGAAGATGTTCGCGGGATGGTTGAAGACCTCCTGCGGGGTGGCGATCTGCTGGACGACGCCGTCCTTCATGACCACGATACGGTCACCGAGGGTCATAGCCTCGGTCTGGTCGTGAGTAACATAAATGAACGTGCCCTTGATCTCGTGGCGCAGCTTAATGAGCTCGGCACGCATCTGGTTACGAAGCTTGGCGTCCAGGTTGGACAGTGGCTCGTCCATCAGGAAGACCTTGGGGTCACGCACGATGGCGCGGCCGATAGCGACACGCTGGCGCTGGCCGCCCGAAAGCGCCTTGGGCTTACGGTCGAGGTACTCGGTAATGCCCAGAATCTCGGCAGCAGAGCGAACTTTGCGGTCGATCTCGTCCTTGGGGACCTTCTTGAGCTCGAGCGTAAACGCCATGTTCTCGTACACCGTCATATTGGGGTACAGAGCATAGCTCTGGAACACCATGGCGATGTCGCGGTCCTTGGGCGCCACGTCGTTGACGCGCTTGCCGTCGATGAGCACATCGCCCGAGGTGATGTCCTCCAGGCCGGCGACCATGCGCATCGTCGTGGACTTACCGCAGCCAGAGGGGCCAACGAGGACGACGAACTCCTGATCGTGAACGGTGAGGTTGAAGTCCTCTACAGCGAGCACGCCATCCTCGGTAACCTTAAGGTTATGCTTCTTCTCCTCGGTCTTCTTCTTTTTGCCAAAGAAGCCCTTCTTTTTGGACTCGGTGTTGGGATACACCTTCTGAACATGCTTGAGAACGATCTCGGCCATGTCTTTACCTTTCGATGTGCGGCGCCGCGCTGAGGGGCGCCGCAGAAACTTGCAAAACAGTTACGGCATCAGCCCTTGACGGCACCTGCCACCACGCCGTCGATGATGTACTTCTGGCAGAGGATGTACATGACGACGATGGGGATAACAACCATCATGATGCAGGCCATCATGGGTCCGAGCTCGACGTGGCCGTAGCCACCGCGGAAGTACTGGATCAAGATAGGAATGGTCTTGTACTTGGTGGAGTCGAGCGTAAGGTAGGGCAGCAGGTAGTCGTTCCAGACCCACATGGTCTCGAGAATGCCGACCGAAAGATAGGTGGGCTTCATGATGGGAAGGACGATCTTAAAGAACACCTGGACCGGGTTGCAGCCGTCGATCATGGCCGCCTCCTCGATCTCGAGCGGGATGTTCTTTACAAAGCCGGCGAACATAAAGACCGCCAGGCCCGCGCCAAAGCCAAGGTAGATAAAGCAGATGTTGAACGGCGTGTTGAAGCCGATGCGGTCCGCCAAATTGGACAGCGTGAACATGAGCATCTGGAACGGCACGACCATCGAGAACACGAACAGGTAATAGAAGAAGTTCGAGATCTTGTTGTTGACGCGCACCACGTACCAAGCGCACATGGAGCAGCACACCAAAATCAGCACGACCGACGTGACCGTGATAATGAGCGAGTACATAAACGCCGAGGCAAAGCCCTGCTCGTTAAGGGCGTGCACGTAGTTTGCAAGGCCGTTGAACGTCTCGGGCGTGAGCAGATCGAACGCCGTGGTGGTGCTGATTGCGGTCGCTTTCTTAAAGGAATTGAGCGCGATCATAAACACGGGGTAGATCCACGCGAGCGACAGGATCGTAAAGAAAATCGAGAGCGCGCGGTTGATAACCTTATCGCGTTTCATTACTGCTGCACCTCCTTGGACCTCGTGGCCTTAAGCTGGATCATGGAAATAGCAACAACCAGGATGCAGAAGATAACCGCCTTGGCCTGACCGATGCCCTGCCATGCAATACCGGCACGCGAATAGAACGTGTTGTAGATGTTCAGGGCGAGCATCTCGGTGGAGTGCGCGGGGGCGCCGCCGGTAAGGGCGAGGTTCTGGTCGAACAGCTTAAAGCCGTTGGTGATGGACAGGAACAGGCAGATGGTGATGGTCGGCATCAGGTTAGGGACCTTAACCTTCCAAAACGTCTGCCATGCCGTGGCACCGTCGACCTTGGCGGCCTCGATGTAGTCGGACGGAATGGACTGCAGACCAGCGATGTAGATGATCATCATGTAGCCGACCTGCTGCCACAGGGTCAGGATGATAAGGCCCCAGAAGCCAGCAGCAGAGTTAAGGGCGATGAGCTGGGCGCCGATGTTGGAGAGCAGGCAGTTGATCAAGATCTGCCAGATGTAGCCCAGCACGATGCCGCCGATCAGGTTCGGCATAAAGAAGATCGTACGGAAGATGTTAGTGCCCTTGAGCGCCTTGCGGGTGAGCGCCTGCGCGATGGCGAGGGCAATCACGTTGATGAGCACCGTCGACAGGAAGGCAAACGCCACCGTAAAGAAGAACGACGTGGCAAACTGCGAATCGGACAATGCGCGCACGTAGTTCTCGATACCGACAAAGTGCGCGTTGTTAATGGTAATAAACTGGCAGAACGAGAGATAGAAGCCCTGGATAAAGGGAATCACGAACCCGATCATAAACGCCAGGCACGTGGGCAGCATAAAGAGCGGCCACCAGCGCTTGAGTGCTTTGCCCATAAAAGGGTCCTTTCAATATGCAGGGGGCGGGCAAACCTACGTCTGCCCGCCCCCTGTCGCTAATCAGATAGCTTGGGCAGCAACTGCTTACTCGGAAGCAGCCTTCTCGGTCTTCCAGCCATCGACGAAGGCGTTCTTGACGCCGTCCCACTTGCTGTTATCGGCAGCGTAGGCAATCAGAGCCTGCTTGAGGTTCTTCTTCCACTCCTCGGAGGGAATGTAGACGAAGTCCCAAGCGACGGTCTTCTTGCCGTCCTTGGCCATGGCAACGGCCTGCTGCGAGAAGACGTTGGTGGTCTCCTTGGCGCTCTTGAACGGAGCGGTCAGACCCATCTTGTCGGCGATGATGCTGGTCGGGGTGTCAGCGGTGACGCACCAATACATGAAGTCCTCGGTGGCCTTCTGGGCATCCTCGGAAGCCTGGGAACTGACGCACCAATAGTTCTCGCCGCCGGAGCACAGGCCCTGGTTTTCCTCGCCGTCAACACCGATGTAGATGGGCATCATGCCAATCTGATCGTCGGTCATGCCGGCCTTGACGAGGTCAGAGTAGGCCCAAGAGCCGTTCTGGTAGAAGACGGCCTTGCCGGTTGCGAACTCGTTGGTGGCGTCGTCGCCGGTCTTGGAAGCAAGCTGCGAAGGATCGCAGGTAGAGTCGGTGATGTACAGGTCGAAGATCTGCTTGTAGTTGTCGAGGAACTCACCCTTGATCTCGTCGTCCTCCTGGTTGTGCTCCTTCTCAAACTCGTAGTAGAGCGGCATGTTGGCAAGGTGGGTGGTGTAGCGCCAGCTGGAGGAGTCGTCCATGCCGGCGGAAGTGAAGGCACCCTCGACACCAAGCTCGTCCTTGCGGGCCTGGATGTCGTCGGCACAAGCCTTCAGCTTGTCGAAGGAGTTGATGTCCTCGGCCTTGTAGCCAGCCTTCTCGAGCAGCTGCTTGTTGTAAATAATGCCGAAGCTCTCCTGAACCCAGTCGATGCACACATCCTTGCCGTCGGACTGCAGAGCCAGGGAGTCGTCAATGAGCTCACCGCGGAGCTTGGTATCGGACAGGTCGGCGCAGTAATCCTTCCAGTTCTTAAGACCGGTGGGGCCGTTGACCTGGAACAGGGTCGGAGCGGAGCTCTTGGACATCTCGGACTTGAGCTTCTCCTCGTAGGTGTTGGAGGCGGCGGTCACGATCTTGACCTCGACGCCCTTCTCCTCCTTGTACGCCTTGGCGATCTCCTTCCACTCCTTGTCGACCTCAGGCTTGAATTGGAGGAAGTAGACCTCGGCAGCGTCACCAGAAGCAGAGGAGCCGGAGCCGGCGGAGCCACCGCAGCCCACGAGACCCAGACCAAGAACTGCAGCCGCGGAACCAGCAAAGCCCAGGAACTGCCTTCTGCTCATTTCGTTCTTCATTACAATCCACCCTTTCACACCGTGGCGGCACCCTTTGCCGCCGCCTTCGGAGATTGGCTCGGGGACTTTGCCCCTTTTGCTGATTTGAACGATACGCTATTTGGCTAGTTGTTTGAACAAGTATTACTAGAGCGGTAGAAAAACTTCGGTGAACGGTAATTTCAACTTGATACTTGACAAGTTTTGTATAAACAATTATTTGTTATCGAATGCAGAGAAAACGCCCGGTCAAACCGATGCATCGTCGGTTTGACCGGGCGTTTTCGCTTTGAGGACATGAGTCTCGTCAGGCTGCGAGCTGGCCGGCTATCGCTTGGAGTTGACGCGGTAGTGGAAGATCTCGGGGTGTGTGCGAGTGTGCGTCACCTCAAACAAGATGCCATCCGAGGTGTACGACTGGCTCTCCATGACGGCAACGCAGTTGTATTTGCCGAGGTCAAGATAGCTGCAGTCCTCATCGTTGGCGAGCTCGACACTCACCGTACGACGGCTCGCCATCACTTTGACACCGCGCTTGTGCTCCAGATAGCCGTAAATAGAATCTGCCGCGATCTCGGGGGTCAGGCCCTTGGCGATCGACGCCAAAAAATAGCCATGGTCCACTTGGCGCGCGTTGCCGTTGAGGCTTCGGACACGCACTACGCGAATCAGCTCCTCGCCCACCTTAAAGCCCAGGTGACGAGAGAGTTGCTCGGTGCAAACCAGATGTTCGAAAGACTTAACGTCCGTCGATGCAACGGCATTGTTGCGCTTTGCAAACTCGCCAAACGACTCAACCTCTTCGAGTGCGCCCAACATGTCGGTTTCGCCCTTAAGCCAAATAACGCGCACGCCCTTGCCGTGTATGGGCTGCACAAACATCCCGTCGGCCAGCATACCCAAGGCGCGACGGACGGTATTGCGAGTGCATCCGAACTCCGCGGTCAGCTCGGCTTCGGTTGGCAGCATCTCCTGAAACGCATAGGTCCCATTAATGATGCGCGAGCGTATTTCTCGGTAGATTCCTTCGTATATCGCTTTTGGCATTGTTTCACCTCTACATTATTCATTTCCGGCTAGGCACGATAGCATTTCTTAAAGTTGTTTAAACCGAATATCGGTAAAGCGACAGGATTTAACCGTTGACGGTTTCTGTCATGCCCAAATCGGTTTCGCTCAAAACTGCCGGTACGACAATCGTCTGGTCCTCTACAATGAATCCATTGTTTAAACGTTTCCCCACGCGCAACGCGCCTCGATATTCGGAAGGCAGAACATGCTGCAAAAAATCCAACGCTTTGGCGGGGCAATGTTCGCGCCCGCCATGCTGTTTTCTATATCAGGCCTCATGGTCGGCGTCTCCGCTCTCGCAACGACTGCGGACATCGTCGGCGATCTCGCCGTATACGGAACCCCTTGGTACGTTTTTTGGACCATCATCCAGCGCGGCTCGTGGACGGTCTTTAAACGCCTCCCGCTCCTTTTTGCCGTAGCGCTGCCCATCGGTCTTGCCCAAAAACAACCGGCTCGTTGCTGTCTCGAGGCTCTCGTCGCCTATTTTGTCTACTGCTTCTTTTTGAGCGAGATCATTAAGCTGAGCGGAGACAACCTTGGACTTGAGTACCCGTCATCTTTGACCTCCGCCAGCGGTATCACCGTCATCGACGGCATCAAGACGCTCGACACCGGCATTATCGGCCCGCTGGCGGTATCGGCAACCGTCGTCGCCATCCATGACCGCTTCTACGATGCCAAAATTCCCGATTGGCTCGGCACCTTCTCGGGCTCCTCGCTGGTCTACCTCATCAGCTTTTTTGCCGTGTTTGCCCTTGCCGCTATCTCGGCCGCCATCGTGCCCTACGTATACGATGTAACTGATACGCTGCGTCACGCGCTTGCAGGCGTCGGTCCCTTTGGCGTGGGCATCTTTGTCTTTTTAGAACGAGCACTCGAGCCCTTTGGCCTGCACCACCTGCTCTACATGCCGATCTACTACGACAACCTGGTCATTAACGACGGCATCTACGCCACGTGGAGCAGTTTGCTCCCCATCCTCTCCCATAGCACGCGCCCCCTTAATGAGCTTGCGCCGTGGGCCGGTTTTACCGCCACCGGCTGGGTCAAGCTCTTTGGCCTTCCCGCCATCGCAGCCGCGTTCTACTCCACCGCAAAACCAGAGCGCCGCGCCGGCCTCAGGGTCATCCTTGTTCCCGCCATCATCGCCTCGGTGGTTTGCGGCGTTACCGAGCCACTCGAGTTTCTCTTTATGTTCACCCACCCCGGGCTCTTTTTTCTCTACGCCGTCTTATCGTCTTGCCTTGCCACAACCATGAATCTCTTTGGCATCGTCGGCATCTTCTCGGGCGGCCTCATGGAGATGGCAGCCTTCAACTTTATTCCGCTCATGCGCACGCATGCCGGTGCCTATCTTTTGGCGCTCGGTATCGGCCTTGCCTTTAGCCTCATCTTTTTTGTTAGTTTTCGAGCACTCATCTTGGTCTATGACCTTAAGACGCCGGGCCGCGAGGATCATGTCGTCAATCGCGCGGCAATCGATTGTTTAACGGGAAGCGACTTTGCCAAAGAGCAATCTCCCAATGACGAGGTCAATAGTCGATCCGATCAAGATCACGTCCTCGCTGAGCGGGTAATTCAGCTTTTAGGTGGCGTTGGCAATATCGTGGGCGCAACCAACTGCGCCACGCGCCTGCGCGTCGAGGTCGCAGACCCTTCCATCGTTGCAGATAACGCGTCGTTTGTCGCGGTGGGCGCCAAGGGCCTCATCATTACGGGCAAGACCGCCCAGGTGATTATCGGCATCTCCGTTCCCCGCGTTAAAGAGCATTTTGACCAGATCATGGGCCTCGAGCCGGAATTTGTGCCCACCACCTCGGCCTCCCCTGCCGCCAGCGCAGCCCATAAGCGCGG
This sequence comes from Collinsella aerofaciens, assembly GCA_048193585.1. GTDB lineage: Bacteria > Actinomycetota > Coriobacteriia > Coriobacteriales > Coriobacteriaceae > Collinsella > Collinsella aerofaciens_CK. Next base: position 15,544 of record DBFAAM010000044.1, on the reverse strand, counting down.
CGATATTTGCTTCTTCGATATCGACGGAACGCTCGCCTGGCAAGACCCCAGGCTCGCCCAAGACCTTCCCGAAGATGAGCGGGACCTCTCCCCCTATCCCAACGAGGCGGTTTCGCAGGCAATCCGCGAGTTTGTCGCCAACGGCAACATGGCCTTCATCTGCACAGGGCGCACCCTCAGCTGCATCCACCCCAAACTTCTTGAGCTGCCCTGGACCGGCATCGTCTGTCTTGCGGGCGGTTACGCCGAGATCAACGGACACACAATTCGCGATCTGTCGATGACGCCCAGTATGCTGCAGCGTCTTGCCCCCTACCTTGAGCAATCGGGCGAGGTCATCCGCTTTGAGGGCCTCAACGGCGTCGTGCGCATGAGTGCCGATGCGCCCGATGCTCCCGGATACGCGCGCACCCTGGGCGACGCAGTCACGCAGCTGCAACATTACAGTGTCTACAAGATCTTGATGTCTACATCGCTCGCCAACCACATCGCTCAAGATAAGGCACTTGAGCCGCTGCTGTGCTTTAACGAGCTCGAACTCGAGGTAACCGAAATCTCGCCCCGCGAATGCACGAAGCGCGGGGGCATCCAGTCTGTACTCGACGCCCTCGATCCCCACCACGGAACCGTATACGGCATCGGCGACGCCGGCAATGACGTCTCGCTGATGAACGCCGTCGATGTCGGTATCGCCATGGGCAATGCGCCGGACTATCTCAAGGATAAGGCCGATTACGTGACCGACACCGTCGATCACGACGGTGTCGTTGCGGCGCTCGAGCATTTTGGGCTGATTTAGGCGCGCTCCATCAAACGCACGCCCGTTGTCCCAAATCGCCAAAACTGCCGCGCCAAACGCCCTAATGTGGCAATATGTTGTCTGCATATTGCATCAACGCAACCTCAGAAAGAATGCGAGAACCCGTGTCCAGTCCGTTTACCAGCTTTTTAGCCCAGCACTTTGACCAGATTAACGACTATCTGGCCACGTTCTTTGACGGACAGGCGACCTCTGCCGATATCGAGCGCTACCTGTATGCGCCGCTCTCGGCTTTTACGGCCAACGCCGGCAAGCGCCACCGCCCGCTTATCTGTATGCTCGCCGCAACCGCAGTGGGCGGTAGCTTTGAGAGCGCCCGCAGCGCCGCGGCAGCTATCGAGCATTTCCAGTCGGGCGCGCTGATCCACGACGACATCGCCGACAACGGACAGCTTCGTCGAGGCAAGCCCTGCATGCACCTTACCGAGGGCACGGGCCTTGCCATCAATTGTGGCGACCTGGCGCTCACCATGGTCACCAAGACGGTTCTCGACGACCCTACGCTGGAGTCCGACGTGAAGCTGCGCGTGCTCCACGAGCTTACCGAGATGATCGTCCGCACCATTGAGGGTCAAGCACTCGACCTGGGTTGGGTCCGTGACGGGCGCTTTGATATCTCGGTTGATGACTACCTGGACATGGCGACGCACAAGACCGCGTTTTACAGCGGAGCCACGCCGCTTGCCGCCGGAGCCATTATCGGCGGCGGCAGCGATGAGCAAATCGAAGCGCTGCGCGCCTTTGGCCTACACACAGGCCTTGCCTTTCAGATTCAGGACGACCTGCTCAACCTTGTCGGCACTAAGGAAGCCGCCAACAAGGACTTCCGCACCGACATCACCGAGGGCAAGCGCACGCTTGTCGCCGTACACGCCCTCTCTGATGAGCGCCACCACGACGAGGTCGAGGCGATTCTTTCCTCGGGCACCGATGATCCCGCGCAGCTCGCACGCGCCGTGGAGATCTTCCAGGAGACCGGCTCTATCGATTACGCCCACACTTACGCGCTCGACCTGACCGCTAAGGCCAAAGCGGCCATCGAGAACGTTGAGCTTGATCCGCACGCACGCGAGCTGTTCCTCTCCATGGCAGATTTCTTTGTGGAGCGCCTTAACTAACGGGGGTTATAAAACCTGTCAGCAGCGTATTTAGGCACAACTTGCTACACTGTTGAGTGCATGTTTATGCATCCCTTTGCGTTGTCTATCCGACAGACGCTCAAATAGTACGAATGGTACGCCGAAAGGGGTTCGTTCATGGAACCTATTACAACGGGCATGCAAGGAGCAGCCGTCGAGGACGTGCAGTCTCGTCTCCTGCAGCTCGGCTACACGATTGATGCCGCCGAAGTCACCGACAAGTACTTTGGAGCCACCACTGAGCAGGCCGTCAGCACCTTCAGGCTCGACAGCGGCCTTGCTGCCGGTCATGCCGTCGATATCCCCTGTTGGAGCGCCCTTGTAGACGCTTCGTATAAGCTGGGCGACCGCACCCTCTATCTGCGCATGCCCAATTTCCATGGCGCCGACGTGCAGGCCCTGCAGCGCGCTCTCAACGTTTTGGGCTTTGCCTGTGGCGAAGACGACGGCTACTTTGGTCCGCATACCGAGGCCGCCCTGCAGCAGTTCCAGGAAAATGTCGGCCTGTTTGCCGACGGCATGGCCTTCCAGGACACCTACGCCTACATCAACCGACTGCACCATGTGTGGGAGGGCAAGCCCTCGGTCACCGAAGCCGAGTCCCGCATCGGTTTTGCTCGCGCCGCCAACGTGCTCGAGCGCTTCCAGATTGCCGTTATCGGCGAGGACCCCATCGCACGCAGCGTTGCGTCGCGCATGTGGAATATCGCCACGGCAACGACCGACAACAGCGGCATGATGCTCTGCGACTCCGAGGTCCCAACCGACGTTGACCTGGTGCTCGAGATCGCAAGCGATGAGCTGCCCGCAGATGCAGCGCCGCGCGCCACGATCGCCCTCGCCGAGTGCCACAACCTGGCCCAGCGCATCCGCACTGCCAATGTCGCCGCGCAGCAGAAGCCGGCACGCATTCGCATTGAGCTCACGGGCATGACGCGCTACAACGGCACCTTCACGGCCAGCGACGCGCAGACACTCGCCGTACGCCTGCTCGACGGCGTTTGCGATGCCCTCGCAGATTAGGTAAACTAAACGAGTTGCTTTTGGGCAACACCATACATTGGGACGTAGTTCAACGGTAGAACTCCGGTTTTTGGTGCCGGCTGTTGGGGGTTCGAATCCCTCCGTCCCAGCCATTAAAATTGAGCGCCCTGAGCCCATAACGGCCCAGGGCGCTTTCTTGTGGGCAAGCGGAGGGATTCGAACCCGCAAGGGTGCAGAGCTGAGGAAACGCGAAGGCGCCCCAAGCCCATTAGGACCAAGAGCGTCTTACATCTTGAAATATCAGCCCAATTCCGAAAAGCGAGCCGCCTTCTACAACGTGCCGTGTGGCCCCGACGGGCCGGGCATTAAGTTTGTCGCGAGTTCCGCACGCAAAGAAGGCCACTTAATGTGGCCTTCGTCTTGCGCAGGACTGTAGAGCAGCAAACTTAATGCCCGGCCCGTCGGGGCCACACGTCCCTAGTTGTTCAGCATGCGGTCGAAGCTTCCCGAGTCGCCATCCCGATAGTCTGCGGTCATCAGAATCTCCTGCGGAATGCGCCCGCCTTCACGTAGCACGTTGCGGAACTGCACGCGCGTAACCATGGGCAGATCCTTGATCGTCGCTGCCAGGTTCTGCGGCACGCCCTGGTTGGCAGCCGCGGGCTCGCACTCGCCGCCGGCCTTCACGCGACGCTTATGCTCGGCGAGCATGGCGCGGTACATGCCGGCATGCAGGCGAATCTCAACCACATTGGCATTGCGAGCCTGTTCGACGATGCGCGCGCCCTCGCGATCGATATCGCCTACGTAGTAGACGTAGTTAAAGCGATAGCCAATCTCGGCCAGATAATCGTCCAAGGCATGCGAGACGCTCGCCTTGCATCCGCCGCCAAAAATCACGCCGCCCACCTTGATGCCAAAGAGCTTGGCGTGCTTGCGGCCACGCAGCAGCTTGACGATCTCGTCGTAGGTGTCCAGGTTCTCGACCATAATGAACGGCTTGTCGGCGCCCAGCGTAAAGAAGCCCGTAAAGTGCACGGGGCGATTGGGGGCGACCTTGATCGCCTGCATGCTGATGCCCTTTTCGGTCATACGCCTGATCAAGCGCTCACCGTGCTTGCCGTCAAAAGCCTTCTCGTCGTTAAAGATCTGGTAGGCACGCTGGCGGCGCGAGGCAACCGGCGTATCGGCACCTCGGTTCTGCTCGATCCAAGCCTGGATGATTGCGATTTCCTCGGCAATCTTGCGGTTGGACATCTCGTTGTGCTGAGTGCGCTGCGGAGCCTTTTTGCCGTCCTTGCCCTCGACCTTTACGATCTGTGTCTGCTGCTCCTTGATCTTAGAGAGCGCCGTGGGCGTAGGGACAACTTTGAGCAGCTGCCTGCCTAAAACGCGGGCAAGGGCAAACGCCGAGACCTCGCCGTGGGCGGCCGACTCGGGCTGCTGGGCAGCAGTATCTACTGCGGCAGACTCCGGCTTCTTCTGAGACTTGCGCTTAGAATCGCCTTGGGAATTGCGCTCGCGCTTCGGCATAGACGCCTGCTTCTGCGGACGATCGGACTTGCTCTCCTTCGCTGACTGGCGCTTAGGCTGCCCCGAAGAAACCTCGGCCTTCGCATCCTCGTTCTGCGGCGTGGTCTTCTCGGTTGCAGTCTCGGCATGGGAACTGCGGCCTCCACGATGGCGACGGCGGCGAGGCTTGCTCGACGCGCTCTGCTCCGTCTGCTCATCAGTAGGCTGCTGGCCCTTGGCCTCGGCATCAACCTCAAGCTGCGGCTCAACAGGCTTTTGCTCGCGAGCCACCGGCTCAACGGCCTTCTCGTCCTGGGTGGTCGAAACCGACTCGCCCTTCTCCTGACGCTTTACGGGATACGCACGTCCCGCAAAACCGCGGCCGGGACGACACGAACCCGGAGCCTTCTTGGCAGACTCCTCAACATCGTCTGCAACCTCAGAAGACTCTTCAACCTCACGCGCGGCATCCTGCGCTGCAGCCTTAAAGTGAGCACCGCGACGACGCTTGGGCTCTTGGGCCTCCACGGGCTTTTGCTCCTTCGTGGGCTTCTGCGACTCGGCAGCAACCTCGGTCTCAACAGCCTCGGCATCCGTCTCGCCCTTTCGAGCAACGGCGCGACGGAAGCGCTCCTGCTGGGCGCGGCGCTGTGCATCGCGCTTGCCGCCCCCGCCAAAACCGCCGCGTCCTGCCTTGGCCGTAAAGGCACGCACGACGTTCTCATCGAGCAACTCATCGGTATCGACATGCCCATGCGGAGCAGCTTCTTCCACAGCAGGCACGTCAGCGGAATCCTCGACGACAAAATCCTCGACGGACTCGGCAGGCTGCTCCTGGGCATCGCGGATCTCGGCATTGATGGTATAGAACGCCGGGCGCCCGTTAATGCCGCTACCCTCGATCTTGGTCACGATATTTGCCGCGATAAGCTCATCGCGCATCGCCTTGGTGTCACATTCCTTATCGACGGAGCGGAAAATTTGCGCCAGCGCGCTCGACTTGATCTTGAGCGCCTTGCGGCAAAGCAGGTCGTAGGCAACCAGCTTGGCACGCTCAGCAGAAAGCGATGTCTGGCTGCTCAGACGCTCAGCCAGGGCATCGACATTATTTTGGTTATCGGAATATACCGTCTTGGCCACGGGGCCCCTTTCATATGCACACATATACGTCTATATGGTACAACGCGCGCCCTTATCCACGCAAAACATCTGCGAGAGCACTCGAGCGTCACCCGCTTTTGCATGAAAAAAGACCGAGCCCGCGAAGTCGCGGACCCGGTCTTTCCGAGTCAAATAGATGGGAGATTCAACCCGTCCGACCGACTAGGCCTTGGCGGCCTCGGCGTCAGCGGGAGCCTCGGCGGCAGCGGCGCGACCGTACTCGGCCTTGCCCATCTCGGACCACTCGGGCTCCTCATCAGGCATGGAGCCAGCCTCCTTGCCGAAGAACTCCTTGAGGCAGTTGACGGCGACGATGAGGCCCAGGACCATCAGCAGGACGGCAAAGACGAGCTGCAGGCCCTTGGTGGCGGCGACGGAGACGGCGGCCGTGGTGGCGGTAGCCGGGATGGTGCCGAAGAAGCCGTAAGCCTGGACGGCGGCCATGCAGCCCATGGCGCTCTGGACCAGCGAGGTGAAGGTGCAGCAGAGCAGGAAGGCGACGGGCACGTAGAGCATCCAACCCTTGCGGCCGGTGCACTTGCAGAACACGGCGAGGGTGATCATGGTCATGCCGCCGAGCAGCTGGTTGGAAGCACCAAAGAGCGGCCAGATGTTGGCATAGCCACCAAAAGCGAGGGCGAGACCGGGAAGCAGGGTGACGACCGTGGCGAACCAGGGGTTGCCGAGGACCTTCATGTAGCCGGCCTTGGACTCGATGGCCAGGGCGTCGTTGGTCTGGGCAAAGAACTCGGAGAACGAGGTGCGGGCGATGCGGGCGACGGCGTCGAGCGAGGTCAGGGCCAGAGCGGAGACGTTCATGGTCATGAAGACGGTAGCGAGCGTGCCGTCAACACCGAAGGCCTGCATACCGCGGGAGATGCCAGCGGCGAAGATCTGGAACGGGGTGGAAGCGACACCGGCGTTGAGGGCGCCGGTACCGGCGGTGTTCATATCGGAGAACATGATGCCGGCAACGATGATGGCAAGGATGCCGACGAAGGACTCGACGATCATTGCGCCGTAACCGACCTTGACGGCGTCCTGCTCCTTCTCGACCTGCTTGGAAGAGGTGCCGGAAGAAACGAGGCTGTGGAAACCGGAGAGAGCACCGCAAGCGACGGAGACGAACAGGACCGGGAACATCATGCCGGAGGCAGTGGAGAAGCCGGTGAAGACCGGAGCGGTGATAGTGGCCTGACCGTTGACGCCCAGGACGACGATGCCGAGGACAGCGCAGACGATCATGACGATCATCATGATGGAAGTGAGGTAGTCACGCGGGGTCTTGAGCATCTGGATGGGCATAGCGCCAGCGAAGACCAGGTAGACCATGACGACGGCGAACCACTGGAACTTATCCAGGTAGACCGGAAACTGCATACCGACGGCGAACATGAGAACCATGAGGACCACGCCGGTGACGAACTCGGCAGCGCCGGTGAGGTTGAACTTCTTCTGGGCCCAACCAAAGGCGATAGCGACGAAGGTGAACAGGATGGAGATGGTACCAGCGCAGCCGGCGGCATAGGACTTGGTGAAGTCGATGGCACCGGTAGCAGCACCAGAAGCGTCAACGGCCGGGGTGAACATGAACGTCTTGCAGGCCATGTCGGTAAAGGCGGCGATGACGATGATGCAGAACAGCCAGCAGAACAGCAGGAACAGGCGACGGCCGGTCTTGCCGATATACTTCTCGATGAGCTGAGCGAGTGACTTGCCGTTGTTCTTCATCGAAGCGTACAGGGCACCAAAGTCGTGGACGGCGCCAAAGAAGATGCCGCCGACGAGGACCCAGAGCACGACGGGCAGCCAGCCAAAGGCCATGGCGACGATCGTACCCGTGACAGGGCCAGCACCGCAGATCGAGCTGAACTGGTGCGAAAACGCAGTGAAGGCGGAGACGGGCGAGAAGCTGTTGCCGTCCTTCATGCGCTTGGCCGGCGTGAGGGCCTCTTTGTCAACGCCCCACTTGTTGGCCAGCCAGCGGCCGTAGCCCAGATAGCCGCAGGCGAGCACCGCCGCGGCCACAACCATGAGCAAAACTCCGTTCATTACATTTCCTCCTCTAAAAAGAACTTCCTAGACATAAAAAATGAGGGCCGTCGGTTGCGCTCGACGGCCCTCATCTTCATCAGCCGCCCGTTATCGTACGGGCTAGCTGTATGTGCTAACCCGCATCAGATAATTACTACGCTGATAATGTTTAGCTGATGCGTGAACATGTCTAAGAAATCCTCTTCAATCATGATGCGAACGATCCGTGCGTGTTCACATCCCCCAGTGGTTGAAAAGGAGTATGAAACTTTAGTTACCTAAAGTCAACGCAAATTTGTAATGAATTTTCAACTTTTTTTGAATTTCTCGGTATAAAACACCATTGACCTCGGACTTTACCCCACGACAGTTTTTGCATGAGAGATGCCCCTGAGAGCCGCGGGAGCCGGGCGGCGCATATGAACTTTCCTGCTCTACAGTCCTGCGCAAGACGGAAAGCACATTAAGTGCTTTCCTTTGCGTGCGGAACTCGCGATAAAGTTCATATGCGCCGCCCGGCTCCCGCGGCTCTCAGGGGCTCCCATCCCAAATGCGGAGCAAAGCTCCGCACACCATCTTTTTCTTTCAGCTAAAGCACGCCGGAAATTCGACGCTAGCTTGTTAACCTTGCTGGACATTGTCGACGCCGAACCAACTCAGAAGCTATATCGATACAGAAAGGTCCCCGGACGGAGGGGCCGGATATAAGGTTTATCGCGAGTTCCGCACGCAAAGAAGGCCACTTAATGTGGCCTTCGTCTTGCGCAGGACTGTAGAGCAGGAAACCTTATATCCGGCCCCTCCGTCCGGGGACCGCGCCGTACCAGCTACAGCGTCATGTTTGGATCGGCGTCGACGTCGAACGGCGAGATTTCACCTCGGTCGAATTTACGGCGGGCGACCTCCGCGATCATGGCGGCGTTATCGGTGCAGGCAGACAAGGGCGGCACCGTCACGCGGATGCCCTGGCGTCCGAGCTTCTTGATCATCATCTCGCGCAGATGCGGGTTAGCCGAGACGCCGCCACCGATGCAGTATTCCTTGCATCCGGTAGCGTGCAGTGCGTTTTTGGCCTTCTTGTACTGCACGTCAAAGACAGCTGCCTCAAACGAAGCCGCCAGATCGGGAAGGTGAATCGTGCGCCCGGCCTTGGTCTCTTGCTCGATGTAGAGCGTCACCGCCGTCTTGAGGCCCGAAAGCGAGAAGCGGTAGTCCCCCCTGCTGTTAAGCGCACGGGGGAAATCGATCGCCTTGGGGTTGCCCGTCTCGGCCAGCTTAGAGATGATGGGGCCACCGGGATAGCCCAGGCCCAGCGCCTTGGCCACCTTGTCGAAGGCCTCGCCCACGGCGTCGTCGAGCGTCTCACCGAGCACCTCGTAGTCGCCCCACGCCTTCACGTGCACGAGCATGGTGTGCCCGCCCGAGACAAGCGTGAAGATGAACGGCGGCTTGAGGTCGGGCTGCGCCAGCAGGTTGGCAAACAGGTGCCCCTCCAGATGGTTGACGCACACGAGCGGCTTGCCAGCAGCGTAGGCAAAGCCCTTGGCGAAGGCGACGCCAACCACGAGCGCGCCCACCAGGCCCGGACCCTGCGTCACGCCCACGGCGGCAAGCTCACTTGGTGCAATGGCTCCGCCCGTAAGGCCCAGCGATGCTGCAGCATCCTCGAGCGCCGCATCCACGACACTCACAATCACCTCAACGTGCTTGCGCGAGGCGATCTCGGGCACCACGCCGCCAAAGCGGGCGTGAAAATCAATCTGTGTCGACACCTGGTTGGCCAGCATATTGCCATCTGCATCGATTATCGCCACGGCCGTCTCGTCGCAGGAACTCTCGATAGCGAGCACTAGGTGGCGGCGCTCAATTTCGGCACGCTCCTCGACGGTGCGCTCGGGTGCAGGTAGCGGCCATACACGCTGCTCAGCCGCCGTCGGCTCGGGCGAAGCGTTGTCGACCGGGAGCACCAAGGGCAGCGGCGCCGTCATGACGATGGCATCTTTGCCAACACCGTAGTAACCGCGGCGACAGCCCGCCTCGGTAAAGCCCAGGGCGGCATAGAGTGCAATTGCGCCCTCGTTGCCGTCCTCAACCTCAAGCGAAGCCGTGGTGCAGCCGAGCATCTGCGCGTCATAGCTCACGTGCGACAGAAGCTTGCGGGCGATACCCTCACGGCGATGAGTCGGATCGACGGCAACGTCCATAATCTGCACGTCCCCGTCGACGACCATGCCGCCGGCAAGACCCAGCAACTGACCGTCGTCGTGCGCCACCCACCAGCTACGCGGAGCGGCAACGTCCTCGCCCAGCTCGGACAAGAACATGCCCGGCGTCCACGCCTCGTGTCCGGCGCCTTCAAAGCAGGCGGTCTCCAGTGCGCTCGCGCCCTCGGCATCCGCCGCGCCCATGGGGCGGAATTGCAGATGACGCCCAGCGAGCTCGTCGGCAACACCTGTCACCTCACTCTGCGCGCTCTCGGCAAGGCCCAGGCGCTTGCGCTCGTTTTCCTCGGCATCCGAAAGGCGCGTGTAAATCGGCAGGACGCGAGCCGGATCGCCGTCACCCGCAGCGTGCGCGAGCAGCAAGCCCTCGCCCGAAGGCCACCACAGGTCGCGCTCCACGCAGCGGGCGATCTCGTCCTCACCCAGCAGCTTGCCATAGCGCACGAGACCGTCGCCGGTCAGCCGAACCTGGTCCCAGTCCGCCGCTTGGCGCCACTCATCGAGCGCCACGGCGGCCTTGACCACGTGTTCGCGCTCAAATTGACGCTCGGGGCCCTCATCGACCAGCATATACAGCGCCGGATATACCTCACCGCGCATAGCATCGGCCAAGATACCAAGCTTGCCGCGCACGCCAGCCTTCCACGCCGTCCAAGCGCAAGCGTCAAGCGTCGACGCGCCCAGCAGCGGAACATTGGCACCACGTGCGAGGCCCTTGGCAGTGGAGATGCCGATGCGCACACCCGTAAACGACCCCGGGCCGCGGCCGACCACGTAGCAACCAACATCGCTGCGATCCAGACCGGCCTGAGCCAGCACACCATCAACGGTATTCACGAGCTCAACGTTGGCGTGACGGCGACACATGTGGTCGCCACTCACGAGCTTCGTCTCGCCCGTCTGTCTATCAATCCAACTTGCCGCGCAGGCAAGCATGTCGGTCGAGGTATCGAGCGCCACCACCAGCGCGTTGTCGTTATGCAAGCTCATCTTGTACAGCCTTATCAATCAAATGGGAAAGCTCCATTGCGCGGTCACCGTGCGCCTCGAGCGTTATCGTTCGCACATCACTGTCGCCCTCATCACGCTTGAGCGTCACCGAAAGATACTCATCCGTCAGCTCGTCTTGGAATTGTTCGCCCCATTCCAGCAGGCAAGCACCCTCATAGCCCAGCACATCGAAAATGCCCGTATCCTCGAGCTCGTAGGCATGCTCCAGACGGTATAGATCAAAGTGAAACAGCGGAATACGGCCTTGATCATGAACGGCCATGAGCGCAAACGTAGGGCTCGTAACCATATGCTCATCGCCCAGCCCGCGCGAGACGCCCTTGGTAAAGTGAGTTTTGCCCACCCCCAGGCCACCGGTCAGGATGAGCACATCGCCGTCCTCAAGGCACGGTGCAATTAGCTCGCCAAAGTACTCCGTATCGGCAGCGCAAGTCGTTTTGTAAGTACCTACCCCCAGGCGCTCCAGGGACATATATGCTCCTTATTATTCCGAGGCGTCCTCTGGTGCGGGATGTCGCTCCAGATAGTCGCCCAGCATCTTAAAGTCTTCCTCCAGCAGTTCCTGCCACGCCGGATTGCGTAGCGCTGCTGCCGGATGGAACGTGGGCATTACTACAAAATGCCCCATCTGGTGGAACCTGCCGCGCAGCTTAGTAATGCCAATCTCGGTCTTAAGCACAAAGTGCGTCGCGGGGTTGCCGAGCGTCACGATAATATCGGGCCAGATGCTTCGAATCTGCTCACGCAAAAACGGCGAGCAAGCCAGCACTTCCTCGGGACGTGGATTGCGGTTTCCCGGCGGGCGGCACTTAAGCACGTTGGCAATGTAGACGTCTTCGCGTTTGAGCCCCGCCAGCGACAAAATGCCGTTGAGGTCCTCGCCTGCCGCCCCCACAAAGGGCTCGCCCTGCAAATCCTCATTGCGGCCCGGCGCCTCGCCAATAAACATCACACGAGCGCGGGGGTTTCCCACGCCAAACACGATATTGTGACGCGACTGGTAGAGCTGGCAGAGGTGACAATCGCCCAGAACGGCCTCAATTTCCTCGAGTGCGACCTCACGTGGTGCCTGATGGGTATGGCCGGGGATGTGCATGACGCCCATAGCGGCTCCTACACGTAGACCTTGTCGAGACGCATGCCAAAGCCGCAGGCGACCTCGTAGTTAATCGTTCCGCGCAGTCGGGCCATCTCGTCCATAGTGATCTCGGCATCGCCATCGCGGCCGACAATAATCATCTCGTCACCATACTCGGCCTCGGGAATCTCGTGTGCCGGGTTGGACTGAATGGCGACCATAAACTGGTCCATGCAGATATTGCCAACCTGATGCACGCGCTCGCCGCGATACAGCACATCCATACGATTGGAAAGCGTACGCGATAGGCCATCGGCATAACCGATCGGCAGCGTGCAGATCTGAACGCGCGTACGCGGTACGCGGTAGGTAAAACCGTAGCCCACGCCCTCACCCATCGCAGGGTGTGCCACGCGCGTCACGCGCGCATGGACGCTCATAACGGGATCAAGCTGCATCACGCGGCCACTCAGCTCGCACGGCTGCATGCCATACAAGCCAACGCCGGCGCGAATCATATCAAAATGCATCGAGGGGTCGAGCATCGAGGACGGCGTGTTGGCGCAGTGCACGATACCGCACTCAAAACCCGCATCCTTAATGGCCTGAACGGCCTCGGTAAAGCGCTGACACTGCAGCTTGTAGTCCCAGCCCGAAGGTTCATCGGCCGTGGCGAAGTGCGTAAATACGCCGTCGCACTGAATACCGCGATGGAAATTAATACCGCGGACAAAGTCGAGCACCTGTGTGTAGTGTACGCCGATACGATTCATACCTGTCTCGATGGCGAGATGATACTTGCCCACCTTGCCCGCCGCGACGGCACATTCGCCATACGCAAGAGCAAAGTCAGACGTATAGACCGAGGGCATGATATCAAACTCGAGCAACGTCGGAATGGCCTCGATAGGCGGCTCGCTTAGGATGAGGATGGGTTTCGTAATCCCGCCCTGTCGGAGCTCAACGCCCTCGTTAACCGTCGCCACGGCAAACATGTCGGCACCGGCCGAATACATGATCTTGGCGCACTCAACAGCTCCATGACCATAAGCATCGGCCTTGACCACGCAGCACAGGCGCTGACGTGGATTCAACAAGTTCTTATAGGCCCTCGTGTTGCGACGGAGCGCCCCGCGGTCGATCTCGACCCAGGACCAGCGCGTCAAATCGGCTTTATTCATGATTAGTCATCCGACCCTTCGTCCATGATTCCCAGATCTTCGAGCGCATCCTTTGCCGCCAGCTCCATGGCAGGACCGATCAAGTCGATAAGATCGGTCGCGATAACGCTCTTCTCACCATACTCCGTCGCCGCGGCAAAACCGGCGTAGCTGTGAAGTGCGACGGCGTACGAATACAGCAACTCCCAACGATCCATCTCGTCGCGCATGGTGGCAAGCGTGCCGGCCAAAATACCCGCGAGAACATCACCCGAACCGGCAGTTGCCAGAGAAGCCGGACCCGAGAGCGGCAACAGAACGCGCTCAACGCCACAGATAGCCGTCGTCGGCCCCTTGGCAATGACCACCAGATTGTCGGAGCCTGCAGCCCAGACAACCTTCTGCGCGGCTGCAATCGCGGTACCAAGGTCGTTCACCTCGTCACCGGCAACCAGACGCGAAAGCTCACGATAGTGCGGCGTCATAACCAACGGCTGCTCGCGACGATACATCTCGGGGTTACTATCAATGCCGTCAATGGCAATCTTAGCAAGGCAGTTGAGTGCATCGGCATCCAAAATAAGCGGTACATCAAGCTCGAGCAAGCCCGAAACCACCTGCATAGCGCCGGCAGACGTCGTCATACCGGGACCGCACAGTACGCAGCTGTACTTCTTTGCAATCTCGCACACCGTCATGCGCGCAGCGGCGCCAAAGGAGCCGCGGGAATCAGACGGAATAGCAAAGACGGGAATCGAAGGAAGTGCCATGCGAATAAGATTAGCGCAGGCGTCAGGAGCCGCGACTGCCACGTAACCAGCACCCGCGCGAGCTGCAGACTTGGCCGCCATAATGGCAGCACCAGGATATTGCGCAGATCCGGCGACAATAAGCACAGAGCCACGGGAATACTTATCGATATTCGTAGGAAGTGGAGCAAAGAAATCAACTAAGTCACCGGGCTCGACAATCTCGGCGGCGTGGTCGACATCATCGATGACCTCGTCAAGACGGTCGTAAAGATTGCCGCAGATCAAATCGCCAGCATACTCAGGGCCATCGGCGCTATACAAACCAATCTTGGGCGCAATCATCGTCACCGTATGTTCGGCACGAATGCAGTCGTCATCAACAACGCCCGTCTCGGCATTCAGGCCCGAGGGGACATCAATGGATACGACACAATCGGCGCATTCATTGACCGTAGGAATCCAGATGGAGAACGGCGCACGCAGATTCCCGTGAAAACCGGTACCAAAAATGGCATCGACAACAACATCGGCCTTATCGATCAAAACCTCGAGTTCGTCACGCGAAGGGCCGACGCAAACGTGCACATCGCGGCCGGCAGTACGACGAGCAACATGACGTGCCAGAGCAGCAGGAATCTCATCCGGTTCAACCGGAGAAACGATATCCACGTCCACACCCTTATGGCTCAGGATATCGGCGGCAACCCAACCGTCGCCGCCATTATTACCAAAACCGACCAGAAAGAGAACCCGATCGGGATTGAGCTTCAAGACCTCGTTGGCGGCAAACTCACCCGCTAGCTCCATAAGCTCGGCCTTCGAAGTCCCTTCGCGTTCGATGATATCCTCGAGACGAACGACTTCTTCGGTACTCAAAACCGGTTTCATCTATGCTCCTAGCGTATCTTGCGAAGCATCGCCCAGGTGCTCCGTCAATGCCGAATTCTGAAGCTGCTCAAGCTCATCTAAAACAGAGCGAGCCTCTTTAAATGTCTGCGCTACGCGTTTCTTGGTGCTCACCTTTTCCTCTTTTGGCTTAGGCCGAGCATCTTCGGTAATCGCGATGGCATTCGCAACGGCTAAGTCTCCTGTAAGCGTAATGGAAAGAGCGACCTCAACAACACCCAGCTCTTGAGCGATCTCGAGAGCACGGCCCGAAAGCAACACCTTCGGTTTGCCGAGTTTATCACGCGTTACCGAAACATCCTTGCGACCCACGCCTTGACTAAAACCCGTGCCGAGAGCTTTAAGCACCGCCTCGCGCGAAGCAAAGCGGCTCGCATAGTGAGCGGCGGGGCGCGATGACGCATCGCAATACGCACGCTCATCTTCGGTAAACACACGCCGAGCAAACGACGGCGTCTTTTCAAGAATTGATTTCATGCGGGAAATCTCGACGATATCAACGCCGATACCAGCTTCAGCCATGTTCACCTCCATATCGCACAGACTAAGTTATTGTAGCCCGTTCACAGAAGATGCGACAAACGAGGGTTATAAAACACAGCTACTATGTGAGACAAAAGCCCATAAACGCAAAAAAGGGGGAGGCCGCGAGGCCTCCCCCTTCTCAGTTCAAGCGTACGGCTCGGTGCCGTCCACCGGTCAGCGGCGCCCTGGCCTCCCACGGGCTGGCCCCGCAGTACTCTCGGCGCGATGGGGCTTAGCTTC
>DBFAAM010000039.1:0-49632 GCA_048193585.1 Collinsella aerofaciens | reverse complement strand
ACATGTCAGGAAACGAGGGCAGCCCTGTGGGCGCCAGCGGAGTGTGGGGTCACCGCGCGGTCCGCATCTGATGGTGTCGACGCCAATGGTATATGGATGCGCCATCGGCGTCTTCAATACAGAAGATATCAGTGCGGAGTGCGGCGGAAAGTTAACCTATGCCGGACCCTGCCGGAATCCAGTTGCGTTCGAACAAGCAACCAACATATATATCTGAATTTGGATGGGAGGGGCTTGTTGCTGGTAGGGGCGTTGAAGCGCGAGTGACACTTTGGGATTCGTGGCGGCTTGGGTTGGGGCGATGATTTGGGACGAGGTTGTTACTTAAGTGAAGAGAGGTTTTATGGCTGATAGGTAGTCTTTGGCTACGTCGGCTTTGGCTGCTTGGAAGTTGTGCCAGGCCCACCATTGGACGGTTGCTACGAAGCTTGAGGCTATGTGGTGTAGTAAGAAGCTGCGGTCCATGGTGCCGGCGGGGCCGTTTGGGTCGGTGGGGACGGTTTCGGCTGCTCGTGACATGATGGTCTTGCGTAAGCAGTCGGCGAAGACGCGTGAGCCGGCGCCGGCAACGAGGGCTCGAACGCCCTGACGACGATCCCAGAGGTTGTTGAGGATATGCTCGACCTGTGCGAGTGGGTCATCGAGGGGCGTACCGTCATCGTCGAGCGCATGGGCGCAGATATCGCATACGAGCTCGGCAAGCAGGTCATCTTTGCTCTTGAAGAGGCCGTAGAACGTCGCCCGACCCACATGGGCGCGAGCAATGATGTCGCTGACGGTGATCTTGCCGTAATCTTCCTCGCACAGGAGCTCGGAGAACGCCGCAACGATGGCAGCGCGGCTTTTTGCCTTGCGGGCATCCATGGCTATGCGTCCGCGTGAACGAGCAGGCAGCGGAGCGTACCGGAGCAACCCTCGTAGGGGCGCTTGCCGGCGCCGTAGCCGACGGCTTCGATGCGGTAGCGTGATGGCAGTTGGTCGGACGTGCGCAGTGCGGCGACGATGGCGGCGCCCGTGGGCGTCACGAGCTCGCCGGCGACCGGTGCGGGCGTGAGGGCGATATTGCCTGCTTGGCATAGGTTGACGACGGCGGGCACCGGGATGGGCATAAGGCCGTGGGCACAGTGGATGGTGCCGTGACCCTCGGAGAGTGACTCGACGATAATAGCCTCGACGCCCAGGTCATCGAGGCAGATGGCGACCGAGCAGATGTCAACGATGGAGTCGACAGCGCCCACCTCGTGGAACATGACGGTCTCGGGCGTTTTGCCGTGGGCCTTGGCCTCGGCGGCGGCGAGCGCGGTAAAGATGGCGAGCGCGCGACGCTTGGCGCCATCACTCAGCTGAGAGCCATCGATGATGGCGGTGACGTCCGCCAAAGAACGGTGGTGATGGTGGTGGGCGTGATGGTGACCCTCGTGGCCATGACCGTGGGCCTCATGGTCATGCTCGTGCGTGTGCTCGTGGCAGTGTTCGTGTTCATGCTCGCCATGGTCATGATGGTGGTGCTCATGCTCATGTGTGTGCTCGGCAGCCGCTTCGTTGCCGTAGAGCCAGGCCATATCGTGGTCGTGGTTCTCGAGCTCCTCTGTCAGCTGAACGTCAAAGTCGCAGGCGTCGATGCCGTGTTTGTTTACGCGTGTAACGGCAACCTCAAACCCGTCGACCGGCAGCGTGGCGAGCTGTTCGCGCAGGTGCTCCTCGCTGGCGCCCAGGTCGAGCAGGGCCGCGACGGTCATATCGCCGCTGATGCCCGAGGTACCGTCGATGATAAGCGTATGCTGATGGTTGGACATGGAATGCTCCTTAACGGGCACAGGGTGTGCCGGCGCTCAGATGATTAATAAGACTTGCCTGGTAGGCGGCACCAAAGCCGTTGTCGATATTGACGACCGAAACGCCGCTGGCGCAGGAGTTGAGCATGGCGAGCAGCGCGGCTACGCCACCAAGACTTGCGCCGTAACCCACGCTGGTGGGAACGGCGATGACCGGACAGCTCACCAGACCGCCGATAACGCTCGCCAACGCGCCCTCCATGCCGGCGATGGCGATGACCACCTGTGCCTGGGCAAGTTCCTCGGCATGTGCGAGCAGGCGGTGCAGGCCGGCGACACCTACGTCGTAGAGGCGGTCGACCTCGTTGCCATAGAACTCGGCCGTCAGTGCTGCCTCTTCGGCGATGGGCAAGTCGCTCGTGCCGGCGCAGGCGACGACGATGCGTCCGTTGCCGGTAGGGGAGGGCTTGCCGCCCACGAGGGCGAGCTGTGCGTCCGGGACATATCCCAGGTCGATGCCGTTGTCGAGGAGCTCCGAGGTACGGGCCGCTTTTTCGGCGTCCAGGCGCGTGACCAGGATACGTTCCTGGCCGGCATCGTGCAGTGCTTTGATAATGGCGGCAATCTGCTCGGCGGTTTTACCGGCACCGTAGACAACCTCGCCGGCTCCCTGGCGCACCCCGCGCGAAAGATCGAGCTGCGCAAAACCCAGATCGGCGGTCGGCGCCGTCTGGATGCGTGTGAGGGCGACTGCCGGGGCAACTGCTCCGTCGGCAACATCGCTCAGCAATTGCTCAAGATCTTGCTTATCCATATATGTTCCCTTCGACGGTGCAAAGTCTAGCACTCAAGGGTAAGTTTCCGAACACTAAGATAAAATTGTTCGGAAACTATAGGACAGACTAATTGAATTGTTAGACGGATCGACTAGTCGCGCAGGATGATGTCCATGGCGAGCATCAGGTTGCGTTCGTCGATGGCAAACGGGGCGGCTTCGCGCGTCTTAGGCTTGGCACAAAACGCGATGCCCGTGCCCGCGGCCTGAATCATGGGGATGTCGTTGGCGCCGTCGCCGATTGCGACAGTATGGGCCATATCGACACCGCACTCAACCGCCCAGTCCAGCAGCTGGATGAGCTTGGACTCCTTGGTCACGATGTCTGTCGCCAGCTTACCGGTGAGCTGGCCGTCCACGACCTCCAGGCGGTTAGCGAGGCAAAAGTCGATGCCCGCGGCGGCCACGATCTTATCGGCGACCTCGTGAAAGCCGCCGCTTACCACGCCGACCTTCCAGCCCTTGCTGTGCGCCGAGCGCACAAGCTCCAGCGCGCCGGGGGTAAACGTCACGCGCTCAAAGGTGCGCTCGAACACACTCTCGTCCAAGCCGGCAAGCAGCCCCACGCGCTCCTCGAGCGCCTGCTTAAAGTCCAGTTCGCCGCGCATGGCGCGCTCAGTGATCTTCGCCACTTGCTCGCCTACGCCGGCCTCCTCGCCCAACAGGTCGATGACCTCCTGGTTGATGAGCGTGGAGTCGATATCCATAACGATGAGGCGTGCAGTCATGACGGGCCTTTCCAAGTGCTGTTTTATTGGGGCATATTGTCGCACGCGACGAGCGCGGGCGGGTGCCGCGGTGCGTCAATTGTTTCGTCTCCGTCAAGTCTTTGGGCAGGAGCTACTTTTTCGCGGCACATCGACGCGGGTGCGATAAGATAGAACGCCATGTCCGGCTGCGCGGTTTACGCAGGCTGGGCAAATCTGTACGACGCCGCCCGGAACGACACGGGGCGGCACAGATCCATAAAGGAGGATCACTGGTATGAGCCAGACCCGTCCCATCGACGAGCATTCCATGCACACCCGTACCTGCGGCGAGCTTCGCCGCGAGAACGTGGGCGAAGAGGTCACCCTCACCGGTTGGGTGAGCCGTCGCCGCGACCACGGCGGCCTTATCTTCTGCGACCTTCGCGACCGCGAGGGCATCACGCAGCTCACCTTCGACCCCGAGCACTCCGACGGCGACGCCTTTAAGATCGCCGAGACTATGCGTCCCGAGTGGCCCATCAAGATTCACGGCGTCGTGCGCGCCCGTGGCGAGGAGACCACCAACACCAAGCTCGCGACCGGCGAGATCGAGGTCCTGACCGACCACGCCGAGGTGCTCAACACATCCGTCACCCCGCCGTTCCAGATCGAGGACGGCATCGAGACCAGCGAGGATACCCGCCTGCGCTATCGCTATCTGGACCTCCGCCGTCCCGAGATGATGGCCAACCTCAAGTTGCGCTCCGACTTTACCTTTGCCATTCGCGAGGCGCTGCACAACCGTGAGTTCATGGAGGTCGAGACGCCCTCCCTGTTCAAGTCCACGCCCGAGGGCGCTCGCGACTTCATCGTTCCCAGCCGTATTCAGCCGGGCAACTTCTATGCCCTGCCGCAGTCCCCGCAGCTCCTGAAGCAGCTGCTCATGGTCGGTGGCGTCGAGCGCTACTATCAGGTTGCCAAGTGCTTCCGCGACGAGGACCTGCGTGCCGACCGTCAGCCCGAGTTCACCCAGGTCGATATCGAGATGTCCTTCGTGGACCAGAACGATGTCATGAGCGCGCTCGAAGAGGTCCTGGCCGACGCCTTCGGCCGCATGGGCGTCGAGATGCCCACGCCGCTGCGCCGCATGGACTACTGGGAGGCCATGGACACCTATGGCTCCGACAAGCCCGATACCCGCTATGGCATGCACCTGGTCGACCTGACCGACATCTTTGCCAACTCCAAGTTCAAGGTCTTTGCGACTGCCGCAAACGAGGAGGGCTCTGTCGTCAAGGCTATCAACGCCAAGGGCGCCGGTGTCTGGGCACGTGCCAAGATCGATAAGCTTGCCGGCGTGGCCTCCACGTTTGGCGCCAAGGGCCTGGCTTGGATCGCCTTCCGTGAGGACGGCTCCATCAACAGCCCCATCGTCAAGTTCTTCTCGGACGAGGAGATGGCGGCTCTGCGCGAGCGCATGGACGTCGAGCCCGGCGACCTTGTGATGTTCGCCGCCGGCCCGCGCCTGCTCTCCGACGAGATCCTGGGCGGCATGCGTTCCCACATGGCCAATGCGCTCGAGATCAAGCGCGAGGGTCACGACTTCCTGTGGGTCGTCAACTTCCCGCTGTTCCATTGGGACGAGGATCGCAAGGCCTATGCCGCCGAGCACCAGCCGTTCACTCTGCCGACCGAGACCGACATCGCCAAGATCGAGGCTGACCCGTTGGCAGCCGGTTCTTGCACCTACGACTTTGTCATGGACGGCTTTGAGGCCGGTGGCGGCGGCATGCGTATCCACAACGCCGAGATGCAGATGTCCATGCTCAAGCTCCTGGGCTTTACCGAGGAGCGTGCCGAGTCTCAGTTCGGCTTCCTCATGGAGGCGCTCAAGTTTGGTGCGCCCCCGATGGGCGGTTTTGCTCTGGGCCTGGACCGCGTGTGCATGCTGCTTACCGGCTCCGACTCCATCCGCGACGTCATGGCGTTCCCCAAGACGGCCAGCGGCTCCGACCTCATGTCGGGTGCCCCGAGTACCGTTAGTGGCGCCCAGCTCAAGGACGTCAGCCTGCGCCTGATGTAGGCAAGCGGCTACATATTGCCCGTAACGAGGGAAGGACGCGTGCCTTCCCTCGTTTTTTATGCGCCGAGGTTGTGAGGGCATGGGGTGACCGGACGTCGAGGAAACTGCGTCCCGGAATTTGCGTCCAGAATGGGATGTACTTTCCGCCAGGGTCGCTCAGCGGAAACTGCGTCCCAGAATCCAGCCAAATAACGGGTCGCACTTTCCGGTTGAGCCTTCTGGCGGAAACTGTGTCCCATCATTGACGCTCGAAATGGGATGCGATTTCCGTCCCGCCCTCAACAAGCATCTAACGCTACAATAACTACCACGTGGCTGGGTTTGCCGGCCGAATGTGCGATGTCGTGGGAGGGGACATGGTCGAGTTTACAAAGACGATTAAAGATCCGTTGGGACTACATGCCCGCCCGGTTGCGTTGCTCTATGACATCATTGCCAAGCATCGTAGCGACGTGTCGGTCAGCATCGGCGACCGCCATACTGACGGCCGCGACGTTATAGGGCTCATGGCACTCTGTGGCGAATGTGGCGAGGACATCGTGTTCCGCGTTTCGGGCGTGGATGAGGCCTCCTGTGTCACATCGATCAGAAATCTCTCGCTCTAAGCATGATAGGGCGCGGTAAAGGATGGTCCTTTGCCGCGCCTTTTTGTTTCGTATAGGAAACTTTTTCGAAATCTGAATGGGGACCCTTTCCAAAAAGTTAACCACGTGCTAGTTTACTATAGCGAACATAGACGTGGTTAACTTTTTACGCGTCGATGTTGAGGACGAACTGACGTTAGGAGCAACTCATGTCTTGCGGACCGCAGATGCCGGCCATGCCGCTTTCGATGGTAAAAGCGGGCGAAACCGTGCGCGTGTCTCGTGTAAAGGGCAATGAGGACATGAAGCACCACCTCAAGGACCTCGGCTTTGTCGAGGGCAACGAAATCCACGTGGTGAGCTCGAGTGGCGCCAATATCATCGTCACGGTGCTGGGCGCACGCTTTGGCATCGATTCCAAGGTTGCCATGCACATCATGACTGTCGGTTAGTCGACGGCATTTCTGTACGCACTGAAAGGGGGACAAGTAAATGAAGACGTTGGGTGACGTTAAGGTGGGCGAGAGCTCCACCATCGTCAAGCTTCACGGTGAGGGTGCGCTTCGCCGCCACCTTATGGACCTGGGGCTCATCAAGGGCACTTCGTTCAAGGTCGTGAAGGTCGCGCCGCTCGGTGATCCGGTCGAGATCAACGTGCGCGGCTACGAGCTTTCCATCCGCAAGGAGGAGGCGGCCGTCGTCGAGGTCCAGTAAGGGCTTGCGACGTATATTTCTGCAGATAAAGTTAGGTCTTTCTAACTTAATGCAGCATCTTTGAAGCACATTATCCAGCCTGCGCGGAGAAAGCAGCGCAGGCACACAAGGAAGAAGGATTGAATGGCGGATTCTCAGATCCATGTCGCGCTGGCGGGTAACCCCAACTGCGGCAAGACCACGCTTTTCAACCTGATCACCGGCGCCAACGGCTACGTTGGCAACTGGCCCGGCGTCACGGTTGAGAAAAAGGAGGCCAAGCTCCTAAGCGACAAGAACGTTACCATCACGGACCTCCCTGGCATCTACTCGCTTTCCCCCTACAGCCCCGAGGAGCAATGCTCGCGCGATTACCTCATGAGCGGCGAGCCCGATGTCGTCGTCCAGGTTGTCGACGCCACCAACCTCGAGCGCAACCTGTACCTGGCGCTTCAGGTTATCGAGACCGGCCTGCCCGTGGTCGTCGCCCTCAACATGGCCGACTTGGTCGAGAAGAACGGCGACAAGATCGACACGGACAAGCTCTCCAAGAAGCTCGGTTGTCCGGTCATGATGATCTCGGCTCTTAAGAACAAGGGCATCAAGGAGCTTTTCGAGCAAGTCAAGAAGTCCGCTGCTTCTAAGGGCCAGGTGCCGGAGCACAAGTTCGATTCCTCCATCGAGGACGTTCTAGGCCACATCGAGAACAATCTGCCGGCGAGCGTTCCCGCCAACAAGCGCCGCTACTACGCTGTCAAGCTGTTTGAGCGCGACGCGGACGCCTGCAAGCTCATCAACCTCACCAAGGAGAAGGCCGCTCGCGTGGAGCAGCTGGTCGCCCAGTGCGAGCAGGACTGCGACGACGACGCCGAGTCCATCATCACCGGCGAGCGTTACGGCGTGATTGCCCACATCATTGACGAGTGCCTCACCAAGGCTTCGGCAAAGATGAGCACCTCCGAGAAGATCGACCGCGTGGTTACCAACCGTATCCTGGGCCTGCCGATTTTTGTCGTCATCATGTTCTGCGTGTACTACATCGCCGTTTCCACCTTGGGTGGCACGGTGACGGACTTCACCAACGACCAGCTCTTCGGCACCGACGGCTGGTACGTGCTCGGTCAGGGCCGCGACGCTTACGACGCGGCTGTCGAGGCCGCGGGTGACGACGCCGACTCGGTCGACCCGGCACAGTACGGCCCCTATGTCCCGGGTATCACCACCATGGTGCACGATGCCCTCGTGGCGGGTGGCACCGAGGACGGCGGCCTGGTCGATTCGCTGGTCTGCGACGGTATCGTTGGCGGCCTGGGCGCCATCTTCGGCTTTGTGCCGCAGATGTTCCTGCTCTTTGTGATGCTGTCCTTCCTGGAGGACTGCGGCTATATGGCTCGCGTCGCCTTCATCATGGACCGCGTGTTCCGCCGCTTTGGCCTGTCCGGTAAGTCGTTCATCCCCATGCTCGTGTCCTCGGGCTGCGGCGTCCCCGGCGTCATGGCCACCAAGACCATCGAGAACGAGAAGGACCGCCGCATGACGGTCATGACCACCACGTTTATTCCCTGTGGCGCCAAGCTGCCGATCATCGCCCTGCTCATGGGTTCCATCATCGGCGATTCTTCCACCACCGCCGCGTGGATCAGTCCGCTCTTCTACTTCCTGGGCGTCTTTGCCGTCATCGCCTCGGGCCTCATGCTCAAAAAGACCAAGCTCTTCGCCGGTCGCCCGACGCCGTTTGTTATGGAGCTTCCTGCCTACCACTTCCCGGCGATCCGCTCTTGGGCGCTGCACGTGTGGGAGCGCTGCTGGGCCTTTATCAAGAAGGCCGGCACGGTCATCTTTGCGTCCACCGTCGTCGTTTGGTTCCTCTCCAACTTTGGTAGCTATAACGGTTCCTTTGGCTTCCTGCCTGCGATGGACGGCATCCCCGAGGAGTTTATGGACTACTCCGTGCTTGCCATGCTGGGCAACCTGGTCGCTTGGATCTTCGCCCCGCTCGGCTTTAGCACCTGGCAGGCCACCGCGCTGACTGTCTCTGGCCTCGTCGCCAAGGAGAACGTCGTCGCCACCGCCGGCTCGCTGCTGTCCGTCGCCGACGCGGGCGAGACCGACCCGAGCCTGTGGACCGCGTTTGCCGGCATGTTCCCCACCATGGGCGCTTGCGTTGCCTTCGGCGCCTTCAACCTGCTGTGCGCTCCGTGCTTTGCCGCCATTGGCACCATCCGCAACCAGATGGATTCCGGCAAGTGGACTGCGATCGCCATCGGTTACGAGTGCGCCTTCGCTTGGGTGATCGGCCTGTTCATCAACCAGTTCTACAACTTGTTTGTTCTTGGACAGTTTGGTATCTGGACGATTGTGGCCATCGTGCTGCTGGTTGCGATGCTCTTCCAGATCTTCCGTCCCATGCCCAAGCATGCATGGACCGACGAGGACGAGACCAACACTGCTTCCGCCGCAGTTTCCGCTTAAGTCCGAATAAGGATTAACCCCTTTCCACGAGCCCGGGTGTCCCAGCGACACTCGGGCTTTTTGGTGGGGGAGATGTGACGTTTCCGCAGATAAAACCGACCAAAATAAACCTGTCCCTTTTTGGTAGGTGGAGAATGGGGTAAAGTAAGTGATGGTTAACTAGAGGAGGCTTGCTATGGCACCTATCGATATTGTTGTACTGGCTGTTATCGGTATTGCGTTTGTCGCCGTGTGCGTGCGCATCTACCGCAAGGGCACCTGCGCCGACTGCGCTCAGGGTGGCGTTTGCACAGGGCATTGCTCCAACAAAAAGACCTGCGCCGCGCTTAAGGGCGTAGACAAAATCGCCGAAGACTTGGGCCGCGGTATCAAATAAGGTCCAGACATCCAAGCACCTCGCGAGCATCCGTTCGCGGGGTGCTTTGCGCATTTGGGCGCGAGCGCGGTGAGTTGAAGAGTATTTTTGGGGTATCGTTAACTGGACTATTAATTGGCAACTTATCTATAACGGAGTAACCGCATGAGCGCTCGCGTAACCATGAAGGACATAGCCGCCGAGCTTGGCGTTTCCATCAATACCGTGCACAAGGCTCTGACGGGAAAGGTCGGCGTGAGCGAATCCGTGCGCGCCAAGGTGAACGCCAAGGCCGAGGCCATGGGCTATCACCGCAACACAAGTGCCTCAAGCCTGCGCCGCAAGGATATCAATCTGGTGTTTTGCCTGCCCCGCGCATCGCGCGAGGGGGCGTACTTTTTCCGTTACCTGTGGGAAGGCTGCAATCGCTTTGAACAGGAGGTCATCGACCGGGGCATTACGGTTGAGCGCGTTGAATTTGGCGTGGGCGGCTACGCTGATGCACTCGAGCAAATCGACGAGCGTCTGCAGGTGGGCGAGAAGATTGATGGCTTGCTCGCCTATGCGCCGGGCGACGATCGTGCGACTGAGCTTTTGGGGCAGATCGCCGAGGCGGGCGTGACGATTGAGCTTGTCGACGGCGACCGTCCGCATTTGAATCGTTTGGGTGCGAGCTTGGCCGATTATTCGACGGCAGGCAGCCTTATGGCCGAGCAGGCGGCAAACCTGGTCCATGCTTCTGGGGCCGACGCCCGCGTGCTCCTTTTGACAGGCGACCCATATACCGATTCGCACTATCTAACCGCCCGCGCCTTCCACAATTACCTGCGCGAACGTGATATTCCATGGCAGGTTGAGGATCTTGCAGGTGCTCATGCGCAAGTCAAACAACTCGAGCATGAGCTCGAAAAGCGCTTGAGTGCGCCGGACGCCCCCGAACTTATCTGTAGCGTTTTTGCCGTTGGTTCCGAAGTGGTTGCCGACGCGCTCGTCTCGACCGGCAAGGCCGGTCAGGTCATGGTGATCGGCAACGACCTGTTTCCCGAAAGTGCTCTGGCCTTGCGCCGCGGTATCTTTACCAATATTGTCTATAAGGACCCGACGAGCCTGGCGTATCGCGGCGCTAAGACGCTGGGCGATTATCTGCTGTGGGGAAGGACCCCGACGGTGCCCGTCCAGAAGGGCGCCGTCGAGATGGTATTTGCCAGCAATGTCGACCGCTACTGCGAACTTGCGGGTATTTAGCCGATTGAGCAGGTACCCCCTCTTGCGACGTGCATTTTTGGGAGTATTCAGCATTGGCATGCCCTGAATGAGGTGCAGAACGACTGTTTTAAGTGCCCCCGATGGCGTAATTTGCCATCGGGGGCACTTTTTATGCCGATCGGGCGCTATCTGCGTTCCAAATAGGACGCTGAGGATGGCGCACGGCGCGCTCCAATGCTGAATACTCCCAAAAATGTACGTCGGGACATGACCCACCTGAGCAAAAGCGCTCAAGTTCGGTGTTCGGGGACGCCAACCAGTCCGCAATACATGCAAGTCACGGCTCCGGCAACCGTTGAACGGGCAAAACCTACCGTTCACCCCATGGTGGTTAGGTGAACGTTCACCTTTTGAGTTGCAATGGATTAGTATAGTGAACGTTCACCTAAAGGATAACGAGCGCGCCGTGCGCCCGCGTTGCCAGCAAAGGGGCTGTTTGATGAAAAACTTTATGGACGATCAGGATTTCCTGCTGAGCACTAAGACCGGCGAGGAGCTGTTCCACAACTTTGCCGAGGGCATGCCCATCGTCGACTATCACTGCCACATTTCTCCCAAGGAGATTTGGGAGGACAAGCGTTTCGAGAACATCACCGAGGTTTGGCTGGGCGGCGACCACTACAAGTGGCGCCTGATGCGTGCCAACGGCGTCGACGAGCGTTTTATCACTGGCGACGCCCCTGCTCGCGAGAAGTTCCAAAAGTGGGCCGAGACCCTGGGTCGCTGCGTCGGCAACCCCGTCTTTGAGTGGAGCCACCTGGAGCTTAAGCGCTACTTTGGCTACGAGGGCGTCCTCAACGGCAAAACTGCCCAGGAGGTTTGGGACCTTGCCAACGCCAAGCTCGCCGAGAACAGCTTCACCTGCCGCAACCTGATCAAGCAGTCCAACGTTCGCATGATCTGCACTACTGACGACCCCGCCGACAGCTTTGAGTGGCACAAGAAGATTGCAGCCGACGACAGCTTTGACGTTCAGGTCGTTCCCGCCATGCGCCCCGACGCCGCCCTGCGCATCGAGCGTGGCCAGGAGTTTGCCGACTACTGCAGGCACCTCTCCGAGGTTGCCGGCGTTGAGGTCGGCGACTTTGAGGGCATGAAGTCCGCCATTTCCAAGCGCTACGACGTTGCTCACGAGCTGGGCTGCCGCGCCTCCGACCACGCACTCGATTACGTTATGTACGTCCCGGCTACTGCCGACGAGATCGAGGCCATCTTTGCCAAGGGCCTGGCTGCTGAGCCGCTCACCGAGGAAGAAGTCCTCAAGTACAAGACTGCCTTTATGCAGTTCGTTGCCGGTGAGTATGTCCGTCTGGGCTGGGCCATGCAGCTGCACTTTGGCTGCAAGCGCGACAACAACGGCGCCATGTTCGCCAAGCTCGGTCCCGACACCGGCTACGACTGCATCTCCAACTACACGCCGTCCGACCAGCTCGCCGATTTCCTCAACTCCATCCAGGAGACCTGCGGCCTGCCCAAGACCATCCTGTACAGCCTGAACCCCATCGATAACACCATGATCGATACCGTCATGGGCTGCTTCCAGGAGGCTCCGACCGCCGGTAAGATCCAGAACGGCTCCGCCTGGTGGTTCAACGACAACGAGGTCGGCATGCGCGAGCAACTCACGGCTCTGGCTAACGAGGGCGTGCTGGGCAACTTTGTGGGCATGCTTACCGACTCCCGCTCCTTCCTGTCCTACCCGCGTCACGAGTACTTCCGTCGCGTGCTGTGCAGCGTGATCGGCGAGTGGGTCGAGCAGGGCAAGTATCCGGCCGACATGGAGCTGCTGGGCGATATCGTGCGCGACATCAGCTACAACAACGCGGTCCGCTACTTTGGCTTTGATTTGGACACCGTCGAGGCATAAACCCGCATCGAATCACATCGAACCCTGGGCGCCGTTGCCACACGCGGAGCCCCGTTTTGCTTGCACGCTAACAGACATCTAAGGAGACACATAGATGGAGAACATCAGCTACGATGCGCTCGAGAAGATCGGCTACAAGGGCTATTTGCTGCCCAAGGATGCTCCCGAGAAGGTTCTGCAGTTTGGCGAGGGCAATTTCCTGCGCGCCTTCGTCGACCGCTTCTTTGACATGGGCAACGAGGCCACCGGCTGGAACGGCAAGGTCGTCATGGTGCAGCCCATCAGCGGTGCCTTTGGCTTTGCCGACGGTATCAATGCCCAGGACGACCTGTACACCGTGCTGGTGCGCGGCAAGGAGAACGGCAACACGGTTGACGAGTCCCGCGTGATCAGCGCCTGCAGCCGCTGCCTTAACCCGTATCGTGAGGACGACTACCGCGCCATGATGGAGGTCGCTGTCTCCGACGACCTAGAGATCATCGTCTCCAACACCACCGAGGCCGGTATCGCCTATGACCCGTCCTGCAAGGCCGACGACATGCCACCTGCGAGCTTCCCCGCCAAGCTTGCCCAGGTGCTCCACACCCGCTGGGCTGCCGGTAAGCCGGGCGTCATCGTCCTCGCCTGCGAGCTCATCGATCACAACGGCGAGGAGTTGCTGCGCATCATGAACCAGTACGTGAGCGACTGGGGTTGGGAGGACGAGTTTGCGCAATGGATGGCCAACGACTGCACCGTCTGCACCACGCTCGTCGACACCATCGTCCCCGGCCGCATCCGCGATCCTAAGGAGGCCGCTGCCGTGGCCGAGCGTCTGGGCTATGAGGATCCCTTCCTGGCCGTGCGCGAGCCCTTCCAGATGTGGGGTATCCAGGGCGACGAGTCGCTTGCCGAGAATCTTCCCTTTGTGAAGGCCGGTCTCCCCGGCGTCTTTGTGACCCCCGATGTCACCCCGTACAAAAAGCGTAAGGTCCGCATCCTCAACGGTGCCCACACCGCCTTCGTTCCGGGTTCCTGGGTTGCCGGCTTTGATATCGTGCGCGACTGCATGCATGACGAGACCATTCGCGGCTTCATGAACACCATGCTCTACGACGAGGTCATTCCGACGCTTGCCGCCGACCTGGATGTCGAGGACTGCAAGGCCTTTGCCGCCGCCGTCGAAAACCGCTTCGACAACCCGTTTATCGACCACGCGCTGCTCTCCATTTGCCTCAACTCCACGGCTAAGTGGCGCGCTCGCGACCTGCCCACGCTCAAGGACTACGTTGCCGAGACCGGCAACCTGCCCAAGTGCCTGGCGACGAGCCTCGCTACGCTCATCTCCTTCTACACGCAGGAGCTCGTGTCCCGCGAGGGCGACGGCCTGCACCTGCGTCGTGCCGACGGCACCGAGTACACCGCTCAGGACGACGCCTTCGTGCTCGACTTCTACGCCGCCCATGCCGGCGCCGACGATGCCCAGCTGGTGCACGACGTGCTCACCAACGAGCAGATGTGGGGCGAGGACCTTACGCAGATCGCGGGTCTTGAGGAGTTTGTCGTCAGCGCGCTCGCCGTCGTGCGTGCCGAGGGCGCCAAGCAGGCCTTCGCCAACGCTCAGGCGTAAATTTCCGGCGCAGACGCGGGCGCGGGACGGCGTACCCACACCTCGACTTCTGCTCAACCTGTAGGGTTAGGACCATTTGCAATGAACACTATCCAGATCAATTTGGCCGACAACGTGATCGTCGCGCTGTCGCCGCTTGCCAAGGGCACCGCCGTCGCGGTTCCCGGGGTGGGCGAGGTCGTGGCCGCGGAGGATATTCCGCAGGGTCATAAGATGGCCGTGCGCTCGATTGCCGCGGGGGAGGACGTCATCAAGTACGGCCTTCCTATCGGCCATGTGACGGGCGATGTCCAGCCCGGTCAGTGGCTTCATACACATAACGTCAAGACCAACCTTTCGGGCGAGGTCGAGTACACCTACAACCCCACGCATCCGGTCGTTGAGTCGGTTGAGCCCGAGACCTTTATGGGGTTCCGCCGCGCCGACGGTCGTGCCGCGACGCGCAACGAGCTGTGGATCATCCCCACGGTCGGCTGTGTCAACGAAGTCGCCCGTGCCATGTGCGAGCAGGCCCAGGATCTGGTCGATGGCTCGCTGGAGGGCGTCTACTACTTCCCGCATCCGTTCGGTTGCTCGCAGACCGGCGCCGACCATGCCCAGACCCGTCGTCTGCTGGTGGCACTGTCGCGTCACGCAAACGCCGCGGGCGTGCTGTTCTTGTCGCTCGGTTGCGAGAACTGCACGCATCAGCAGGTGCTCGACGAGCTCGGTGACTTCGATCACGAGCGCGTTCGTTTTCTCACCTGCCAGGATGTAGCCGACGAGCAGATCGAGGGCCACAAGATTCTGGCCGAGCTGGCAGACCTCGCCAAGCAGGCCAAGCGCGAGCCCATTTTGGCCTCCGAGCTGGTTATTGGACTTAAGTGCGGCGGCTCCGACGGCCTTTCGGGCATTACCGCCAACCCCACGATCGGTCGCGTGAGCGATATGGTTGTCGCCCGCGGCGGCACGTCGGTGCTTACCGAGGTGCCCGAGATGTTTGGCGCGGAGAGCATCCTGCTCGACCGTTGCGAGAACGAGCAGGTCTTTAACGCTGCCTCCGACATGCTCAATGGCTTTAAGGACTACTTTATTAGCCACGGCGAGGTTGTCTACGAGAACCCGAGCCCCGGCAACAAGGACGGCGGTATTACCACGCTCGAGGACAAGAGCTGCGGCTGCGTGCAAAAAGGCGGGTCTGCCCCCATCGTCGACGTGCTGCCGTATGCCGGCCGGGCAACTAAACACGGCCTGAACATGCTGTGCGGTCCGGGCAACGACATGGTATCCACCACGGCGTTGACGGCTGCCGGCTGCCACGTGATTCTGTTCTCGACCGGCCGCGGCACACCGTTTGGCGCGCCGGCGCCTACGCTCAAGGTGTTCACCAATCAGCGTCTGTGCGACCACAAGGCCAACTGGATGGACTTTAACGCCGGCGTGATTGCCACGGGTGAGCGCACGCTCGACGAGGCCGCCCACGATCTGTACCAGCTGGTGCTACAGACGGCGAGCGGTAAGCTCACGAGTGCCGAGCGCCGTGGCTGTCACGAGATCAGTATCTGGAAGGACGGCGTCTGCTTGTAGCGGCAAGTGCGCCCAAGCATAGCGCGATGTCATCGGCCCCGTCGGGAGTGTTCCCGGCGGGGCTTTTTCGTTTCGTGGTTAAGTGAATATGTTGGAAAATCTGATAAACGTTCACCTATCTTATGGCTGTCCAGCATGGCACCCTTACCAGCAGAAAATAGGTGTGAGGATCTCAATTGTGTCCGTTCGGCGGTAAAAATCGACCGTTCGGGGATAATATGCAAGTGAACGTTCACCTCTCGTAAGGAATCGCGCATAATCTAGCTAAACGTTCACCCTGAACGCCAAGCAGACAGATGTCAGTGTGGACTCAAATGTCTTGTTGCAAGACAATCGAGAAAAGAGAGGGAGCTCGATGACTAATAAGATCGGAAAAAAGCGTAAGATCACATTCTGGACGCGCTTGGGCTTTGGTATGGGCGGTATGCTCAATTCCGGTGCCCTGACCTTTACGCACAGCTACATGGTGCTGTTCCTGTCCACGGAGTGTGGCCTGTCCGCAGGCGAGGCTGCACTGATCAGCTCGTTTGCCATCTATGTCAACGCCATTCTTTGCCCGCTGATGGGCTTTGTGGCCGATAACTTCTATGCCACCAAGATTGGCCGCATCTTTGGTCGTCGTCGTTTCTGGATCTTGCTGGCCATCCCGATGATGATCGCCGAGCCGCTCATCTTCGTGGCTACGCCGTTTGGCTTCCCGTACTACTTTGTGCTGTACCTGATCTACAACGTCGCGTATACGTTCTGCACCGCCAACCTGTCGCCGCTTACCATCGAGATGACCGACGACTTCAAGGAGCGTACGTACCTCACCGGCTACAAGCATCTCTTTGGTAACGCCGCCGGCTTCCTGATGGCTGCACTTGTGGGCTTCGGCTTTGGCACCTTCGGCGAGACCAACCCGTTCAGCTACTTCATCATCGCTACGATCAACGCTTCGGTCATGGCAATCTCGCTGCTTTGTGTGTACCTGTCCACGTGGGAGCACACCCCCGAGGAGGTCGCTCAGGAGAAGATCGAGAGCGTCGGCGAGGGTATCAAGAAGTTCTTCATCGACGTAATCTCCACCTTCCGCAACAAGTCCTTCCGCAAGGTCCTGTACGCACAGGTCTCCACGAAGCTCGCTGCTGCCTGCTGGTCTGCCTGCCTGTCCTTCTTCATCGTCTACTGCCTGCAGATTCCTAAGTCCTACGAGTCCGTGATGGAGATGCCTGGCAAGGTCGTCGCTATCGTCTGCACCGCCATCTGGGTCGCTCTCATGGCCAAGAAGGGCTTCCACAAGTCTTGGTACCTGGCCAACGTCGGTTGCGCTGCGTGCATCATCGCCTACAACTACTTCGCCTTTGGTCAGATCAATGGCACCTCCACGGTCGCCATCGCCATGATCGCCTACCCCATCATCTTCGCCATCTGGAAGTTCTTCTACGTCGGCTTCCAGTACCTGCCCGATGTTCTGCTCAACTACATCCCCGATGTCGATGAGCTCATCACCCTGCGTCGTCGCGAGGGCATCTACAGCTCCGCTCAGCAGCTCTGCCAGCAGATCGCCCAGGCTATCGCCGTTAACGCATGGGCCATCGTCCTTGCTGCCTCCGGCTTCATTCAGACCGCCGGCAACAGCGACGCCGTGACCCAGCCCGCCACCGTGCCTCTGTACATCTGCGGCTACATGCTCATCGGCTGCGCCGGCTTCTTCCTGCTCGCGGCTGTCCTTGCCCGCGGCATCAAGATTGACAAGGAGCAGTGCGACGTCCTTTGCGACGAGATCCGCCGCGTCAAGGAGGGCGGCAAGATGGCCGACGTCAAGCCCGAGGTCAAGGCGCTTTGCGAGGAGCTCTCCGGCTTTAAGTACGAGGACTGCTTTGCCCACAATAACGTTGGCTTCCAGGACGGTAGCGTAACCCCCGCCGAGTAAGGCCGACATATCGTCCAAATCACAGGGCCGTGCCACCGGAATTCCGCCGGCAGGCACGGCCCTTTTTCAACAGCGTACAATTTGCCTTTAGAGCATCTTTTTGAGGGAGAAATCCATGGAGACGAACGTTATCTGGCGCAACGCCCGTGCGGCCGTGATCGAGCTTGACGACGGCGGCTACTTTACCTGTGCCGATACGTGGGAGATCTTTGTCAACGACGAGCCCGCCGGTACCACGAATACGGTCGAGACCTATGTCGACGGCCTGGCCCCCGGCAAGCGCAACCTGGTTCGTTTTGTTTGTGGCGAGCGTGAGCTGAGCGTAGGTGTCACCACGCCGGCTGAGCCCTTTACCATCAACGTTCGCGACTGTGGCGCCAAGGGCGATGCCGAGCATGATGACACCACCAACATCCAGGCTGCCATCATGGCCTGTCCCAAGGACGGGCGCGTGCTGATTCCCGCCGGCAGCTATCGTATCAAGTCCCTCTTCCTTAAGAGCAATATCAACATCGAGCTCGCCGAGGGAGCGGTGCTGCTGGCTCGCCACGATCGTGCGGCGCTTGCCTACATCCCCGGTACGGTCACGGGCGACGAGGGTGCTGGGTATGCTGGCACCGATATGCTGCCCCTGGGCCGCTGGGAGGGCGAGAGCTTCTCGACCTACTGCTCTACCTTTACGGGTCTGAGCGTGCACGACGTGTGCATCTATGGTCGCGGCGCGATCGACGGTCAGACTGATTTTGCCGAGGACAACTGGTGGAACAAGGACTTTAAGAACATCTTCCGTCCTGAGGAGGGCCGCGAGGTCGCCCGCCCGCGCATGATTTTCCTGTCCGAGTGCCAAAACGTGAGCTTGGCCGGCTTCACCGTCCGCAACAGCCCGGCGTGGAACATCCACCCCATCCTGTGCGAGCACGTCGATGCGCTCTGCCTGTCCATCGAGGGCCCCAAGAACTCCCACAACACCGACGGTTTCGATCCCGAGAGCTGCGGCTTTGTCCGCATCCTTGGCTGTCAGTTCTCGGTGGGCGACGACTGCATCGCCATCAAGAGCGGCAAGCTGGGCATTGAGCCCGAGCTTCGTCCCGCCACGCACGACGTGCTGATCTCTCACTGCTACATGCACGATGGTCACGGCGCCGTGGTCCTGGGTTCAGAGGCTGCCGGCGGCATCAAGGACCTTACCGTGAGCAAGTGCCTCTTTGAGCGCACCGACCGCGGCCTGCGCGTCAAGACCCGCCGCGGGCGCGGCAAGGATGCCGTCAACGAGGGCATTACCTTTGAGCACATTCGCATGGATGAGGTGCTCACGCCCTTCGTGGTCAACTCCTTCTACTTCTGCGACAAGGACGGCAAGACCGATTACGTGCAGTCTCGCGAGACGCTGCCTGTCGACGACCGCACGCCCGGCTTTGGTGCCACGACGTTTTGCGATATCGAGGCCACCAACTGCCATGCTGCCGCGGCCTATATCACGGGTCTGCCCGAGAGCAAAGTAACGCGTCTGACGTTCCAGGATGTCCACGTGACCTTCGCGCCGGATGCCGAGCCCTTTGTTCCGGCCATGGCCTGTGGCGTTGAGCCCATGGTGCGTCAGGGCATCATCGCGCAAAACGTCAAGGTACTCGACCTGCAAAATGTGGTGATCGAGGGCCAGGACGGCGAGGAACTGCAGCTCCAGAACGTCGACAAGGTTATCCGTGCGTAGGCGTTTGCTCCTAAACAATTACATTCGGTATGTCGCGGCGCGCGATGGGCAGGGCCTTCCCGACCCATTGCGCGAACATTTTATATGCCGAAACTGCAACGTAGACGGTCTACGACGAAAGGACGCGGTGACTGATGATGAGTGAGAGACGATTTTTTGAGGTTTCGCTCGAGCGTGCGGGGACATATCACAGTATCTCTAAGGCCTTGGAGGTAATTGACGAATCCTGTCCGAATGACGGACGGCCGGTGACAATCCATATCGAGCCGGGTGAGTACCGCGAACGGGTCGAGATTCGTCGCTCGCATGTGACGATTGAGGGAGAGACGGCCGACAGCGTGCGTATCGTGGGCAGCCTGGGTGCCAAGATGCCTTCGGAGGACGGCTCGGGCGTCGACGGCACGCTCGGCACGTTTAGGACCTATACCGTTTTGGTCGATGCCGACGACGTACGGCTCGAGAACCTCACGATCGAAAACGATGCGGGCGATGGGCGCGAGGTCGGTCAAGCGATTGCCCTGTATGCTGATGGCGACCGTCTGGTTGTCGATGCCTGCTGCATTAAGGGACACCAAGACACGCTGTTTTTGGGTCCGCTGCCGCCGCATGAGGCCAAATCGGGCGGGTTTATAGGACCCAAACAGTATGCGCCGCGCCGGGTGGGGCGCCAGTATTTTCGACGTTGCCGGATCGAGGGCGATGTCGACTTTATCTTTGGCGGCGCGCGTGCCTACTTTGAGGGGTGCGAGATTCGCTCGCTCAACCGCGATATGGACGTGAACGGCTACGTGACGGCGGCGTCGACGCCCGAAGGCGAGCCGCACGGCTTTGTGTTCCACGGCTGTTCGTTTACAGCTCCGGATGGCGTGGCGCCGGATTCGGTCTACCTGGGTCGTCCTTGGCGCGAATGGGCGCAAACTGTGCTGATCGATTGCTGGCTGGGGCGACATATCAAGCGCGAAGGCTGGTGGGATTGGAATAAGCCGGCGGCACACAACTGCGTGCAGTATGCTGGCGCGATTCTGCATGGGCCGGCGGGTGATACTACCGGCTGGGTGCCGTGGGCGAATGAACTCGATGTGATGGCTGCCGCCGGGTACGCTCGCGAGCAGGTGCTTGCCGGTGGGGATGGCTGGGATCCCGAGGGCGGCGACGGTGATGCGGTTGAGACGGCTGAACTGTCTGCCAACGGCCGCACCGTGCACATCGAGACGTACTGCGAAGACGAACCTGCGCTGCGTGCCCGGCTGAAGCGCGAGGGGCGTTCGGCTGCTTTTACGGGCAAGACTCCTGCAGATTTTGAGGCATGGAAGATTGCGACCAGGACTCGTCTGTACGATGTTTTGGGCCTTTCGCTTATGGACCGCGTCCCGATTGAGATTCGTGAGCTCAGCCGCGTGCGGGTTGCCGGCGGCATCGTGCGCACCCATGCGATGTTGCAGGTCGAGCGCGATGTTTGGATGCCGTTCTACCTGCTCGAGCCGCAGTCGCCTAAGCTCGATGCACACGGCCGCAAGTGTTGCTATATCTGCCCGCATGGCCATCAGGGAGCAGGCGCCGCAAGTGTTGCGGGCGTGACGGGCGTGCCGGCGGTCGATGATGCTGTGCGTAAGTTCAATTACGACTACGGTCTGCGTTTGGCGCGTATGGGTTACGTGACCGTCTGCCCCGACGCACGCGGTTGGGGATACCGTCGTGACTGGAAGGGCCAGGGCGATGACGAGAACAGCTTTCTGCGCGGCACGTGCCTAAACCAGGCGCGCATGGCCGAGCCGCTGGGACTTACCGTTGCGGGTCTCAACGCCTGGGATAACATGCGTCTGATCGATTACCTAGAGGCGCGCGGCGACATTGCCATGGACGACCTGGGCTGTTTTGGCTTTTCGGGCGGCGGATACATGACGCTGTATCTGGCGGCGCTCGACCCACGCGTATGCAAGACGTTTGTCTCGGGCTACCTGTACGGTGTCGATGATTCGCTGCTGCACCTCAACGGCAATTGCAGCTGCAACTACACACCCGGACTTTGGCGCTTGCTCGACATGGGCGATATTGCCTCGCTTATTGCGCCGCGCCCGTTGTTAGTGCAGAGCTGCGAAGAAGATCATCTGAACGGTTCGCGCGGGCTGAAAAATGTCGATGAACAGCTCAAGATCGTGCGCGATGCCTACAAGTTGCTGGGCCGCAGAGATGCTCTGCGGCACGAGGTGTGTCCGGGTGGACACCATCTGGGAGTGACACATCTTGTCGAGGATATCGAATGGCTCGATTCGCACGTTGCGAAATGCGACCGTGCATAGCCCCTCGGCATGCTGCAAATAAACGGTACGTACCTGTATGGCCGCCAATGGGCGGATGAGGAGAAGATTATGGAAACGAAGAACTTGAGTGAATCGACCATTTGCTGCTTTGGCGATTCGACCACATGGGGGGATAACGGATGCGGCGCAGGCGGCAACGACATCTCTTGGACTTCGCATCTGGGCGCGTTGCTGGGAGGTGCAGTCGTCGAGAACTTTGGCATCAAGGGTTCGCGTATCGCCATCAAGGCCGACCGTACCGATTCATTTGTCGAGCGCTTGGACGGCATCGACGATGCGGCCGATATCTACATCGTCTTTGGCGGCGTCAACGACTTTAGCCGCAACGTGCCGCTTGGCGAGTTGGGCAGTACCGATGTGCATGAGTTCTACGGTGCGCTCGATTATCTGATCCGCACCATCACGGCACGCTCGCCTCGGGCAAAGCTCGTGTTTATGACGCCATGCAAGACGAGTGGTAAGCACGAGAAGGATATCCCGGCAAGCGACGAGCTCAACCACCTGGGGTTGACGCAGGCCGCCTACGTGCGAGCGATGCTTGAAGTCTGCGACCGCTACTCCGTGCCGGTGATTGACCTGTATGCGCAAAGCGGCATCAGCCCGTTTTTGCCGGAGCACCGCGAGCTCTATATGCCGGACGGTCTGCATTACAGTCCTGCCGGCTATGAGCGCCTGGCGCATCGCATCGCCGCGGGTCTCACCGCCGTTTGCCGCTAAAAGTCTGCCGTTTGCGGGGAATATAGGGTTAACGTTCACCCTATATTCCTCGTTCGCGTTACACTAGGGGTAACGTTCACCTATCGTTTATGTCAGAGGGGACAGCAATGGGTTGCAATCAAATCCTGGACCGTTATATCGAGCAGTTGATCGAAACCTCTACGCCGCAGGCGCCGGCTTGGAATATCGAAAAGATTCGCGCCGGCAAGGAGAACACCTGGAACTATATTGACGGCTGCATGATCAAGGCGCTCATCGAACTGTATGAGATCACGGGTGAGCAGCGCTACCTGACTTTCGCCGACGACTACATCGATTTTTTTGTCCAGGACGACGGTACCATCAAGCATTACAACCCGCAGGAGTACAACCTCGATAACGTCAATGCGGGCAAGACCCTCTACAAGCTCTATGACCTGGTGGGCAAGCCCAAGTACCGTGCCGCCATGGACACCATCTACCGCCAGCTCGAGACCCAGCCGCGCACCAAAGAAGGCGTGTTTTGGCACAAGGCCGTCTATCCCAACCAGATCTGGCTCGATGGCATGTACATGGCCCAGCCGTTCTACATGCAGTACGAGCTGAGTTTCCACAACCGTCGTGCCTGCTCGGACAGCTTCCATATGTTCCAGGTCGTGCATGACCTGATGCGCAACCCCCTCAACGGTCTGTACTATCACGCTTACGACGCGAGCCGCAAACAGTTCTGGTGCGACCCGGTCACCGGCCTTTCGGCTAACTTCTGGCTGCGCGCCGAGGGCTGGTTTGCCATGGCGCTCATCGACACCTGGGAGCTTATGCCGCCTTCGATGTCAGCCGAGAAGGACGAGATTCGCAAGATGTTCCACGACCTGATCGACGCCATGCTGCCGTATCAGGACGAGAAGACCGGCATGTGGCATCAGGTCATCAACCTGCCCAATATCGCCCCCAACTACCTGGAGGAGTCTGGTAGCGCGATTTTTGCCAATGCCATCATGAAGGGCGTGCGTCTGGGCGTGCTGGGCGAGCGTTACTACCGGTACGGCCGTCGCGCCTTCGACGGCATCTGCGAGACCTGCCTGTCCGAGCATGATGGCCAGCTGGCGCTCGACAACATCTGCCTGGTCGCGGGCCTGGGCAACACCGCGCACCGCGAGGGCACGTTTGATTACTACATGAGCGAGCCCGTGGTCAAAAATGATGCAAAGGGTGTGGCGCCGCTGGTGCTTGCCTATATCGAGACCATGCATCACGACAAGCTGGCCGGCAAGCGCGATCCGCTCGCCCCCTCGGGCGTGTGCTCCATCGAGGACCCGTTTGGCGGATACACCCCGGGCATCAACGCTCATAAGGGATGTGAATAACGTGGGGGCTATTACTCCGGGTGTACGTTTGCACGACCTTGCGCAGGGGACCGTCGAGGAACGCATTCGCATGGCGGGAGAGCTGGGCTTTTCGTGCATTCAGCTGCCGAGCAAGGTGCTCTACGCATCGATGGGGATCGATCGAGGCGGCCTGACCCGCGAGCTTGCCGATCATTTGCGTGCGGTGCTCGACGAGGCGGGCGTTTCGGTCGCCGTGCTCGGCTGCTACAAGAATCTGGCGACGCCCGATCGACAACAGCTCATGGATAACTATGCCGAGTATGAGGCATGCCTGAACTTTGCCCAGATGCTCGGCGGCTGCCCGGTGGGTACCGAGACCGGTCGCCCCAATGCGCAGAACCGCGTTGCTGACGACCGCATGACCGATGAGGCACTCGATGCGTTTGCAGACGGGCTTGCACACGTCTGCGATCGGGCCGAGGCCGTGGGCGGGCAAATACTGATCGAGCCCGGTTGGAACGAGACGGTCAACACGCCGGATCGCTGCCGCGAGGTGCTGGAGCGCGTCTCGAGCCCGTCGCTCGGCGTGATCTATGACTCAGTGTCGCTGCTGCACCCCAGCGTCGTTGACGAAGCGCAGGAAATCACAGCGCGCATGCTCTACTTATGCGGCAGTAAGATTCGCGTGCTGCACGCCAAGGATTTTGAGGTCGTCGACAACGAGGACGAAGCCGGTTGGTGCGACGGTACGGGTTCGCGCTTGGTGTGTCATGGCGTGGGCGAGACGGGACGATATGACTTTGAGCCCGTGGTTGCCTGGGCGGCTGCCGCCTGCCCTGGGATTCCCTGCGTGGTCGAGAACAGCGTGCCGGCGACGGCGGCTGACTGCCTGGCGACACTCGAGCACATGTCCGCTCGCTGCGGGGCTTCGCATCGTGAGTTATAGCATTGGCTTTTGCCGTGTCGGCAGATTGAGATTACCTGTATGGGGGCGGCGGTGAAGGGTCTTTATCGTCGCCCCATTGGATTGCATTAAAAAGGGGAGTTGCGTGGCTATCCACATTGTCGAAGAGGCGAATCGTTGCCTAGGTTGTAAAAGGGCGTTCTGTCAGATTAAGGGCTGCCCGGTTCAGACGCCTATTCCGCAGGTCATCGACCTGTTCAAACAGCGTCGTCTAGAAGAGGCGGGCGAGCTGCTGTTCCAGAACAATCCCATGAGCGCGGTTTGCTCCATGGTGTGCAACCATTCGGGCCAGTGCGAGGGTGCTTGCATTCAGGGCCGCAAGGGCACACCCGTGCATTTCTCGAGCATCGAGAACTATATCTCGACAGCATATTTGGACCGTAAGGAGTGGACGCCCGCGCCGTCGTGTGGCAAACAGGTTGCCGTGGTCGGTTCCGGTCCCGCCGGTATTACCGTGGCCATTAAGATGGCCCAGCTGGGCTGTGCCGTCACGGTATTTGAACAGCGCCCCGAGATCGGCGGTGTGCTGGAATACGGTATCCCCGAGTTCCGCCTGCCCCGTGCGCTCGTGCAAAAGTACCGTCACGTGATGTGCTCGCTTGGCGTGCGCGTGCGCCCCTCGACCACCATCGGTGGCGCGCTGCATATCGACGACCTGCTGCGCGACGGCTACGATGCGGTCTTTGTCGGTACCGGTACCTGGCGAGCTCGCAAGTTGGGTATTCCCGGCGAGTCGCGCGGCAACGTGCTGTTTGGTATCGATTACCTGGTCGATCCCTCGAGCGTGGCGATCGGGCAGAACGTGGCGGTCATCGGTGCCGGCAATGTGGCCATGGACGTTGCCCGCACGGCCCTGCGCTCGGGCGCTCGCAAGGTCACCGTGTATGCCCGATCGCGCCATATCTCTGCCATCGATGACGAGGTAGAGCTGACCGAGCTCGATGGTGCCGAGATTGTGTGCGGCAAGGCGATCTATGCCATCGACGATAACGGTCCGGTCTTCGAGACGGCTATCTTCGACGAGGACAACAATGTGGTGGGCTACGAGGAAGAGCTTGACCATGTGTCTGCCGACACAGTTGTGATTGCGGCTTCGCAGGTGCCCAAGGACAAGCTTGTGCTTACGACGGGTGGCTTGGAGACCGACCATCGCGGCCTTCTTTCGGTCGATGAGTGCGGCATGACCACCGTACCTGGCGTCTTTGCCGCCGGCGACGTGGTTAACGGCCCGCTCACCGTGGTTCATGCCGTGGCAGGTGCTAAGCTCGCCGTCGAAGGCATGACCAGCTACCTGGGCCTCTAACACATCCCATCCATCAGTTGCGGTGAAATACGGACTGTTTTGGCTGTCAAAAGCCTCGATTGCTCCGTATCTCACCGCAACTTTTTTGTGTGTCGATACGTAGGCAGGGGAGTGCGTGCGGTCGGGTGTTGTGCAGTTGCTGGTACGATAGATACGTCAGCAACTGCCGCCGAGCGGCTCAAACGAAAGGAACCCTGTATGGAGTCTTCCGCCTATCCGATGCTCTTTAGCCCGATCAAGGTCGGTACGACCGAGGTCAAGAACCGCGTCTTTATGCCGCCGGTGTCCACCAACCTGGCCGATCATGGCTACGTGACCGACGACTTGGTTGATCATTACCGTGCCCGCGCCAAGGGCGGCGTGGGCCTGATCATCACCGAGGTCGTGACGGTCGAGCCCACCTATACCTATCTGCCGGGCGACATGTGCTGCTACGACGACACGTTTATCCCTGGCTGGGAAAAGCTCGCCGCGGCCGTCCACGAGTACGGCTGCAAGATCATGCCGCAGCTCTTCCACCCCGCCTACATGGCCTTTAACATTCCGGGCACGCCTCGCCTGATCGCTCCGTCCTTTGTGGGCCCGTCCTATGCCCGCGAGGCGCCGCGTCCTATCACGGTCGATGAGATTCACGAGCTCACGCATCAGTTTGGCGACGCTGCCGTGCGTATGCAGAAGGCTGGCGTCGATGGCGTCGAAGTCCATGCGGCGCACGCCCACGGTATGCTCGGCGGCTTTTTGACTCCGCTCTACAACAAGCGCACCGACGAGTACGGCGGCTCGCTCGACGCCCGAATGCGCTTTTTGCTCGAGGTCATCGCCGAGATTCGCGAGCGCTGCGGCAAGGACTTTATCATCGACGTCCGTATCTCGGGCGACGAGTACACCGATGGCGGTCTGACCCTCAACGACATGATCTACGTCTCGCGTCGCCTGGAGAAGGCCGGCGTCGACATGATTCATGTCTCGGGCGGCACCACCATCAAGCGCGGTTCCGCGATTCCTGCCGCCGGTACCCAGCAGGCCTCGCACGCTGCCTGCTCGCGCGAGATCAAAAAGCACGTCAACATTCCTGTCGCCACCGTCGGCCGCATCAACGAGGCCTGGATCGCCGAGGAGCTGATCGAGGACGGCGCTGCCGACATCTGCATGATGGGCCGCGCCAACCTGTGCGATGCCGAGTTCTGCAATAAGGCCGCTGCCGGCAACGCCGACGACATCCGCCCCTGCATCGGCTGCCTGCGCTGCCTGAACGGCATTATGTTTGGCAAGCGCATCTCCTGCACCGTCAATCCCGATGTTGAGCGCGACGAGGCCGGCTACGAGCCTGCCGCCGAGGCTAAGAACGTGCTGGTTGTGGGCGCTGGTCCTGCGGGCATGGAGGCAGCCTACATTGCTGCCAAGCGCGGCCACAACGTAGTGCTCGTGGATAAGCAGGACGAGCCGGGTGGCGAGATGCGCATCGCGGCCGTTCCGCCGGCAAAGCAGGAACTCACCCGCGTGATCAAGTATCAGTACCGTCGCCTGGCCGAGGTCGGCGTGAAGTGCGTATTTGGCACCGAGCTTACTGCCGAGGACATTCAGCGTGACTACGCCGGCTACGAGGTCGTCCTGGCCTATGGCGCCGAGCCCATCGCCCCGGCCTTCATGCAGGGATTTAAGCAGGTCATGACGGCTGACGACCTGTTGGGCGGCAAGGCTTTCCCGGGCAAGAAGATTGTCATCGTGGGCGGCGGCACCGTCGGTTGCGAGACGGCTGACTACCTGGCCCCGTTGGTCAACGATCTGTCGCCGGCCAATCGCGACGTCACCGTCATCGAGATGACCAAGACGCTCGCCGCCAACGAGGGCGGCGCCGGTCGCGCGGTGCTCATCACGCGCATGCTCTCCAAGGGCGTTCACGTGCTGACCGAGGCCAAGGTGACCGAGATTACCGAGGATGCCATCAGCTACGAAAAGGACGGCGAGATCCACACCATCGCCGATGCCGATACGCTGGTACTTGCCATGGGCTATCGTCCCAATACCAAGTTGGCCGACGACCTTGCTGCAGCCGGCGTTAGCACCCACGTGTTGGGCGATGCCAACAAGTGCGGCAACATCCGCGACGCCATCGGCGATGGCTACAAGGTTGCTTGCGAGCTCTAGTCAACCCCTTGGTGCATGTGAGGCCTATCCCCGCGGCGTCAGTCGGTAGATAGCAAAAAGCGGCGGTCGTCCCGTACATGGGACGACCGCCGCTTGCGTTAGCTGCAATGAGTCGTGCGATTAGAGGCCCAGGATCTCCTTGACCTTGGCGATGATGGCCTCGTCGGTTGCGTTGGCAAAGAAGTACTCCTGGAAGTGTTCGCCGGCAAGTGCGCCCTTCACCAGGTCCTGATCGATCTCGCCCAGAACGTCGACGAGCGGACGCATAGTCACAGCGCGGACGCCGTCGAGGATCTTCTTGTTGCGCTGCTCGGGCTCAACACGCTCGGCAGGATAGCCGTTGCCCGAACCAAAGCCAAAGAGCTTCTCAAAGGTGTACTCGAGGTTGAGCTCCTGGCCCCAGCCGTTCTTAAGGGCGAAGGGCATGGCGACAGCGTTACCGTCGTTGACCTGGGCAAAGGTGTAGGCATCGAGCGGGTCGGCAACATGGCCGCACAGCACGCCGGGGAAGGAGTTGCAGGCGAGCATGGCGCCCTCGCCGGTGCCACAGCCGGTTACGACGTAGTCGGCAGCGCCGGAGTTCAGCAGCACGGCGGCTAGGATGCCGTTCTGCACGTAGGTGAG
The DNA here is from genome assembly GCA_048193585.1 of Collinsella aerofaciens. Taxonomy (GTDB): domain Bacteria; phylum Actinomycetota; class Coriobacteriia; order Coriobacteriales; family Coriobacteriaceae; genus Collinsella; species Collinsella aerofaciens_CK. Next base: position 20,828 of record DBFAAM010000039.1, on the reverse strand, counting down.
GGGCTTGGAGTCGGCGTCGGCATACATGCCATAATTAAAGACGGTGTGGCCCATGGGCTCGACAACCTTCTTAAGGGCAGCCTCGATCATAGGGTTCTTGGAGTTCTGAGAGTTTTCGTTGATCAGAGCGATTTTCATTGCGAATTACCTTCCTATTTCTAACTTGCGGTGGAATAGTTCCTATTTATCCTGATAGATGGCCTATACAGGAACTATTTCACCGCAACTATTACATTGGCCTTAATGTGGGCGTGCGGTGAGCGAGCGGGCTTGAGGCGGAGCAGGTTGCCTTGAAAGAGGAGGGAAGCGTACTTGGGTACGCGACCGACGATTGAAAGGCAAGATGCCCGTCTCAAGCCCGCGCAGCGCCTAAGCAGGTTGCTTGCCGATGTAAGCCAGAATGCCGCCGTCGACGTAGAGGATGTGGCCGTTGACGAAGTTCGATGCATCGGAAGCCAAGAACACGGCGGGGCCCTTCAGGTCCTCGGGCGTGCCCCAACGGGCGGCCGGCGTCTTGGCAATGATGAACTGGTCAAACGGGTGACGGCTGCCGTCGGGCTGCGTCTCGCGCAGCGGCGCGGTCTGCGGCGTGGCGATGTAGCCGGGCCCAATGCCGTTGCACTGGATGTTGGCCTCGCCAAACTCGGAGCAGATGTTCTTGGTGAGCATCTTCAGGCCGCCCTTGGCCGCGGCATAGCCGGCGATGGTCTCGCGGCCCAGCTCACTCATCATCGAGCAGATGTTGATGATCTTGCCGTGGCCCTTGGCGATCATGCCGGGCAGGCAGGCCTTGGACACGATAAACGGTGCGTTGAGGTCAATATCGACGACGCGGCGGAAGTCCTCGGCGCTCATGTCGAGCATCGGGGTACGCTGGATGACGCCGGCGTTGTTGACCAGGATGTCGGGTGTGGTGCCAAAGTCGGCCTCGATCTTGGCGATGAGCTCGGCAACGACGGCCTCGTCGGTGACGTCGGCAACATAGCCGTGAGCGTCAAAACCCAGCTCACGGTAGTGCTTCTCGGCCTCGGCTACTTTGTCGGCGTGACGGGCGTTAAAGGCGATTTTGGCGCCGGCCTCTCCGAGCGCCTCGGCAATGGCCATGCCAATGCCGTAGGTGGCGCCGGTCACGAGCGCGACCTTGCCATCCAGGCGGAAGCTGTCCATAAGATCAGACATAGCGATCCTTTCAAAAGAAACGTTCATCTATAAAAGTCATGCTTCTCATACAAGGTCAGTATAGGTGAAGCGGCGTAATAGCCACCCCTTATTTCCTAAAATCAGGTGAACGTTCACTTTTAAAAGGCGAACGGCAGTCTTGTCCTTGCCGCACGGACGTTTATTCGCCCTGTTCCTGCGTGCCCTCTGCGATCATGTTGCGGTTATACACCAGGTGCAGATACATCGCGTCGTGCGCGGCGGTGGGATTGCGCGAGGCGATGGCGTCGGCCACATCGCGGTGCGTGCGGATAGTTTCCTCGACGAGCTTTTTGCCGGTCACGTCGATAAAGAGGGGGACGGATGCCTTGAGCACGCCCATCAGGCGGGGAACGACGAGGTTTCCGGAGCTCTCGGCAATGGCATTGTGGAACGCGGTGTCGGCGGCGGAGTAATCCTCACCGGCCTCGGCCAGGCGCTCGGATTCGTCGCAGAGCTCTTTGATACAGACGACCTGGTCGTTGGTTGCGTGCTCGGCTGCCATGCGTGCCATCTGCGGCTCGACCATAAAGCGCACCTCGAGTAGGTCCCGCGCCAGACGCTGCTTGTCGTCGATAAAGGTAAAGCCCAGCGGGTCGTCGGCAACGCCGGGGTTTGACGCCACATAGGTGCCCGAACCCTGCTTAATGCGCACGATATTGCGCGACTGCAGCAACTTCATGGCCTCGCGCACGGTGCTCCTGCCGGCGCCCAAGCGCTCGACCAGCACGGTTTCCTTAGGCAGGCGATCGCCTTGCTCAAGGTGTTCATCCAGAATCAATTGAATGATTTTCTCCGATATTTGCTCGGGGAGTCCCGATTCGGCGCGGGCCATAGCTATACCTTTCATTACAAAATTCATCTGAGCTATTTTAGCGCACCACGGATGCGATATTGGCCGCTGGATTTGAGTCGGGCGGCTTAGATATACCGTTCGCAGCGCAAATACGACCGTTTACCAAATACATCAGATGTATTTCGAACAAATTTCAAAATGAAACATCAGACCTTTCCAAAACACGCTATAGTCATCAGACGAATTCAAAAGGTCTGATGAATTGGAGGAAAGATGTCAGACCCAACGTTTATGGCTGACCCCACCAGGTTGGTCATCGCCGCCATCGTGGGCATCGCGCTGCTGCTTGCGCTCATCATCAAGTTCAAGCTGCACCCCGTGCTGTCGATGATGGTCTCGGCGCTCGTGATCGGTATCGGAGCCGGCATGCCGCTCGACATGGTGGCAGACACCGTCACCAAGGGCGTGGGCACCACGCTGCAAAACATCGCCCTGCTCATTGGCCTGGGATCGATGTTTGGCCAGATTTTGGAGGAGAGCGGCGGCGCCAAGAAGATCGCCCAGACCTTCATTAACACCTTTGGCCAGGGCCACTCCAGCTGGGCGCTGGGCATCACCGGTCTGGTCATCGGCACCACGGTGTTCTTTGAGGCCGGCGTGGTCGTTTTGATTCCGCTTGCGTTTAGCGTGGCATCGCAGACCAAAAAGTCGACGCTCTACTACGGCATCGCGCTGCTCGCGGGACTTGCCGCTGGCTATGCGTTTGTGCCGCCATCGGCCGGGTCGGTTTTGGTCGCCGGCACGCTCAGTGTCGACCTGGGCACCATGATTCTCGTCGGTATCCCCACTGCCTTCATCGCCATGGCGATTGCCGGCGTCATCTGGGGCCGCAATGTGGGCGGTCGCATCTTTACCGATGTTCCGGAACACTTTACCTCTGCCGAGGGCGCGAGCGACGAAAAGGAGCTTCCCTCCTTTGGCATGGTGCTTGCCATCGTGCTCACGCCGCTTTGTCTGATTTTGCTGGGCACGTTGTCCTCTTATATCCCCATGCCCGCCGAGCTCGCCTCGATTTTTGTCTTCCTGGGTAAGCCGTTCGTCGCTTTGACGCTCGCCACGCTCGTCGCGATGTATCTGCTGGGCGCGCGCCGCGGCTACTCCGGCGCCGAGCTCAAGGCCTTGCTCGACCGCTCTCTTAAGCCCGTCGGCATGATCTTGCTGGTTATCGCTTGCGGCGGCGTCATTCGCTGGATGCTGCAGGACTGCGGCTTGGGCCAGGTTATTGGGCCCATGCTCGAGGCTTCACCGCTGCCCTTGGTGGTCGTTGCCTTTTTGATCGCCGTCATGGTGCGTGCCTCTGTCGGCAGCTCCATCGTCGCTATGACCATGGCATCGGGCATTATGGCCGCCATGCCCGCGGTTGCCGGAGCCTCAGTGCTCATGCGTGCCGCTATCTGTCTTGCCATCTGCGGCGGTGCCACGGCCCTCTCGCACGTCAACGATGCCGGTTTTTGGATGTGCTCCTCGTTCCTGGAGATTGACGAGAAGACCACCCTCAAGTCCTGGACCATTATGGAGACGCTCATCGGCCTTTCGGGTCTTGCCTGCGCCCTGGTGATTTCGTTCTTCGCCTAGTTCGCGTAGCTAAGCATCTTTTGCCGAGGGCATCGCTCGGTACCCATTTACACCTGATTCATTAACCAACGATTGGTACAACCGTTCAAATCAAAAGAGGAGAGCATCATGGACGAGAAGATCAAGGCACAGATTCAGCAGGAGGCAGCCGACTTGGTTGCCAAGCTGCAGCCGCGTTCCGGCAAGTTTCGCACCATCAGCCCCGAGATGGACCCGCTGCGTCTGGGCTCTGGCTGGTCCATCGAAGATCTGGACAAGCCGCAGGTCATTATCGAGTCGACGTTCGGCGACTCGCACCCGGGTTCTGCCGGTCTGTTTGAGTTGGTCGAGGAGGTCCGTGCCGGCGTTGCCGAGGCTGGCGGTCACGGTGCCCGTTACTTCTGCACCGATATCTGCGACGGCGAGGCCCAGGGCCACGACGGCATTAACTACTCGCTGCCCAGCCGCGACATGATCGCCAACATGATCGAGATTCATGCCAAGGCCACCCCGTTCGACGCCGGCGTCTTTGTCGCCAGCTGCGATAAGGGCCTGCCTGCGAACCTCATGGCCATGGGCCGCATCAACATCCCCTCCATCGTCGTTACCGGCGGCGTCATGGATGCCGGCCCCGACCTGCTGACCCTGGAGCAGCTCGGCGCCATCTCGGCCCGCTATGAGCGCGGCGAGATCTCCCGCGAGGAGCTCGAGTTCGCCAAGCATAACGCCTGCCCCAGCTGCGGCGCCTGCTCCTTTATGGGTACCGCCTCGACCATGCAGGTCACGGCTGAGGCCCTGGGCCTTATGCTTCCCGGTACCGCCCTGCTGCCCGCTACCAGCTCCGACCTGCGCGAGTTTGCCCGCGAGGCCGGCCGCCAGTCCGTGTGGCTCTCCGAGCACAACCTGTGTCCGCGTGACATCGTGACCAAGGAGTCCTTCGAGAACCTCATCATGGTCCACGGCGCCATCTCCGGTTCCACCAACTCGCTGCTGCACATCCCCGCGATTGCCCGCGAGTTTGGCATCGAGATGTCCGCCGACGACTTCGATCGCCTGCACCGTGGTGCCCACTACCTGCTCAACGTCCGTCCCGCAGGTGAGTGGCCGGCGCAGTTCTTCTACTATGCGGGCGGCGTGCCGCGCATCATGGAGGAGATCAAGTCGATGCTCCACCTCGACGTCATGACCGTCACCGGCAAGACTCTCGGCGAGAACCTCGAGGACCTCAAGAACAACGGTTACTACGAGAAGTGCGGTCGTTACCTTGAGAAGTGGAATCTCAAGCGCGAGGACATCATCCGTCCGTTTGACCAGGCCTTCGGCACCGACGGTTCCATCGCCATCCTCCACGGCAATCTTGCTCCCGAGGGCGCGGTCGTCAAGCACACCGTCGTTCCGCGCGAGATGTTCCAGGCTACGCTCAAGGCCCGTCCGTTCGACTGCGAGGAGGACGCCATTCACGCCGTCCTGACGCACGAGGTCAAGCCCGGCGATGCCGTTATCATTCGCTATGAGGGACCCAAGGGTTCCGGTATGCCCGAGATGTTCTACACCACCGAAGCTATCGCCAGCGACCCCGAGCTGGGCGCGAGCATTGCCCTGATCACTGACGGCCGCTTCTCCGGCGCCTCCAAGGGTCCGGCTATCGGTCACGTTTCGCCCGAGGCTGCCGTGGGCGGCCCGATTGCCCTGATCGAGGAAGGCGACCTTATCCGAATCAACATCCCCGAGCGCTCGCTGTCCATCGTGGGCATCGCCGGTAAGGAGATGGAGCCGGCCGAGGTCGACGCCGTCCTGGCCGAGCGTCGAGCCGCTTGGAAGCCCAAGGCTAATCGCTATACCTCCGGCACGCTCAAGTTCTTTACTGAGCATGCAGTTTCCGCCATTCAGGGTGGCTACATGGAGTAGCGCCCATGCGCATCAAATATCTCCTCTCATAGATGCGCGGCACAAAGAGCCCCGAGCCACGTCACCGGGGCGCGTTGTTCAGCGCCGCCGGGGCGCTCCACTCAAACGACAAGAGACGTCTTACGCAAGCGCCCGCGTCCGTGGATAAAACCACGGGCGTGGGCGCTTCACTTTATTCCCAGCCCTTCCACACGTCAGGCTCGTAGCCAACGGTTGCCTGGCGGCCGTTGCGAACGATGGGCTCACGAAGAATCTGCTGGTTATCGAGCACCTTTTCGAACTTCTGGTCGGCAGCAAGATACTGTACGAGCGCAACCGTGTCGGCATCTTTCGCCTTTGGATCGATCACAGCGTCGATCCCGCCGACGGCGCACGCCACGCTTTCGAGCTCGCCTTTGCTCATCCCCTTTTCCTTCAAGTCGATGAACTGGAACTTCACACGACGTTCCTTGAAATAGCGCTGCGCCTTCTTAGTATCGAAGCTTTTCTTCGTGCCGAATATCTGGATGTTCATACGTACCGCCTTCGCTCAATTCTCGTCCGTCCATGATACGACAAGGGAGCCGAGCAAAAACAGAGCAGGCGGAGATGGAGGAGGACGGCGACCGACCGTCGGCAAGAGTCGGCCGGATCGGACTGGCGCCCAGCGCGCGCCGGCGACACGCTCGCAGCTGCACACATAGCCGATGTACAAGCTCGCCGCGGCGTTCCCTCGCCCCGCGGTGTGGCGATAGAGAAGCACGCCACCCGTCAACGATGGCGCCTCGGTGAAGATAATCAACGTCTGGGTTACATCCCTTGAAAGGGGCGAAGACGGCTGCTAAAATGCCTCCCCGCTATGAAGGATTTGACCAAAGCATACATCGCAATTCGGCGGCCCCTGGTATACGGGGCCTCTCCTGTTGTTCCCCAAGTGCGCTCTGAGCAGCCGCTTTCTTCCTGTCGTATCTGATGCACGCATAGCACGTGCATGTTATTTCGCCCGTGGGCCGGCGCGCCTTCGGCGAAGAATCGAATAGATACGAAGGAAGCTTATGTCTGATAATTGTACGGTCGCGCCCGCCAATGGGCGCATTACCGGTACCCAGATCCGCATCGTCGCGGTCGTCGTCCTGGGTGCCCTCTTGGCGCTACTGAACCAAACGGTGATGTCGCCTGCGCTGCCGGTCATCATGTCCGATTTCGCCATCGATGCCTCGACTGCCCAGTGGATCATGTCCATATACCCGCTGGTGAGCGGCATCATGGTCCCCGTTTCGGCGTTCCTTATCGACAAGTTCAGCACCCGCGCGCTATTCTTCGGGGCGACGCTGGTGTTCGCGCTGGGCACGCTGCTGTGCGCCACAGCCCCTGATTTCCTGTTCCTCATCATCGGTCGCGTGTTGCAAGCGGCGGGCTCAGGCGTGCTCATGCCGCTTGTCTCGGTGGTTCCCATGCTGGTGTTCCCCGTCGAGAAACGAGGAACGGCTATGGGCATGGCGGGCATCGTCATGTCGGCGGGTCCCGCGGTCGGCCCCGTCGTAGGCGGTGCGGTGATCGACACGTACGGCTGGCGCACCATGATCGGCGCCATCGTCCCCCTCGCAATTCTCGTGCTGGTGCTGGGCGTGTTCATGCTGAAAAACGTGGGCGAGCTGAAGAACCCCAAGCTCGACCTGCCCTCGGTCGTCCTCTCCACCATCGCCTTCGGCGGACTTCTCTACGGGTTCTCGAGCGCCTCGTCGATGGGTTGGGGCAACCCCGTGGTGCTCGGCTCGATCGTCGCGGGTGTCGTGTGCTTGGTGCTGTTCGTCGTACGCCAGGGCAAAATCGAGGACCCGCTGCTTCAACTGGGCACGCTCAAGACGCGCGAGTTCCGCGTGGCCGCCATCATCGTCACGCTCATCAACGCCGCATGCCTGGTCACCAACACGCTGTTGCCGTTGCTGCTGCAAACCTCGCTTGGCGCTTCGGCCTTCGAAACCGGTATGGCCATGCTTCCCGCCGCGGCGGTGGGCATCATCATCAGCCCTATCTCCGGCGTGGTGTTCGACAAGTTCGGTCCGCGTGCCATCTCGATCGTCGGCCTGGCCCTCATGACCGGCGCCCTGTTCCTGCTCTCGCTTTCGACGGTAAACACGCCCATCTTGGTGGTTGCGCTGTTCTGCATGCTGCAGTCCGCCGGCCAGTCGCTCGCGAACATGCCGGTGAACACATGGGGTGTCAATGCCTTGAAAAATGACATGATCGCCCACGGCAACGCCATCGCGAACACCGGCCGCCAGGTCGCCGGCGGTTTGTGCACGGCGCTCATCATCACGGTCATGACAAGCGTCACCGCGTCGGCCGGCGTCGATGCGAGCATCCAAGTAGCCACCGCCGTGGGCGCGGGCGTCGCTTACAAGGTGTGCGCGGCAATCGGCCTCGTTTCCCTTATCTGCGCCATATTCAGCGTGCGCACCAAGAAAACCGCACCGAAAACGAAGGAGGCATAAGCGATGTCCGAGATTCTGTCCGAGCGCATCCCGCTCGAGCTCGAGGGGACGCCCGTTTCGAGCATCATGATTGAAGAGCCGTTCACCTGCACGCAGGATTGCACGATTTCCGACGTGGTGCGCATGCTCGCCGAAAACGAGGTGAGCAGCATGCCCGTAATCGATGAGCGCAACCAGGTGGTCGGGTTCATCTCCGACGGCGATGTCATGGGAGCCATCGCGCAGCATCGCGCTCACACCATCTTCACGGGCGGCGACGCGTCCATGCTGTACTTCGACGATCAGAGCCTTGAGCAGCGCATCGAAGACCTGAAGGATCGCTGCGTCATGGATTTCGCGACGCGCCAGGTAGTGTGTGCCCGTCCCGAGCAGAGCATCGCCCGCGTCGCCGCGCTGCTGGCGAAGAAGAAGTTCAAGAAGCTTCCTGTGGTTGATGACGAGGGCAAACTCGTGGGGGTCATCCGCCGCTCCGCCATCACCAAATACATCTTCGGCATCCTTTTCCAATAGGGGCAGGTCGCACTTGAGGCGAACATCTCGAGGCATCGAGCCAGCAACTGGACCAGACAACCTTGACACGCACGCGCTTTCCCTCGATGCTTCGGTAAGGGGAGCTGCGAAAATCGCAGCACGGGTGATCGGCGCCGCGCCCCCGAAGGCAAAAGCGAACACGGGAGCGATACGATGGGAAAAGTCCTGGACGAAGATTTGGTTTATGAGATTCTCTCCGTCGTGGTAGAGATTCCGGCGGGATGCGTCGCCTCGTACGGTCAGATAGCGCGCCTCATCGGCAGGGAGAAAAACTCTCGCCTGGTCGGAGCGGTGCTGAGCGAGGCGGATCGCTACGGCGATTATCCCTGCCACCGCGTCGTCAACCACGCGGGACGCCTCGCGCCAAACTTCCCCGACCAGCGAGCACTACTGACGGAGGAAGGAGTCGCCTTCCGAGACAACGGCTGCGTCGACATGAAAAAGCACCAGTGGAACGAGTAGCCAGGCAGCGTAGCGTCGAAAGGAGCGACGCCACGGGGAACGACCTGCGCCCCGCCGCCGGACAACCTATGGCAAAGTGACACGTCCCACAAAGAGCGGCGCACCAGTACGAGACACGACCGCGACGTAAAAAGACCCTATGATACTCGTAAGCATCTATCTGATTGCCCGCCTCGAGGTACCCAAAGAACGAGAGATGCCGAAACCCCTAGACAAAGAAAAAGGTCGGGAGCTTTTATGCTTCCGACCTGAAGTTTCATGGTCGCGGGGGGCGGATTTGAACCACCGACCTTCGGGTTATGAGGTCGCTACGACGTTGTTTCATTCAGACATTTCGACCCAAATTGAAGTCAATATAACTCCAGGTCATTTGATGTTTTCATAGATTTACGAAAGAAAAGTACGCGGAATAATTCGACCCAAATTCGACCCACAACGAGCTTGAAAGCGGTCAGGCGGAGCATTACCCTTGGGGTGTGACCCCACGCAGGGCCCACCACCAAGGGTAATGCCCACCCGCCCCAGCCCTTTGCGCCATTCCGCGCAACCGAGCGCGATTCTCAGGCACTTCAGGCAAGGAACACGATGAACGACCGACCTCTCGTCATAGGCAAAGGAACGAAGCAACGCCGCGACAAATACACGTGGCGCTACCGTCACAGCCTCGGCAAGGATCCGGTCACGGGCAAATACCGCTATTCGCCGTGGCAGACCATACATACCACCAAAAGCCGAGAGGTCGACGCCGCACTCGAAGCCTACAAGGCAGAACTCAACAGCGGCACCTACGTCCAAAAATCGAGGGACACCGTCGGCTCGTACGCAAAAAAATTCCACGACAACCGCGAAGGAACCATCACGCCGCTCGCCTACTCGACATCCTACTCAATCGAGAACCGGACGCGCACATCACATGCGTGATGCTCATGCTCGACACCGACATGAGAAGGGCAGAAGCCCTCGGGATGACGTGGTCCGATGTCTCCGTCGAGAACAGAAGCATCCTCATTGAGCAGCAGTTCGCGGCCGATCGAAGCGTTCGCTCGCCCAAAAGCAAGAAAAGCGTGCAGAGGATCTCGATAAGCGAGACGCTGACGTCGTATCTCGAATTCTGGAAAAAGGAGCAGGCCCGCGAAATGGAAGCCTTCGGCCTGGAACAAGTCAAAGGCACTCCGCTCGTCCACTCATTCGAACGAACGAAAGACAGGCATCCCCAAGTCAACTTCATGGACCTGAATGGGTTTTCGCGCTGGTTCAGAAACTTCAGCGTCGAGAACGGGTTCGGCAAGTTCGAAGGCGTTCGAACATACCATTATGTGAAGGAAACTGTCGACGGGGAAACGATTTCGAAGCGTTATGAGCATAAAGAGTGGCTCGAATTGAGGGATTACCTCAGGAAGCATCCCAAGGTTCGCGAGGCGAGGCATATCAGCACATATGAGAGCGAGCACCTTCCTTACGGATATTCGGGCCTATCGAGCCACACCGCTACTGCCGCTACTGCCCGCTACTGCCCGCCAGCTTCCGAACCAGCGGGCGGTAGCAGCACCCCGAACATCTCGCCGACAGCGCAGAGAGTCGTCGACCTGGCGGCCAAGGCCGACATCGAGGACGTGATGCTGTGCGACCTGCCCGGCGTCCTGTCCTTCCTAGGGCTGCCACCTGAGACGGAGATGCCGCCGGGCAACAAGGGGAAGACGAAGCTCAAGAAGCTCTACAGGAAGGTGGCGCCGAACAAGGCATACCACTCCGGCGAGCGCGCCAAGGATTTGATCTCGCACCTCGACATGGCAGAGATCAGGGCATCGGCGCCCGTCCCGCTCGGAGAGATAGACAGAGCGGTCGTAAGCGGCTGATGTAACTTCTGACACCCTAGAACTTACATCGAGCCCCGAGCTCGGGGCTCTTTTCGTCTAGATTGGGGACGCATGGCCGGACGAAAACAATTTGCGTCTGGAAATAAGCGTACGAAAGCGCAATTTACGTCTTAATTCCGTACGCAAATCAAGACGAAAATCGTTTACGTCTGCTTTAAATCCGTACGAAAACGGTTTTCGTCTTGCAGGGCAGTTGCCGTTTCTACAGTTCAACTTCCAGTTCGGCTTTGTGCTCGTAGAGGTAGTCGCGCATGTAGGGGATGGCAAATGAGACCTTGCCGTACGAGGGAGCCTCGATAATCGATTCTCTTAACAGGCGGCTGCGGACGGAACTCACCTGTTGAGGCGTTTTGTTTAGGGCATCGGCAACCATGCTGGTCGAGCTCGTCTGCCCCAAAGATGCCATGCTCAGCAGATAAGCGATGCACGTGGGCGGAATGCGCTGTAGCGCGGGCTCAATCACCATGGCACAGAAGCGTTCGCGTGCCGTTGCAATGCCGCGCTCGGCTTCTTCTTCTCCAATAATCGGTGTATGTGCGCGTCTTGCCAACTGCCATGCGTAGTATCCAACGAGTTGGATCATGAAAGGATAACCTTGCGTTGCCTCGGCAAGTTGGCCGGCAATACCTGGCTGCAACTCCATGCCAGACGCTTCAATGGTTTCCTCGAGGGAGTACGACACTTCGGTTACTGCCACAGCCTTCAGGTCAAAGGGGAGGGCACGGCGCAAAAACGTAAGTGTCTTTCCGTTGATGATGCTTTCAATCATCCAAGGCAGCCCCGCAAAAACAAAGGCGATATCAAGGTCTTCGCCGATAACCTGCTGAATCGCAATGGAGAGCGTTCGGACCTCATCGAGCTCTGCGTCTTGAACCTCGTCGAGAGTGATGAGCAGGCCATTTTCATTCTTGGATATTGTCTGTCTCATGGCGTCGCGTAGCGATGGACCGATTCGCTCAATGTCTATGCTGCCGATGGATATGCCAGCTACGGTGGGCTCAAATCTGGCGTGTTTGGCCTGGAATTTGGGCTGCAGCTGTTCGAGAATGCGTTGGCAAAGTCCCTCGGTTGCGACCTCTTTTATGACCGTCCAGCCACGGCTTTGCGCCAAACGTGAGCACTCGTCAAGGAGGACCGTCTTGCCCGTTCCACGGACGCCGGCTATGCGCATTAGGCGCCCCGGGGCACCAGGCCCGTTGACGAGGCCCTCATTGAATTCTTCGAGCACATCTTCGCGGCCGATAATCGTGGGAGGTGTTTTACCTGCTGTGGGCTTAAAAGGGTTTGTTTGCATGTGAGCCACCTTTGCTCAAGATATAGCAAGATATAGCAAAGTATAGCAAGATATAGCAAAGTATAGTGAGATATAGCAACGTATAGCGCTGTTCGCGGGTTCTTACGGTGGTGCTATTTTCCGAATGCCGCGCGGATAAAGCGCTGGGCGAACAGCTTGTTGGCAACTCACGAGGGCTCGGGGTGCCAATTTGGGGTGCAGTAGTGCTGCGCCACGAAAAGGGCCTATCTACTACGTTTAAGCCGCAGGGGTCAACCATAGTCGGCTTTCGAAAATCGACAAGCTGTCTACCTGCGGTTTTGTTTTCGCACTTTTCAGCATGGTCTGGGCTCTCCGCGTTAACGTAGTAGATGGGCCCCTTTTGTGGCAAGGGGCCGACCTGCGGCTCAGGGTAGCCAAAAAAGCCACGTCCCAAAAAGACTGTTGGAAGTTGCGGTGGAATAGTTCCTGTTTTTGCTGCTGAAGGCTTTGAGCAGGAACTATTCCACCGCAACTTATGAGGGGGGCGGGGGATGCGATAGTATTGCATGGTGGTATTCGATTAACCGAGGCTTCATCCGAGGGCTTTATGGAACAGCATCAGCATTATCAGAGCCTGCAAGACCAGGCGTACAACGCATTGCGCTCCAAGATCATCTATGCCGAGCTCAAGCCCGGCACACGCCTTTCGGCGATTGGTCTGGAAAAAGAGACGGGAATCGGGCGCACGCCCATTCGCGAGTCCTTTGTGCGCCTGCGTGAGCAGGAGCTGGTGGAAACGCGTCCCAAAAGCGGCACCTACGTCTCTAAGATCAGCATGGAACGCGCCGAGAACGCCTGTTTCTTGCGTGAGAAACTCGAGAGAAGCGTGCTTATTAAATGCTGTTCGGCCGCTATGCCCGAGCAGAAGCGTCGACTCGAGCAGATTCTTGCCGAGTCCGAGTCACTCGACCATAGCGAGACGCGTCGCTTTTTCGATCTGGACAACCTATTCCACGAGACATGTTTTGAGATTGCGGGTCGCCATATGTTGTGGGACTGGATGAAAAGCGTCAACACGCATTTTGAGCGGTATAACTGGCTGCGTATGGTGTCGCAGGACCTGGATTGGGAGCCGATTCGTCGGCAGCATCGCCGGATTCTCGAGGCCATTAAGAGGGGCGATACCGACGCGGCGAGCTATCTGGCAGAGACACACCTGCACCTGATGCCCGAAGAGCAAGGTCCGGTTATCGCCTTGCATCCCGACTATTTTGAGCTGTCCAAAGACTCGTTCATCTAATCAATCCCCATATAAGTTGCGGTGAAATAGGGACTGTTTTGTGACCTAGGTGGCGCAAACAGTCCCTATTTCACCGCAACTGCGTTGGGGTGTGACCGGGGCACAAAGATGCGGTGCCGCTTGGAGGAAAAGACCGGAAGCAAGGGTCCATTTCTCCAGACGGCGCCGCAGCTGTTTTGATGGTTCGGCTTTTGTCGAAGTGTCTTAGTTGAGCGCGACTGCCAGCCGAGTAGGCAAAGCGGCTCGGGGGCGTGTCGCTTCCGTCACGTTCTATCAGCATACAAGACGGTTTTGGTTCTTGTTCGTGACGGAAACGGCGCGCTTCCGAGCCGCTTTAAAAGAAAGGGGGCGAGGTCTAGGGCACGCCCCCTTTCACGATAGAGAGCTAAACCTAGCCGCGGACCTTCTTGACGACGTCCATGGCCTCGCGGGCAATCTGCTCGACCTTGGAGAAGTCGCCATCGGCAAACAGGGCCGGCTTGACCATCCAGGTGCCACCGCAGGCGATGATGGCAGAGGAGCTCAGGTACTCCTCGACGTTGGCGGTGCTCACGCCGCCGGTAGGCATAAAGCGGTGACCGACAAACGGAGCGGCGAGGGCCTTGATGGTGTTCAAGCCGCCATACTGGGACGCGGGGAAGAACTTGGTGACCTTGAGGCCCAGGTTCTCGGCTGCGGTGACCTCGGAGGGGGTCACGGTGCCGGGAAGGACGGGCAGATCGATGTCGATGCAGTGCTTCACGACGTCCTCGTTGTAACCCGGGGAGACGATGAACTTGGCACCGGCGGCGCGGGCCTGCTCAACCTGCTCGACGGTCAGGACAGTGCCGGCGCCAACGCACATCTCGGGCTCGGCCTCGGCCATAGCGGCGATGCACTCGGCGGCGCAGGCGGTGCGGAAGGTGACCTCGGCGGACTTCATGCCAGCTGCCATAAGGGCGTGGGCGAGCGGAGCGGCGTCCTCGACCTTGTCGAGCACAACGACCGGCACGATGCCCAGGGACTCAAGCGTGGTGTAGAACTGATCGAACATGATGTTCCTTTCGATGTGTGGCGCGCATGGGCGCGTGATTGCCAAATGTGCTGGTCAGGAGCCGATTTTGGATTGGTTATCGGAGGCACTGCTTGGGGTTCAAGCAATTCCAAAACCAGCTGCTCGACCAGTCATGTAGGGAATGCCAGGCAAAACCGGAATGGGACTGGTGGTTTTGCCCGGCCGGAGGAATCGGGGAGCGGGCCGCAGGGGTATGGGATTGGAAAGCTACGGCCCGCGGAATGGGGAACGAATTAACGGGCGACGCGGGTGCCACCGTCGGCGGCGGATGCCGCGGCTGCGATCTCGTCTGCGGTCACCAAGTTGGAATCGCCCTTGATGGTGAGCTTGAGGATCGAGGCCGCGATGGCGTAGTTGACGGCGTCCTGCGGGTCAAAGTCGTTGATGAGGGCATGGACGAGGCCGGCGTTGAAAGCGTCGCCGGCGGCAACGCCCTCGAGCACGTGTACGTCGTGAGCAGGGGAGAACCAGTGCTCACCGCTCTCGGCGTCAAAGAGCATGCCCATCCAGATGGAGCGCTCGACGCAGGAGATGTTGCGGACGACCGAGGCGACCTTCTTGCAACCGTACTCGGCGCAGATCTGACGGGCCATCTCGACGTAGGTGTCACGCTCCTCGATGCCGTGGGCAAGGGAGCCGGAGACGCAGGTCATGCCAAGGCCGGCAGGCGCATCCTCGTCGTTGGCGATGCAGATGTCGACGAGCGGCAGGAGTTCCTTCATGGTGGCCTGCGACTTCTCGGGCGACCACATCTTGCCGCGATAGTTCACGTCGCACACGGTGGTGATGCCCTTGGCGCGGCAGACGGCGAGCGCCTCCTTGCAGGCGGCGGCCATCTCGTCGGAGACGGCGGGGGTCACGCCGGAGAAGTAGAAGACATCGATGCCCTTGAGGATCTCGTCCCAGTCAAAAACATCGCGCTTGGCCATGTTGATGGCAGAGAACTTGCGGTCGTAGACGCAGCCGTTGCCGCGCTGCGAGGCACCGACCTCAAACACATAGGAGCCAAGGCGGTCGCCCTGACGCACGACGCGCGTGGTGTCGACGCCGTAGGCCTTCAGCGAACGCAGGGCGCACTCGCCCAGACGGTTGGCCGGGACAACGGAGACGTAAGCGGCCTTGTCGCCCTGGTAGGCCAGGGAAAGCGCGGTGTTTGCCTCGGCGCCGCCGTAGCGGACATCAAACTCGGTCGCCTGCTCAATGCGCAGGTGGTCTTTGGGCGAGAGCCTCATCATGATCTCGCCGAAGGTAAGAACCGTTTTACCCATGGTCGCGTAGCTCCTTCTTGCTCGTGCGTACACCTTTGATATGGCGTTGGCACGCAGGTGCCAAGACGGTAGGGTGCGTCTTTGCACCTGCGTGCCAACGCTCACCGAAATCGGTTTACGAAATCGGTTTCGTTTCGAGTTGTAGTATACTCACCTACAGCGTTTTGCAACCGAGATTTTTAAAAAAATGCCTAAAATGGTTCAGACCGCCGACAATTGGGAAACGGGGTGCGTTATGGCGCAGATGAGAATCAAGGACATTGCCGCCGAGGCGGGCGTGAGCCCGGCCACGGTCTCGCGCTATCTCAACAACCGCCCCGGGCAAATGACCGAGGAAACCCGTGCTCGCATCGCGGCGGTTATCGAGCGCACCGGCTATCGCCCGCGTGCCGCCGCGCGCAATCTACGCAGCTCGCGCACCAACCTCATCGGCGTGATCCTGGCCGACATCGCCAACCCGTTCTCCAGCGCCATGCTCGAAGGGCTTTCCGTCAGCGCCGCCGCGCGCGGCTGCTCGCTCATGACGGCCATTAGCGGCAACGACCCCGCTAAGGAAGCGGAGTCGCTTACCAGGCTTATCGATGCCGGCGTGGACGGCCTGGTCGTCAACACCTGCGGAGGCAATGACGAGGCGATCGCCGCGGCAGCGGGACGTCTGCCTGTTGTGCTGCTCGACCGCGACGTTGCCGACGGCGGTGTCGATCTGGTGACATCTAACAACCGTGAGCTGGTCGCTGGCTTGGTAGACGAGCTCGCCGCCGCTGGCAGCGAGCGCCTGTGCCTGCTCACCGAGGCAAGCGACGACAGCCCCGTGCGTCGAGAGCGCGCCGAGGCCTTTACCGACGAGCTGTCGCGCCGCGGACTTGCGGGCGAGGTTGTCACCCTGGCCGACGGTGGCGCCACGGGCGTCGGCCGCTTGGACGAGACCATGCGTGACTATGCCGGTAAAAAGCTCGGCCTCATTGCCGTCAACGGCCTGGTCTTCCTGCGCCTGACCGAGGCTCTGGCGCAGCTTGGTCCCTCGTTACCGGCTGGTCTTAAGATTGCGACGTTTGACGATTATCCTTGGAACCACGTGCTCTTTGGCGGTGTGACCACAGCAGCGCAAGACACCCTCACCATTGCCGAGCGCGTAGTCGAGCGTCTGTCCGAGCGCATCGACGTTGTTACCACCACCGTGGGCGAAGCCGCAAAGCTCGCCCCCAAGCGCATCGAGGTTCCTGGTCACATTGAACACCGCGCTTCGACTTCGCGCTAGCCGCTCGTTCGCAACGGCCTGTTCGCGCACGTTTTTTGAGCGCTTGATACGCTTTAACCCTGCGGAAACATTTTTCTGCGATAGTATCTGCGATATAGACCAGTCGAAACCCGCCCGAAAGAAAGGGGAGCGACATGAACCAGCAGAACATCGATTACGTACTCCGCTCCGTAGAGCAGCGCGACATCCGCTTTGTGCGTCTGTGGTTTGTCGACATTCTCGGCCGCCTCAAGAACTTTGCCATTAGCCCCGAGGACCTCGAGGTCGCTTTTGAGGAGGGTATCGGCTTTGACGGCTCCGCCATCGAGGGTTTTGCCACGCCCGAGGAAGCTGACATGCTGGCGTTTCCCGATGCTTCGACCTTCCAGATTTTGCCGTGGCGCCCGAGCCACAACGGCGTCGCCCGCGTGTTCTGCGACGTGTGCACTCCCGATCGCAAGCCATTTGCCGGCGACCCGCGCGATGCCCTGCGCCGCATGTTCCGCAAGGCCGAGAAAGCTGGCTATCTGCTCAACGTGGGCGCTGAGCTGGAGTATTACTACTTCCCCGACGAGCACACCCCCGAGCCGCTCGACAACGTGGGCTACTTCGATCTTTCGGTGAGCGATGCCGCTCGCGACCTGCGCCGCAACACGGTCCTCACGCTCGAGAAGATGTCCGTGCCCGTGGAGTACACCTTCCACGCCGCCGGCCGCTCGCAGCACGGCATGAGCCTGCGCCACGCCGAGGCCCTGAGCATGTCCGACGCCATCACCACGGCCAAACTCATCATTAAGCAGCAGGCCTACGAGAGCGGTTGCCACGCCTCCTTTATGCCCAAGCCGTTGGCAGGCGAGGACGGCAGTGCTATGTTCCTGTGCCAGTCGCTATTCGACCACGACGGCAACAACGTCTTTTGGGGCGAGGACGACGAGAAGTATCACCTCTCCGATATCGCCAAGCACTACATGGCCGGCATTCTGGCACACGCGCGCGAGATCAGCGCCATCACCAACCCCACGGTCAACTCGTATAAGCGCATCACCACGGGCGGCGATTCCGTGCCGCAGTACGCCACGTGGGGCCTGCGCAACCGCGCGAGCATGGTCCGCATCCCGGTCTACAAGCCCGGCAAGCAGCTGTCCACGCGCATCGAGCTTCGCAGCCCCGATCCCATGGCCAACCCGTACCTGGTCAATGCCGTCACGCTGGCGGCTGGTCTGGACGGCATCGAGCGCAAACTGGAGCTCCCGCCCGAGGCCACGGCCGAGACGCTCAAGCTTACCGACCGTCAGATGCTCGAGGCCGGCTACACGCCGCTGCCGCGCTCGCTCAAAGAGGCGCTCGACGTGTTTGAGGACTCGCAGTTTATGAAGGATGCCCTCGGCGAGCACATCCACAGCTTCTTCCTCAAAAAGAAGCGCGACGAGTGGCATAAGTTTGAGTCCACGATCACCGAGTGGGAGATTAAGCACTACCTGGCGAACTCCTAATCGCGCTGGCTTGTTCCAGTACGATTGAGCTCATTTCCTTGGAGGCCGATATGTCCGAAAAGAGTGCCCTGTTCATGGCGCGCACGACGCGCTTCCACGAGTTTGCCCGCAGCTTGACGACCACCCTGGGTGTCGAGGTGAGCCTGGCCACCCCCGATTCGCCGACTGCGGCGCACGACTTTGACCTGCTGATCCTCGACTCCGACGGCATCCGCAGCGACCGCATCGATCAGATTGCCAAGTGGCTTGACGATCGCGGCGGCGTTCCCATGCTGGTGATTGTCGACGACGAGGCGCTCGGCACCCTGCGTCTGCCGAATCACGCGCATGCCGACTTTGTATGCCCCACGGCGACGCCCAACGAGCTCAAGGCTCGCGCGCAGCGCCTGATGGGCGAGGAGGAGACCGTCACCGCCGACGATGTGCTCAACATCGATAACCTCGAGATTAACCTGGCAACCTACCAGGTGACGCTCGATGATGAGCCCATCGATCTGACGCTGATGGAGTACTCGCTGCTGAGCTTTTTGGCGACGCACCCCAACCGTGCCTACAGCCGCGAAGTGCTGCTGCACCGCGTGTGGGGCTTTGAGTACTGCGGCGGCACGCGCACCGTCGACGTGCACATCCGACGCATCCGCTCCAAGGTGGGCCCGCAGATTGCGGCGCACATCACCACCGTCCGCGGCGTTGGCTATCTGTTTAAGGACTAGATTTCCACCACAAAGGGGACAGGCACCTTTTTGGTGGTTTTGCCGTAGGCCAGGTTCTTTTGGCCCTGCAACAGAACTTAAGCCTTCCTAAAAGATTGCGTTCTCATACACTTGCGCCCGCATATTGGGGTACAACTCAACGTGAACAATGATGGCCCGCCACATGTTTGGCGGGCCTTTGGTTATTTGACGAAAGGATCGCAGCTATGAGCGAGTACGATTCCCAGCGTCCCCAGGATGCGGGCAACGCCGGCGAGACTCAGCAGCAACCGCGCGTACAGGTTGAATCGACGCCTGCCGACAACAACATTCCCTACGTGCAGGCCTACGACACGCAGACCGGCAAGCCGCTGGGCGGCCAGCAGGTTGTAAACAAGCACACAGTGGTCAAGACCAAGACCAAAAAGCTGCCGATCTTTATTACGGCGCTCGCCGGTTGTGCCTGCGGAGCTCTGCTGGTCATTGCGCTTATCATGAGTGGCACGCTCGATATCGGCGGCGGCAAGAACGCCGTGACGGCGGGTGCTTCGGGTTCGTCGACGCAAAAGATCACCATTGACTCCGAGGATACTACGCTGGCCGAGGCCGTTTCTGCCAAGGCGTTGCCCTCCGTGGTTTCCATCACCGCCACTTCGAGCGGCAGCCAGAATGGCTCGCTTTCGCAGTCTGCTGATGAGTCGGACAGCTCGGGCAGCGTCGGCTCGGGCGTGGTGCTCGATACCGAGGGCCACATCCTCACCAACAACCACGTGGTCGATGGTTACGACCAGTACGTGGTGACCATGGACGACGGCACCACCTATGAGGCCGAGTTCGTGGGCAACGATGCTTCGAGCGACCTCGCCGTCATTAAGCTCAAGGACGCCGACGCCTCCAAGCTCACGCCGATCGAGATCGGCGACTCCTCCAAGCTCAACGTGGGCGAGTGGGTCATGGCGATCGGCTCGCCGTTCGGCAACGAGCAGTCTGTCTCCACGGGTATCGTGTCGGCGCTGTATCGCTCCACGGCTATGAGCTCTACCAGCGGTAACACCATCTATGCCAACATGATCCAGACCGATGCCGCCATCAACCCGGGCAACTCTGGCGGCGCGCTCGTCAACGACAATGGCGAGCTTGTGGGTATCAACTCGCTCATCGAGAGCTACTCGGGCTCCAGCTCGGGCGTGGGCTTTGCCATTCCCGTTAACTACGCCAAGAACATTGCCGACCAGATCATCGACGGCAAGACGCCGGTGCATCCGTACATGGGCGCTACGCTTTCGAGCGTCAATGCGCTCAACGCCCGCACCAACAAGCTGAGCACCGATAGCGGCGCGTATGTGGCGAGCGTCGTTGAGGACGGCCCTGCCGCCAAGGCTGGCATTCAGGAGGGCGACGTCATCACCAAGCTGGGCGATGACGAGATCACGAGCGCCGATGGCCTGATCATCGCACTGCGCAGCCACGAGGTGGGCGAGAAGGTCGAGATCACACTCATGCGCGGCAAGGAAGAGAAGAAGGTCACTGTCGAGCTGGGTTCCGATGAGGAGCTGCAGAACCAGCAGCAGGACGACAGCTCGACCGACACCGGCAACGGCGGTATTACCGACGAGCAGCTGCGCCAGTACCTGGAGGAACTGCTGGGCCAGCAGGGCCAGGGCCAGGGT
>DBFAAM010000024.1:0-22065 GCA_048193585.1 Collinsella aerofaciens | reverse complement strand
GGAGGGGCCGAGTTTCCTCCTGAGCGACTCTGCTTGCAGCCGGAGCGAAAGGGGGAAACTCGGCCCCTCCCGCCCCGGCCGGACAGGTCACACTACACCGTGTGCTGTGGCAGGTCCTGCAGGGCGATGACGTCCATGCCCATGTCGTTGGCGCTGCCGTGACCCTGCTGGTCCTCGCGCACCGCCTCGATGGCACTCACGTAGGTGTTGGCCGCAGACATCGCCGTCACGCAGGTCACACCGCGGCGTACGGCCTCGGTACGTAGCAGGTAGCCATCGCCACGCGAGCCCGGACCATACGGCGTGTTGATGATTACCGCAATCTTGCCATCGGCGATGAGGTCGCCGATGTTGGGGCGCTCGCCGTCGTGCGGGCCGCTGATCTTCTCCACGACCTCGCACGTCACGTTGCCGCCACGCAGCACGCGCGCCGTACCCTCGGTGGAGCAGATATCAAAGCCCAGGTAGCGCAGGATACGCGCAACCGAAAGGATATGACGCTTGTCGCGGTCGCACACGCTAATGAACACCTTGCCGGCGCTCGGGTCGGGCAGCTTGTAGTCAATCGCCAGCTGCGTCTTGGCGTATGCCTCGGGATAGCTCTTAGCGATACCCATGACCTCGCCCGTCGACTTCATCTCGGGCCCCAGGATAACGTCAGCGCCCGGGAAACGGCCCCAGGGCATAACGGCTTCCTTCATGCAGAACCAGTCCAGCTGACGCTCGTCGCTCGGCAGGCCCAAGCTCGCGATTGAATCGCCCGCCATGATACGTGCGGCACACTTGGCGAGCGGCACGCCGGTGGCCTTGGAGATAAACGGCACGGTGCGGCTGGCACGCGGGTTGGCCTCGATCACGTAAACGGTCTCGCCCTTGATGGCGTACTGCACGTTGACCAGGCCGCGTACGCCCAGCGCCATCGCGATGCGGCGCGTGGTCTCGCGAAGCTTTGCCTGTAGGCTCTCGCTAAAGCTGAACGGCGGGATGCAGGTCGCAGAGTCGCCGGAGTGAATACCGGCCTCCTCGATATGCTCCAGAACGCCGCCGATGTAGACCTCTTCGCCATCGCACAGGGCGTCGACATCGGACTCAATCGCACCCTCCAAGAAGCGGTCCAGATACACCGGGTAGTCAGGGCTAATGCGCGCAGCCTCGGCCATGTAATCGCGCAGATGCTCGGCATCGTAGGCGATCATCATGCCGCGGCCGCCCAGCACGTAGCTCGGACGCACCAGCAGCGGGTAGCCGATGTGCGCGGCCACGGCCTCGGCCTCCTCAAACGAGGTTGCCTGGCCCGCCGGCGGGTACATGATGCCCAGCTTGTCGAGCAGGGCGGCAAAGCGCTCGCGGTCCTCGGCAAAATCGATGGCATCGGGCTTGGTGCCCATGATGTTCACGCCGCTCTCCTCGAGCATGCGCGCCAGCTTAAGCGGGGTCTGGCCGCCAAGCGTCACCACGACGCCATCGGGGCGCTCAACGTCGATAACGTCCATGACGTCCTCGTAGGTGAGCGGCTCAAAGTACAGGCGGTCGGACGTGTCATAGTCGGTCGAGACGGTCTCGGGATTGCAATTGACCATGATGGTCTCGAAGCCGCGGGCCGCCAGCGCGTAGCTCGCGTGCACGCAGCAGTAATCGAACTCGATACCCTGGCCAATGCGGTTGGGGCCGGCGCCCAGAATCATCGCCTTGGGCTTGTCCGCCGGCGTGGTCTCGTCGGGAGCCACGCACTTCTTGGCATCCGGGCTCGTGCGGTAGATGTTCTCGTACGTCTTGTAGTGGTACTCCGTGGCGCTCGAGAACTCCGCAGCACAGGTATCGACCGTCTTCATGCTGGGAACCACGCCCAGACCCTTGCGATAGGCGCGCACAAAGCGCTCGTCCGAGCCGGTCAGCGCGGCGATCTCGGCGTCGCTCGTGCCGTACTGCTTGAGCAGACGCATCGCGTCGGCGTCGATATCCTCCACACGCAGGCCGCGGATGCCCTCCTGGACCTGCACCATATCGTTGATACGGTTGAGGTACCACGGATCGATACCGCAGATGGCATGGATGTGAGCGATGTCCCAGCCGCGGCGCAGAGCCTCGACCACAAAGAAGATGCGATGCTCGGTCGGGGTTGCCACGGCCTGAGCGAGCTCGTCGTCGCTCAGCTTATCGGCACCCTCTTTGCCACCGGCGCAAATGCCCTGGTGGCCATCCTCCAGCGAGCGCATAGCCTTGCCAAAGGCCTCCTCAAAGGTGCGACCGATCGCCATAATCTCGCCCACGGCCTTCATGCGCGTGGTGAGCGTAGGATCAGTGCCCTTGAACTTCTCGAAGGCAAAGCGCGGCACCTTGACCACACAGTAGTCGATCGTGGGCTCAAAGCAGGCGGGCGTTGCCTTGGTGATGTCGTTGACGATCTCGTCGAGCGTGTAGCCCACAGCCAGGCGCGCGGCGGCCTTGGCAATGGGGAAACCCGTGGCCTTGGAGGCCAGCGCGGACGAACGGCTCACGCGCGGGTTCATCTCGATGACGATCAGGCGGCCGGTCTGGGGGTTCACGGCAAACTGCACGTTGGAGCCGCCGGTCTCGACGCCGATCTTCTCCAGAATGGCGAGCGAGGCCACGCGCATGCGCTGATACTCAAGGTCGGAGAGGGTCTGCGCCGGCGCCACGGTGATGGAGTCGCCGGTATGCACGCCCATGGGGTCGAGATTCTCGATGGAGCACACGATGATGCCGTTGCCGGCGTGATCACGCATGACCTCCATCTCATACTCTTTCCAGCCCTCGATGGACTCCTCGACCAGCACCTCGTGGGCAGGCGAGAGCTCCAGGCCCTGGCTCACGATGGAGACGAGCTCCTCGTGGGTGTGAGCGATGCCGCCGCCGGCGCCGCCGAGGGTAAAGCTCGGGCGCAGTACGCAGGGATAGCCCACGCGCTCGGCGATAGCCTCGGCGTCGGCCACGCTGTAGGCATAGCCCGAGCGCGCGACCTCCAGGCCGATCTCGGCCATGGCCTCGTTAAAGAGCTTGCGGTCCTCGCCGCGCTCGATGGCGGCCAGGTCGCAGCCGATCATCTCGACGCCGTACTTGTCGAGCGTACCGTCCTTTGCCAGCTCGACGGCGGCGTTCAGACCGGTCTGGCCGCCCAGCGTGGGCAGCAGCGCGTCCGGGCGTTCTTTCTTGATTACACGCTCGATAAACTCGGCGGTGATAGGCTCAACATAGGTGCGGTCGGCCAAGCCCGGGTCGGTCATGATGGTCGCCGGGTTGGAGTTGACCAGGATGACCTCAAAGCCATCCTCCTTGAGCACCTTGCAGGCCTGGGCGCCGGAGTAGTCGAACTCACAGGCCTGGCCGATGACGATGGGGCCCGAACCAATGACGAGGATACGCTTGATGTCAGTACGTTTCGGCATGTTAGTTCTCCTCGGTCTCAGCGGTCTCGGACTCAGCAAAGTTCCAGCCGGCAAGGCGGTCCTTCGCGGGATCGATGTCCAGGTAGTTCTCCTCGCCGTCCATGAGTCGCGTAAAGGCAGTAAAGAGATAGTGGGCATCGGTGGGGCCAGGCGAAGCCTCGGGGTGGTACTGGACCGAGAAGCACGGGGCGTCGAGCAGCTGGATGCCCTCGGCGGTGCCGTCGTTGAGGTTCACATGCGTCAGGCGAATGCGACCAAAGCGCTCGTTCATCACGACCGGCGCGATTCCGCGGCGCACCCAGGCGCGCAGATCTCCATCGGCCGCATGCTCGGTCTCGCCGCCCGAAAGCTCGGGGACAAGCTTGCCCAGACTGGGGAACAGCAGGCCAAAGCCGTGGTTTTGCGCGGTGATCTCCACGCGGCGGCTCACCAGGTTCATGACCGGCTGGTTGCCACCGCGGTGACCGAACTTAAGCTTTTCCATCTGGGCGCCGCAGGCCAGGCTGATCATCTGGTGACCAAGACAAATACCAAAGACCGGCACCTTGCCGATCAGCTGCTGCACCTGCTCGTAGGTCTCCACCACGGCGTCGGGGTCGCCGGGGCCATTGGACAAAAAGACACCGTCGGGATTCATGTCGAGCACCTCACTCGCGGGCGTATCCCACGGCACGACGGTAAGGTCGCAGCCGGCGCGGACCAGCCCCTCCAGAATGCCGCGCTTGACGCCGCAGTCGTAGGCGACCACTTTGTGACGGGCAGGAGCGGCAACCGCAAGTGCAAAGTCATGCGTGGCAGGCAGGTCGGCGGCCACAAACTCGTGAGGCGCGGGGCAACTTACGGTCTTCACCAGGTTCTCGCCTACCAGCGTGGGCGCTGCGGCCAGACGCTCGGCAAGCTCGTCGACGTCGAAGATCTCGGTCGAGATAATGCCCATCTTGGAACCATTATCGCGCAGATGGCGCACCAGGGCGCGGGTGTCGACACCCTCGATAGCGACGATGCCGTGAGCGCGCAGGTACTCCGGCACGCTGACGGCCGAGCGCCAGTTAGAAGGCGTGGCGCACATGTCGCGAACGATCATGCCGCGCATAGCCGGAGCGCTCGCAGGGCGCACGGCGTCGCCGGGGAAGGCCGACTGGACGTCGGTCTCGTCGATACCGTAATTGCCGATCTGCGGATAGGTCATGGTTACGATTTGGCCGGCATAACTCGGGTCGGTCATGACCTCAAAGTAGCCCTCGAGCGAGGTGTTGAAGCAGACTTCGCCGGTCGCGGTGCCCTCGGCGCCGCATGCACGTCCATAAAAAATGGTCCCATCCTCAAGATACAGGATGCAGGGACCACAGGTGCCCTTGCTGGTTTTGGCCAGCATACGCTGGCAAAGCTCGCTGGGCGCGAAGGTGCGGGCGGCAGCGCCCGCGGTATGGTTGTTCGCCATAGTTCTCCTTCCCGGTCTCACAGGACCGGCTTAAAGGTGTGTAGTTAGGCCTCGCGGTATTGTAACCGTAAGCATGCCTCATGGCGTTAATTTCATCGAAATGTTTACGAAATGATAATTATGACTTTCTATGCATAATGATTTTTCTGGGACGGGGATTAAAAAATCATTCTGAGAGCAGGGCTTGTGGCTCACGCGGGATGATGGCGTCTTATTATTTCTTGTCCTGCTCCAGCAGTTCGGACGGTGTGCGATCGGGCTTGCCGCCGCGGAAAATCTCGCGGCCATGCAGACGATGTTCCAGGTCACGTTCGGCCTTTTCCTCGTCAATCTTGGTCTGGCTCACCACCGGGTCCTCAATCAACGACGACACCGAGTTCACCTGCTTCTGAATGCGCTCGGCGATGGTGTCATCCATACTCACGATGCGCATCTTCCAGTCGATACTCGTGGCGTTGGATGAGCTCTTGGTCCACACGAACGTCAAAATGGCGCTCTGGTGGCCGCGCGCGGGGAACATGCCAAAGAAGGAATCGTGCTGAATGTTGCTATCCTCGTCGATATAGGCGTGAACGTTATACACCACGCGGTCGATCTTATCGTTGAGCAACGCGTTGGTCGCAAGCGCCGCGGCCTGAATCTGCCCGTTGGACAGCAGCTCGAGCTCGTTGGCAGACGATGTGTCCAACACCGTCACCTCGACCGTGCCCGTGCGTTCATCGGCTTCATCGACGGTAAAATCGAGCGGGAACTGCGTAAAGCCGTTGCCCCACTCGAGTCCACCCTTGAGTGCTGTAGAAACGGTATCAACCGAAACGCTCTCGGACAGGTTGGCGGTATTCAGACGGCGCATCACGCCGTAGCCAATCTGCATGCCCACGATCAGCACCAAAATACCGATGACCACGGCCATCGCGGTCTTTGTAATGGTATGGCTCACCTGCGAGCCCGAAGGATCGTCCTCGGACAGCGGGTCGATATGTTTTGCCTGGCTCGCGCGGTCCTCGCTGCGCAGCTGCGCTAGCGCCGCTTTGTCACCGCGCTTGGCCGCAGCTTCCTTCTCACGCATGCGCTCGGTACGCTTTTTGGCAAGCGTAGGATCCAAGACGCCGGATGCATCGATTTCGGAGAATAACTCCGTCACTTCTTCCGGAGTCAAAGGGTTCTTGTCAGCCATAAACTTCCTGTCATATCAATCAGTCGAGCTCGTGCGCACGCGCACCTTCGAACTGCATTCGATAGTAACGGGCATAGGTGCCGCCATGGGCGAGAAGCTCCTCGTGCGTGCCACGCTCCACAACGCGACCATGCTCAACGGTCGCAATCTCATCGGCATGCTTAATGGTCGAAAGACGGTGGGCGATGATGATCGTGGTGCGACCGCGTGCCAGCTCTTCGAGCGACTCCTGCACCGCCTCCTCGCTCTCGTTATCCAAAGCACTCGTCGCCTCGTCCAAAATCAGGATCTTGGGGTTCTTGAGAAACACGCGCGCGATGGCAACGCGCTGCTTCTGTCCGCCCGAAAGACGGCTGCCGCGCTCGCCCACCACGGTGTCGTAGCCCTGCGGAAGCGACTCGATAAAGGCATCGATGTTGGCGCGACGGGCGGCCTCGGCGATCTCTTCTGCCGTAGCGCCCGGCTTGCCGTAGGCGATGTTCTCGCCAATCGTACCGTCAAACAGATAGACATCCTGCTGCACCAGGCCGATGGCGCGGCGCAGGCTCTGCTGCGTCACATCGCGTACGTCCTGACCGTCGATGCTAATGGATCCGGTAGCCACGTCATAAAAGCGCGGCAGCAGCGAACAGGTCGTGGACTTGCCGCCACCCGAGGGGCCAACCAACGCGATGGTCTGCCCGGGCTTGATAGACAGGTCCATGTGGTCGATAACAGGACGCTCGTCGGCATCGCCCTCGCCCAGCTCAACATCCTCGTAGTTAAAGCACACGTCGTGATACTCCACGGCGCCGGCAGTCACCTGCAGATCCGTAGCGCCCGGCTTGTCCTGGATATCCGGCGCCGTCGAGAGCACCTCGTCCATACGCTTAAAGCCGGCGATAGCCTTCTGATACGTTTCGGCCGAATTGACGAGCGTCTCAAGCGGCGTGCAGAACAGCGAAATATAGAGTGCGAAGGTCGCCATATCGACCGCCTGTAGCTGTCCCTGGGCGACCAGCCATCCGCCCAGCAGCACTACGATCACATAGAGCACACCCGAGAGCAGGCCATACGTCGCGGTATAGACGCCCATGGCGTGATACATGTTCTCCTTGGACAAAAGGTAGCGGTCGTTAGAGGCACGGAACTTGGCACGCTCGGTCTCCTCGTTGGCAAAGCTCTTGACCACGCGCATGCCCGCCAGAGAATCCTGCAGCTGTGCATTAATGCCGCTGATCTTCTTGCGGTTGTCGCTAAAGACCTCGCGCATGCGCATGTTCTGCCAAAACATGACGACCGCAAACGCCGCCGTCACCACGGCCATGGCAAGCGCCAGCACCGGAGCGATGGTAAAGAGGATCACAAACGAGCCGATAATCTCGATGCCGCAGATGATGATCCACTCGGGCACGTGGTGCGCCGCCTCGCAGATATCGAACAGGTCGTTGACCACGCGGCTCATCATGTCGCCCGAGCTGTTGCGGTCGAAGTACGCAAAGCTAAAGCGCTCGTACTGGTCGAACAGGTCCTCGCGCATCTTGGACTCCATGCGCGCGCCCATCACGTGACCCCAATAGCTCACAAAATAGCGGCAGGCGCAGCGGACGGCATACATCAGCACCAAGCCCACCGCGATCATGCCGAGCGCCTGCATAATGGCAGCCTGACCCTGAGTAAACAGCCCACCGGTCAAATTGCGCAGGATAATGGGGAACGCCAGGTCAATGGCGGCAAGCACCAGAGCACAAACAGTATCAGCAACAAAAAGCCCCATCTGGGGCTTGTAATACGAAAGAAACCTCTTAAACATGCAGTCCTCGGAGAGAAATTAATGGTGTGAGAAATCCGGTTGAACCGGTCGGGCTGAAAACAAAGCGTCCCAACAAGCATAACGCCGATGTTCTGGCAGCGTCAGCGAAAACGTCCCTAAGCGAGCAAGGTGCCTTGAAAGAGGAGTGACGCGTACTTCGGTACGCGAGCGACGATTGAAAGGCAGATTGCCGCTTAGGGGCGTTTGCAGCGTCGACTCGTTACGCGGTTTGGTAAAACCGCGTAACCTAGAGCTCCGTGCCCCCAAGGCGGTGCGCGATGCTGTCGCAAGCTAAGGCGCCCACGACAGTCTTGGCGTCTTCGATCTTGCCGTCGAGCACGGCGTCGATCAGCTCGTGCAGCGGCACCAGGTCCACGTTGACAAACTCGTCATCGTCGGGGTTGGGCGCATCAAACTCGAGCTTGGTAGCCAAGTAGACGTGGATGATCTCATCGCAAAAACCGCAGGACGTGACAATCGACGTCAAAAAGCGAATACGACCGGCCCTAAAGCCCGTCTCCTCATGCAGTTCGCGCTTGGCGCAATCGAGCGGGTCCTCGCCCGGGTCGAGCTTGCCGGCGGGAATCTCGACCGTCACGCGGTCAATGGCGGTGCGGTACTGACGCACCAGTACGATCTTGCCGCTCTCGGTCAGTGCCACAACGGCCGCCGCACCCGGATGGCGAACGATATCGCGGGCGCTGCGGTGACCGTTGGGCAGCTCAACCTCAAGACGGTGGACGTCGAGGATCTTGCCCTTCCAGGCGCACTCCTCCGAAAGAATCTTCTCGTGCAGCTCGGCATCGTGCGGGTCGTCATCGCCCAGCACCAGCGCCGGCTCGTCAGCGACCTCGCCACCAGGCTCGCCCTCGGCGTGCCCATACATGCGGCTGTCCTCTTCGACAATCTGCGCGTCCACGAGCTCTTCGTTCTTCTCGTCCATCCGTCTCATTCCTCTCGGATTTTAGGCATCCCAGGCGTCGCGGCCGCGCAGCGCGCGCAGGCCGATGTCGTGACGCAGGGTCTTGCCCTCAAAATCAATCTTCTCGCAGGCCTCGTAGGCAAGGTTGCGAGCGCTCTCGAACGTGTCGCCCAGAGCGGTCACGGCAAGCACACGACCGCCGTTGGTCACGAGCTGACCGTCCACCACGGCGGTGCCCGCGTGGTACACGGTCACGTTCTCCATGGCCTCGGCATCGGCAATACCGGTGATGACCTTGCCCTTCTCGTAGCTGCCGGGGTAGCCCGCGCTCGTCAGGACAACGGCCACGGCCCACTCGTCGCGCCAGTCGAGTTCAATCTGGTCGAGCTCGCAGTTGGCACAAGCCAACATGACCTCGACCAGGTCGTTCTTAAGGCGCGGCAGCACGACCTGCGTCTCGGGGTCGCCAAAGCGGGCATTGAACTCCAGCACCTTGGGGCCGGCAGGCGTGAGCATAAAGCCGCCGTACAGGCAGCCGCGGTAGTCGATACCCTCAGCAGCGAGCTCGGCCACGGTCTGCTCCATGACCTTCACCATGGTGGCGTGCTCCTCGTCAGTCACGATGGGCACCGGGCTGTAGACGCCCATGCCGCCGGTGTTGGGGCCCTTGTCGCCCTCGAGCGCGCGCTTGTGGTCCTGCGAGGTAGCCATGGGGCGCACGGTCTTGCCGTCAGTAAAGGCCAGCAGCGAGCACTCGGGACCAACGAGCATCTCCTCGATAACCACGGTGTTGCCGGCATCGCCAAAGGTGCCGCCAAAGCACTCGCGCACGGCTTCCTCGGCCTGCTCAAGTTCGGTCGCCACGATAACGCCCTTGCCCGCGGCAAGGCCGTCGGCCTTGACGACCAGCGGGGCGCCCTGCTCGCGCACGTAGGCGAGAGCCGAAGCCTCGTCGGTAAACGAACCATAGGCTGCCGTCGGAATGCCCGCACGCTCCATGAGCTGCTTGGAGAACAGCTTGGAGCCCTCCATCTGGGCGCCATCGGCACCCGGGCCAAAGCAGGGAATACCCGCCGCGCGCACGGCGTCGGCCACGCCCGCCACGAGCGGAGCCTCGGGGCCAATTACCACGAGTCCGCATCCGTGGCTCTGAGCAAACGCCGCCACGGCCGCAGGATCGCAGTCGTCGAGAACAACGTTCTCGCCACAGCTCGCGGTGCCGCCGTTGCCCGGCGCGATGTAGAGCTTGCCGGCGCGCGGTGATGCCGCGAGCTTAGCTGCCAAAGCATGCTCACGGCCGCCGCTGCCCAACAACAGGATGTCGATGGTTTGAGTGTCCGCCTTCAAGGGTGCCTCCTCTATGGATTAACGGCTCGCTCCGCGCGAGCCCTTTGCAAGCAAATATACCCCTCGGCCGCCCGCTTGGGCTGCAAAGGGGTATATCGCAATAACCAAATAGTCCCGATTACTTCCAGAATCGGTTGATGATCTGCTCGCGACCAGCGCCAACGCCAATGAACGTCACGCGGGTGTGTGCCAGATCCTCGATAAACGCCACGTAGTCCTGAGCCTCCTGCGGCAGCTCGTCAAAGCTGCGGCAACCGGTGATGTCGCACTTCCAGCCAGGGAGCTCCTCGTAGATGGGCTTGGCATGCTCAAAGCGCACCTGATGCTCGGGCACGCTGGTATAGCGCTCGCCATCGACGTCGTAGGCCACGCACACCTTGATGGTGTCGAAGGCCGAAAGCACGTCGAGCTTGGTCACGGCGATGTCGGTGAGGCCGTTGACGCGCGAGGCATAGTTGGCGATAGGGCCGTCAAACCAGCCGCAGCGACGACGGCGACCGGTGGTCACGCCGTACTCATAGCCCTCCTCGGTCAGCGTGTGGCCAGCCTCGGACTCATAGGAAAGCTCGGTGGGCATGGGGCCCGAACCGACGCGGGTGATATAGGCCTTCATGACGCCCAGCACGCGGTCGACGTTCTTCATGCCCACGCCGGAGCCGGTAATGGCGCCGCCGGCGGTGCAGCTGGAAGACGTCACGTACGGATAGGTGCCGTGGTCGATGTCGAGCAGCGTCGCCTGGGCGCCCTCAAACAGCAGGTTCTTGCCCTCATCGATCATGTTGTTGAGCAGCAGGCTCGTCTCGGTGATGTAGGGACGCAGGCGCTCGGCCATCGGCAGGTACTCGTCGCAAATCTGGTCCACGGTGTAGGTGGGCAGGTTGTAGATGAGCTCGAGCTCGGGGTTCACGCGGGCGAGAGCGGTCTCCAGCTTGTCGCGGAACAGCGCCTCGTCCAGCATGTCCTGCATGCGCAGGCCAATGCGGGCCATCTTGTCCTGATAGCACGGACCGATGCCGCGCTTGGTGGTACCGATGTTCTTCTTGCCGAGCTTCTGCTCAAAGGCGCCATCCAGATCGATGTGGTACGGCATGATGACATGCGCGTTGCCGCTGATCTTGAGGTTCTTGGTGGTGATGCCGTCGGCCTCGAACATATCGATCTCCTCAAGGACAACCTTGGGGTTGACGACGCAGCCGTTACCGATCACCGACACGTGGTCGGAATACATGATGCCGGAAGGCACCTGGTGCAGGCCGTACTTCTTGCCGTTGACGACGATGGTGTGACCGGCGTTGTTGCCGCCCGAGTAGCGCACGACGGCATCGAAGTCGCCGGCGACCAGGTCGCAAATCTTACCCTTGCCCTCATCGCCCCACTGGGCACCGACCAAAACGGTTGACGGCATGTTTACTCCTTACATTCATGGACTGTCTACGCGCCACGCCGGCACGCAGAAGCACAAAACATTCCCAGTATACCCGTGCAACGGGCGCCTGTCCTACTCCTCGGCATGTGCCCCATCAAGCTCATAGAACTTGGTGGATGCCGGCAGGAACATCAGGTCGACGTCGCCGATCGGGCCCGAACGGTTCTTGGCCACGACGATGCGCGTAACGCCCTCGTCGGGTCGATCGTCGCGCGAGGCTTCGGCCTCGTCGGCGGAGCGGTCCAAGAACATGACGATATCGGCGTCCTGCTCGATGGAGCCCGATTCACGAAGGTCGGAAAGCTGCGGGCGCTTGCCGGTACGGGATTCGACCTGACGCGAGAGCTGCGACAGCGCGATGAGCGGGATCTTGAGCTCCTTGGCCATGATCTTCAGACCACGCGACATCTCCGAAACCTCGACGGTACGGCTCTCGGAGCGGCGTCCCGGCGGAGGACTCACCAGCTGCAGGTAGTCCAGGATGATGATTGCCTTCTCCTTGTTATGGAGCATACGGCGGCTCTTGGCGCGAATCTCGGTCACTGTGGTGCCGGGCGTATCGTCAATCAGAATATCGAGCTTGGACAAGGTCTGCGTAGCCTCGTTGATATTGGCCCACTGCTCGGGGCTAATGCGGCCCATGCGGAAGTCACTGATCGAGATCATGGCGTAGGCGCAAATCAGACGCTGGGCAATTTCCTTGCCCGACATCTCCAGCGAGAAGAAGCCGACGGTATAACCAGCAGCGGCAGCATTGAGCGCCAGATTCAGGGCGAACGACGTCTTACCCACGGCAGGGCGGGCGCCGATAATGATGAGCTGGCCCTCGCGGAAGCCCATGAGCATGCGGTCGAGCGACGGGAAGCCCGTGGGCACGCCCGCAGCCTGGCCACCGGCCTGGCACACTTCCTCGGCCTCGTTATAGGCCTCGACCATAAACTCGGTCAGCGTCTTGTAGCTCGACTTGACCTCGCGTGCCGTGACCTTGAGCAGCTTGCTCTCGGCCAGCTCGACAACCTCTTTGGTGTCGGTGGGGGCGTTATATGCCAGCGCGTTGATCTCGTTGGTGGCGCCGATCAGCTCGCGCAGCATCGAATCGCGACGAACGATGGCGGCATGGTGCTGCCAGTTCACGAGCGACAGAGTCTGACCCATCAGCTCCAAAATGTAGGCCTCGCCGCCCACGGCATCGAGCTTGTTGATGCTTCGCAGGTAATCGATCAGCGAGATGGAGTCGATGGGAATGCGGCTGTTGTACATATCGACCATCGCGGTGTAGATGGTCTTATGAATGGGCCGGTAGAAATCATCGGGCTGCAGCTCGACCTGGGCCTCTTCGACCACCTCGGGCGATAGCAGCATAGCGGCCAGTACATTGGCCTCTGCATCTTGGTTTTGGGGAAGACCCAACTTTGAGCCGCGGTCCTCAACCGTCAGCCCGGTCTCCCTATCGTCATATGCCATGAGCATCCTCATTCATATCGCTTGCGAGCATCCATAGTATCAGCCACGGTCCCAAAACGGGCCGCGCCCCGGCAATCATCACTGAACCAAACGGGCGAACGGTCCTGTACATAGGACTTCGCCGCAACGTTCACCATGACACTCACTCAGCGCAAAAAACAAAAGGGCGCCCTGGTTTCCCAGAGCGCCCTTCTTAGAACAAGATTGTTGCGTTGCAGCAAATGCTACTCGGCAGCAGCCTCAGTCTCGACCTCGGCGGTCTCGGCCTCGGCGACCTCAGCGGCCTCCTCGACCTCAGCCTCGGCAGCGAGCTCCTCGGCGGTAACGCCGACGAGAACGACAACCTCGGCCTTGATCTCGCGGTACAGCGAGATGGCAACGGTGTGGGCACCGGCAACCTTGATGGGCTTACCGAGCTCGACGCGCTTGCGGTCGATGTCCATACCGAGCTGAGCCTTGATGGCGTCAGCGATCATAGCGGCGGTAACGGAGCCAAAGAGGATGCCCTCGTCGCCGACCTTGACGTCAACGGTGACCGTCTTGCCCTCGAAGGCAGCCTTGGTCTCGTTGGCGGTAGCCAGACGGACGGCCTCGCGCTTGGCGATGTTGTTGCGACGCTCGTCAAGCTGCTTGAGGTTGCCCTTGGTGGCGGCAACAGCGAGCTTCTTGGGGAACAGGAAGTTCTCAGCGTAACCCTGAGCGACCTCTACGACGTCACCCTCGCCGCCCTTGCCCTTGATCTCATCGAGAAGAATAACCTTCATGATGCGTCTCCCTTCTTAGCCGCGGTCGCGGTTGCCACGAGAGGAAACCACGGGGACGGTGTACGGCAGGAGAGCCATCTCGCGGGCGCGCTTGATGGCGTTGGCGATGTCATGCTGATGCTGCGTGCAAGCGCCAGTGACGCGACGGGGCTTGATCTTGCCACGGTCGGTCATGTACTTACGGAGAAGCTGAGTGTCCTTATAGTCGATGAACTCAGTGTTCTCCTTGCAGAACTGGCAGTACTTACGACGCGGCTGACGTGCAGAAAAATCATTAGCCATGTCAAAATACCTTTCGTTTGGCAACTTCGGCGAACCGAAGCCGCCTCTCACTCAAAAATAGGTGAACAACCCTTAGAACGGGATGTCCTCATCGTAGACGTCGACCGCGGGCGGCGTAGCCACCGGTGCGGCAGGACGTGCTGCGGGCGCGGGAGCTGCGGGGGCGTAACCGCCCTGATCGTAGCCACCCTGGCCACCACGGGAGCTCATAAACTCGATCTCATCGACGATGACCTCAAGCTTGCTCCGGCGCTGGCCGTCGCGCTCCCAAGAGCTGTAGCGCAGCTTGCCCTCGATCGCGACCTTGTTTCCCTTTGCCAGGAAACGGCTCACGGCCTCGGCGCGGGTGCCGAACATAGTGCAGTCGACAAAGTTGGGATAGTCCTCCCACTCGCCAGTCTGCGCGTTACGGCGACGATCGTTGACGGCGACGCCAAAGGACAGAACCTGGGTTCCGCCGGCGGTGGCGCGCAGCTCGGGATCGCGGGTGAGGTTACCGGTGATGTTCACTCGATTGATGCTCATAACTCACTACTTCCTCTTGGGGCACAAGCCCAGTCCAAAACGACAGTCTTACTCCTGGTCGTCGCGACGGACGATCATGTGGCGGACCACAGCGTCGGTGATGCGCAGGACGCGATCAAGCTCGGCGATCTGGGTAGGATCTGCATGGAAGTTGATGAGGGTGTAGTCACCATCGGTGAGGTCGTTGATCTCGTAGGCGAGCTTGCGCTTGCCCCACTCGTCAACGGAGTCGACCTTGCCAGCGCCCTCAGCGATCGTGGTATCGATACGCTTCATAACAGCGAGACGAGTCTCGGGGTCGAGCGACGGGTCAACAAAGAACAGCAGTTCATAAGCCTTCATATTGTCACCTCCTCTGGGCAAATGTGGCTTCAGGTCGTGAAGGTGCGCCTGAAGCAGGAAAAGACTTGGTAATAATATCTTTCAACCTCCCAGGCCGCAAGAATATGCAGCTACAACCTCATGACCTCCACATATGTCCATACTCGCACGACGTTTCATGCGCATTCCAACCAAATGCTGACCAAAAGCTTGACGGATCTGTAGACAAGATACGGTGCCGTGGGGACAAGCTGAGCCAAGCCACAGGTCAACGGGCACAGGGCTGTGGTCGCAAGATGCATACCGGTGGTCCACAGCACCACCCAAAGATTTTTAAATTCATTGCCAAGTCGCTCATGAATACCCCTTTTGAACAATTAAGTTGATCAACCACGCTGGTCGGAACCCGTTTTTTGGCATCTCAAACCCCGCTGCAACGCCAAACGCGGCCAAGCGTTTTAAAAAATGCCAACTTTTCTGTTTGCACTTTGCGATTCCTCGTGTATACTGACTTTCGCATTTAACGGAGAGTTGTCCGAGTGGCCGAAGGAGCACGATTGGAAATCGTGTAGGCGTCAAAAGCGTCTCCAGGGTTCAAATCCCTGACTCTCCGCCAGTTAATTCCAAAGCAGGCCTTCGAGCCTGCTTTGTTTTTACCCCACGCGGAGGGGTGGCAGAGTGGTTGAATGCGGCGGTCTCGAAAACCGTTTGGCCTGTATAAGGTCACGAGGGTTCGAATCCCTCCTCCTCCGCCATTTTGGTTGAGAAAGCTCCCGAGAATGGGAGCTTTTTTGTTTTGAGTCCCCAACAAGCAAATACAGCGGAGGAGGAGGGATTCGAACCCGCCAGGGCGCAAAGCGTAAAGAAAACGCGCCAGTGGCGCGTTTTTAGCGCAGCGCGGTCGGCGTAAGCCGACCGGATAAATTTTGAGCTCCGCTCAAAATTTGGACATCCCTCCTATTCGACCACGCCCCCATCGCGTTCAGCATCAACCCAGATCCCCAAACATGTACGTCACCCTCCAAAACCGACATTTTTCGACATCTTTGAAGGCTGACGTACACGTTTGGTACCTACGCCCCCACCCAGTCCCAACCGTTTACCGAGCAATAGGGTCGCCACGCCCGCCAACCATGTACTATGTACGGGCATTGTCTAAACCCGCAACCCAAAGGACCCCATCTTGCCCGTCGTCGCCGCTATGACCGTTACCCCACATGCCTCTGATGCCATGGTCGCTATCCCCTTTTGGCTCGAGATGTTCGCCGTTGTCGCTGCATCGATCTCGGGTGTACTGGTTGCGCGCGAGCACAAGCTCGACCTGGTGGGCGCGGTCGCGCTCGCGGTGGTCTGCGGTCTGGGCGGCGGTCTCTTGCGCGACATGACGCTGCAGGTGGGCAACGTCTACATCCTCAACCAGCCGATGGCGCTGCCGCTTTCCATTGCCACGGCAGCCATCATCTATATCTTCCCGGCTATCGTCGACAAGCCCGAAAAACTCATCCCCTTGCTCGACATCATCTCGGTCGGCATCTATGCGGCAACCGGCGCAGACAAGGCGCTGGTCTACGGCTTTGCGCCGGCGGTGTGCATCATGATGGGCTTTTTTACCGCGGTGGGCGGCGGCATGCTGCGCGACGGCTTTATGGGCGTGGTTCCGGGCATTTTCCAACGCACTAACTTTTATGCCATCGCCGCCATCGCCGGATCGACAAGCTATGTGTGTCTCGTTATGAGCGGCATCATGAGCAATGTCGCCGCGCTGGTCGTATGCGTTGTCGTGACCATGGGTCTGCGCTGGCTCTCGCTGCGCTTTGACATCAAAAGCCCCACCGAAGAAGATATCGCGCGCTTTTTGCACCGTAAAAAGTAGACAGCACGGCACGACCCTTCGAAATGCAACCGAGAGGTTCTTTTAGAGCGCCCACGCGTTGGGTACCCTGTTAGGTATATGCCGAGTATCTAACAAAGGATTCACTATGCCCTGCAATCAATTCCCGTCGAGCCAGCGCCGTAAAGCATGGGGCCGCATCACCATCCTGTTCGCGCTCATCGCGCTCGCGCTCACCGCACTTCCCACGGCGTCGTTCGCCGGCACGGACACCGCAGGCAATGTACTTGCGACCGACAATGACGCCAATCCGTCCGGCGTCGATGGTGACCTGTACTGGGCCGGCCAGGCCCTCAACTTGGACGATGCGTCCATTGACCGTGATGTCATCGCCGCGGGCGATACCCTCTCGATCCGCGACTGCACGGTTGGCGGCGCCGTCCGTCTGGCGGCACGCACCATCGACATCGCCAAGACCACGGTTGATGGCAGCGTCACGGTGGCCGGCCAGCACGTTGTGCTCAACACCGGTAGCACCGCCAACTGTTTCTATGCGATGGGCGAGACGGTTGCCCTGCGCGGCTCCGCCAGGTCGGCAGCGCTCGCGGGTGACACGGTGACCATCGATGGCACCGTCGATGGCGATGTCGAGGTTTGGGCCGACAAGCTCATCCTGGGCAAGAACGCCCACATCACCGGCACCGTGAACGCGCACGTCTCCGAGGACCCCGAGCGCGCCGCGGGAGCCAAGGTCGGCGCGCTCAAGATCGACCGCACCGAGAACGAGGATACTTCCACCGTTAACGATGTCATCGGCGGTATCGTCGCTGCGGCACTCTCGACCTGCTTTGTCGCTCTGCTGCTCGAGCTCGTCTTTCCGCGCGCGACCGCCAGCGCCGCCGGCATGCTCCACCAGCGCCCCATGCCCCTGTGGGTGAGCGGTCTTCTGAGCACAATTGCTATCGTCCCCGCCGTCCTACTGCTGATTATCTCTATCGCTGGTCTGTCGCTTGCCGGAGCCCTCTTGTGCGGCGTTATCGGCATCGCGTTGGTGTCGAGTGCCTTTGCGGGGTGCGCGATCGCCCGCATGGTCGGACACAATCAAAACCGCTACGCCATGGCAGCCGTGGGCGGCGTAATCGCCGGCGCCTTCACGGGGCTTCCCCTCGTAGGTGATTTCATCAGCGGCGTGGCCTTCGTCTTTACACTCGGCTACATCATCCAAATCATCTGGCGCAACGCCCACCTCAAGCCGCAGCAGCCGGCTAACACGCCAGAACTCCCCACCGCTTAGCAGCTAACCGCCACAAAGATGCCAAGCACCTTTGTGGCGGCGCAAACGAACCTGCCCCCTGCACCAAAAAGGGCGCCGACCATTGCGGTCGACGCCCTTTCTCGTTAGACGTTATGAAGCCCATCGCTTATTTGTTGACCTGACCGGCGCGAACGGCGGCCTTCTTGCGGTCGGTGGCGTTGAGCAGACGCTTGCGCAGACGAATGTTCTTGGGAGTGATCTCCACCAGTTCGTCATCGGCGATGTACTCCAGCGCCTCCTCCAGCGAGAAGGTGCGGGGCGGCACCAGCTGGACGGAGATATCGGAGGTCGAGGAACGCTGGTTGCCCAGGTTCTTGGTACGGGCGATGTTGACGACCATGTCGCCGGCCTTGCTGCGCTCGCCCACGATCATGCCTTCATAGCACTCGGTGCCCGGCTCAACAAACAGCTGGCCGCGCTCCTGCAGCGTACCCAGAGCATAGGCAACGGCCTTCTCGGTGGTCATGGAGATCATGGCGCCGTTCTGACGGTTACCGATCTCGCCGGCGTAAGGACCATACTCCAGGAAGGTGTGGTAGAACACGCCCTCGCCATGGGTGACGTTCATGATGCGGTTCTTAAGACCCATGATGCCGCGGGTCGGGATCTTAAACTCGAGGTGCGTCACGATACCCGAGGTATCCATGCTCGTCATGATGCCACCGGAGGTACCGAAGACCTCAACGACCTTGCCCGAGTACTCGTCCGGGCACTCAACGACGGCCTGCTCGACAGGCTCCATCTTGTTGCCGTTCTCGTCCTTCTTAAACAGAACGCGGGGACGGCCGACCTGGAACTCAAAGCCCTCGCGGCGCATGGACTCCATCAGAACGGACAGGTGCAGGATGCCGCGGCCCGAGACCTCGACGCCGCTCTTGTCCTCGAGCTCCTCGATCTTCATGGTCACGTTGTTCTCGGCCTCGTTGAACAGGCGCTCCTTAAGCTGACGGGCACCCACGATGTCGCCGTCGCGACCGACGAGCGGGGAGGTCGAAGCCTCAAATACGATGGACAGGGTCGGCGGGTCAATCTCGATGGGCTCGAGCTCGACGGGGTTCTCGGGGTCGGTGTAGACATCGCCGATATCGGTGCGTTCAATACCCACGACAGCGGCGATATCGCCGGCGCCGACTTCCTGACACTCGGTGCGACCCAGGTAGTCGAAGGTAAAGAGCTGCTTGACGGTAGCGGTGGCGCTGGAGCCGTCGTTCTTCACAACCAGGATCTGGTCGCCCTGGTGGATGGTGCCGGAATACACGCGGCCGATGCCGATACGGCCAACGAAGTTGGAGTGGTCGATGGTCACGCACTGCATGGCCAGAGGGGCGTTCTCGTCAACCTCGGGGGCGGGCATGTCGTCGATGATCATGTCGAGCAGCGGGTACATGTCCATGTTGCCGTCGTTGGGGTCAAGGCGGGCAAAGCCATTCATGGCGCTGGCGTAGACCACGTGCTCCATGGCGAACTCAAGCTGGTCGTCGGTGGCACCCAGGTCGGCCATGAGGTCCAGGCAGTCGTTGTAGGCCTTCTCGGGGTTGGCGCCCGGACGGTCGATCTTGTTGATGACGATCATGATCTTAAGGCCGGTGTCGATAGCGTGACGCAGCACGAAGCGGGTCTGGGGCATGGGGCCCTCAAAAGC
The DNA here is from genome assembly GCA_048193585.1 of Collinsella aerofaciens. Taxonomy (GTDB): domain Bacteria; phylum Actinomycetota; class Coriobacteriia; order Coriobacteriales; family Coriobacteriaceae; genus Collinsella; species Collinsella aerofaciens_CK. Next base: position 2,409 of record DBFAAM010000024.1, on the reverse strand, counting down.
GTCGACCAGCAGCAGGGCGCCGTCGGCCATACGCAGCACGCGCTCGACCTCGCCGCCGAAGTCGGCGTGGCCCGGGGTGTCGATGACGTTGATCTTAACGTCCTTGTACTCGATAGAGATGTTCTTGGCGAGAATCGTGATGCCGCGCTCGCGCTCCTGGTCGTTAGAATCCAGGACGCGGTCCTCGACCTGCTGGTTGGCACGGAAGGCGTCCGTGGCACGCAGGAGCTTGTCGACCATCGTCGTCTTGCCGTGGTCGACGTGAGCGATGATGGCGATGTTCCTCAGATTATCTACGCGCATGTAGTTCCCCTATCTTCTATCTATATACAAACGGCACGCGTATGCGACCCGCCCAGCAGCACAACGCTCAGCGGGAATATTGAGCCTTTTACCGAAAACTCGTTTATTTTAGCGATTTTAGATGAGAGGGGTTTCCTCACCTGCAGGTTCAGGGTCGCTCCACATAAAACCATCGCCGGCGCCCATGCCCTCATACAGTACATATGCCGAAAAACCGCTCTCGAGCGTGGTTTCGAAGAAGCTCACGAGCAAAGCATCGTGATAGCCGCCGTCAATCTCGACGCAGCCGGTGTAGCCGATGGCATAGCGGGCGATACGGCCCAGGCCCTCGTCCTTAAGACCCATCTTGTGCTCGGAAATAAAGTTGGTGGCTGCCTCGAGGCACGCCTCTTCGCCGTCCTCGTCGAGCGCCGCCAGATAACGGTTGGAAGCGGCGTCCTCGATCGCCACAACTACGCCCGGATTCTCACCGGCGGCAAGGTCGTCCAAGAACGCACCAATCAGGTCACACACCATGGCGTCGAGCTCGGCGGAGACGTTACCGGCGTCCTGCATATCCTGTGCCATCTTTAGACCTTCCCATCGAGTCTGGCGTCGTTACAGTTCTTGTGCCTCGGCGGCAATCTTGGCGGCAGCGTCGCGGGCGCGCATCATGTCCGCCGCGCGCTTGTCGAGCACCTTGATCTGACTGGTCAGCATGACTGCATCGACCACACCCCAGATCACCAGGCCCGTAGAGATCGAAAACCCAAGCGCACCAACTGTACCACGAAGGCGCGAGCAGATTGCCGCGACAAGGGCGGAGACGACAACCATCTTGATAAACGAGCCGCGGCGCTCGCGAAGCGTGCGGGCCTGCGTCACATAGGCAATGCGAGCCGCCTCAGAAGCCTCCGAGCGCATCTGGGCCTCGCGCGCGAGAGCCGCTGCCTCGGCCGACATGCCGCCGGCCATCAGCGAACGCTCCGCAACCTGGACGCCCCGCATTTAGAAGTCATCGGGGGAGAGCGTATGGACGAACTCGTCGAACTTCTCGAACTCCTGCTCGTCGTCAACTTCCTCGGCATGGGCAGAAACGGTGCCCAGGCGATTCATGATGTCGTCCTCCACAAACATGGGGGCATTGCTGCGCACGGCAAGGGCAATGGCATCACTGGGGCGGGCGTCGATCTTGCGCTCCTCGCCATCGGCCAGTACGACGACCATCGCGTAGAACACCGGCGGCTCGGCGCGAACGATCTCGATGCGCTCGAGTTTGGCGCCCAGGACGTCAACAGTATCGAGCAACAGGTCATGGGTAATCGGGCGCTCGGCGCGGCCGCTATCGATGCCGCGGCTAATGGCAGCAGCTTCAAACGAACCAGTCTGAATGGAAAGGGAACGCAGTGGCGCGGGCGAGTCCGATTTGCTGCAGCGCTCGCGAAGCACGATAAGCGATGGCACGGGACCGGCGGCCATGACGATGGTCTCTATGTCGACACGAACCATGGAACACCTCCGGTACGTAGCGGTTAACACGCGGCGGCTCCACCGCATTGAATAGCTATACTACCCAATCTTTCGCACAGCACACAAAACCAAAATGAGATTTATCGCAGACAAGAAAAAAGCCCCGAGGCAACGCCCCAGGGCTCTTCACAGTTTTGATGGTGGACCTGACAAGATTCGAACTTGTGACCTCCCGGTTATCAGCCGGACGCTCTAACCAACTGAGCTACAGGTCCATCATGGTGGAGGTTAGGGGGATCGAACCCCTGACCTCAGGCTTGCAAAGCCCGCGCTCTCCCAGCTGAGCTAAACCCCCACGGAGACAGTAATAAACACCCCAGCGGCGACTCGGCTCTCGCTGGGGTGTTTATTGCGAAAGAAAGTGGTGGACCTGACAAGATTCGAACTTGTGACCTCCCGGTTATCAGCCGGACGCTCTAACCAACTGAGCTACAGGTCCATCGCGCAAGGGATATATTAGACGAGTCGTTACGCGCGCGTCAACAACTTTTTTGAAAATCTTTGAAGGGTGTTCGTCCCGGCTGCCCGGCGGCATGCGAAGTCGCCTGCTCGGACAGTCCTGCTCGCACGGAGAGCACATTAAGTGCTCTCCGGCTC
>DBFAAM010000021.1:0-11562 GCA_048193585.1 Collinsella aerofaciens | reverse complement strand
CGCTGCCGGTAGCGCCGCCGCTGCCACCGCAACCCACCAAGGCAACCGCGGCAAAGAGACTGATGCAGAGGGTGAGAATCGCAAAGGCCTTCTTTTTCATGGTCGTGTCCTCCTCGATCTGTAATCGTCCATGGGTTACCTGCCTTTACTGTACGCGTGGACGGCTCCTTCGGGTGGGCCATGTGTCCCATTCTGAGGGCCGGATTTGCGCCGTTAAGTGGCAATATGCACGGGTCCAAAAGAGGGGAGGGCCGGTGCTGTCGGCTCTCCCCGGGGTGAGGTGTCCGTTGTTTTAAAGGGGCGCGTGTACGCGGGCGTTGCCCCAACAGGTTCCTTGTTTATAGATATGCCCCAGTTTGTGACGTCCGGAAGTCCCGAAAGGTGGGCCATGTGTCCCATGTTTGCGGTGCCGACGCCTATCGTGTGTCATAGAAATCCGCGATGGCCGGATGCGCTGACGCTCATGTGCTTATGGGCTAGACTTAGCACCATTACTTGATCGATGCGGTTGGCCGGCGGTTGCCGCCCGACCGATCTAAATGACTTGAAGGTGCGTGCGTATGAGCCAAGAGATGATGGATAAAACCTGTCGCGAGTTTGCCCAGGCGCTTGCCACGCGTGAGCCGGTTCCCGGCGGCGGTAGCGCGAGCGCCTTTGTGGGCGCGCTGGGAGCCTCGCTTTGCGGGATGGTCGCGCGCTACGGGGCGACCAATCCCGCGCTTGCCGATCGCGCAGACGATCTGACACGCGCATTTGCTCAGGCAGACGAGTTGGCACAGGAACTTGTGGGCCTGGTCGCCGAGGACGTTCGTGCCTACGGACAGGTGTCCGCGGCGTATGGTATTCCGCGCGAGGACCCGGCTCGACCTGCGGCGATCCAGGACGCGTTGCATGTGGCCGCCATGCCGCCGTATCGCATTATGGATGCCTGCGGGCGCGCACTGGCGCTGCTCGAGGACATGGCGGACAAGGGCTCCCGACAGCTGCTGTCCGACGTGGCGTGTGGTGCCGTGTTCTGCCGTGCCGCTATGCAGGGCGCGAGCTTGACGCTCTTTGCGAACACCACGTCTATGAAAGATCGCGTTCGTGCCGAGGAGCTCGAGACGGCGTGTGACGAGCTGCTCGACACATGGTTGCCGCGCGCCGATGCGCTGGCACGCCGCGCCGCTGACGCCGCAAGGAAGAGGGGATAGCCATGGCAGAGCTGCTGAAGGGTGCTCCCGTTGCCCGTGCTTTGACCGAGGAGCTCGCTGCCCGCTGCGTGGCTTTGCGCGAGCGCGGCGTTGTGCCGACGCTCGCCATCGTTCGCGTGGGCGAGCGCGAGGACGACCTATCCTACGAGCGCGGTGCGCTCAAGCGCTGTGAAAAAGTGGGGATTGAGGTTCGTCGCATTTTGCTTCCCGCCGATGTTTCGCAGGACGAGCTGTTGACGGCCATCGAGGACATCAATACCGATTCGGCTGTCCATGGCTGTCTGATGTTCCGCCCGCTGCCCGCCGGCCTTGACGAGAACGCCGTCGCCGCAGCGCTCGATCCCGCCAAGGACGTTGACTCCATGACGCCGGCTTCGCTGCTCACCACGCTTTCGGGGCGCGGTGAGGGTTTTGCCCCCTGCACAGCCGAAGCCGTGCTTGCTTTGCTGGATCATTATGGCGTTGAGCTGGATGGAGCTAAGGTTGCTGTGGTCGGGCGCTCGCTGGTGATCGGGCGTCCTGTTGCTGCCATGCTTACGGCGCGCAATGCGACCGTGACGACGTGCCATACGCATACGCGCGACCTTGCTGCCGAGTGCCGTGCGGCTGATATTGTGGTTGCCGCCGTTGGACGCGCGCGCACGATTGGCGTGGATGCCGTTCGCGAGGACCAGACGATCATTGATGTGGGCATTAACTGGGATGAGGACGCTGGCAAGCTGGTGGGTGACGTCGATTTTGTTGCCGCGGAGCCGGTTGTTGGTGCCATCACCCCCGTGCCGGGCGGCGTGGGCGCCGTGACAACGGCGATTCTCGCCAAACACGTGATCGAAGCGGCCGAGCGTGCATCGAAATAGGCGTTTTGGGCTGTTTGAGGGGTTAGCCATATACCACGTGGTCAAAAAACGCCAAATATGAGTACTGTTGCCAAGATAGTCACATATGTTTTTTGTCCTTTGGGCTCCCTAACGATATTCATTCTCGTTGGGGAGCCCATTTTATTGAACCTATGGGGAATAACGTTGTCTTGCTTTTGGACAATTGGGGATTTCTGGCACTCATTACAAGGAAATTTGCTGCTACTAAATTGGTGACAGTACTCATATTTGGCATTTTTTGACCACAGGGGCTGCCGGGGCGGCGGTTTCGCCCTTTTTGCGTCGAAGCGATACACTGTTGCCGTTTGATTTCTTCGCTCAAGGAGGATGCGCATGCCGTGCACAACGATTCTGGTCGGTAAGAACGCGAGCTACGACGGGTCGACCCTGGTCGCGCGTAACGAGGACTCGTCCAACGGGGTGTTTGAGCCCAAGCGTATGCGCGTGGTGCATCCCGACGAGCAGCCGCGCGTCTACACGAGCGTCCTGAGCCACCTGACCGTTGAACTGCCCGATAACCCCATGCGCTACACGTGCGTCCCCGACGTCGTTCCCGGTCACGGTATTTGGGCCGAGGCCGGATTCAACGAGCTCAATGTTGGCATGTCCGCAACCGAGACGCTCACCACCAACGAGCGCGTCCGCGGCGCCGATCCGCTTGTGGACTACGTGCCCGCCAAGGGTAACGAGGGTGAGGACGGCTATGTGCCGGCGCAGCCTGGTGGCTTGGGTGAGGAGGACATGGTGACCCTGGTCCTGCCGTACGCCAAGTCCGCTCGCGACGGCGTTCGTATCCTGGGCGACCTGCTCGAGCGCTACGGCACCTACGAGAACAACGGCATCGCCTTTAGTGATGTGGACGAGATCTGGTGGCTCGAGACCATCGGCGGCCACCACTGGATTGCCAAGCGTGTGCCCGATGACGCCTATGTGACCATGCCCAACCAACTGGGTATCGACAGCTTTGACCTGGATGACGCCGAGGGCGCCCAGGCCGACCACATGTGTTCCGCCGACCTGCGCTCCTGGATGGCCGAGTGGCATCTGGACCTGACGCTGGGCGTCGAGGGCTACGGCTCGGCTGCGGTCTTTAACCCGCGCGAGGCCTTTGGCTCGCACAGCGACAGCGACCACGTCTACAACACGCCGCGCGCCTGGTACATGCAGCGCTGCCTCAACCCCAGTGACGTGTGGGATGGCCCCGACGCCGACTACACGCCCGAGAGCGACGATATCCCCTGGAGCCGCGTGCCCGAGCGTAAGGTGACCATCGAGGACATCAAGTACGTACTCTCGAGCCACTACCAGGGTACGGAGTACGACTGCTACGGCAGCAAGGGCACGCCCGCCACGCGCGGCGCCTATCGCCCCATCGGCATCAACCGCAACAGCCAGCTCGCCGTGCTGCAGCTGCGCCCCTATGCGCAGCCGGCCTATCGCGCCGTGCAGTGGATGGCGTTTGGCTCCAACTCGTTTAACGCGCTGGTTCCGCTGTACGCCAACGTCGAGACCATGCCCGAGTACTATGCCGACACGCAGGCTCGCGTAACGTCCGAAAACTTCTACTGGGCCAACCGCCTGATCGGCGCCCTGGCCGACGTCCGTTTCCATGAGTGCGGCCGCGCTGTGGAGGACTATCAGGAGAAGGTCGGTGGCATGGGTCACAAGCAGATCCATGACGTCGACGCTGCCGTAGCCGCTCTGCCCGAGGCCGAGGTGCCTTCCGAGCTTGCACGCGCCAACGAGGCCTTTGCCGAGCGTGTTCGCGTGGAGACCGATGCCCTGCTGGGCAAGGTGCTCTTCACCACGAGCTGCGCCATGAAGAACTCTTTCGCGATGAACGACAACGTGAGGTAGGGATTTCTCGTCGATCGAATAGTGCTAAAACGCTTTGTCGCTTTCGCTCAATCTTGGGTACAAGAACGCCAATGCAGTTGTTTGTGATTGGAGACAACCATGGTTATGAAACTCGATCAGCTTGTTAACGGCGCCATTAACGTGGGCTTTGGCGCTGCCGCCGTTGCTGTCGAAGGCGGCAAGAAGGTCCTCGACGACCTTAATACCAAGGGCGAGCAGGTTCGCAAGGACGCCGGCACCCCCGATATCGCCCGTAGCGTGTCCGACATGTTCGAGCAGGCCGGCGGCACCATCTCCGACCTGACCGAGCGTCTGGGCATGCAGGGCGAGACCGCGGCCCAACGCGTGCTCGACGAGCTCATTCTGGCTCGCGTCCGCGTTATGACCGCGCCCGAGCGCACGGCCTTCCTGGCTCATGTGCGCGACATCGTCGATTCGGTCGAGGACAACGTGACCTCGGTGCCCGTCGAGTCTGTTGAGGCCGACGATGCGAAGGATACCGAAGAGGCCGAGTAGCAGCGCAGATGGCAGATTCCACCACCGATTACAACAATCTAGATCCTCTGGGTAACGAGGCGGCGGTTGTCGATGAGGTCGACGCTGCCGTCTCGGGCGCTCGCAAGAAGCCACGCTCTGTCGATATGGTGCCCGAGGAGCCCGACGCGATGGCACCGGACGAGGAATACCAGCTCACGCCGGCGGGTCGTCGCGAACGCATTGGGCAGATTGTTCGCCTGGTCAAAAAGTACCGCGTGTGGGATAACCTCACGCCGGTTCGTTTGCGCCGCCTGCTCGAGGAACTCGGCCCCATGTTCGTCAAGATGGGGCAGATTCTGGCCAACCGGTCCGAGATTCTGCCGCAACGCTTTTGCGACGAGCTGCGTCGTCTGCGCTCCGACGTGGAGCCGGTGCCGTACGAGGTAGTGCTTCGCTGTCTGGAGGAAGAATACGGCCTGCGCCTGGGGGAGATGTTCGATGCGATCGATCCCAATCCGCTTGGTAGCGCATCGCTCGCGCAGGTGCACCGCGCTCGTCTGGTGACGGGCGAGGACGTGGCCGTCAAGGTGCAGCGCCCCGGTGCGCAGCAGGTTATGGCGCAGGACATCGATATCATCCGCTCGGTGGTGCGTATCGTTTCCAAGTTCGTCAACACCGATCAATTCGTTGACCTGCACGGCGTGGTCGAGGAGCTGTGGACCTCGTTTCGCGAGGAGACCAACTTTTTGGCCGAGGCCAAAAACCTCAACGACTTCTACGAGTTCCATAAGAGCGTTCATGGCGTGACGTGCCCTAAATCCTATCTGGACCTGTGCACCGAACACGTGGTGGTTATGGACTACGTCGACGGCATTTCGATCGCCGATCCTGAACGCTTGGTGGCCGAGGGCTATGACTTGGAAAAGATCGGTGCCGCAATCGTCGAGGACTACTCGACGCAGGTGCTCGATGACGGCTTTTTCCATGCTGACCCGCATGCGGGAAACATCATCCTCAAGGACGGCATCGTTTACTTTATCGACTTGGGTATGGTCGGACGCATGTCGAGCCACGACCGCGGTATCGTCAAGGACATGATTTTCGCCGTGGCCGAGGGCGACGTGCCCAAGCTCAAGGATTCGCTCATGCGCTTCGCCGTGACGCGTGGCGACTCGGCCGAGCTCGATCATTCAGCGTTTTTGTCCGATTTGGACTTTATCGTGGCTGACTTTGCGGGCCTTGACCTTAAGGACCTAGATATCGGCGAGTTTTTGACCTCGCTGTTAAACCTCGCGCGCAAAAATGACGTTGAGCTGCCGAGCGTGGTGACGATGTTCGCCCGCGGCATGGTGACGCTCGAGGGCCTGCTGACCGAGTACATGCCCGACGTCAACATGATCCAGATCATTCAGGCACACATCAAAAACGAGAAGAGCACCTATGCGCGCGTGCGCGATATGAGTCGCGACTTTGCGGCGAGCAGTTATCGCGCGGCGAAGGGCTCACTCGAGGCGGCTGAGTATCTGGGCCTGGCTTCGCGTATGCTCACACGCGGCCAGCTTAAGGTGAACACGCAGATCATGAGCAGCGATAAAGCGCTGCGACAGCTGGGTGGGATTATCGACCGCATGTCGATGGCTATCGTTATCGCCGGTCTGTTTATCGGTTCGTCGGTGGTGTACTACGCGCGCATCGAGCCGGTTGTGTTTGGTATCCCGGTCATTGGCTTTATGGGCTACGTGAGCGCGCTGGTGCTGGCACTTATGCTGGGCCGCAATATCTGGCTCAACAGCCACGGCGGCAAGCACTAGAGTCTGCGACCGTCACCGCATTTTCCTATCGCAAACAATAGCTTTTACCTTGGGCTTCGCCTGCGTGCGAGGCCCTTTTGCGTGATAGCATATTGACGGTATTAATCGATGGCCTAGATGGTGGTGCGGAGACGCACGAATGCGCGGTTTTCCTGCGCGTTTGGGAGAATCGGGGTGCAAGTCCCCGGCTGTACCAGTAACCGTAATTCCTCTTGGCTCGGGATGCTCGCGTCGCAGATCGGACGACGTGCCCGAGCCGTTAAGGTTAAGTCGGATCGCCTCCCATCTTGCACGTTGCCGCGGCGTATGCCGCCGGTGTGCATAGGGCTCTGGAGGGAAGGGGACCCCGATGGGGGAACTCGAGCGCAACATGCGCGATGACGTGGGGCAGCCTCAAGGCAACGCTCCAAGTACAGACAATGGGGGACAAATGGATATGTTTGAGGACGAGCGTGAGCGCGCCTCGTTGCATCGTCGTGGCGCGATTGCACGCGGTGTAGCCAAGCGCGGCCTGGTGGCATTCCTGGCCTTCGCGATGGCCTTTGGCACCACGCCGGCTCAACTGTGGGCCGAGGGCGCCGAGGGCATTGCCGAGACTGTGGCTCAGGCTGCGACGCCGGGCGAGGACGCAGCGCTTGCGGGCGGTACCGCCGAGCAGAGCGGCACCGAGGTCTCGGATTCCGAGGGCGCGCCTGCAGCTAGTGCCGCCACAACAGAGGCAGCAACTGGCGACGAAGGCTCGGCGACGGGGGAGAGCCCTGCTACGAGCGAGCAGTCTTCGACGGCATCCGCTGGCCAAGCAGGATCTGCCGCCGCGACTGCCGTCCAGACGGAGAACCCGACAGAAACCGGCGATGTCGCCAAGAAGCAAGTCGAGGTCTCGTTCTCGATTATCGGCACCGATGCCGACGGCAAGGCTCAGACCTGGGTGGCACCCACGCAGCTCAAGCTCGACGAGGGCGCGACGGCTGCGGATGCCTTCGTTAAGCTGCAGCAGAAGACGGGCTTCAAGGCAGACTACGATCCGAACACGGCATACGGTTTCTACCTCAAAAGCATCACATCCCCGAGCGATGGCCGTACGCTTGCCTTCGATCCGACGACTTATGCCTTCTGGCAGCTGTTCGTCGACGGTGCGTCTTCCTCGGTTGGCGCGAGCAGCGTTAAGCTCACCCAGGGGCAGAAGGTTGAGTTTGCCTATACGGCTGGTAGCGCGTCCCCTGTCGTTAAGGACCAGGTTGCCGCAAATGTGACCGTCATTGGTCGCGATGCCCAGGGCAAGACTCAGGCTTGGGTCGATAACGCGCAGTATGTGGTGACGTCCGGCTCGAGCGCGCTTGATCTTACGAAGGTCGCACTCGAGGCGAACGACATTGACGCCGTTGCTGCGGGCTCCTTCATTCTGAGCCTTAAGTACAACGGTGTTGAGCTGGGTACGCCCCAAGATTATTCGACCTATTGGCAGCTGTTCATCAACGGCAAGTCGAGTGACTATACGGCGGACAATGTCACCATCCATGCCGGCGATACCGTTACGTGGTTCTACGGTGGCTGGGGCGACCAGCTGCCCTCCGATTCTGTCCATGCTTCTGTTCAGGTTCTCGGTAAGGACAAGGACGGCAAGCAGCAGGTTTGGGCTTCGACGGGCCAGACGAGTCTCAAGGCAGGCTCCACTGCCAAGGATCTCCTTGAGCAGACCGGCCTTAAGCTCGATGCTAGCGAATCGTCTTGGGGCTGGTTCCTCAACGGCATTTATTCGCCGTTCGATGGTAAGTCCTATGGCTGGGATGCTGCGACCAATAGCTATTGGCGCTTCTACGTAAATGGCAAGTTCGCCGACGTTGGCGCCGGTGCCTACGAGCTCCATGAGGGCGATGCCGTCACCTTTATGTATGGTGCTGACGCCGATGCCCTTCCTGGCCAGGTTCTTGGGTCTGTCGATGTTATCGGTCCCGATGTCAACGGCAACAATGCTCGCTGGGGCTCGGCAAGCAACGTTTCTCTGCCCGAAGGCTCTACTGCCCAGAACCTTATTGAGACGGTTCTGAAGGCCAAGGGCGTTACGTACAACGGCTCCCAGAGTGGTGAGTACTGGTTCCTCAATTCCATCAACTCGCCATTCGAAGACGAGACGTACGGCTATGATGGTGCGACCAACAAATATTGGCACCTGTATATCAATGGAGAGCCCTCCTTACTCTGCGCTAATCAGATTACGCTCAAGAGCGGCGATAAGGTCACACTTGCCTATACCACCGACGATTCGGCCATGCCCGATCCCGACAAGATCGTCGTGGACCCGGGTGCGACGACTCCTGATTGGGATGCCGAGTGGGCCGGCTACGGCAACAGTGGCAACGGTTCGACCGTAACGGATGCCAAGACGCCTGCGCAGGCCGCCGGTCTTAAGTGGGCCTTCGATTGGAAGGCCGAGTCTGGTCAGCAGTATGCCAACTGCAGCGAGCCTGTCATTGCTAACGGCTTTGTGTACATCGCGACCGAGAACGAGCTCATTAAGATCGATTCGTCCACGGGCAAAAAGGTTGCCTCTGCGCCGCTTGCCTCCAAGGTGAGCTATACCTCTCGTCCGATCTATACCAATGGCCTTATCATCGTTCCGCTCAACGGCGGTGCGGTCCAGGCGATTACTGCAGACAAGCTGATCTGCAAGTGGCTGACGCCTGGTTTGACGGACTTGACGCAGAGCTCCTGCACCGTCGTTTCGGACGGCGAGTACGTCTATGTAGGCTCGGTCGATATTTCGTATGACGAGAATTACAATGCGACCTACGGCAACGGCTCCTTTGCGCGCATTAAGATTGCCACGGGCGAAGTTTCTTGGCAGAACATCGACCCTGCCGAGGGCTATTACTGGACTGGTGCGGCTTTGACGGATAAGTATGCCATCGTTCCTACGAGCGCGGGTACGCTTAAGTGCATTGATAAGACGACGGGCGATGTCGTTTCGACCATGAAGCTCGGCGCTGTCGCAAATGCCGATTGCATTGCCGATCCGTCCAATGGCTCGACCTTCTATCAGATGACGCACGACGGAAAGCTCCATGTGATTTCGCTTTCGGCGAAGGGCGTGCTGAGTGAACAGAAGACGGTTGATCTGGGCCTTACGAATAATCTGAGCGCCCCTGCGGTGTCTGGTGACAATCTGATTGTCGGCGGACAGACGGCTACTGGCTCTGCTCTGGTTCTCTATAACCTGAAGACGGGTAAGACCACGATGGTCGCTGCTGCCGACGGCAAGGCGCTGCCGGCTGGCCTCAACGGTATTGCTGCTACTCCGCTGGTGAGTGTTCAGGGCGGCAAGACCTATGTGTACTTCACCGTTAACAGCGCGGATAGCAAGGATTACGTCAACTACTCTGCTGGTGGTGGCGTGTATCGCTATACGCTCGGCGATGCAGAGGCGACGCAGATTTATGATGCGGCTAGCCATTACCAGTACTGTGACTCTCCGGTCATTGCCGATGCTTCTGGCAATCTCTACTACATTAATGATTCGGGCACGCTGTTTAAACTTGGAGCTGTCGAGTCTTGGACGGTTGCCTTTAACTCCAACGGCGGGTCTGCTTGCGACACTAAGTTTGTTGCTACGGCCGATGGCAAGCTGGTCAAGCCGGCCGATCCGACGCGCGATGGCTACACTTTCGGCGGTTGGTATACCGATGAGGCTTGCACGCAGGCGTATGACTTTAGCACGCCGGTGACGGCCGATCTGACGCTGTATGCCAAGTGGACCAAGAATGCCGTTAACCCTGGCGGTAATGGCGGCGCTGGTTCGAATGGCGGCGGCGGTTCTGGTACCGGTACTGGTTCTGGCACTGGCACTGGCACGGATTCCGGCTCCGGCTCGAAGGGCGGCGCTGTCGCCCCGGGTCATAAGCCGACGACCAAGACGACGGTGTCGACCAAGACCGAGACCAAGGACAACAAGTCCGACAAGAAGGACTCCGATAAGTCCGATAAGAAGGACGAGAAGAAGTCTGACAAGAAGGACAGCAAGTCCGACAAGAAGTCCGACAAGAAGTCCGATTCCAAGTCCGATACGGGTGCTGCTTCTACGACCACTGCTAAGAAGTCCTCTAGTGCTTCCGAGCAGGAGACTGGCACCAACCCGCTCGCCATTGTTGGCGTTGCCGCCGGCGTCATCGGTCTCGCCATCGTCGGCGTGTTCGTGTTCACCAAACGTCGGTAGGTGAGGGTTGTGTCCAATAAATCCAAGGACGCTGACCCCAAGCAACCAGATTCCTCGTTCATTCAGTTCGACGATGCAAAGCAACAGGGCGCCGCTTCGGCGGCGTCCGCCTCTCGTCGCAAGGCGCTCCTTGGCGTTCTTGCTGCCGCGTGCACCATTCTGATCGTCGTCTCGCTGGGCTTCGTCCATCCTTCCGAGAGCGGCGCCTGGTCCATTGACTGGATCGTTCAGACCGTGACGGGGGAGAGCGTCGTCGCCAAGGACACCAAGGGGTTTGGCTCGACTACGACTACGACTTCGGGCGAGGCCAGTTCCAAGGATTCCGAGTCTTCAAACAAGGAATCGGACAAAAACTCGGATAGCAAGAAGTCCGAGGACCGGGGCGGCAAGAAGTCTGGCGATAAATCCGCTGCCCAAAATACGGGAGCCGGTGATACTTCCAATGCGTCTGGCGGTGCTTCTTCGGGCGGTGGCCAGTCGTCTGATGGAGCCTCATCCTCTAATGGTGGAAACGCCTCCTCGGGCAGCCAAAGCGGCTCACAGGAGTCCAACTACGTTACGGTGACGGTTTCGGTCACATCGAGCGCTGTGGGCAATCCCGTGTCCTCTGGCGGCACCTTTACCTTTAACGAAGGCGCCACCGTTTACGATGCCCTGTGCGCGCTGGGCCTTTCTGTCAACGCACACGGCTCATCGTACGGCACGTATGTTTCTGCGATTGGTGGTTTGGCCGAGAAACAGTACGGCGGCACGAGCGGCTGGATGTACTCCGTCAACGGCACAACGCCCATGACGGCCTGCAGTAACTACGTTCTCTCCAATGGCGACAACGTCGTTTGGTATTACGTAACGGGCTAGAGGCCTCGACATAGCGCGCCAGACGGGCGGTTCGGACAAACATCCGGGCCGCCCGTTTTTCGTGCGAATGGGACTGGGTCGCCGGGTCTCTCGGCAAACAAAAAACCGGTTGGAATGGGAATTCCAACCGGTTATACATTTATGGGCTTTAGCCTGTGCGGGGCGCGCAGCGCGCCGCATCAGAAACCACCCGCTATGCGGGTGGGGCCAAACGGCTTTACAAAGCCGCCCCCTCGCCGGACACTTGCGATTGTTCAGGCCGCAGGGAATCCGAGTCG
>DBFAAM010000020.1:0-26491 GCA_048193585.1 Collinsella aerofaciens | reverse complement strand
TGCTGCCGGTTCGACCGGCGCGCCACGGGTCAAGATGCACTAGGCCTGGACGAAGTCCGGGCCCGCGCCTTTAGACGCGAGCCCGGGGCCCGTGGGTTATACCCTAAGAGCAAACCACCCTTTTTAAGGGTGGTTCTGATTCGTACGAGACCGACGATTCGAGCCTGTTCGTTAAGTTCGTGCAGGATATTGCCGACACCCTCACCGGCAATGACCCCATTAGTGCGAGCGGCAATGAGGCGCCCGATTACTACAAGGAACACAACGTGACCCGGAGTAACCGTCGCAACCAAAAGAACTCACCCACAGGGGACGGGAACAAGTAGGACGAACAAGCGCCGGGCCGGAAGTGATTCCCCGGCCCGGCGCTTTTGCGGGCAGATTGAGACAACGGACTGAATTGGCGTTTGGACGGCGGCGTATGTTATCCGTCGCATGACCTCGCTGCCGTATTTCTAAATGTGGCTGCCGCTTGGTGGTTTGAGATCTTGATCGCCCTAATGAGTGGTGATCTAATTTCGCTTAAGCACATTTAGGATGGAGTGGCGTATGGGCATCACGTTCGACAGATCAGAGTTTAATGCGGATATCACATCAAAGATGGACGATATTCGTGAAAACTATTTGGATGATGGCGAAGGGGATGATGTCGCCTTCGCCTATACCGTTGCGGCCGTTTTTGAAGGCGAAGATATTCTTTCCGATGAGAATAGCTTTATCTATACCGATGGGGCCAATGACCACGGTGTTGATTTTTACATTGCGCGCGATGATGGCTACACGTTCTATCAATGCAAATCGTGCAATCTGGATAATTATCCAGAGGGAAAAGTGTTTGACGCAACACCTGTTAATGAGTTGCAAGAAGCTGTTGAGTTTATTACTTCGGATAATGATGCTGGTTCGAACGCCGGTGTGAGAAAACTGAAGCAGGGATATCAATTCAAAAAGGCTAATTACATCTTAACTGCCGTGCTTGCGCTTGAGGGTAGACTCAGCGACTCTGCAAGAAGGCGTTTTGAGGAGGTGCGTTCTCAAAAAGCCAATGAGGGAATAAATATCTGTCTTTACGAGGAGAATGATATTTACGATTGTTGGCACAGAAATGATGAGGTTGCCAACCGAACCCATATCGAGTTAAAGCTGACTACGCGTGATATTAATGATTGCGTTATATGGCAAAACGGCTGGTTCTGCGCTGTCTTGGATGTCAAACCGTTAATTGACGCTATTGCAAAATACGGATATGACTTGTTTGACATGAATGTTCGATCAACGTTGAAGGGGTCGAACGTGAATGCGGCAATCAAGAAGCAGCTGTCGACTGAAAAGGGTAGAAAGCGTTTCGTCCATCTTAACAATGGAATCGTGATTACCTGCAACAACTATGTGAAGCCAAGTCAAGGGGACAGGAAGCCTTCGATTAAGGTGGCTGATGCCCAAGTAGTGAACGGCTGCCAGACCCTGAGCACTATTTTTGACTTTTACATGGCATCTAACGATAGCGTGAAAGAGAGCATCTGTTCCGATGTGAAGATCATTGCTAAGGTCTTAAATAGCAGTACGGCAAATCAAGATGAGCTGCTCGACGACATCATCGTCGCATCGAATCACCAGAACCCAATGAATGATCGCAATCTAAAGTCCAATTCTGCCGAGCAGCGAAAGCTGCAGTCTTCTTTCTATAAAGACCCACTTAAAAAAGAGATGCGTTATTTCTATATCAGGAAGGACGGAGAACTCGATTCCTTCCTTCAGTCGAACAAGCGTGAGCCAAAGAAAAGTTACTTCGAGATTAAGGGATCGACGAGAAGGGGCAAGAATCGTTACAGGCATATCGATAACGAAGACCTGGCAAAAATCTGGTGGGCATGGATCGGAAACGCTCCTAAAGCCAATGCTGGCGGAGTTAAGTACTTTCGAGACCCGGAGTATTCCTCCGTGTTTGCGAAGAGGCCTTCTCCTGCCCTCTGGGAGCAAATGAAAAAGCCCAACTTTAGCTATAAAGCCGATTTACTTGAGGACGGACAGCCCACTCAATATCAATTGCTATTGGCAATGGCGGTCGGGCGCTATCTTGAATACCGCGTCAAGCCTGTTGGGACGACGAAGCTGAAAAACGAGGCTCTGGCAAGGCTTGAGGATACTGGTGTTGTCAGCCCGAGGGCGACTCAACAGGAGAAACTCATCGCACTAAATGAAGATAATGACTTTTTGTTTGGTGTTTGGAAGGCACAGATGGCATTGTCGGTTGCTGAAATTGGATCATTTTTGCTTTGCAATAAATATGGAACCCTCGATTCTGATACATGCAAACGCCTTCTAGACCTCAATGATGTTTCATTTTGGCTGAAGAAGGGCATGGATAAATCTGTCATCGAAGACTCTGACATTACTGAAGGGCCCAACCGCTTGCTCGTTCCGCTATATGAGCTGGTTAATCAGGGGCTTCGGGGTTTCCTGAAGGACAACAAGAGGCTAATTCTGGGCCAGAGCAGACCAAAGATGTATCTGGGAAGGCGCGAGAATCTTATCGAAATTAAGAAAGAGTGTCTTGAAAGAAACGAACTGTATAGAGAAGACAAGTTTGAATTTAAGCCAAGCGGCCGTTCTTATCTTGAGGCATTTCCAGAGGTTTAGTGGGCGTCGGACCGGGGGTGATTCCCCGGCCCGACGCTTTTGTTATGCCGAGGTTTTGTCGTCGGAAGCGGTGGCTGCTGAGGCTCCGTCCAGCAAGAACAGCCGTAGAGCGAGCTTGATCGCGTAGCCCGGCTTGACCTGCGCCGCGTCTCCCGAGCGCTCGCCGAGGTCGCTGCAGTAGGTGTAGACGTCACGGATCAGGTCCGCGCCCGAGAGCGTGAACATGTAGCCCGCGTCCGAAAGCGCGTTGGGCGCTGTAGGCAACCCCGCAGCTTGGCAAAAACTCGCAAGGTCGGGGTCCATGACAGCCTCGTAGTCGATCGCGGTGCCACGGTCCTGAGCGGTCTGCTCCTGCTTGCGGGTGTACGACAATGCCGCCGCCAGTACAAAGCTGGGCGTGGGCGCATTGACGTCGTCGGTGGTGGCGACGAGCTTACCGGCCGCTTGCGTGACCAGCCAGGCGACTTCGCGCTGACAACGAACGGCCTTGCGCGTCACCGGCTTGATCGATCCGGACGAAACGCTTCCCTTGGGTTGGTTTGCGATAGCCATAGGGGTCTCCCAATAAACAGCCGCCATATGCAGGCAGAAATTACACGTGCTACATCCAGTATACCGAGTGGGGGAGGGACGGGAAGTTCGATTTCTCGGAATCACAACGTCGGGTGGAAGTCGTTGCTCCGTATTAGGCAGGTGCTGTCCGTTGCAGCCTAATCATGTCGATTGATCGGATTGCGCCGCGCCGCAGCGAGAACTGCACGATCCTGCCATCCTCTCCTCAACAGCTAAAACGGGAAAGGAAGGACCATGGGATGGCGAAGCGATATCGCGCGAGGCGTGTATGGAAATCTATCGCGAGCGTTAATGGACCGGAACCTGTTCCCGCTCGTCGAGGCGACCTGCAGCCAAATCCATCTGCCGTGCCCAAGCTGCGGCGCAGGCCTTCCATGCCTAGAGATCAGTTACATCGACGTCCGCGACAAACACGCTGCCGACCCGCGGGCTCGAATAGGCCTGCGTCTTCCAGTCTATCCTCAGCAATGCCCAACTTGCGGATGTGCTATTACCTATGATGATGCGGAGCCATAGCTTCGAAGACTGAATATCTAGTCGGGCAAACCCGGTGATTCGACATTTTCTGCGTTACACAAACAGCTCAGCTACCTGCGCATACTCGATTTGCGAGGATTTTCACGCTCGATTTTCGAGTTTTGCCCTACAGGTAAATCCCCTCGAGCAGGCTCTTGTGGAACTCGGCGTGATGGTCGCGTGCCCAGGTAAAGAGCGCCTGGTCAAAGTCGGTACGCGTGGCCGGGACGCCAAAGACGCCGGCAACTTCGACGCGTATAAACTCCAGTGCCGGCAGCTTGTTGATGGCAGTGAGGGCAAACGGGGACGAGGGCTCCTCGAACAGATAGCGGCTGCCTTGCAGCGCGTCGCAACTGGTGCACGTGTTGCCGAGCGACGGGGCTTTGGAGGCTCGCGCGCCTACGGGCTTGTAGCCGCAGCGTTTAGAAAGATAGTCGCGGATCTCGCCCGGCACGCAGCCAAGAGCGGGCACGATGGCGAGTGCGTTGGCGTTGGCCGTGTCGATGGCAATGTGCCCGGCTTCGTTGGGCGCGTGCGCGATGGCGATGCTCTCGTCGTTATCGGCTCGATAGGGAATGCCGAAGGCCGCGACCGAGGTCTCTTTGTGACACTTCCAGCACTCGCGCTTGCCCAGTACAAGATATATATACGGCGCTGAGGGGTCGGATCGGTCAACACCGGGCAGCCACTCGGCAAAGGGCTCGGGGTTGACGCCGCTGGGTACATACCAGATCTTCTTGGTCCGGTCCCATTTGGCGCCCAACGCCTTGGCTTCTTCTTTGTGCGAAAAGGGAACATCGAGCTCGGTGCGCATGGTGGCTCCTTGGTGCTGCAGGTGTAAGTGGCTCAAGGATACCGCAGGGTGTGGACGTTGTGGCGTTTTGCCGAGAAGCTGCGGCTCGGATGGGTTCGAGACGCGTTGGTCTCGGCCTCGGTGGCTATTGAGCGGTTGGAGCAGCTTGCGGCGCAGTTTTCTGCCTGGCTATTGTTGCTGTTGGGGTATTGAATTTGTTTGGCAGCCATTCGTCAGGTGAATTGATGTTACGTTGCGATGACGGTTGGAGCTGCCAGCGGATTTGGCGACATAAAACAAAACAGCCCAGAGGACATAGCCTCTGAGCTGCGAACATTTGGTGGGCGTTAGAAGATTTGAACTTCTGACCTCTTCCGTGTCAGGGAAGCGCTCTCCCCCTGAGCTAAACGCCCGATCAAGGGTGCGCAAGCGCGCAAGGGATAATATAACGGAGCCTGAACTCGGTGGCAAGAACATTTTTAAAAATCGCTTACATTGTGGAATTCGGGGGCTTTGCCATATCCATTTCAAAAGAGCCTGCTGCCGCGATTTGGCTGTCGCATAATGCAAGGCCATTGCGGTATCGAGCTATGGAAAGACGCCTGCGGAATTGTCCTACCGATAAGCGGACAAGCCTCCAGCTGGTGACTTCGCCGTGGTAAGGTAAGCCGAATTGTTTCTAGGCTGTTTCGGGGGAGTGGAATGAGCAAAGAGTGTGTCGAGCAGGTCGAAGGCACAGGGGCTTCGGTGCCGATGACCGATATATCGAACATTGATGTGCCCGAGGGCACCGACGAGCTCAGCCGCAACACCCGTCGCGCCTGGCGCGACCGCCTGAACAGCGCTTCGACGCGCAAGATGATCACGGGCGTCTTGGCTACGCTGGTGGGCGGTTCGTTTTGGGGCTTCTCGGGCACCAGCGCGAGTTTTTTGTTCGATACCTACCATGTCGATACGCTGTGGCTTATGAGCGTGCGTCAGATTCTCGCCGGCCTGCTCTTTATGGCTGTGGTTGTCACGCGCGACCGCGCACGCCTGGTCAAGCTTTGGACCACACCCGCCGATCGCAAGCAGCTGCTGCTCTTTACCGCCTTTGGCCTGCTGTTCAACCAGTTTTGCTATCTTTCGGCCGTGCGCCTGACGAACGCCGGAACCGCGACGGTGCTCCAGTGCCTGCAGCTCGTTATCATCATGGGCTACACCTGCGTGATCGATCGCCGCATGCCGCGTACTCGCGAAGTCATCGGCATTGGCCTGGCTCTGGGTGGAACCTTTTTAATCGCCACCGGCGGCGACCCCACCAGCCTGAATATCTCGCCGCTTGGCCTGGCAGCAGGTCTTATGTGTGCGGTCAGCGCCGCGTGTATGGCGGTGATTCCCGCCAAGATCCTGCCCGAATACGGCAGCCCCATCGTCACGGGCTCGGCAATGCTCACGGCGGGCGTGATCTCATGTGTCTTCGTGCAGCCCTGGGCGCATGTGCCGGCACTCGACGCTGCCGGCGTCGAGGCGCTCGCGGTGTTCGTGGTTATCGGCTCGTTTTTTGCTTACATGCTCTATATGCAGGGCGTTAAGGACATCGGCTCGGTGCGTGCGAGTCTCATCGGAACCGTGGAGCCCGTCTCGGCGACCATCACCAGCGCCGTTATGCTGGGCACGGTGTTTTTGCCGACCGACCTTATCGGCTTTGCCATGATCATCGTGATGATGTTCCTCACGGTGTAGCTGGCGCCGCTGCCAAGACGGAAAAGGTGTTGTGCCGCATTTTCGCCAATTGATGTCCGTGTCTGGAGTTTAGCTGTCGATGCTCAAAATGCCATAAACTAGTAACGTTATGGACTTTTTCATTGCGACTCAATTGCGAGGATTTCTTTATGGCTGGTAATCACTTTAAGGGCAGCGATAGCGGCCGTCCTGCAGTTCCGCCGCGTCCGAACGGGGCTGGTAAGGCCGGCACGCCGGGCGGCGCTGGACAGGGCGGTTCCGGTAAGCGCGTGTCCCCGGGCGAGACAGCGATGTTTACCGCTCTGTACGAGCAGTCTCAAAAGGCAAAAAAGACCGGCCGTGCAAGAGGGAATGTCTTTGCGGGTGGTGCAACCTCCACGTCGCAGCCGAGCGGGGCTCCTTCGGTACCCGCGAACAACGCAGGTGCTGCCAACGCCGCGAATGCCGCCGGCAACGTTAATGCCGACAAGGCCGCCAACAATACTCCCTCTGCCGGTGGCGCGGGGCTTACGGGTAACCTTGGCACGATTTACACCGGCGCCTCCGAGACTGGCACGTTCGCCCGCCTGGATGATAACGGTGCCGAGTTTGCGGGCTCGGGTTCCAAGGAAGATTATTACGATTTTGGCTTGAACTACGGTGGCGACGCTTCGCCGAGTTCGACCTCTGACGGTCTGGTCCGTCATCGCCATCGCAAGGGCGAGCGCAAAAAGCGTCACACCGGCGCCATTATTGCCGTTGTAGTCGCGGTGCTTCTCGTTGCGCTTGGCGCAAGCGGCTTTATGCTGCTTAACTCGGCAAAGACCGTAAAGAGCGAAGCGAAGGAGGCTGTCGAGATCGTCGGTGGCCTTAAGGACAAGGTCACGTCGGGCGATTTTTCGACGCTGCCTGACGACGCGAAGAAGATCGATGAGCTCTGCGACAGCATGAAGGCGGAGACCTCGAGCCCGCTGTGGACGGCGGCATCGTTTATCCCGGTGTATGGCAGTGACATCAACGCAGCCCGCACCATGATCGACGCCCTGTCCGATGTCTCGAGCAACGCGCTGGTTCCCATGGCCGACAACCTTTCGCAGGCCACGCCCGGCAAGCTGTTCCAGGACGGCATGATTAACGTGTCCGCGCTGCAGGCGGTCGCCGATTCGCTTTCCAGCAGCTCGAAGGTGTTCAAGAGCGCCAACGAGAAGGTCCAGGGCATTGGCGATACTCATATTTCCCAGGTGACCGAGCTGGTCGATAAGGCCAAGGACGGCTTTGCCACCCTCAACGGTGCGGTTGACGCGGCGGAGAAGGTCGCCCCCGTCCTTCCCCAGATGCTCGGCGCCAACGGCCAGACGCGCAACTACCTTATGTACGCCATGAACAACGTCGAGATTCGTGCCTGCGGCGGCTTTGGCGGTTCGCAGGGCCTGATTTCGGTCACTGACGGCCAGATGTCGATTGGCGAGTTTGTTCCCCGCATTGGACTCAGCGAGGATGAGGCAGTCGAGAGCGTCGACGAAGAGGATGAGGCGCTGTTCGGCAACCACAGTAACCTGTACAACTCGGGCAATACCTATTCGCCTGATTGGCCCCGCAACTCGCAGCGTGTCGCCGCGCTGTGGAAGTCCCAGTATGGACAGGACGTTGATGGCGTCATCGGTATCGACCCGGTGTTCCTGCAGTATCTGCTGGGCCTGGTCGGTAACGTGTCACTGCCCGACGGAACGGTTGTCGACGGCACCAACGCCGCAAAGGTCCTCATGCACGATGTGTACTGGAACTATCCGGTCGAGGAGTCTGACGGCATCTTTGCATCCGTCGCCAGCGCTGCCTTCGACAAGATCCTTGGCGGTATCGGCGATGTCGATGTTACGAAGCTTGTCAGCGCCGTTGAGCGCGGTGCCGAAGAGGGCCGCCTGATCGCGTGGATGAGAAACGATGATGAGCAGAGTGCCATCAAAGAGACGGGCATTGACGCTTCGCTGCCCGATCCGGATGACCCGAGTGCCGATCCTGTTGCCGGCGTTTACTTTAACAACCTGAGCTTCTCCAAGCTCGACTGGTATCTGAACGCCGACACGCAGATCGGCCAGGGCATCAAGAACGGCGACGGCACGTGCTCGTATCGCATCACCGTTACTCTGACGAACATCATGACGCAGGAGGAGGCAGGCAAGCTGCCCGACTACGTTGCGGCGAGCGCACCCGATGCCGCGCGTGACGACGAACGCCTGAATGTCTCGTTGTTTGCCCCGACGGGCGGCAACATCAGTGACCTTACGGTTGAGGGCACGCAGTTTGGTCTTGGCGCCGCTACGTGGCATGGAATCCCCTTCTATTCGGGCACCGTTGACCTGCATGCTGGCGAGACGACGACGATCACGTATACGCTGACCACGTCGGCCGAGGCGGGGGACAAGCCGCTTACGCTGCGTCAGACTCCTACATGCCAGGCGGCTCGCGACAGCGCGTCGGCGTAGGGTTTTTCTGGTAGCGCAGATAATCGAGTACCATTTTGGGGCGGACAGGCAATCTGTTCGCCCCTATTATGTAAGGAGAGCGCATGAAGTACTTTGGCACCGACGGCTTTCGCGGTGAGGCCAACGTTGGGCTGACGGTAGAGCACGCTTATAAGATTGGCCGTTTTGTGGGCTGGTATTACGGCGCCAACCGCGAGCGCAAGGCACGCGTGATCGTGGGCAAGGACACGCGTCGCTCGAGTTATATGTTTGAGGCGGCGCTGGTGAGCGGCCTGGTCGCGAGCGGTGCGGACGCCTATATGCTGCACGTGATCCCCACGCCAGGCGTTGCGCATCAGACTGTGGAAGGCTGCTTCGATTGCGGCATCATGATCAGCGCGAGCCACAACCCGTTTTGCGATAACGGCATTAAGCTCGTCAACAGCGACGGCTTTAAGATGGACGAGGACGTGCTGGAGCTCATCGAGGACTACATCGATGGCAAGAGCGAGGTGCCGCTGGCCACGGGCAACCACATCGGCGCCACGGTGGACTACATGCAGGGTCGCAACCGCTACATTGCTTCGCTCATTGCAAGTGCGAACTTTTCGCTGCAGGGCGTCAAGATCGGTATCGACTGCGCCAACGGCTCGGCTTCCTCGGTGGCCAAGCCGGTGTTTGACGCGCTCGGTGCCGACGTGCGCGTGATCAATGCCGCGCCCGATGGCTTTAACATCAACGTCGACTGCGGCTCCACGCATATGGAGCGCCTGCAGCGTCACGTGGTGGAGCAGGGCCTGGACGTGGGTTTTGCCTATGACGGCGATGCCGACCGCTGCCTGGCCGTGGATGAACGCGGCCGCGTGGTAGACGGCGACCAGATCCTGTACGTGTGCGGCGTGTATCTGAACAAGCACGGGCGTCTCTCGGGCGGTACCGTGGTACCGACGATCGCCAGCAACTTTGGTCTGGTCAAGTCGCTGGAGCTTGCCGGACTGAGCGCCGTGACCAGCGGCGTGGGCGACCGTCACGTGTATGCCAAGATGCGCGAGGGCGGCTACAGCCTGGGCGGCGAGCAGACGGGCCATACGATCTTTGGCGATATCGAGTGCACGGGCGACGGCATTATGACCTCGCTGCGCGTGATGGAAGTGATTCGTGCCGAGCGCGAGACGCTCTCGCAGCTCACGGCTCCGTGCAAGCTGCTGCCGCAGGCGCAGGTGGCCGTGCACGTGGCGGACAAGGACGCCGCGCTCGAGAGCATGGGCGTGCAGAACGCCATCGCCGAGGCCGAGGCTGCGCTGGCAGGCGAGGGCCGCGTGCTCGTGCGCAAGAGCGGAACCGAGTCGGTTATCCGCGTGCTGGCCGATGCGCCCGACCAAGCATCCGCCGATGCCGCCATGAAGCGCATCGCCAACGCGCTCGAGGCTTTATAGCTACGCGGTTTTACCAAACCGCGTAGCTGCTCGACGCTGCAAACGGCCCCAAGCGGCAATCTGACGTTCAATTTCAAGGGCGCGACCAGAAGGTCAGCGCCCTTTCATTTCACGTCACCTTGCTCGCTTGGGGCCGTTTTCGCTGACGTTGCCAAGACATTAGCGTCAACGAACTAGTCATTGGGTACCTAGTTATTGGGTGAAAAAAGGGGACGCTGCGGATTGGTTCCGCGGCGTCCCCTTTGCGTTGGCGTGTCGCCTAAGCTTTACAGCTCGTAGAGCGTGGTGAACTTGTCCTGCAGGTAGCTGCAGTAGTAGCGGGCATCGAACGCCATGCCGCACGCGCCCTTGATGAGCTCCGGCGCGTCCTTGGCGCGGCCCCACTGCCAAATGTGCTCGCCCAGCCAGGCCCGGACGGGCGCCAGATCGCCGCTCGCGCAGGCACCGGTAAGGTCGATGCCGTCGCGGCACATGGCCGGCACGAACATGGCGTCGTAGGCGCTGCCCAGCGCATAGGTGGGGAAGTAACCAAACGAGCCACCGCTCCAGTGTGTATCCTGCAGGCACCCGTGCGTGTCGTCAGGAACGGGAATGCCCAGGTACTCGTTCATAAAGCGATTCCAAAGTGCGGGGATGTCCTTGGCCGTGGCCTCGCCGGCAAACAGCATGCGCTCGATCTCGTAGCGCACCATAACGTGCAGCGGATAGGTGAGCTCGTCGGCCTCGGTGCGGATCAGCGAAGGCTGCGCGATGTTCACGGCGTGGTAGAGCGTGTCCTCGTCGACGTCGCCGTAGACCTCGGGTGCGTGGCGGCGCAGCACCTCGAGCAGCGGTCCCATAAAGGCGAGGCTGCGACCCACGGTGTTCTCGAAAAAGCGGCTCTGGCTCTCGTGGATGCCCATGGAGGTGCCGCCCTCAAGACAGGTGCGCGCATAGGCGGGATTGACGCCCAGCTCGTACATGGCGTGTCCCGCCTCGTGGATGATGCTGTAGACGTTGGAGATGCAATCGTCCTCGTAGATGTGTGTCGCGATGCGCGCGTCACCCACGGCAAAGCCCTCGCTAAACGGGTGCTCGGTAAAGGCAAGCGTGGTGTCGTTCAGGTTCAGGCCGACGAGCTTCATAAGGTCGAAGCTCATGGCGCGCTGGGCGGCCTCGGGCACGCGGGCGTGCAAAAAGTCGGCAGCGGGCTGCTGGCCGCGCTCGCCGATGGCGTGCACGAGCGGCACGACCGTCGCCTTGACCTCATCGCAAAACGCATCGAAGCTCTCGGCAGAAAGGCCGCGCTCGTACTGGTCGAGCCAAACGTCGTATGGGTCGCGCTTGGGGTCCATGAGTTCGGCCTGATGCTTAAGTTGGGCGATGATTCTATCTACATAGGGCTCAAAACTCGCCCAGTCGTTGGCCGTCTTGGCCTTGTGCCACACGGCGTCGGCCTCGCAGGTGAGCCTGGTCCAGGCCTCGGCCTCCTCGGTAGGAATAACGCTTGCCTCGCGCTGGTCGCGGCCGAGCACGCGGATCTCGTCGAGCAGCTGCGGGTCGTCTACGTGTCCGCCTGCAACCGTCTCGCGTGCTAACGAGCGTACGAGCTCAACGGACTTCTCGCTGGTCAGCAGCTTGTGATGCTCGCCGGCAAGCGTGCCCATGGCGTCGGCACGGGCGGCAGCACCGTTGGCAGGAGCAATCGTCGCTCCATCGAACTCGGCAATCTTGAGCAGGTACTCGCGAGTCCACAGCTTGCCCTCGAGTTTGCGGAACTTTTTGACGGCCTTATCGACTTTAGCAGCCTTGACGCCCTTGGCAGCCTTTGCCACGGCGGCCTGGGCCTTCTTATCGAGTTTCTTTCCCATACCGTATCCTTAATCTCGCAGGCCGAGCGCCGCAGGCGGGTGCGCGGCCAATTTGCACAGCTACCTGCCTTGTACCCAGCGCGAACAAAACGGAACGCGGCGATGCGCTCGCGAAATGTGTTATCCTATAGCCCAATGCGTTGACGGAGAGGGTTTTGCCCGCCGCGTCGCCGGCAAGAGAGGGAAGGTCATGGGCTGCAAGCCTTCCTGCGGTGGCAAGGGCCAAGCGTTCACTCCCGAGCAGCGACCTCAACGGGCACGCGGCCAGTGGCAGCAAAGTCCCAGTAGGGAAGCCGTGAGCCTCGCGACAAGAGGCACAGAGTGGGCGCGGCGGGCCAGACATCCGCCGGGTCAAACAAGGTGGTACCGCGGAATTCAACCGTCCTTGGGCAATGTACATGCCCGAGGGCGGTTTTTTTGTTACCGAACCGGGCCGCGCATCCGCAACATCGGGCGGCGTTAGCCGTCCCGGAGCGCGGATGTGCGAGAGACGAAAGGGAAGACATGAGTCTGATTGATGATCTGGTCAAACTCGAGGAAGAGGCCAAGGAGCTCGTCACTAGCGCCGACGACGCCGCCAAGCTCGAGGCCGCGCGCGTTGAGCTGCTCGGCCGCAAGGGCCGTATCACCGGCCTGATGCGCATGATGGGCAAGCTCGCTCCCGAGGATCGTCCCATGATGGGCAAACGCGCCAACGAGATGCGCCAGCTGATCGAGGGCATGCTCGACGAGCGCACCACCGAGATGAAGGCCGCCGCCCTCAAGCACGCACTCGAGCACGAGGCCGTCGACATCACGCTGCCGGGCATCCGTCCGCAGATCGGTCACCAGCACCTGATCAAGCAGATCATCGAGGAGGCCGAGGACATCTTCTGCGGCATCGGCTACACCGTCGAGTCCGGCCCCATGGTCGATACCTCCTACTACAACTTCACCGCGCTCAACGCGCCCATGGATCACCCGAGCCGCTCGGCTCGCGACACGTTCTATGTGGTCGACAACAACCCCGGCAGCGTCGCGCATCCCGAGGCTCACGCTCACGGCGAGTCCG
The DNA here is from genome assembly GCA_048193585.1 of Collinsella aerofaciens. Taxonomy (GTDB): domain Bacteria; phylum Actinomycetota; class Coriobacteriia; order Coriobacteriales; family Coriobacteriaceae; genus Collinsella; species Collinsella aerofaciens_CK. Next base: position 13,466 of record DBFAAM010000020.1, on the reverse strand, counting down.
ACGTGCTGCTGCGCACCCAGACCTCGGGCGTGCAGATCCACACCATGGAGTCGCAGAAGCCGCCCATCTACATGATCTGCCCGGGCACTGTCTACCGTCCCGACACGGCCGACGCCTGTCACCTGCCGCAGTTCAACCAGATTGAGGGCCTGGTCGTCGACGAGGGTATCACCTTTGGCGATCTTAAGGGCACGCTTGACTACTTTGTTAAGTGCATGTTTGGCGAGGACCGCAAGACGCGCTACCGCCCGCACTTCTTCCCCTTCACCGAGCCCAGCTGCGAGGTGGACGTGAGCTGCCACGTCTGCGGCGGCAAGGGCTGCAACTTCTGCAAGCACAGCGGCTGGATTGAGATCCTGGGCTGCGGCATGGTCGACCCCAACGTTCTGATCAACTGCGGCATCGACCCCGAGAAGTACACCGGCTTCGCCTTTGGTATTGGCGCCGAGCGCGTCGCGGCACTGCGCTACGACTTGCCTGACCTTAGAACTCTCATGACTGGCGATATGCGCTTCTTGAATCAGTTCTAGGCTGCGGCTTGCCCAAGCACGACACCTCGGCGCTCATTCGTCGCTTGCGTACCAAAGTACGCGGCGCTCCTCTTTCGGGCCGATCTGCCGCACTTGGACAACCCTCGCTTTGTAAGGAATGTTCACAAAGTTGAAGTTTCCACCTGCATCTCTTCGCAGGCTTTCAGTATGAAAGGAGAGCTAGATGCGTGTTTCTTACGACTGGCTCAAGACCATGATCGATATTCCGGAGGATCCCAAGACCCTTTCGGACGAATATATCCGTACCGGCACCGAGGTCGAGGCGATCGACACCGTGGGCGAGTCCTTCGACCACGTGGTGACCGCCAAGGTGCTCACCAAGATCCCGCACCCCGATAGCGACCACATGTATGTGTGCTCGGTCGACGTGGGCGACAAGAATCTCGACGCCGACGGCAATCCCGCTCCGCTGCAGATCGTCTGCGGCGCGCAGAACTTCGAGGCCGGCGACCACATCGTCACGGCCATGATTGGCGCCGTGCTTCCCGGCGACGTCAAGATCAAGAAGAGCAAGCTTCGCGGCGTCGTGTCCATGGGCATGAACTGCTCCGCGCGCGAGCTCGGCCTGGGTGGCGACCACTCCGGCATTATGATCCTGCCCGAGGATACGCCCTGCGGCATGCCGTTTGCCGAGTACGTGGGCTCGAGCGACACCGTGCTCGACTGTGAGATCACGCCCAACCGTCCCGACTGCCTGTCCATGATCGGCATGGCCCGCGAGACCGGCGCCATCTTCGACCGCGATTTCCACGTTGAGCTGCCCGCCATCAAGGTCGAGACCGGCCGCGCGACCGACGACGAGCTTTCCGTCGAGATCGCCGACGAGGGCCTGTGCGACCGCTACGTTGCCCGCATCGTGCGCAACGTCAAGGTCGGCCCGTCGCCAGACTGGATGGTCAAGCGCCTCAACGCCCTAGGCGTGCGCCCGCACAACAACATCGTCGACATCACCAACTACGTGATGATGCTCACCGGTCAGCCGCTGCACGCCTTTGACCTGGACACCTTTGCCGAGCGCGATGGCCACCGTCGTGTGGTGGTTCGTGCCGCCCAGCAGGACGAGAAGTTCACGACGCTCGACGGCGAGGAGCGCGTGCTCGACGCCGGCATGGGCCTCATCACCGACGGCGAGCGCCCCGTGGCGTTGGCCGGCGTTATGGGTGGCATGGATTCCGAGATCGAGGACGACACCGTCGACGTGATGGTCGAGAGCGCCTGCTTCAACGCCGGTCGCACCTCGCACACCAGCCGCGACCTGTCGCTGATCTCCGACGCCTCCATTCGCTTTGAGCGCCAGGTCGACGAGACCGGCTGCGTGGATGTCGCCAACGTTACCTGCGCGCTGATCGAGGAGATCGCCGGCGGCGAGGTTGCTCCCGGCTATGTCGACGTGTTCCCCGCGCCCAAGACTATCGACAGCATCAAGCTGCGCCTGGCCCGCGTGCATGCCATTTGCGGTGCCGACATCGAGCCCGACTTTATCGAGCGTTCGCTCACCCGTCTGGGCTGCACCGTCGAGCGCGACGGCGAGGACTTCATGGTCACCCCGCCGAGCTTCCGTCCCGACCTGCCGCGCGAGATCGACCTGATCGAGGAGGTCCTGCGCCTGTGGGGCATGGGCCGCGTGACGGCGACCATCCCGGCTGCCAAGAACCACATCGGCGGCCTGACCCGCGAGCAGAAGCTCACCCGTAAGGTCGGCGAGATCCTGCGCGCCTGCGGCCTCAACGAGACCACGACTTTCGGCTTTGCCGCCCCGGGCGACCTGGAGAAAATCGGTATGTCCACCGAGGGTCGCGGTTGCCCCGTGGTGCTCATGAACCCGCTGGTAGCCGAGCAGACCGAGATGCGTCGTTCGCTGTTGCCGGGCCTGCTGCAGTCCGTGGCCTACAACGAGGCGCACGGTACGCCCAATGTGCACCTGTACGAGGTCGGCAGCCTGTTCCACGGTCGCGAGAACGCCAGCCTGCCCAAGGAGACCAAGTCCGTGGCGGGTGTGCTCTCGGGCCAGTGGAGCGAGCAGTCCTGGAGCATGAAGTACCGCAAGCTGCGTTTCTTCTTTGGCAAGGGCATTGTCGAGGAGCTGCTCGCCCAGCTGCGCATCGAGAAGGTTCGCTTCCGTCCCGTCGAGGGCGAGGGCTACGCTTTCTTGCAGCCGGGTCGTGCGGCCGAGGTTCTGTCCGGCGGCACCGTACTGGGCTGGGTCGGCGAGATTCACCCCGAGGCGCGCGAGGCTTGTGGTATCGATGAGGTCGTCGTTGCCTTTGAGCTCGATCTGGACAAGCTGATCAAGGGCGCCCGCAATCAGGAGAACTACCGCGAGTTCTCGCAGTACCCTGCCGTTGAGCACGACCTTGCTATCGTGGTCGACAACTCCGTGACCTGCGAGGATCTTGAGCGCCGTATTACCAGCGCCGGCGGCAAGCTGCTCGAGGGCGTGCGCCTGTTCGATATCTACCGCGATCCGGTCCGCGTGGGTGTGGGCAAGAAGTCCATGGCCTTTGCGCTTACGTATCGCTCTGACGATCACACGCTCACCAGCGAAGAGGTCGAGAAGGCGCACCAGAAGATCGTCACCAAGGTGTGCAAGGGCGTAAACGGCGAGGTCCGCGGATAGGGCTTGCGCTGGGGTATGGGTCGGCGGTGGCTGCCGCCGAGTCCTACGTGACCGCTATGCTCGGTATGAGGCACCGTTGAGCCTTCATATATGACACGCGCATTACATAACGGCGTGCTGCTTTGTCGGCAGTGCGCCGTTTTGCTATGATAGCCCGCGGCGTGTTACGAATCTGACAATGCGTAACACTGACAAGGTGATTTAAGCGGCGTTGCAATTTCGTGCGCGATAACCGGGAGGCGTACATGCACATTCCAGATAATTATCTGTCCCCGCAGACCGATGCCGTCATGGCGGTGGCAATGGTGCCCGTTTGGGTCCATTGCATCAAAAGGGTGCGCGCCACGCTCGATCGCGAGCACATGGCTTTTCTGGGCATCTGCGCCGCGTTCTCCTTTTTGCTCATGATGTTCAACGTGCCGCTGCCCGGCGGCACCACGGGTCACGCCGTCGGCGGCGCGCTCATCGCGCTGCTGCTGGGCCCGGAGGCCGCGGCCATTGCTGTCTCGGTCGCGCTGGCGCTGCAGGCGCTGCTGTTTGGCGACGGCGGCATCCTGTCCTTTGGCGCCAACTGCTTTAACATGGCCTTCGTGCTGCCGTTTGCCGCGGCCATCGTGTTCCGTGCGCTCAACAGCCGTTTGCACGACAAGAGCTGGGGTACCTCGATTTCGGCCATCGTAAGCGGCTGGGTCGGCCTGTGCCTGGCGGCCCTGTGCGCGGCAATCGAGTTTGGTATTCAGCCGATGCTCTTCATGAATGCTTCGGGCGCTCCGCTGTACTGCCCCTTCCCGTTGTCTGTGGCTATTCCGGCCATGTTGATCCCGCATATGCTGGTCGCCGGCGTGGTTGAGGGCGTGGCGACGGCCGCCATCTACGGCTTCATTAAGAAGACGGCGCCGGGCGTTATCGTCGGTCCCGAGGCCGTCGATGGCCAGCTTGCCGCCGAGGGCGCTGCTGCCAAGAAGACCTCGCTGATCCCCACGCTCATCCTGGTCGCTGTGCTCGTGGTGGCCACGCCGCTGGGCTTGCTTGCCACCGGTGACGCCTGGGGTGAGTGGGACGCCGAGGGCGCCGCAACTGCCGTCCAGGAGGCTGGTGACGACAGCCTGCAGGCTTCGGTCGGCCTCGATACCCCGACCTTTGCCGACGCTCTGCCCACGGGCGATTATCTGCAGGCCTATTCCGAGGAACAAGGTTTTGGCTTTGCTGGCCAGGCCGCGATGTATATTCTTTCGGGCGTGATTGGCGTGGCGGTGCTCACCATCGCATTCCGCCTGGTCTCGCTGACGGTCAAGGAAAGCGGTGCTCATGGCAAGAGCCGAGCTGCCTAGCTGGCTTGCGGTCGAGCAGCGTTACGAGCCCGCGGGGGCTCGGCATCGTGTGATGCAAAAGAATGTCCTGCACCTGGCGAGCCTGCTTGAGCGGGTTCGCCTGGGTGGAGGCGTACACGAGGGCGGGTCGATGGTCGACCGCGCCCTTTCTTGCGTTTCGGCTCCGGTACGCCTGGTGGGGATGTTCGTTTGCGTCCTGTGCGTGTGTCTGTCGCAGAGCCCGCTGTACCTCATGTTGATGGCGGCCATTGCGCTGGTGCTCGTTGCCGTGCGCCCCGTACGCGGGCTGCGCGCGACTTTTGTGCCGGCGTTGGCTGCCGCGGGGCTCGCGGTGGTTCTGGCGCTGCCCGCCTTGCTGCTGGACGCTTCTGCCGCGGGCGCCATGCTCAAGATTGCGCTCAAGACCTTTATTAATGTGTCGCTGGTGCTGGGCGTTTCGTGGACCCTCACGTGGAGCCGCATGTCGTCGGCGCTCAAGATGCTGCATCTACCCGACGAAGTTATCTTTACGTTTGATATGGCGCTCAAGCACATCGAGGTGCTGGGTCGCACGGCGCACAATCTGTGCGAATCGGTCATGCTGCGCAGCGTGGGTCGTGCGCCTGAGGGATTTTCGCGTACCGATTCGATCGCGGGTATCATGGGCATGACCTTTATCAAGGCGATGGAATGCAGCCGCGCGATGGACGAGGCCATGCTGTGCCGCGGCTTTGCCGGTGTGTATCCGGCTCCCGCACGCGCCGGGTTTGGCTGGCGCGATGCGGTCTATGCGGCCGGCGTGGCGCTGCTGGCAGTGTTGTGCGCCGTGCTGTAGGCACTGCTGGTTCCGGCTGGGGATGCAACTAGGGAAGGGCGACGTTTTGGCAAACGATACAAATGGCGCGATGGGCGCGAGCGGTGCTGCTGGCGCCGAGACCACGCCGCTCATCGAGTTTCGCGACGTGGTGTTTTCCTATGCGGGGCATACGGTTGTCGATGGCGTGTCGCTGCAGGTCGATCGTGGCGAACTCGTTGCCCTGCTCGGTCCCAACGGCTGCGGTAAGACGACGATTATGCGCCTTATTAACGGCCTTGAGCTTGCGGACGCAGGGGAATACCTGTTTGACGGGCATGTGATTGATGCGGCGTTTCTAAAGGATTCCGCGGCCGCTCAGCGTTTTCATCAGCGCGTTGGCTTTGTGTTCCAGAATGCCGACGCGCAGCTCTTTTGCGCCACGGTGGGCGAGGAGGTCGCTTTTGGTCCCGCGCAGATGGGGCTGCCGACGGGCGAGCTCGAGCGCCGCGTCCGCGATGCCATGGGGCTGTTCCAGGTTGCCGACCTTGCCGACGCCTCTCCCTATCAGCTCTCGGGTGGGCAAAAGAAGCGCGTTGCGCTGGCTGCGGTGGTGTCGATGAACCCGGATATCTTGGTTCTCGACGAGCCTACCAATGGGCTCGACGAGGATTCATGCGGCATTGTGGTCAACTTCTTGCTGGCCTACGTCGCGGCGGGTAAGACGGTCTTGATGAGCACACATCACCAAGATTTGGTGCGCCGCCTGGGGGCCCGTGCAATCTATATCGATCGATATCACCATGTGGTCGAGGCGCCCGTGCCGTCGTATGGAACCGAAAGCGGTGCTACGGACTAGTTGCTGCGTAGAGCGTGCGTAGCCGCCCGCGCGGCTTTGCCGTGATGGTATAGTTATCCAGGTTTTTATGGGGGTGGCTATGCCAAGCTGGAACATTCATATCGCTCAGACGGAGCGTTTGCTGGAGCGCACCGGTGCGCTTGCCAATAGCGTGCGCGACCGCAATGCCTTTTTGTTTGGCTGCGTGGTTCCGGATATCTTCGTGGGCTATATGGTCCCTGGCATCGCCGATCCCATCCCGTACCGCATTACGCACTTTGCCAAGCCTGAGCCCATCCCTAAGCCTCGTGAACATGAGTTCTGGGATACCTATGTGGCACCGTTGCTTAAAAGTTCGCCCACCGGTGCACCGGCCGCGGCAACTTCGATTATCGAGGAGCGCGAGCGACTGAACCGCGTGCACTATCCACAGCGCTACAAGGATGCCGAGCCGGTTGTCGGTCCCGGCGCCTGTGAGTTCTCGCTTGCGTCCGAAGATGTGGCGCAGTCGTTGCTCGATTTAACACTGGGTGTCTGGTCGCATCTGGTGGCCGACACGGTATGGAACACGCGCGTGAATCAGTACCTGGAGGCGCACGGCGGCAAGCCGTGCGAGGAATTCCGCATTAAAAAGCAAGGCGACTTTGACTGGTTTGGCAAGACACTCGGCATTGTTTCGATTCCGCGCGCGACCGATCGCCTGTATACCGCTGCGACGCGTTTTGGGCAGTATCCCATCCATAAAGAATATGTGCTCAAGACCATCGGCGTCATGCACGAGATTGTACGCGAAAACCCCGGCGAGCCCGATCATCCGCCGTACCGCCTGCTGACCGAGAAATTCTTTGACGCAACGTTTACCGAGGTCATCGAGCTGACCGAAGCGGGCTTTGCGGCTCGCGTTGCCGCTTCTGACGTTCCCGCAGTCCCTCTGATCGCTAGCTGCTAGCCGGCCGGCTTAACGGAGAACAGTTCATCCCAATTGACCAACAACTCCCGTCGCAGGGCATCTTCGACGGTACGTTCCTGATCGGTCTTTGGGATGTAGGGGAGCCCCGCCTTTTTATGAATGAGCTCGGCGATGTTGTTAAAGCTCTTCGTGTCCTTGATTTGCTCATAGGTTATCTGGATAACGTCATAGCCCATGCTTGTGAGGGCGGTGGTGCGCTCGGCATCGGAGAGACTTGCGGCTTCGCTGTCATGGGCGGAGCGGCCTTGGCATTCCAAAATGACGCCCATGCTGTTGGTGGCACTTTCGATGAGGATATCGGCGTAGCAGCAGGTTTTGTCATACAGTGAGCGCGCGGCGTCGCTGAGTGGGATGCGCACGTTGTTTGCGATGTTGATGCCCATGCCGCCCTCGTTGCGGGGGAGCGAGACAAGCATGGAAGTCTGTACTTCGAAGGGCGAGGCGGTCTGCCCCGTCATGTGCTCGGCCGCCCAGCGCAGTTGTTTAACGCCGCGCAGGCCTGCGGCCTGCTTGGCGAACGCGGCGATATCCGCTGCGCTGAGGAGCGGTGGGCGCTTCCACAGGTTGGTGTCATTGCCCTTGGTGTCGTTAACACGCTCCCAGCCGCAGTCGGGTGGAATGAGCTTAAGCGAAATAGCTTCATCGAGTTGTTGGTGCGTTCGCTCGCAGGGCTTAAACACTGCAAAGGAGCCGCACATCTCGTAGCAAGCCATGAGTAGCTGGTTGCGTGAGACCTGCGTGGCAAGGCTGAGCAGTGTGAACTCCGGGGACGTGACATCAAATCCATGCTCAGTCTGCCTAAACGACCCGGGAGGTGGTTCTTGGGTCAGCAGACGGCTATGAAATAGCATTCCGTTCGCGTGCTGTTTTCTTTCGCCCACGAATCTCCAAACTGGTGTGCCGAGCAAGTCTTTAAATACTGGTTGTTTTGAGTAATGCACCAAGCGATGGTCATGGTCGGGCGGCAGGATTGCCGGATAGAGTCCTAGTATCTGGGGCGGGATGCGATAGTACTGAAAAGCTGTGGGTCCGCAAGCGAGAAATGACATGGCAATCCGATCGTTCGAGCGTTGTTTGGGCTAGAAAGGCTATCGGTTTCGGAAGTGCGGGGAAAAAGACAAACAGGCAAAGCACAAGCGGTATTTGAGCCAACTTTATCAGGGGTTTTGTTGAAATAAAAGGGCTTGTGCTCGGGGGTAAGCAATTTTTCCCCGCACTTCCGAAAACCAGGTCGATCTGACTCTTGCTAAAACGATTTAGCAGCGTCGGTTAAGGTGTGGGTTTGCCACCGGGCGAACACTTTTAGCGCTTGGGACTTTATTTTTGGGCCTCGAAGGGTGGATTTCGCGCTTTTGGTAAAGAAATGAGTGCGTGTTTTGCCGTGCGCCGGCATTGGCACAGAAAAAGGGCCCGGAAGGCAAAGCCTTCCGGGCCCTTTGCAATGCAAGTGTGCTTGCAAGTGCGATTTAGCGCACCTGAGCGACGTAAGCGACGTTGGTCGAGGAGACCTTGTCCTCGAGCTGGACGCTCATGCGGGGATCGCCGGCGGTGGCGACGGTCAGATCGCCGGCCTCGACGTAGCCGAGCTCCTTAGCGGTCTCGATCGCCTTGACGATCGTGCCGTTGACGGTGCCCTGGGTAATCTCGGCCTGGTGCGGGATAACGCCCCAGTACATAATCATTTGCTGGACGGCCCACTCGTGGCGGGAGAACGCGCAGATCGGCATGTTGGGACGGAAGTGCGAGATCAGGCGAGCGGTACGACCGGTGGTCGTCGGCACGGTGATGCACTTGGCGCCAACGGTGGTAGCCATGTTCACAGCGGACATACCCACAACGTTGTTGACAACGCGGGTGCCGTGAGCATCGGCCGGAACCTCGAGCGGAGCGTGAGCCGGGAGGTACTTCTCGGTCTCGAGAGCAATGCTGGCCTGCATCTTGACGGCCTCGACCGGGTACTTACCGGCAGCGGACTCGCCGGACAGCATAACGGCGTCGGTGCCGTCGTAAATGGCGTTAGCAACGTCGGCAACCTCGGCGCGCGTCGGGCGCGGGTTCTGCTGCATGGAGTCGAGCATCTGCGTAGCGGTGATAACGGGCTTGTAGGCCGCGTTGCACTTGGCGATGATCTCCTTCTGGATGTGCGGAACGAGCTCGGGCTTGATCTCGATGCCCAGGTCGCCACGGGCGACCATGATGCCGTCGGAAGCCTCGAGGATCTCGTCGAAGTTCTCGACGCCCAGGGCGCACTCGATCTTCGGGAAGATCGTCACGTGCTCGCCACCGTTCTCGCGGCAAAGCTCGCGGATGCCGCGGACGGACTCGCCGTCACGGATGAAGGAAGCGGCGATGTAGTCGATGTTCTCGGTCAGGCCAAAGAGGATGTCCTGACGATCGCGCTCGGTGATGGCGGGCAACGAGATGTTGACGTTGGGCATGTTGACGCCCTTGCGCTCGCCGATCAGGCCGTCGTTCTTGACGACGCAGGTCATGTCCTGACCGTCGACGGACTCGACCTCGAGGGCAACCAGGCCGTCGTCGATCAGGATAAGGGAGCCCTTCTCGACCTCGGAGGGCAGAGCCAGGTAGTCGAGGGAGATGTGCTCAGAGGTGCCGTGGAAATCCTCGGACGTGGGCTGAGCGGTGACGACGATCTTATCGCCGGTCTTGACGGCAACCTTCTTGCCATCGACCAGAAGGCCGGTGCGGACCTCGGGGCCCTTGGTGTCGAGCAGGATGCCGACGGGCAGACCGAGCTCCTTGGAAATACGACGGACGCGCTCGATGCGACCGTGGTGCTCGTCGTAGGATCCGTGCGAGAAGTTAAAACGGGCGACGTTCATGCCCGCCTTGATCATCTCGCGGATGGTCTCGTCGCTATCGCAGGCGGGACCCATGGTGCATACAATCTTGGTGCGCTTGTACATTCAGACCTCCATCTGACATCGTCTTGCGCTGATAGATAAACCATAAGAAATAAAACTGAGATGATTATAACGAAATGGCGACCGAATACCCCAAAAAATCGACCGTATGCCGAATTAGAAGTTCATTTTTTGCGGAAAAACGGTATATGCAAAAACTTTACCAACCGTTCTGACCGCTGCTATCTGGGCGATATTTCAGTTTGACGATGTGCCGAAGAAAAAACGTTTTATCAATATTGAGCATCACACGGTCTGCATCGTTGCACTCGAGCCGTGTTTCCAATTGGAATGTTTTGGCTAGACGCGCTGCTTTGGGGTACCATAGCTCCACTATCAACTGCCGCTCAGCACGGCAGCCTTGATGAGCCCTTGCCCTTCTCCTGGGAATTATGATCGGGCATCAATCTGCTGAGTGGCCCGAATCCCAGGAGGGGACTCTATATGCAAAAGGAATACCTGTCCGCCGCGGCGGAGGTGCTCAGCGACCAGGGCGTCGATGAGAACCTCGGCCTGAGCAACGACGAGGCGTCGTCGCGCCTCGCCAAGACAGGCCCTAACAAGCTCGAGGAAGCCGAGAAAACGCCGCTGTGGAAGCGTTTCTTTGAGCAGATGGCCGACCCCATGGTCATCATGTTGATCGTTGCCGCCGTCATCAGCGCGCTCACGGGTATGGTCAAGGGCGAGCCCGACTTTGCCGACGTCGCCATCATCATGTTCGTCGTTATCGTCAACTCGGTACTGGGCGTGGTCCAGGAAGCCAAGAGCGAAGAGGCCCTCGAGGCCCTGCAGGAGATGAGCGCGGCGCAGTCCAAGGTGCTGCGCGACGGCAAGCTCGTGCACCTGCCGAGCGCCGAGCTCGTGCCCGGCGATGTGATCATGCTCGAGGCGGGCGACTCCGTCCCGGCCGACTGCCGTGTGCTCGAGAGCGCCACGATGAAGATCGAGGAGGCCGCCCTTACCGGCGAGTCCGTGCCCGTCGAGAAGCATGCCAACGTCATTGAGCTCGCCGCCGGCACCGACGACGTGCCGCTCGGCGACCGCAAGAACATGTGCTACATGGGTTCCACCGTGGTATACGGCCGCGGTCGCGCCGTCGTGGTCGGCACCGGTATGAACACCGAGATGGGCAAGATCGCCGGCGCCCTGGCCGAGGCCAAGGAAGAGCTCACGCCGCTGCAGGTGAAGCTCGCCGAGCTCAGCCGCATCCTCACCATCATGGTTATCGTCATCTGCGTCGTCATCTTTGGCGTCGACATCATCCGCCACGGCGTGGGCAACGTTCTCACCGATCCGACCGCGCTGCTCGACACCTTTATGGTCGCTGTCTCGCTTGCCGTCGCCGCCATCCCCGAGGGCCTGGTTGCCGTCGTGACCATCGTGCTGTCGCTCGGCGTGACCAAGATGGCCAAGCGTCATGCGATTATCCGCAAGCTCTCTGCCGTCGAGACCCTTGGCTGCACGCAGACCATCTGCTCCGACAAGACCGGTACCCTCACCCAGAACAAGATGACCGTCGTCAAGCACGAGCTCGCTGCGCCTAAGGAGAAGTTCCTGGCCGGCATGGCTCTGTGCTCCGACGCCCAGTGGGACGAGGAGCTGGGCGAGGCCGTGGGTGAGCCGACCGAGTGTGCGCTCGTCAACGATGCCGGCAAGGCGGGGCTCACTGGCCTGACTGCCGAGCATCCGCGCGTGGGCGAGGCCCCGTTTGACTCGGGCCGCAAGATGATGTCCGTGGTCGTCGAGACCCTGGACGGCGAGTATGAGCAGTACACCAAGGGCGCGCCCGACGTGGTGATCGGCCTGTGCACCCATATCTACGAGGGCGACAAGGTCGTTCCGCTGACCGAGGAGCGTCGCGCCGAGCTCGTGGCCGCCAACAAGGCCATGGCCGACGAGGCCCTGCGCGTGCTGGCGCTGGCAAGCCGCACCTACACCGAGGTCCCGGCCGACTGCAGCCCCGCTGCGCTCGAGCACGACCTGGTCTTCTGCGGCCTGTCCGGCATGATTGACCCGGTCCGCCCCGAGGTCGCCGACGCCATCCGCGAGGCCCACGATGCCGGTATCCGCACCGTCATGATTACGGGCGACCACATCGACACCGCCGTGGCCATCGCCAAGCAGCTGGGTATCGTCACCGATCGCAGCCAGGCCATCACGGGCGCCGACCTCGACCGCATGAGCGACGAGGAACTCGACGCGCACATCGAGGACTACGGCGTGTACGCCCGCGTTCAGCCCGAGCACAAGACCCGCATCGTCGAGGCTTGGAAGTCGCGCGACCAGATCGTGGCCATGACGGGCGACGGCGTCAACGACGCCCCGTCCATCAAGCGCGCCGACATCGGCGTTGGCATGGGCATCACCGGTACCGACGTCACCAAGAACGTCGCCGACATGGTGCTTGCCGATGACAACTTCGCCACCATCATCGGTGCCTGCGAAGAGGGCCGTCGCATCTACGACAACATCCGCAAGGTCATCCAGTTCCTGCTTTCGGCAAACCTTGCCGAGGTCTTCTCGGTGTTTATCGCCACGCTCATCGGCTTTACCATCTTCCAGCCGGTGCAGCTGCTGTGGGTGAACCTGGTTACCGACTGTTTCCCCGCGCTCGCGCTGGGCATGGAGGACGCCGAGGGCGACATTATGAAGCGCAAGCCGCGCAACGCTAAGGACGGTGTCTTCGCCGGACATATGGGTCTGGACTGCGTGGTCCAGGGTCTGATCATCACCGCGCTGGTGCTGGCGAGCTTCTTTGTGGGCGTGTACTTTGACATGGGCTACATTCACATCGCTGATATGATCGCCGGCAATGCCGACGAGGAAGGCGTGATGATGGCGTTCATCACGCTCAACATGGTCGAGATTTTCCACTGCTTCAATATGCGCAGCCGTCGTGCGTCGCTGTTCACCATGAAGAAGCAGAACAAGTGGCTGTGGGCTTCCGCCGCGCTGGCACTGGTGCTGACGGTGATCGTGACCGTGCAGCCGACGCTTGCCGAGATGTTCTTTGGCCCCGTGACGCTTGAGCTCAAGGGCGTTCTTGCCGCGCTGGGTCTGGCCTTCCTGATCATCCCGCTTATGGAGATCTACAAGGCGATCATGCGCGCGGTCGAGAAGGAGTAAGTTAACCTGTCCGGGCCCGCCCCACGCCCTTTCTCCCTCACTGGTCCTCGCGCTTCGCGCTGCGGGATCGTTCGGGAGAAAGGGCTTCCGGGGCGGGCCCTGCGGTATCCTTGCTGGCTTTTCTCCCGCGCGGATGATAAAGGGCTGAGGGAAAGTTTGTGAGCCGATCGAGCGTTTGCTCGACCGGCTCTTTTTGATTTATGGGCTTTAGCCTGTGCGGGGCGCGCAGCGCGCCGCATCAGAAACCACCCGCTATGCGGGTGGGGCCAAACGGCTTTACAAAGCCGCCCCCTCGCCGGACACTTGCGATTGTTCAGGCCGCAGGGAATCCGAGTCG
>DBFAAM010000046.1:0-20627 GCA_048193585.1 Collinsella aerofaciens | reverse complement strand
TTTGGCATGGGAGCCTCCCAACCTCGTTGCGGCGCGGCTGCGCCTATGGCACTTCGACATCATTGTCGCAGCCCCGACCCGCGGTCACGAGCGGGGGCTCCTGTCTTTTTAGTGCCCTCGGATTGGGTCATAGTGTCTGTCGTTACCAAAACATCGGCGTTTCCGTTGCCGGTAGTGATTGGGGGCGTCCCCAATGACTGGGACAGAAAAATTCTTAAAAAAGTTCTTGCCCTTCGTCCAATCGTCCGTATAATAAACTTCGTTGCTTGAGAGCACGCACCTATTCCTCGGTAGCTCAATGGTAGAGCACGCGGCTGTTAACCGCGCTGTTGTAGGTTCGAGTCCTACCCGGGGAGCCAGAATTTCTCAGCCCATTCTGCTGGGCTTTTAAATTCCTCGGTAGCTCAATGGTAGAGCACGCGGCTGTTAACCGCGCTGTTGTAGGTTCGAGTCCTACCCGGGGAGCCAGGTTGTAAAACCCGTCGCTTATGCGGCGGGTTTTTTCATGCCGCGATCGCCTGGCGCGAACGTTACCGTATCAACATTTCGTGTCGAGGATGTAATCCCGTGACCCACCACCTCAACATGGCGCGCTCGTTGTAGAATAATGCAATGATTGCTCCCACGAGATGGTGCCGTGAGCACCAGATAAGGAGATTCTTGTGTCTGAGACCATTAACGGCAGCCTGAGCGTCTCGAACGACGTTATTGCCGATATTGCCGGTTATGCCGCGATGACGTGCTATGGCGTCGTCGGTATGGCCGAACAGCTCCAGGGCGCCGAGAGCGTGCGCCTGCTTGCCGGTCAGCGCCTCCGCAAGGGCGTGCTTGTCTCCGCCGACGAGAACGGCCTTACGGTCGATCTTCACGTCGTGCTCGAGAACGGCGTCAACATGAAGTCCGTCTGCCACAATCTTTCGAGCTCCGTTGCCTTCACCCTGCAGGAAATCGCCCAGATCGATCCCGCCAGCCTTAAGATCGGCATCCACATCGACGCGCTCAAGAGCCGTCTGAACTAGCATCCGAAAACGGAGATTCAAATACCCATGATTGCAAAGACCATTCGCACCTGTTTTCCGATCGCTGCGGCTGCCGTTTCCGACAAGGCCGAGGAGATCAACAAGCTCAACGTCTTCCCCGTACCCGACGGCGACACCGGCACCAACATGTCGCTCACGCTCGCCTCGGTGACCAAGGAGCTTTCCGCCCTTCCCGCCGATGCCGATATGGAGGCCATTGCCGGCGCCATCACCCACGGCTCCCTGATGGGTGCCCGCGGCAACTCCGGCGTCATCACCTCGCAGATCCTGCGTGGCGTGGCCGAGGGTCTCGTTTCTGCCGATGAGCCTATCACGTCCGCCAACATCGCCTTCGCCTTCCGTCGCGCCGTCAAGGTCGCCTTCCAGGCCGTCCGCAAGCCCATCGAGGGCACGATCCTCACGGTGCTGCGCGATGTCTCGACCAAGGCCGACGAGTGCGAAAAGAAGAAGTTCTCGGCCGAGGACGCGCTCGACGCCATCGTCGTCGAGGCCTACCAGTCCGTCGCTCGCACGCCCGACCTGCTGCCCGTTCTGAAGGAGAACGGCGTGGTCGACTCCGGCGCCTTTGGCTTTGCCATCTTCCTGGAGAACTTTGTTGCCGCCGCGCTTGGCCGCAGCACCGTTGTCGAGGATTTCTCCGCCACGTTTGATTCTGCCGGCTCTGCCCGCGACGCGGCCCTTGGTCGCGTTGAGATCGAGGCCAACGACGACTGGGAGGGCTCGGAGTTCCGCTACTGCAACGAGTTTCTCTTTAAGGCCGACGCCCCGTTTGACGAGGACGAGTGCCTTAAGTTCCTGGGCTCCATGGGCGACTGCGAGCTGCTCGTGGGTGCCTACCCCGACTACAAGATCCACGTGCACTCCAACACCCCCAACCTGGTGCTCGAGCACATGCTGCAGCTCGGTCAGATCTACGAGGTCTTTATTCACAACATGGAGATGGAGGCCCACGACCGTACCGCCAAGATTCATGAGGACCAGGAGAAGGCCGCCGAGCCCGCCAAGGCGTTGGGCTTTGTCGCCGTTGCCGCTGGTTCGGGCGAGGCCGACATCCTCAAGTCCCTCGGCGTTGACGTGATCGTCTCGGGTGGCCAGACCATGAACCCCTCGACCGCCGACCTGCTGGGCGCGGTGGACCAGGTCAACGCGACCTCGGTCATTATCCTGCCCAATAACGGCAACATCCGCATGGCTGCCGAGGCCGCCGCCTCTGCCTGCACCGACAAGAAGGTCGCCGTCGTTCCCACCAAGACTGTCCCGCAGGCCTTCTCCGCGCTGTTCGCGGCCCTGCCCGATTCCGAGCTCGAGGACGCCGTCGCCGCCATGGTCGACGCCATCAGCGAGGTCCGCGATGGCGAGGTCACCCGCGCCGTGCGCGATTCCAGCGCCTCCGACGGCTCTCCGATTCACTCTGGTGACGTTATGGGTATCATCGCCGGCTCCATCGACGTGGTCGGCTCCGACGTGAAGCAGGTCACGCTCGATTGCATCAACCGCATGCAGGAGGAAGAGGAGGGCGACGCGCTGACGATTCTGGCCGGCGAGGAGCTGTCCGATGAGGCCTTCCAGGAGATCGTCGACGCTATCGAGGAGGCTCAGCCCGATCTGGAGATTGACGCCCATCGTGGCGAGCAGCCGCTCTATCCCGTGATCTTCTCGATCGAGTAGGCAACTGCCTATGTCCGAGCTGTGCTCCGTGCCGCGCGTCTCGGAGCGCTTTGCCCAGAGCAATGCGCTCGACGAGGATATCGCGCGACTCAAATATGTTTCGGGTAAACGTGAGGAGGCCCTTCGCCGTCTGGGAATTCGGACGGTGGGGGACCTCCTTCTCCATATTCCTCATCGATACCTCGACTTTACCCGTTCTTGGTCTATCGAGATGGCGCCCATCGGTACCGTGTGCACCATCATCGCCACGGTCGACCGTATCGTCCAAAAGCAGCCTCGCCCGCGTATGCAGGTGACCGAGGTCTCGCTTGTGGACGAGACGGGCGTGCTGCAAGTCGCCTTTTTCCGCCAGCCCTGGATTGCCCAGCAGCTTAAGCAGGGCGACCGCCTGGCCATGATGGGCAAGGTCGAGTTTGCCTACGGCTTTAAGCAGATGGCCTCGCCCCACTTTGAAAAGCTCGAGGACGGGCGCGCCGCAGGCACCATCCTGCCGGTCCATTACGTGAGTGATGGCGTGAGCCAGGCGTGGATGCGCCGCATCGTAAGCGGCGCGCTCGAGGTCGTCGGCAATCCGTTCGATCCGATTCCCGCGCCGCTGCGCGCAAAGCGGAAGCTCATGAGCAATGCCCGCGCGTTGCGTTCGATCCACTTTCCCTCGAGCATGGCTGAGCGCGACATCGCACGCCGGCGTCTTGCCTACGAGGAGTGCCTCTACCTGCAGTTGGCGCTGCGTCTGCGCAACGACGGTGGCCTGGTCGATGTGGTGCCCTATGCCCACACCGCGGGCGAGCATCTGGGCGCGCTTAAACAGGCCCTTCCGTTTTCGCTGAGCGACGAGCAGGAGGCCGCATTCCAAGACATCCTGCATGACATGTGCGATGGCGGGCGCGTGATGAACCGTCTGCTGCTGGGCGATGTCGGTACCGGTAAGACCGCCGTTGCCGCCTGTGCGCTGGCTGTGGCTGCCGATAGCGGCACGCAGGCCTGCGCTATGGCGCCCACGGGCGTGCTGGCGCGCCAATATGCTGATAAGACCGGCCCCTTGCTCTCTCAGGCCGGTATAACGTGGGCGCTGCTGACGGGTGCCACTCCGGCGGCCGAGCGCGAGCGGATCCATGAGCAGCTGCAGTCCGGCGAGCTCGATGTCCTCTTTGGCACCCATGCGGTCCTTTCGGATGACGTTACGTTCAAGCATCTGTCGCTTGTTGTCATCGACGAGCAACACCGCTTTGGCGTAGGCCAGCGCAACGCCCTGCGCGCGAAGGGCCCCGGTGCCGATCTGCTCGTTATGACGGCAACGCCCATCCCGCGTACGCTGGCGCTTTCGGTCTACGGCGATCTGGACACGAGTATCATCCGCCATCGGCCCGTCCCTGGTGCTGGCGTGACGACACGCGTGCTCACCGAGTCGAGCCGTGACCTCGCCTATGGCGCCATTCGCGAGGCGCACGAGAAGGGGCAGCAGGCCTATGTGATTTGCCCGCTCGTGGAGCCGAGTGACTCGGCCGATGAGCTGGAAGACGTGCCCGGTATTGCCCGCGACGACGAGGGCCGCGTGACGGTCCCCGTGCCGCTTCACGATACGGCGACCGAGCTCGATCGCCTGCGTCTGGCGTTGCCGGGTCTTGCCATCGAGCGCCTTCACGGCCGTATGCCAGCGGGGGAGAAGGACCGCGTGATCGACGCCTTCAAGCGTGGCGAGATTGACGTGCTCGTCTCGACTACGGTGGTCGAGGTGGGCGTTGACGTGCCCAACGCCACCGTCATGGTCATCGAAAACGGCGAGCGCTTTGGTTTGGCTGCCCTGCACCAGCTGCGAGGCCGCGTGGGCCGTGGCGGCGTGTCGGGCACGTGCCTGGTCATGACGCACTCCAAGGGCAACGGCGGCGCATCGGCGGCGCAAGATCGTCTGCAATCGCTCGAAAACACTTCGGATGGCTTTACGCTCGCCCAGATGGACCTGCGTCTGCGCCACGAGGGCGAAATCCTGGGGTACCGTCAGCATGGCGGTGTGACCCTGCGCTTTGTCGACCTGGATGCCGACGAGGAGCTGATCGAGTGGGCCCATTTGGACGCGGTCGAGCTCTTGCGGTATGCTTGCAACCTTGACTCTGTGGCGACGCGCCCTCTGCGCGATGCGGTCGCCATGCGATATCGACACATATTTAAGGAGGTCAGCGGAGGATGAGAATCATCGGCGGCGAATGGCGCGGTCGTAAGATCGAGGAGCCCCGTGGTCGCGATGTTACCCGCCCCACGACCGATCGCGTGCGCGAGGCATGCGCATCTATGGTCATGTCGGCATTCGACTTCGATCTGGACGAGGTCCGTGTGCTGGACGCCTTTGGCGGCTCCGGTGCCTTAGGGTTAGAGATGCTCTCTCGTGGGGCCCGCTCGCTCACGACGTTTGAGATCGATCGCAACGCCGCGCGGCTCATTACCAAGAATATCGAGTCGCTCTGCCGTGACCGTGCGCGTTGGCGCGTGGTCACGGGTGACATGCTGGCGAGTGCCTCGCGCGGTCGTGTACCGGGCGGCCCCTTTGATCTGGTCTTGCTCGACCCGCCCTATGCTTTTGGTGCCAAGCCGGTCGACGAGCTGCTGCAGAACCTGGCCCAGCAGGGTCTGCTCACCCCGGGTGCCTATGCTCTGTTTGAGCATGCTGCCGCCGACGCGGGTGCACATCCTGCCGGCTTTGTAACCGTGCGTGAGAAACGCTATGGCATCACCTCGGTCGACCTGCTCCGTTGGGTCGGCGAGGGCGAGGATGACGATACCGCCACCGATGCCGATGACAGCGACGGCACGACGTTTCAGGGGGATGCCCATGAGTGACACCATTAACCGCGTCATCGTTCCGGGTACCTTCGATCCCATCACGTTTGGCCATATCGACGTCATCCGCCGCGCCCGCCGCATTTTTCCCAGTGTGATCGTGGCCGTTGCCGAGTCGCAGGGCAAATACGGTGTGGGCACCACGTTTACGCTCGATGAACGTGTGGCGCTGGCCCGTGAAGCACTCGGTGATATCGATGGCGTCGAGGTCCTGCCCTTTACTGGCCTCTTGGTCGACTTCGCTCGTGATCAGGGGGCGGGGGCCGTGGTCAAGGGTCTGCGCGCCATGACTGACTTTGAGTACGAGCTGCAGCAGGCCGACCTCAACTACCGCTTGGATAACGAGCTGGAGTCCATCTTTGTCATGAGTGCGCCGCAGTACGGCTATATCTCGAGCTCGGTCGTTCGCCAGATCGCCTCGCTCGGCAGCGATGTATCGACGTTTGTCCCGTCCAACGTGGTTGAAGCGCTCAGACATCGCTTTTCGTGACGTTTTTTATTGCCTGGTGGCATGTGGTAAACTAGCACGATGATATGTTACCTATGAAAGGAGACCGGATGCCGGGCGAGAATTTTCCTGGCGATAGGATCGTCAGCTTGGTCGATGAGCTCGAAGGGCTGATCGAGGAAGCCAAGCCGCCTTTCGGCAAGAACGCTCAGTTCAAGGTCATCGACGCCGACGTGTTCTTCAACATCCTCGACGAGATCCGCATGAGCTATCCCGAGGAGTGGCAGAAGTCCCGCCGTATCCTTAAGGAGCGCGAGGAGCTTATGGCTTCCGCCGCCGCTCAGGCCGATTCCATCATCGCTGACGCTCAGCAGCAGGCCCTCACCATTGCCGGCGAGCAGGAGATCGTCCGTCTTGCGCAGCAGCAGGCCGACGACATCCGCGATCGTGCCCAGCAGTACGAGCGCGAGACGCGTTATGCTGCCGAGGACTACGCAGAGCAGGTCTTTACGCACCTGGAGGAGAACCTCAAGAGCCTGACCGGCACCGTTACCCGTTGCCGTCAGCAGCTCAACGAGGGTGCCGCCCAACAGAATGGTCAGTGGTAATGGCTGAGTTCCCGAGCGTTACCGTCGATCTTTCCGAGCAGCTCGAGTTTCCTGGAGATTCGTATCCGCTGACCGGTAAGGTCGATGTCGCCACCTACACGGTGGGCGAGAAGGAGTACCAGCTTCAGGACGGCATCGACTACGACGTTGTCTTTACCAATGCCGGTACCGGTGTCTTGCTCACGGGCATGGTCCGCGCGCACGCCACCGGTGAGTGCGACCGTTGCCTGGAGCCCGCCTCGTTTGATATCGCCGGAGAGATCGAGGAGTTCTACCTCTTTGAGGAGCCCGAGGATCCCGAGGCCTACGAGGACGGCTACGAGCTTCTGGGTGAGGACCGTATCGTCGATCTGGGTGAGCCCATCAATGACGCGGTCGTTATGGACACGCCGTTTGTGGTGCTCTGCAAGCCCGATTGTCGCGGTCTGTGCCCCACTTGCGGTTGCAATCTCAACGTGGAGCAATGCGATTGTGCTGCCCAAGCCGAGGCCGAATGGGCCGAAGCCACGGAAAATCCATTTGCAGCATTGAAGAATCTCAAGCTTGATGAGTAAAACTGTGGTAGTATCGCTACTTGCGCGTAATCGCCACACTGGATAGTTCATAAGGAAGGTCACTATGCCCGTACCTAAACAAAAGCAGGGTCGTATCCGCACTCACACCCGTCGTTCCGCCAACATGAAGATCTCGGCTGCGGCTCAGTCCACGTGCCCCCGTTGCGGCGCTGTTAAGCTTCCGCACCACGTGTGCCCCAGCTGCGGTTTCTACAAGGACCGCGAGGTTATCGTTACCGAGTAACGGTATACTCTGGATGCGATGCCGTTCCAAATGGAACCACAATGGCCGGCTCAATGAGTCGGCCATTTTTGTATAAGGAGCATGTTTATGAGTAACGTTCGCGTTTGTGTAGACGTTGTGGGCGGAGACGAGAAACCTCAGGTTGTTCTCGATGGTATCGAGGCTGCGCTTGCCGCCGATCCCGATATCGAGGTCTTGGCAGCTGGCCCCGCCGAAATCGTCAACCCTTTTGCCGCTTCCCATGCACGTGTTGAGGCCCTTGAGGCACCTGACGTTATCGCCATGGATGACGATCCCATTCGCGCCGTGATGACTAAACGCAAGTCGTCGATCGTGCTGTCGTGTCGCGCCATCAAGAAGGGTAATGCGGACGCGTTTTTCTCTGCCGGCTCCACCGGCGCCATGACCGCCGCTGCCACCGCCTACGTGACGCCGTTTAGGTATCAGGCCGAAGGCAAGAAGCAGCCGGTGCGCCCCTGTCTGACCAATGCGCTACCCAATCGCGCCGGCGGTCTGACGGTGCTGTGCGATATGGGCGCCAACCCCGATGTCGAGGTCGATGACATGGTACGTTTTGCCCAGATGGGTAGTGCTTATGCCCGCGTCGTCCTGGGCATCGAGCATCCCCGCGTGGGCCTGCTTGCCAACGGCACCGAGGACGAGAAGGGCTCCAACTTTACCAAGGCCTGCTTCCCGGCCATGAAAGCCGCCGTTCCCGGCTTTGTTGGTAACTGCGAGGGAACGGACATCACCTCCGGTAACTTCGATGTCGTCGTTGCCGATGGCATGTCGGGCAATATTGCGCTCAAGGCCACCGAGGGTGCTGCCAAGTTTTTGCTACAGGAGCTCAAGGGCGTCTTTATGTCATCGCTCGGCACCAAGATTGCCGCGCTGCTCATTAAAAAGCAAATGCGCGAGATTAAGGCCAAGCTCTCTGGCGACGCCAAGGGCGGCGCGATTCTTCTGGGCCTGCGCGGCGTGGTCCTGATCGGCCATGGCGCCACCTCGGTCGAGGCTGTTAAAAACGGTACGCTCGCGGCGGCCGAAGCCGTGCGCGCCGGGCTGGTCGAGAATGTCGCCAACTCTATGGACGGTATCGTTTTATAACAGCGGCGTTATGCGTCTTGGGGCGCACGTCGTGGGGTAGAATCAGAACCGTGTCTTGGTACCGCCCGGGCGGTACCATTCTTTTGGTATTCATGCACTATGAGAGGAAGCGCTATGGACCGCTCCGAAATCTTCGACAAGATCGCCGAGGTCGCTGCTGACGTTCTGGGCGTCGATGTTGCCGAAATTAGCGATGAGACCACCTTTGACGACCTCGATGCCAACTCGCTCGAGCGTTTGCAGCTGGTTACGGCCATCGAGGACGAGTTCAACCTCGAGATCGATGACGAGACTCTGCTCTCGCTTAACTCTGTCGCCGACGCCGTCGACGCTATCGAAAACGCCAGGGAGGCTTAGGTCTTGGCTTTGTCTGAACGACTTACGCGCGCCCAGGAAATTCTGGGCCACGAGTTCAATAATAAGGTGCTGCTGCGTGCGGCCCTTACGCATCCCTCGGCAGTCGAGGGCCAGCCGGTTTCTGCCAGCTATGAGCGCCTTGAGTTTTTGGGCGATTCCATTTTGGGCGCCGTGGTCGCACGCTCCCTGTTTGAGTCCTATCCGGAGTTTGACGAGGGCAAGCTCACGCGCCTGAAGGTGTCGCTTGTCTCGGGCGCTACGCTGTCCGAGGTTTCTCACGAGCTGGGTATCGACGACATCATCATCTTTGGTGCCTCCGAGACCGGTACCGGTGCGCGCGGCCTGCATTCGGCGCTCGAGAACGTCTACGAGTCGCTCGTGGGCGCACTGTACCTGGATGCCGGCTGGGACGTTGCGGCGGAGTTTATCCATCGTACGCTTAAGCCGCATTTGGCTTCCGAGCGCGCCGAGCATCCCGCGAACCCCAAGTCGTTTTTGCAGGAGTGCGTGCAAGCCGACGGTCACGAGCCCCCGGCGTATAAGCTCGTTGGCTCCGAGGGCCCGGCGCATGCGCCCACCTTTACCGCCGTGGTGCTCATCGATGGCATTCGCCAGGGTCGCGGCACCGGTTCCTCTAAGAAGGAAGCCGAGGGAGCCGCCGCGCTCGAAGCGCTCGACCGCATGGGTTACACCACCAACGGCGTGATTCTGAACAAGAAGCACGTGTAAGCGAGGAACCGTGTATCTCAAGTCCCTCACGCTCAAAGGGTTCAAGTCGTTTGCCGACCGCGCTCATATGACGTTTGAGCCGGGCCTGACCGTCATCGTCGGTCCCAACGGCTCGGGAAAATCGAACATCTCCGACTCAATTCTGTGGGTCCTGGGCGAGCAGAGCGCCAAGCAGCTGCGCGGCCAGGCCATGGAGGACGTCATCTTCTCGGGCTCGTCAGCGCGCAAGCCGGTGGGTGTCGCCGAGGTCACGCTGGTGCTCGATAACTCGGACCATATGCTGCCCGTCGATTTTGACGAAGTCGCCATCACCCGTCGCATGTATCGCTCGGGCGAAAGCGAGTACCTCATCAACTCGAGTCCGTGCCGCCTGATGGACATTCAGGACATCCTGCACGATTCGGGCCTGGGCAAGGATACGCATTCCATCATCAGCCAGGGCAAGCTCGACGCCATTTTGCAGAGCCGCCCCGAGGAGCGCCGCGCCCTCATCGAGGAGGCCGCCGGCATCTCCAAGCACAAGCGCCGCAAGGAGCGTGCGCTCAAAAAGATTAAGTCGATGGACGAGCATCTGACGCGTGCCCGCGACATCAATAAGGAAATCGCCCGTCAGCTGCGGCCACTGGAGCGTCAGGTCGATCGCGCGCGCAAGTACAAAGAGCTGTCTTCGCGCGCGAACGAACTTACGCAGATGCTGGCCGTCGACGAGCTTCGTTCGCTGCAGTCGCAGTGGAACGACCTGGAGAGCCGCTCTAAGGAGGGCGCCGCCGAACTTGAGCTTGCGCAGTACCGCTTGGGCGAAAAGGAGCGCGAGCTCGAGAAGCTCCAAGTTATGCTCGAGGAAAAAGGCCTGTTTGTGGGCGATCTGGGCGAGCAACGCCGCCATATGCAAGATGTGGTCGGTCGCATTAACTCAGACATGCGTCTGCTCGAGGAAAAGGGCCATAACATGGTGTCGCGCCTGTCCGACATGCGCGGGCAGATTTCGAGCTCCGAGCATCAGCGTTGTCGTGTGGTCGAGGAGCTCGAGGACGCACGTGCTCAGCTCGAGGAAGTGACCGGCGCGCATATGCAGGTCCAGGAGGACGTTGACGCCGCTGGTCCTGCCGCCGCCGAGCTCCACGAGCGGCGCGTTGCGCTCGACAATCAGATTTCGCAGCTTACGCGCGAGCAGCGCGATGTGCAGCGCGTTGCCGATAATGCTGCGCTCGAGCTCGCCAAGGTGAAGGATTCGCTGAGCAATGCCGAGGTCGAGGACAACATGTATGCCTCGCGCCTGGAGCAGATCGATGAACAGCTCGAGGAGGTCACGGCCTCGCTCGAGACCCGTCGCGACCGCGCCGAGGAGCTTGAGGGCGCTCTTGAGGAGGCGCGCCAGGCTCAGGTCGATGCGCGTGAGGCCACCGAGGTCGCCCGTGCGGCCCTGAAGGACTTGCGTAATCGTGAGAGCGAGGCGCGCAACAAGTTATCCGAGGTGCGCTCGGAGCTTGCCAGCCAAAAGAAGCTTGATGCGCGCATGGCCGACAGCTCGCCGCTCGTGAGCCGTCTGGTGGGTGCGCTGGGCGATGACGTAACGGGTCGCCTGGGCGATGTGCTCGAAGCCCCGCGCGAGCTTGAGGGCCTGGTTGAGCAATTGCTCGCCGGCGATATCGATGCGCTTCTGTTCGACGATACGTCCGCGCTTGAGCGTGCCGGTCGTGCGGCTCTGGACCAAAAGAAGGCCTCGGGCGAAGCACTGCTGGTGGCGCGCGACGTGAGCGGCTCTACCGCCGCTGAGGGCGCTGCCGGTATCCGCCTGGTTGATCGTCTGTCCGTGCGCGCAGGCTACGGACCCGTCGTCGAGGCGCTGCTCGGCGGCTATTACGTGGTCGATGACTTGGCTGCCGCGCTGTTGGCGCCGGTCGTTGACGGTGTGACCTATGTGACTCCCGATGGCGCCCGCGTAAGCTGTGGCGGCCTGGTGCGCGTGGGCCTCGATGCTGGCGAGGCCTCGGGTGCTTTGGAGCGTAAGCGTCGCATTCGCGAGCTGGAGGGGCTTGAGCCCGATCTGGCTGCCGTGTTTGAGCATGTGTCGGATCAGGTCGTCGAGGCCAATGCGGCCGTCGAAGAGGCGCGTGCCGCTGAGGGCGATGCCGCCGGCGAGATCGCCCGTCTTGAAGGCGAGCGCCGCTCGCTGCTCTCTGAGATCGGCCGCTTGGAGCAAAGCGCCAACAATGCCGAGGTCGAGCGCGTGCGCATCTCCAAGCGCCGCGAGCAGGCCGCCGAGGCTGTTCGCGCTGCGTGCCCGCGCGTTGACGAGCTCACCCGTTCGCGCGACGAGGCCCGTGCGCAGGCAAGCGACCTGGTTCTTCAGATTGCCGAAGCCAACGACGAGCTCGATCGCGTGCGCCGTGACGACTCCGAGGCAGCCGGTAAGCTCGCCGATGCCAAGGTCCGCCTGGCTCAGACGAGCGAGCGCCTGCGTTCGCTGAAGGGCCGCGTGCCCGACCTGGAGCATCGTCTTGAGGGCATCGACCGTCGTATCCGTGGAACACGCCAGGCTTCGCGCTCGCTCGAGCTGCTGCGCCTGCGCGTCGATCCCATGCACGAACGCTATTCTGCCCTGTTGGAACGCGCGTCGGATTGGGCAGCGCGCCTGCGTGACCAGGCCTCTCTGGAGGAGGCGGACTCCGCTTCGCTCAAGAAGACCATCGAGGATGCCAAGGCAGAGGTTGCCCGCGCTAAGGAGCGAGTCGATACCGCCTCTGCCACGCAAAACGAGTTCAAGGTCGCGCGTGGCAAGCTCGAGGTGCAGGTCGAGGCTGCCATCAAGGCCATTACCGCCGATGGCACGACGGTGCTCGAGGAAGCGCTCATGCTTCCGGCGCCCACGGACCGCGATGCCGCCGAGCGCGAACTCAACCAGCTTGTGCGCCAGATCAACAACCTTGGTCCCGTTAACCAAGTTGCCATGGAGGAGTACGAGCAGCTCAAGCGCCGCGCCGACTACATCGAGGAGCAGCTGGCCGATCTGGAGAGCGCGCGCAAGGCGCTCACCAAGATCACGGTGGCCATCGACCGCAAGATGCGGAAGGCCTTCCTGGTGACGTTTGAGAAGGTCGACGCGAACTTCCGCGAGATCTTCGCTATGCTCTTCCCGGGCGGCCAGGCTCATCTGGAGATGACCGATCCCGAGCATCCTGCCGAGACGGGTATCGAGGTCGTGGCGCAGCCGCGCGGCAAGCGCATCACCAAGATGATGCTCATGTCGGGCGGCGAGAAGAGCCTGACGGCGCTCGCCCTGCTCTTTGCCGTGTATCGCACGCGCACGGTGCCGTTCTATGTACTGGACGAGGTCGAGGCGGCGCTCGACGACGCCAACCTGTCCAAGCTCATCGGCGCGCTCGATGTGTTGCGTTCCGATACGCAGCTCTTGGTTATCTCGCATCAGCGCCGTACTATGGAGGATGCTGACGTCCTCTACGGCGTCTCGATGCAAGCCGACGGCGTCAGTCGCGTCGTCTCGCAAAAACTCGATCGCGAAACCGGAAAGGTCGTGAATGCATAATGGGATTCTTCGATGCTCTCTCGCGCGGACTTGAGCGCAGCCGCGAGGCCCTCAACGAGGTCTTCTACTTTGGCGGCGAGGTCGACGAGGATTTTTGGGAGGACCTAGAGGACACCCTCGTTATGGGTGACATGGGTGCCGAGGTCGCGATCAAGGTGTCCGATGACCTGCGCGATGCCGCGGCCAAGAAGAACCTCAAGACCGCTCCGCAGCTTCGCCGTGCCCTGGCCGAGCAGCTTGAGCAGCACTTTGTGCCCATCGAGCGCGATCCGTTCTCCGATACGCCGAGCTGCGTGCTGTTTGTGGGCATTAACGGCGCTGGCAAGACCACGACGGTCGGTAAGATCGCGAGCGCCATGGCCGCCCGCGGCAAGAACGTCGTGATTGGCTCTGCCGATACGTTCCGCGCTGCCGCTATCGAGCAGCTCGATGTGTGGGGCCAGCGCGCTGGCGTCCCCGTCATCAAGCGCGACCGCGGCTCCGACCCGGCAAGTGTTTGCTACGACGTGCTCGACGAGGCCGACAAGCGCGGCAGCGACCTGGTGCTTATCGACACTGCCGGTCGTCTGCACACGAGCCCCGAGCTCATGCGGGAGCTTGCCAAGGTGGTTAACGTGACGCGTAAGCGCGCCGCCAATATGGCCGCCGGCCCCATGCCCGTCTCAGTCGTGCTCGTGATCGATGCCGCCACCGGCCAGAACGGTCTGAACCAGGCGCTCGAGTTTAACGAGGCACTGGGCCTGGACGGTATTATCATGACTAAGCTCGACGGCACGGCTAAGGGCGGTATTGCCATGGCCGTGGCCGAGAAACTCAAGCTCCCGATCCTGCGCGTGGGCGTGGGCGAGCAGGTCGATGACCTGCAGGAGTTCAATGCCAAAGATTTCTGCCGCGCCCTGGTGGGCGAGTCCAATTAAGGAGTGACTAGTGTTTGATTCCCTGAGCGATCGTCTCAACGACACATTTGACCGCCTGCGCGGCAAGGGCAAGCTGACCGAGGCCGATATCACCTCTGCCATGCGCGACATTCGCATGGCGCTGCTCGAGGCCGACGTTAACTTTAAGGTCGTTAAGGAGTTCGTCGCCAAGACCAAGGAGCGCTGCATGACCGCCGAGGTCATGGAGTCGCTGTCGCCGGCGCAAAACGTCGTCAAGATCGTGCTCGACGAGCTCACCGAGATGCTCGGCTCCACCGAGAGCAAGCTCGTCTTTAGCAACCGCATCCCCAATGTCATCATGCTCGTGGGCCTGCAGGGCTCCGGTAAGACTACGGCGGCCGTAAAGCTGGCCTACCTGCTCAAGAAGCAGGGCCGCTCGCCGCTGCTCGCCGCGTGCGACGTCTACCGTCCCGCCGCTGCCGACCAGCTTGCCACGCTCGGCGGAGAGATCGGTGTCCCGGTCTTCCGAGGCGACGGTGCACACCCGGTCGACATCGCCAAGGGCGCCATTCAGGAGGCCGTCGACCACCTGCGTGACGTGGTCATCGTCGATACCGCCGGTCGTTTGCAGATCGACGAGCAGATGATGCAGGAGGCCGTGGACATCAAGAAGGCCGTCAAGCCCGATCAGGTGCTGATGGTCGTCGATGCCATGACCGGCCAGGATATCGTCAACGTCGTCTCGACCTTCGCCGAGCGTACCGACTTTGACGGCGTGATCATCTCCAAGCTCGACGGCGATGCCCGTGGCGGCGGCGCGCTTTCCGTGCGCCAGGTGACCGGTAAGCCCATCAAGTTCGTGAGCATGGGCGAGAAACCCGATTCGCTGGAGCCGTTCTATCCCGATCGTATGGCCAAGCGCATCTTAGGCATGGGCGATGTTGTCGGCATCATTGAGAAGGCCCAGGAGGCAGCCGACGCCGAGCAGCTCGAGGCTGCCGAGCGCATGCTGCGCGAGGGCTTTACCATGAACGACATGCTCGACCAGATGAAAGCCGTCAAGAAGATGGGCGGCATGAAGGGTATTCTGGGCATGCTCCCCGGTGGCCAGCGTGCGCTCAATCAGATGGGCGGTAACCTGGACGAGGGCATCTTCGACAAGAACGAGGCCATCATCATGTCGATGACCAAGGAGGAGCGCCTGCGTCCCTCCATCATCAACGGTCAGCGCCGTGCCCGCATTGCCAAGGGCGCCGGTGTGACTCCCACCGAGGTCAATAGCCTTATGAAGCAGTGGGGCGAGATGAACAAGATGATGGGCCGCATGCGCACGATGGCCAATCAGGCGCAGGCCGGCGGCAAGAAGGGCAAGAAGGGTAAGAAGGGCAAGAAGATGCGCATGCCCAATATTCCCGGTCTGGATGCTATGGGGCTGGGCGGCATGGGCGGCCTGGGAACGGGCGGCCCCAAGTCCGATATGGACCTGCTGCGCCAGATGGAAGCGCAGATGCGCAACAAGAAGTAACGACTAGTTGAGTCGTGTATGGCGAAGGCCGCCTGGATGGTATTCCAGGCGGCCTTCGCCGTTTGTTCGCTGGTGTCGCACGCGTGGAAGCGTGTTCTCGACGAGGTGCTTGCCGCTAGTGGCAGCCGCAGCCCTCGTGGCCCACGTGCTCGTGATGGCCATGGCAGCCGCAGGACTCGCCATGCTCATGGGTGTGCTCGTGATCATGTCCATGGCAGTCGCAGGTGGCCTCGCCGTTCTGTGCGAGCGTGCCGGCAATGAGGGCCTCGACGCAGGCATCGCAGCTGCCCTGGGCGCCCGCATAGACCGTGATGCCGGCTTGGGCAAGCGCGTTGATAGCGCCGCCGCCGATACCGCCGCAAATGAGCGTGTCAACGCCACCGTTGGCAAGCAGGCCCGCCAGGGCGCCGTGGCCGGTGCCACCGGTGCCTACGACCTGCTCGTTGAGCACCTTGCCATCCTGGATGTCGTAGATCTTGAACTGGTCGCTGCGGCCAAAGTGCATAAAGATTTTGCCGTTGTCGTACGTTGTTGCCACTCTCATGGTGCCGACCTCCTTTGCTGGCCATGCGGCCGTCGTCGTGGTGATGGGGGAGTACGCGATGTTGCCGCCTTCGATGACGATCGCCCGTCCATTGACCAGCGCGTTTGCCACCTTGCGATGCGCGCGACTGCTGATTGCCGCCACCGTGGCGCGGGCGATGCCCATGTGCAGGGCGACGGCCTCCTGATTGAGGCCCTCCAGATCGCACAGGCGCAGTACTTCGAGCTCATCGACCGTCATATCGATAGCGTCTCCGCTGGCAAGGCCATCGGGGGTAAAGCCGCGATATTCGGGGATGATCCCGACGCGGCGCAGTTTTTCGCGTCTTCCAGCCATACACTCTCCAAATCTGACATATGTCAACAATAGAATAGCGAACGTGCGGATTTGCGCAAGGAATTTCTGGCATATGTCAGAAAATGAGGGCTTATGTTTGGGCTGTGGGGCCGCGTGCGCCTGTGCTACAATGAATCTCGCTTGTAGGCGACTGACAGGAGGGTCAATGAGCAAAGCTGATCAACAGTTTGTAACCATGTGCCGCGATATCTTGGACCATGGCACCACCACCGAGGGCCAAAAGGTCCGTCCGGTGTGGGAGGACGGCACCCCTGCCTATACCATTAAAAACTTTGGTGTCACGGCGCGCTATGACCTGCGCGAGGAGTTCCCCGCGCTCACCCTGCGTCGTACGGCGCTTAAGTCTGCCATGGACGAGATTCTGTGGATCTATCAAAAGAAGTCCAATAACGTGCATGACCTCAACAGCCATATTTGGGACGAGTGGGCCGACGAGACCGGCTCTATCGGCAAGGCCTACGGGTACCAAATTGGCCAGAAAAGCCATTATGCCGAGGGCGATTTCGACCAGATGGACCGTGTGCTGTACGACCTTAAGCACACGCCGTATAGTCGCCGCATTATGACCAATACGTACGTGTTTAGCGATCTGTCCGAGATGCACCTTTATCCGTGCGCCTATAGCGTGACCTATAACGTGACGCAGCGTCCTCAGGACGACAAGCCGACGCTCAACATGATTCTCAACCAGCGCAGCCAGGACATTTTGGCCGCGAACAACTGGAACGTGTGCCAGTACGCCATTTTGCTGATGATGGTCGCGCAGTCGGTCGATATGATTCCCGGTGAGCTGCTGCACGTGATCGCCGACGCCCATATCTATGATCGTCATGTCGATATCGTTCGCGAACTTATCGAGCGTCCGCAGTTTGCGGCGCCTAAGGTAACGCTTAACCCCGATGTGCACGATTTTTACGCGTTTACGACCGATGACCTGATCGTCGAGGGCTACGAGCACGGCCCGCAGGTCAAGAACATTCCCATTGCGGTGTAGGTGGTGCTCATGACGTGTAAGCTTTCTGCCATCGTTGCTGTGTGTGACGATTGGGGCATTGGGTGCGAGGGCGACATGGTGGTGTCCAATCGTGCTGACATGCGCCATTTTGTGGCGTGCACCAAAGGTTGCCCGGTCATTATGGGGCGCAAGACGCTGCTGAGTTTTCACGGTGGGCGTCCGCTCAAGAACCGTCGCAATATCGTGCTCACCCGCGACGAGGGCTTTGCCCCCGAGGGCGCCGACGTGGTGCATAGCGTTGACGAAGCACTCGCCGCGGTAGCCGACGAGCCCGTTGCGTGGGTGATCGGTGGTGGTGATGTTTATCGGCAGTTTTTGCCGTATTGCGTCGAGGCCGAGGTCACGCATAACCACTGCGTGCATACGGTGGATACGTATTTTCCCGACCTGGATGCCGACCCTGCGTGGGAGATTGCTCAGCGTAGCGGGGTGGCGACGATTGCCGCCGGTGAGGGTGACGAGGGCCTCGATTATGAGTTCGTGACATATCGTCGTGTTGAGGCGTAAATCGTCTGGCGCGAACGGTATCATCAGGTTGATTGAATGCATGGGGCGGCGCTTAGCGTCGCCTCGTTTGGTATAGATGTGCTGTAAAGAAGGGTGCGGGCAGGCTGCTATGACTGATGCCGTTGAGGTTCTGCGAATTGATTCGCTCGAAGACGAGCGGCTCGATGCCTACGTGCGACTTACCGAGCGCGAACTGCGCTGCGTGCTGGAGCCGCAAAAGGGCATCTTTATCGCCGAGAGTGCCAAGGTTATCGAGCGCGCGGTGCGTGCCGGATACGAGCCGGTGAGCTTTCTTTTGGGCGAACGCTGGCTTGACCAGATGATGCCGCTGTTTGAGCGCCTGGTTGTGCGCGAGGGCGCGGATCCGGTTCCTGTATTCGTGGCCTCTATGGAGCTCATGGAGCAGTTGACGGGCTTTAACGTGACGCGCGGTGCGCTCGCGGCGTTTCGTCGCCCGCGACAGATTCCGGTTGATGAGTTCTTGGGTGGCGTCGTCGAGGCGGCGGGGGAGCGTCCGGTGCGCGTGTGCGTGCTCGAGGGCATTGTCGACCATACCAATGTGGGCGCGATTTTCCGCTCGGCGGCGGCGTTGAATGTTGACGGTATTCTGGTGAGCCCTACGTGTTGTGATCCGCTATATCGTCGTTCTGCCCGTGTGAGCATGGGCACGGTTTTTCAGGTGCCGTGGACGCGTATTGGCAGCGAGGTGCACGTATGGCCGCACGATGGCCTGGCTGCGCTGCACAATGCCGGGTTTTCCTGTGCCGCCATGGCGTTGACGGATGATTCCGTTTCGCTGGACGATCCTGCGCTGCAGGAGATCGATCGACTGGCGATCTTTATGGGCACCGAGGGTGCCGGCCTGGGCGCCAAGACCATCGCGGGCTGTGACCGGGCCGTGCGTATTCCGATGGCGCACGGGGTCGATTCACTCAACGTGGCCGCGGCGAGTGCCGTCGCCTTTTGGCAGCTGTGCCCGCATGTGAGCAATGAGTATCACTACCAGCCGGGGCTGTATCACTAGGTAGATAGTTCGCACCGGGCTCTGAATCGGGGTGTTTCGGTCGACGCCGGTCGGTGCTAAGCTGGTATTGGCTTTGGTCTTAATTTGCTGTTTTGTCGGTTGACGTGCGCTTTTGGGGAGGGCGTGTGGCTAAGAAAACTACGGCTATCGATGTAACGCAGGGTGTCATTTGGCAGCAGCTGCTTTCGCTGTGCGTTCCCATCTTCTTTAGCTCGTTTTTTCAGCAGGCCTACACGCTTATCGGTACCTATATCGTCGGCCAGTTTGGCGGTAAGCTCGCGCTGGGCGGCATTCAGGCCACGATGGTCCTCACCGAGCTCTGCATTGGCTTTTGCGTTGGCGTCGGTGCCGGCTGCGCGGTCATTACCGGTCAGTATTTTGGCCAGCACGATGATGAGCGACTGAGTCGTTCGGTCCATACGGCCATGACGCTCGCGCTGGTGGGTGGTATCGTGTTCTCGATTCTTGGCATAGTGTTCGTTGAGCCCATGCTGGTGCTTATGAACACGCCGCATGAACTATTGGCCGAGGGCGTGGCCTATGCTCGCTGTTATTTTGCCGCGATGGTTGCGGCACTGCTGCTTAATATGGGAACCGCACTGCTGCGTGCCGTGGGCGACACGCGCGGCCCCGCTGTGATCATTGCCTCTGGCTGCCTGGTTAACGTGGTGCTGGATATCATCTTTGTCGCCGTGTTGCATATGGAGGCGTTGG
The DNA here is from genome assembly GCA_048193585.1 of Collinsella aerofaciens. Lineage (GTDB taxonomy): Bacteria > Actinomycetota > Coriobacteriia > Coriobacteriales > Coriobacteriaceae > Collinsella > Collinsella aerofaciens_CK. The sequence continues at coordinate 926 of DBFAAM010000046.1, read as the reverse complement.
GCTGCGGCATCGCAGTGGCTCTGACCATTTGCTCCAATGCAACGATGATCGTGTTGCGCATGATGCGCGCTCCGGGTGCATGGCGTCTTTCGCTGTCTAAGCTCGGCATCGATCGCGGTATTTGCAAGAGTATGATCTCGTGTGGTCTGCCACTCGGTTTTCAATCGGCTGCCTATTCGATCTCGAACGTGCTGATCCAGGTGTCGGTTAATTCGTTTGGCGCCGATGTCACGACTGCTTGGGGTCTATCTGGGCGCCTGGATGGCATTATCTGGATGGTGACCGAGGCGCTCGGCGTATCGATCACTACGTTCTCGGCGCAGAACTTTGGCGCGCGCAATTACGAGCGAATGCGCAAGGGATATCACACGTCGCTCGTGCTGTCGTTTATGCTCATTGGTGGCCTGTCTGCCGTGCTGCTGGTGTTCTCGGGTCCGTTGTCGCGTCTGTTTGTCGACGATGCTTCGATATCGTCGTACACCACGACGATTCTTCATTTCATCGCGCCGTTCTACGCGATCTTCTCGATTATCGAAAACGCGTCGGGCTCCATTCGCGGTGCCGGTGTTAGCTTACAGCCCATGCTGCTCACGATTTTTGGCACCGTCGTGCTCAGGGTGATCTGGGTGTTTGCGATCATGCCCTTCGATCCGTCGCTCGAGCATCTTCTGCTGGTCTACCCCGTAACCTGGCTCATCACGGCCACGATGTTCACCATCTACCACCACAGCGGCAACTGGCTAGGCCGCGCCACCGCCTAATCATTGGGGACGTTCTTAAACGACTAGTCGTTGGGTGTTCCTATAGTTTTGTCAACCGTCGGGGCTACTCCCGGTAGGGCACCCGGTCGCGCATCACGGCGTATATCGCCCTGAGCCGCTTCCTCGCGACGGCCTTGAGCGCCCGCCCGTGCCCCATGCCCCGCG
>DBFAAM010000043.1:0-17347 GCA_048193585.1 Collinsella aerofaciens | reverse complement strand
GCCCCGAACACGCCGAGCGCCACGGCCAGCGCGCCCGCGCCGAGCGCCGCAAGGGCGAGCAGCTTCGCCGCGACGGCGCGTCCGCGCGAGGGGACCGCCGTGAGGTTGGCGAGGCGCCCGGCAGCGCGCTCCTCGTCCACGGCGAGCCCGCAGACGATGGCGGACATGAGCGGCATGAGGGCGCCGAGGAACTGGGCGTAGGCGTCCGCGCCCAGCGCCGGGTCCCATCGGGTAACGGAGAAGTACTCGCCGCAGGCAAGACCGGCTGCCAGGCCGCAGACGAGGTGCACCACTGCGAGCGGGGAGCGCGCCAGGCGCAGGGCCTCGGAGAGCAGGGCCCGCGGGAGAGTCATGCGTGGCGTCGGGTCGGAGAGTCGTGTCACGGCCATCACCTCTCCTCGGAGCGCGCGAACCAGGCCGCGCCCGCCGCCGTGAGCGCGGCGAACGCGAGCGCGCAGACCGCAAGGCCCGCCAGTGTGAGCATGCCGTCCGCCGCGAGCGCCCCGCCGAGCGCCATGTCCGCCGCGAGTGGCTCGCCGCTCGGCAGCACGGGGATGAAGCTCGTGGGGATGACCATGCTCGCCGACGGCGGAAAGAGCTGCGGCAGCGGCATCAGCGACCAGGCGAACCCACCCATGAGCTGCACGGCGAGCGGGCAGAAGATGCCCGCGAGCATGCCGAGCCGCGCCGTGAGGAAGAGCCCTGCGGGGATCATCCACGCCGCGGTCACCGTGTTGACGAGCGCGCAGAGGAACATCGTGAGCGTGCCCGCGACCGTGAGGCCCTGCGAGGAGAACGCCGATCCCGCGAGGTAGATGCCGAAGACCACGAGGTTCGAGAGCGTGCAGAGCGCGAGGCACCAGAGCGCCTTGGCCCACCAGGCGCGCCCGAGCGGGAAGCCCAGGCCCAGAAGCCCCCGCATCCGCGTGCGCGCGTCCGCCCGCGCCACGCACGCCACCACGAGCGAGAGAGTCACGGGCAGGAAGAGCGCGTACCAGTAGTTCCACGCGCTGAAGATCTGCACGCCCCGGTAGGGCATCGCGCCGAGCAGCGGCATCGGCAGTGCCATGAGCACGGCCAGGCGAACCGGTGCCGCGTGGCGCGACTTCAGGGCCTCGGCGCGCAGGCCCGCGAGCAGGCCGCCTTTCTCGCCCGTCATGCCGCCACCTCCCCGCGCGCTCGACGTCCCTCCCGGCAGACGCTCATGAAGAGTTCCTCGAGGTCCTGCCCGGGCCGAAGCGCATCCTCGTAGGCGAGGCGCCCCCCGTAGATGATGCCGATGGTGTCCGCCATCTGCTGCACCTCGGAGAGGATGTGGCTCGAGACGATCACCGTCGTGCCCGCCGCCGCGAAGCCGCGGATCTGGTCGCGCAGCTCCTCGATGCCGATGGGGTCGAGGCCGTTGGTGGGCTCGTCGAGCACGAGCAGGCGTGGCCGGGCGATCAGCGCCAGCGCGAGCCCCAGGCGCTGCCGCATGCCCATCGAGAAGCGCCCGGCGCGCTTCTTCCCGGTGTCCGCGAGGTCCACGGCGGCGAGCACCTCATCTATGCGGCTCTCGGGAAGGCCCAACAGCGTGGTGCGCACGCGCAGGTTCTCGCGCGCGGTGAGGTTGGGGTAGAGCGGTGCCTCCTCGATGAGGCTGCCGATTGCGTAGAGGTCCTCGCGGCGCCAGGCGTGCTCGGAAAAGAGGATCTCCCCGGCCGTCGGCCGCAGCATCCCGCAGATCATCTTGAGCGTTGTCGACTTGCCGGCGCCGTTGGGGCCGAGCAGTCCGTACACCTCGCCCTCGCGGATATGAAGACTCACGTCGGCCACGGCGTCCTGCGCCTGGTCGCCGCGGCCGAAGCGCTTGGTGAGCCCGCGCGTCTCGAGCATGTAACCCATGGGTTCGTCCTTTCTCTTCCGGGCGCACGGGCCGAGTCGCCGTGCCCGCGCGCCTTACCTTTCGGGTTCACCATCCATGGTGGGGCGCGTTTCTAACGAAGCCGTAACGGCCGTTGGGCTCTTTTGGCGCCAGCCCTTCTCGACCCGTATGCCACTCATGGTATGTTTATCGCGATAACAAGGACGGAGGTGCCCGTGGCACGCAATAAGTACCCGGAGGAGACGGTCGAGAAGATCAGGGGTGACGGCCCAGCGAGTGTTATTTTGCGAGCTAGGCGCATCGAAAGCGACCTTTCGTGGTATAAACTACTTGCCGGAAGCCGCGGCTTTCAGAGTACGGCTTACGTGTACGTTTAACCTCCGTGGGCGACGGGGTGCCGCAAGGCGTAGAATATCGCCCACCTGTAGGGGCCTGCAGCGATGCGGGCCCCGCTTCGTATGAAGGGGGCGCAACCGATGAAGATCGTATCCATCTCCCAGGACTTCTTCGACCTCGTCGATGGCGACCGCGAGCTCATGCTTAAGCACAATCGTCCCTGCATCGTGGTGGTGAGGCTGCGTTTCCGCGGGAAGCGCAGGGACTTCGCCGTGCCGCTGCGTTCCAACATCGCCCCTAACGTGCCCAAAGACCAGTACTTTGCGTTGCCACCCCGCCCCACGACGCGCCCCGGCTGCCGCCACGGCATCCACTACATCAAGATGTTCCCCATAACCAAGGCCTACCAGCGCCGCTTCAGGACCGAGGGCTCGGCCTACTACGAGACGCTCCAGCGCATCATCGATGGCAACACCAAGCGCATTGTCTCCGAGTGCCAGGCGTACCTCGACCGCTACGAGCGCGAGGGAAGGCCTCGCTTTGCCGTCGACATCGACCGCATCGTGGGGCTGCTGGAGGGCGAGAAGTAGGGCACCTCGGCTCAGTCACGAGCCATGCGGAGTCGGTCCGCATTTTTGAACGCCGCGTGTGCGTCCCAAATACTTGAGAAACAAGCTGTGAAGTGCGGTGGCGCGCCCGTGCCCGTGCATAGCCGTCACCATCAGCGTCTACGCGGCGTCGGCTTCAAGTGGAACTGACGCCGCTGCTGTATATGGTTTGCCTTGCTGCGAATGGCGATCAATGCCCGCGATGCTTCTGCTTGCGCTTCAACTTTCGCTGCTCGAAGCGCGTCTCCGCCTCATCCGCGCGACGCTGACTTCTTGCTTGAGCCGACTCCCGCTTCATCGCTTCCCGCTGTGCCGCGAGCGCCTGTTGTGCCTTGGTGCTCACCGCGGGCCGTTTAAGGGCTTTCGCTGCCTCGCGAGCGCGCCGCTTGGGGTTCTTCGCGGGCTTGCTTGTTTCAGTGGCCTTGTCGCCGAAGAACGAGAGCTTCTCCCATTCGCTTGCAACGAATCGCAGGATTTCCTCATTGGACGGTTCTGCGCCGAAGACGATGCGGGCGGCGCCGTATCTGCCGTCCTCGACATGCTCCGCCAGCCCGACCCAGAATTGGCCGTCGTGATATACGGTCAGGGTGGACGACACGCTGATCTGCATGGCTGGTTCCTCCTTTATGTAGATGACCATGCAGAGAAGGGACAACCAAGGAGGCAGGTTACTGATGCGGACTCCCGCACGCCCACGACTACCCGACGGGGACTGTGTTTTCATCTCTGGTGGTTGGATTGTAGCACGTGCGAATGCGCCCGGCATCGCTGCTGGCATGGCGCTACTGGGATTCGCTCCTCGATGCATCCTTGTGCACATTGCCTTCTCGGTTTCGAAACTTTAGAAATAATCGAGTTTCGAAACCGAGAAGGAGTGGATTATGGCTTGGGTAGACCGCAATACGTACCGACTCCACCGTGTTGGAGAGGCTGGCCGAGTACATGATGGACAACTCCGGCAACCTCAACTCGCCCAACAACATCGCCAACGTCCTCGACGCCAACAGGGTTCCCATCAACCACGTCACCGTCGGGCGCTATATCTCGTACCTCCGCGACGCTTTCGTCTTCTATGAGGCGAAGCGCTACGACATCAAGGGAAAGAAGTACATCACTAACCGAAGAGGACTCCTCACCGAATTCCCTTGAGATCGGGCGGCATTATTGAGCGTGGGCGTTATCGTAGGTATCTTTGATTTCTTCCGGCAAATTGTTGGGAATCAGTGCCTTCACTCTATCCTCGTTGCCATCTTGAATCGCCTGCTCGTAGTACCAGCATTTGAACTTCAGCATGTCCAGCGCGCGGTTCATGTTCTCGATCTCCGACTCCATATGGGCCTTCCGCTCCTCGAACATGGCCTTGCGCTGGGGGTATGTTGATGGACCCTCTGCACACCATTCCATGAACAGCCGGATGTCCTTGATCTCCATTCCCGCCTTCTTCAGGCATTCGATGACCCGAAGCGCCTCGAGTTCCGTATCGCCGAATCGGCGAATGCCGGACGTCCGCTCCAGCCCCGGGAACAATCCCTGCTTGTCGTAATACCGCAGCGTTGAGGCGGGCAAGCCGAACATTTCCGCCACCTGTCCGATTGTGTACATGGCCCCTCCGAATAAATCTCGAATTCATTCCTTAACCTAAAGTCAGGTTTAGGTATTACCTTCATTCTCGTCAATACAAATCGGTAGCGCAAGGGGTGGTCCGTAATGGGCAAAACGGTTTTCGCCGGCGGCGTGAACGGTGTGAGCGATATCGCCGGGTATCCCGCTCTGGAACAGGTGCGACGAGTGGGCATGGAAATCTAGGCGGGCTACTTAGCCGCGTGGAGACGGATTCGTGTCCAGAACCATCGATAGGAGGAAATCGATCATGGCAATTAAGCAGACGGCAGGCAGAGATGCCCTGGGGGAGTTCGCCCCCAAGTTCGCACAGCTCAACGACGATGTGCTGTTCGGCGAGGTGTGGAGCCGGGAGGGCGAGCTCTCCCTGCGGGACCGTAGCATCGTGACAGTGGTGGCCCTGATGTCGCAGGGACTGACGGACTCTTCGTTCCAATATCATCTGATGTCCGCGAAGAACAACGGCGTGACCAGGATGGAGATAGCGGAGATCCTTACGCATGCGGCGTTTTACGCGGGATGGCCCAAGGCGTGGGCGGCCTTTCGCATGGCGAAGGAGGTTTGGGCGGATGGCGACGCCGCCGACGCAAGAGCTGAGCACCAAAACGAGATGGCCTTTCCTATCGGCGCCCCCAACGACGCATTTGCGAAGTACTTTATCGGGCAAAGCTACCTCGCGCCCCTTTCCACCGCTCAGGTTGGCGTCTACAACGTGACGTTTGAGCCCGGCTGCCGCAACAACTGGCACGTCCATTGCGCCAAAAGCGACGGCGGGCAGATCCTCGTCTGCGTGGCTGGTCGAGGGTTTTATCAGGAATGGGGCAAACCGGCACAGGAGCTGTGCCCTGGCGATGTAGTAAATATTCCCGCGGGCGTAAAGCATTGGCACGGAGCCGCGCCCGACAGCTGGTTCTCCCATCTCGCGCTGGAGGTTCCGGGTGAGGAGACCTCCAACGAGTGGTTGGAGCCCGTGGACGACGAGGAATACCTTACAGCGACTGACAAGGAGGCTTAAACTTTGACACCCGAATCAGAGCCATCGCTTTTATGGGCGTGATGTCCGGGCTGATGAAAGCGCAAAAGCCTCGCCACGTTACTCGTTACCTGTCCGCGCCGCCGAGAGCAAGGCGCCCAAGTCTGCCTGGATCGCCTCTGCCTTGCTTCCAAGCTGCAACGGGGCCGAGTCGCCCGAGATGTTTACGCTCAGCAGGTGCGCATCCGGCAGCTTTGCGGTCATGCTCCAGAATGGGAGCGTGATGATACCGGGGGTCATTTCGCCCACGCCAAGTTCCAGCAACAGCACGCGGCAATCGCTGCGCTCGCGCACGAAGCGCTCATATCGTTCGATGCTCTCGCGCCAGGCCACGCCCTGCAGAAATGTGTCATCGCGCACCCACGGCACAAGCTGCCAGCCGCAGTGCGGGCATCGGGGGACATCCTCGCTGCGGATCTCGAACCCCGTCATGCCCACGAGCATACGCTCGACGTAGGGACTCGCGTCGAAGAGCTCGTCGCAGCATGGCTGCTTGCACTGAAGGTGCGCGAAGCTTCCCTGATAGTTGCAGGTCCTCTCGGTGGGAAACGTCTTTTCGACCTGGGTGTCCACATTGGTGCTCAGGATGAAGTAGTCCTTATGGCTGATGAGCGATCGCAGGTCGAGATAGGGCTGCGAGGCCGGCTCGCGTAGCATGAAGTCGATGTATCGCGCGTAGTAGGCCCATTGCTGCTCGAGGCTGGGGTAGAGGTGGTAAAAGCCGTCAAAAAGACTCTTGAAGCCAAAGGCTTGCTGCCAGTCCGCCATTCCGGCACGCGTCATACCCGCATGGTTGTAATGGTTGAACCCGGCGGCGCTCGACATGCCCGAGCCGATGCCGACAATGATGGCGTCGGCATCGGCGATAAGGCCTCGAAGCCTCATTGCTTTTCTTTCTAGAGACGGCATCGGGCGATCTCCTCGAAAGCCGGGGCCATATCGCCGTCAACGAGAATCGTCTCGCACGATGCATCGGGCGCCAGGGCCTGGTTGTAGTTGAACACGATGTAGGTGACGTGCTCGCAGGCGCTCGCGATCTGGGCGAGCATGCGCTTTATGACGCCGTTGCGCGGTCCCACGCCAAGTTCGAGGATGGCGACCCTGCCATTGAGATGGGTGCACACGAGGCGCTCGAGCTCTTCGAGCTGTGCCATGGCGAGGGCATCTGGATGGGCGAGACGCCGCTCGTCGATTGACGTGCGCGTGCTTCCCTCCGTCTCGAGTACGCGGTTCTCGTTGAACCCTGCACGTGCGAAGTGCCCATCAATATTGCATGTGATCACGAAGGTGTCGGCGTGCTCCGTAAGATGCCACAGCCCGTTCATGAGCGGGCTGGGCTCATACTCAACATACTCCTTTTGATGGAACCGCTCGACCCATCGGCGTCGCACGTTTGCATCCGGAGAGGCGAGCCCCTGCAGTATGCAGCCGATGCCGTCGGCCTGAGCGAGGTCCCCGTACGTCTCTCGGAAATGAGCGTCGGCGCGGAAGAGGTTGAGCCCCTCCGCCATGTCGAGCCCGTTGCTGGCGCCGATGATGACAAGATCAGCCTCGACAAGTACCTGGCCGATACGAACCGCTTTTACCGTTTCCATGCGCTACCTCCCCAGCGTCTTGCGCACGTCGGCGAGCACGTTGGCGATGTCGGCGCGAACGGCGAGCCCTCGATCCTCGATCGCGCGGGGGAGAAACTGCGTCTTGTTGTTCACGGCGATGTAGCTAGCCTGCGGCAACTGCGCCGTGAGGGCCCAGAACGGCTCCTGGATAAACGCGGGTGTCATGCGGCCCACGCCCAGCTCAAAGAAGAGAATCTTCTGCCGCGCGTGCGCGTCGAGCCAGTCGGACACCTTGTGGTACTGCTCCTCGTAGAGCGCGCCCTGCAGGAAGTTGCCGTAGCCGCGAACCCAGGGGAACGCCTCTGCCCCGCAGTGCGGGCAGCGCGGCACGAGCTCTGTCGGAACCTCAAGGCCGTCTCCCATGGCCTCTGCCATGCGGGAGACCGGCTCGACCGCGTCCCACACCTCGTCGGTGCAACAGTGGGAGCACTGGAAGAAGCGGTGGTCGCCTTGGATCTCGGCCACCTTCTCCCAGGGGTAGATTTTCATGAACTGCGTGTCCTGGTTGGTGGTGAGAACGAAGAAGTCTTTTTCGGTAAGAATGGCGTCGAGGTCCTTGTAGGGCTTGCGCAGCGGGGCGTTGAGCGTGGTATCGAGGAAGGTGGCGAGGTATCCCCAGCGCGCCTCGGCAGTGGGCCAGCGGTAGAACGACCCCTCGAAAGCGCCCCTGAAACCGTAGCGCTCGGCGAATTTGCCGAAATGCCTGCGATAGGTCGCGTTGTCCTCGTAGTAGAAGTCGCCGCCGCCTGCCGCGGAGAGCCCGGAGGCCCCGCCCACCAGCACGCAATCGGCTTCCTCGATCATGCGGGCGAACGTTTCGATTTGCTGGTCGTAGGGCTCGGGCTCGCGGGCGCTCAGCTCATAGGGCGTGCCGCCGGTGCGGTAGGCGGCCTGAAGGGAAAACGATTGGTTGGTGAGCTTGACAACGAGCTGCTCGTATGGAGTCACTGGATACCTTCTTTCAGCTATTATGAACAGGTGTTGATAAAAAGTATCCATGTTGATTTGTGCGAGAGCAATGAACAGCTTCGATGCGCTGTCGATAAACGAACGATTGCTGGGCATTGTCGAGCGCTGCAATTGGAGGGGCCATGGAATCGGGAAAGATCGATCGTCGCCGACGCTATACGCTCTCGGTCATACGGGAGGCGTTCTTTGCGCTGCTGGCCGAGGTCGGCTTCGCGAAGATGACGGTGGCGAATATCTGCCGCTGCGCCGATATCAACCGCGGCACGTTCTATTTGCACTACGAGGACAAGTTCGCGCTGCTCGACGCGCTTATTGACGAGGCCCTGGCGGCGGCGCCCCCACTCGAGGGAACGGAGGCGGGGGCCCTCTGCCAGCGCCCGCCGGCAAACGATGACTATTATCTGCTCTACTCGGATGACGATGCGTACGCCCGGGTGGCACAGCGCGTCGTCGAGCGTGGCGCTGAGCAGATGGTTCCCTCGATCATGGAGGAGACCGGGCTTTCGCGCGAGGACGCCTATCTGCTCTTCGTCCACAACGTCCAGGGAAATCTCGCAGTCAACCGCCTGCTTGGTTGGAGGCGAGGGCCCGAGTTTGCCCACGCTCAGGAGCTGCTCAGCGCCTATTCCGAAGGGGGCATGCGGGCCGTATCGGCCTCTTGCACACCGATCGCGAATTAGAACATGATAGCGTCGTCGGCCGTGAAGGCATTAAGGGATCCCTGCTTGACCTGGATGCAGACGTATGTGATGCCCGAGTCGGATGCGGCGCGGAACTGACGGTGTGCAGCGGGGGAGATGCGCAGCCAGTCGCCGGCTGCAAGCTCGATTTCCTCACCGTTGATCGTGACCGAGCCCGCGCCCTCGAGCACGCCATAGATCTCCTCGTTTTCCTTGTGTGCATGGACGAACGGAATGCCAGCGCCGGCGGGAAGGTTGTTGACGCTCACCTCTGCTCCGGTAAGTCCGAGCACCTCGTGCAGCTCGACGCGGTTCTCGTCGCCGATGTGGGTCTTTGCATAATTGGCCATAATGGCTCCTCTCTTTGAGGTTGATGTACCTTGCAGGCATCTCCTGCGTGAGCTATATTCAACGCGAAGGCGCATACAAATACGAGTACGCACATATTTGTAACTGCATACCTTTTTGTGAAACCGGTATGATCAAGGAGGTCGGGTCTCCCGTGATGGCGAAAGAGGAGCTTCCGGAGTGTCCGGTCGCAACGGCGGTAGCGCTCATTGGCGGCAAGTGGAAGTTGCTCATTATCCGTAACTTGCGCGTACGCCCTTGGCGTTTCAACGAGTTGCGCCGCAACCTTGAGGGGATCTCTCAGAAAGTGCTTACCGACAGCCTGCGGCAGATGGAGGATGATGGGCTGGTCTTTCGCCATGACTATGGCGAGAATCCTCCCCGCGTTGAATATGGCCTTACCGAGCTCGGCCGCCAGATGATGCCCATCATGGACTCGCTCGCAGACTTCGGCGCTTATTACAAGACGGTCGTTTCGTAGCGGACACGCTGCTTAGGGGGCGGAGAACCGCTACGAGTACGGTAGCGGTACTCCTACGGCTGCTGTCGTTCCCGCAGGATTAGAGCGGAAGGAGACTGCAATGGGGCCGTCCGCCCCACAAGAAGGCCCTTCCTTCCCGGTATGGCGCCGACATGCGCACGCCGGCTCAAACTGCTCGATGCGCGAAGTGTTGTTATGGCTTCACTCAGCCTGCGGATGCCCAATCATCCGCGCACCACATTCTGCCCATGTGCATGGGCGGCTGCCCCCACTGCCACATGGTCTCCGGCGTGCGCCGTTGCCCCGGGTTCAAAGACGACCCTGATGCCTACGTACTCGCCATAATTCGCGCCGCCAGCAAGAGTCGCCAATAAAACCTCCAACTCTGCTTGGCCCTGGGAATAAACGTCAGACTTGCCCGATTCACGCTTCGCGCAAGGGCCGTTCTACTTCCCAAACCTGATCTGTCTGTCGCACAGCTCAAGGGAGCCAGGGATACCTCTTTGATATCTTCCACGAACTACTGGAGTGCGGCACAGTCGGATGACTGGACCGTTTTCGTTGGAGCTTGGTTGTTTGCCTGTGTGAATGGCGTATTTGCTTTAGCTAGCGGTTGCGACGCCTTGTTGCGGAAATGCCAACTGCCGCGACTACACCACCGGCAACATTCAGGGCTGCCGCTATCGCGCTGTTATCGCCCGTCGCGGGTAGGGTGGTCCCGGCTGGTTTAACTGCCGTTACTGCCTTGGTGGAAACGGGATTTGCCGCGGGCTTTTCTGTTTTGGGCTGCGGTGTGGGCTCGGGCTTGGTTTCCGGTTCGGGTTTGACCTCTGGGATCGGCTTAACACTTGGATCGGGTTTGGAACCGCTCGTATCGGTTGCAATCAAGTGCACGTCACTGTCGAAGATGTAACGGATGTAGTAATCGTGCCGCGTCTCGTGCATAATCCCTTGCCCGCTGTCGAAGTCACGGTCAACGTGTGTGCCAAGGTGGGCTGAGCTGTTGAGGTTCAGCCTGTAAGGGATTTGGTCGTCGGCGTAACTGCCTGTAAAGACTACGGTTGCTCTAACGTGATTGTCGATCATGGTCAGGGCAATAGAGACGCTGGCCTCTTTGGGGTTCTCGGTTTTTATAAGGCTTTCGGTATCGGTGTCGATCTTGAAGAGATGGACGGTGTCGTTAAGCCCGTAGATGAAGTCCTCGGGTTTGTCGGGAAAATCGTATACAAGAGCCTCGTTCTGGACCAGCTCGAAAGCAGGGGGTAGCTCCAAATCGTAGTAATGATCGACGACGGTGGTTGCTGCGAGGCTGCCTTCCGCGTTGACTTCGTCGCAGGTGATGGGTGCTGCGACATCGGGTTCGGGCATTTCGGTCGCCAGTGCTGCGCAGGGTAGCAAAAGCTGCCCTGCCATAAGAATGCTTACTCCGAAGGCGACGACTCTGGCGCCTACATGAAGCTTGACGTTGCGGATAGACAGACCAGTGCGTTTATTATGGGTTTGCGGTGCAACATGCTGTCCATACATAAGGCGCTCCTTGTTCGTAGGCCGGTTTCCGTGGATCTATATTGCGCCTGCCCGATTCGGTCAGGATCATACACGCGAACGCTCACGCGAGCAGGAGAAAGCTCTAGTTAATTTTCCCACACTCGATACTTTGCGAGCAACGATTTGCTGTTCAATTCTCGGAGAGAGAATCAAGACAGTCGAGGAGTTATCAGGCAATGAGATTGTGTCTAGAGAACACGAGCAACAGATGTGGTCTGCAGACGACTGAATAGCTCCATCAGTTTTGGTTACAACGAAATGTGTGCTGCGCGCCTGCGGCATGAAGGAGGGAGATTTCTATGAATATCGTTGTATTGAGTGGTAGCCCGCGCAAGGGCGCCAATACCGACACCATGGTCGAGGCGTTTGCCGAGACCGCGCGCGAGGCCGGCCATACGGTCGAGGTCATCCGCGTTGCCAGTAAGAAAATCGCTGGTTGCCTGGGGTGTCAGTATTGCTTCGCCCATGAGGGCACTTGCGTGCAGAAGGATGACATGGCCGACGTGATCGAGTCAATGAAAGACGCAGATATGGTCGTCTTCGCTTCGCCTATCTACTGGTTTGATATCACCGCGCAGGAGAAGGCCGCCATCGACCGCCTGTACGCCTTCGGTGCTACGGGCTTCCCGTTCACCAAGACGGCCCTTTTACTCGATAGCCACAGTGAGGGCGTCTATGATGCGGCGATCGCTATGTACAAGTCAACCTGCGCGTACTGCAAGTGGGAGGACCAGGGCATTGTCACCGTTAGCGGTATGACCGAGCGCGACAGCATGGCATCGTCGCCCAAGTTGGAAGAGGTGCGAGAGCTCGCTCGCAAGCTCTCTTAAGGCAAGAAGAACGCATGGCAATCGGTGTTGGTGGAAATGCTTGCTGTCCTTACCAAGAGGATTACTGATTGCCATGCGTTGATGTCCTTATGGACAATCTCCGCGTGCTAGGAGACTTTCTCGCTCAGGAACTCCCTGAATGCGGGGATGTCAAAGCCAACGAGACCACGCCCACGTTCCCCGATGACGCCGTCCTCGAGAAGGCGGCGTTTGTATTGGCTTGCGTAGTTGCTGGCGACGCCCATGCGTTTGGCTATCTCCGAGACCCTGCTGGGGCCAGAATCGGGCAGCATCGCGAGTAAAAACTCAATGTCTTTATCGGAAAGCTCTCGATAGGTCGTTTCGAGAATGCGATCACGCAACTCCATGCGTGCGAGTAGGGAACCCTGCTGGACATCGGATGCACTGATTTGGGGCGAGTTCTCCGAAACATCCCAAGTGCGATATCCGACGAGCTGCATCATGTAGGGGAATCCGTCGACGGCCTTCACAGCATTCTCGAGCGCTTCTGGTGTGATTGAACGTCCTCCGGCCTCAACGGTTTTGCGAAACGCGTTTGCAATTTCAACGTCAGTGATTCGTCCTAACTGATGATATTGGGAACGCCTGAGGAACGAGACGGAATCGTTACGCAGCAACGCCGATACTTTGTAGGGCAGTCCTGCCATGAGTAGGGCAACTTTTTTACCTTCGCGTACAAAGTGCTGGTAAACAGAGGCAAATTGAAGCATTTCTTCGAGATCGACGGTGACTTCATCGATGGTAATGAGAAGTCCGATGTCATGTTTTTCGAGTTGCTTAAAGATGCCATTCATGCGTGTGCGCCAGTTGCCCTGGACCTCTTGAGCATATGTCCAATCGATGCCCACTGGACCAATTTGAACGCCGTTTATGCGCGCATGAGGCTGTGAGAGGTAGCTATCTGCGGCTTCTTTAGTTCGCTCGATAATATCTTCGAGCATGCCTGGCATGGCGGAGACATTTGCTGCGATCCAACCGTGTTCAAGCGCCGTTTCTGAAAGGAGCGAGAGAAGCGCCGTCTTGCCCGTTCCCCTTGCGCCCGTAAAAATGGTCGACAGGTTGGGATCTCCCGGGCCGTTGATAAAGCCACGGTTGATGTCACGCAGAATATGCTCGCGACCCGCTAGAAAGGGAGGGACGCTTCCGAACGTCGGGGTAAAGGGGTTCTTGCTGTACTCCATGGTGACTCCTTTGCAAGTTTTGCTAATTTTTGCAAGTTTTGCTAACAGCTGACCAAAGGGCATCGAAGCAGTGACGCTGACATTTTTTACGCAGAAAAATAAGCAGAAATCAATTTATCTGCGTTAAAAAATAGTTGAGAAGAAAAACGACGAGTCCCGGGCGCAATGCCGTTGCGTTCCGGGCCTCGTCGCTTTGAGAAGTATCTAACGGTCTCGTTGCCGTGGCACCTAGTCAAACAGGCTCGGCATGTCGTTTTCCTTCATGAGGGCACCGGCAGAAGGCAGGCTCTGTGCGGTGAACTTCTCGGCCGAGACGCCGGCGCCAAGAATCTCCTCGGTTGTGCCGACGGTGGTGACCGAGCGGCCCTTCTTGGCCGTAAAGGCTTGGACGCCCTGCGTGTTGGTTGTCGTCTTGGTCTTGAGTAGCGACGTGTTGAAGTTCATCAAGCGATAGTCGCTCGAGACCAGCGCGATGTCGCGATCTTCCTTGAGCACCTGTGCATACAGCAGTTTGCTGCCGCCGTAGATGGCGTTCTTGAGGCGCTTGCGGTTGGTCTTGGTGACGTATCCAGAAAGCGCGACGCGCACCACGCGGCCGTTCTCAAAGACGAACAGCACGTCGGCCTTGTAGTCCTCGGGGTCGATGACCCAGATGACGCTCTCGTCGGGTTCCATCTCGAGGTCGGTGGGCAGATACGAGCCCAGCTGGGCCGACTTGGTGTCCTCAAATGCCGCAACCTTGCACTTGTACACCTGGCTCTTGTTGGTAAACACGAGCAGCTCGTGGGTGTTGGAGGACGGGAACTCGATAAAGGGCTTGTCGCCGTCCTTGTACTTGAGCGTGGTCGCCTTCTTGAGCACGCGATCCGTCATCTTCTTAAGGTAGCCATCGCGCGAGAGCATGATGGTGACCGGGTATTCCTCGACCTCGGGCTCCAAGCTTACCTCGATAACCTCATGGGGCTCGATTCTGCCCGTGCGGCGCGGCATCACGTACTTCTTGTTGACCGCGGCCAGCTCGTCGCTGATGACCTTCTTGATGTTCTCCTCGCTGGAGAGAATCTCCTCAAGCTCGGCAATCTCGCCCTCAAGCTTGGCGATGTCCTTGGTGCGGTTGAGAATGTACTCCTCGTTGATGTTGCGGAGCTTGAGCTCGGCAACAAACTCGGCCTGCGTCTCGTCGATGTCGAAACCCGTCATAAGGTTGGGTACGACCTCGGCCTCGAGCTTGGTGCCGCGGATGATGGCGATGGCCTTGTCGATGTCGAGCAGAATCGCCTCGAGGCCGTGCAGCAGGTGCAGGCGCTCGGACTTTTTTCCCAGGTCAAAGTTAATGCGGCGACGCGTGGACTCAATACGCCACTTGACCCACTCGTGCAGGATCTGACGCACGCCCATAACGCGAGGGTAACCATCGACCAACACGTTGAAGTTGCACGAGAACGAATCCTGCAGCGTGGTCGAGCGATAGAGCTTGGCCATGAGCTTGTCGGGGTCGACACCGCGCTTAAGGTCGATGGCGATGCGCAGGCCCGAAAGGTCGGTCTCGTCGCGGATATCGGCGATCTCCTTGACCTTGCCTTCCTTGGAGAGCTTGACGATGCGCTCGATGATGACATCGGTCTTGGTGGTGTAGGGAATCTCGTAGACCTCGATGATGCGCTCTTCGGGGATCCAACGCCAGCGGGAGCGAATCTGGAAACTACCAAGGCCGGTCTCGATGATCTTCTCCATCTCCTCGCGGCGGTAGATAATCTCGCCGCCGGTCGAGAAGTCGGGCATGGGCATATACTCGAGCAGGTCGCAGTCGGGATCCTTGAGGTAATGCATCGTGGCAGTACAGACCTCGTTGAGGTTGAAGCCGCAGATATCGGATGCCATGGCGACGCCGATGCCTTTGTTGGCCGAAACCAGAATATTGGGGAACGTGGTGGGCAGCAGGCGCGGCTCCTTCATGGCGCCGTCGTAGCTGTCAACGAAGTCGACCGGGTCCTTGTCGATGTCCTTGAAGATCTCGGCGCTGATGGGGGAGAGCTTGGCCTCGGTGTAACGCGAGGCGGCGTAGCTCAGGTCGCCCGAATAGTACTTGCCAAAGTTGCCCTTCGACTCCACAAAGGGGGCGAGCAGCGCTTCGTTGCCGGTGGCTAGACGCACCATCGTCTCGTAGATCGCGGCGTCGCCGTGCGGGTTGAGCTTCATGGTCTGACCCACGATGTTGGCGCTCTTTTGGCGCTCGCCCTTGAGCAGACCCATTTTGTACATGGTGTAAAGCAGCTTACGGTGCGAGGGCTTAAAGCCGTCGATCTCGGGGAATGCACGCGAGACGTTGACGCTCATGGCGTAGGGCATGTAGTTGACCTCGAGCGTCTGCGTGATCGGCTGGTCAGTGACCTCGGAGTGCAGGCCGATGACGTTCTCGGCGTTGACCTGCTTTTTCTTTGGCTGGGTTTTCGTCTTCTTCTTTGCCACGATTTCCTCTTGAACTTCTTATGGCCGTCGTTATTGATTTGCTGCTATTGCAGGTCTAGCTGGTCCAGATATTCCTTGCCGTGCTCGGAGATATGGCGCTTGCGGCCTGCCTCGTCGTTGCCCAGCAATAGGTTGAACATGGTCTCCATCTTGGTGACGTCCTCGGGTTCCACCTTGATCAGACGGCGCGTCTCGGGGTTCATGGTGGTGAGCCACATCATGTCCGGATCGTTCTCACCAAGACCCTTGGAGCGGTTGATGGAGCACTTCTGCCCGTCGATTTCCTTCAGGATGTTGTTCTTCTCAAGATCGGTGTAGGCGAAGTAGGTCTTCTCTTTGCAGTTGATCTCGTACAGCGGCGATTCGGCGATGTAGACGAACCCCTCGCGGATGAGCGTGGGCACCAGACGGTAGAGCATGGCCAGGATAAGCGTGCGGATATGGTAGCCGTCAACGTCGGCGTCGGTGCAGATGATGACCTTGCTCCAGTTCAGGTTGTCCAGATCGAAGGTGCCCAAGTTCTTCATGCGGCGGTCGTTAACCTCCACGCCGCAGCCGAGCACGCGCAGCAGGTCCATGATGATCTCGGACTTGAAGATGCGCGGGTAGTCCTCCTTCAGGCAATTGAGGATCTTACCGCGCACCGGCATGACGCCCTGGAACTCGGCATCGCGCGACGTGCGGATGGCGCCTGCTGCCGAGTCGCCCTCTACGATGTAGACCTCGCGGCGACCCTTGTCCTTGGAGCGGCAGTCGATGAACTTCTGCACGCGGTTGGCCATGTCTGTCTTCTGCTGCAGGTTGGTCTTGATGCTCTGGCGCGTCTTCTCCGCGTTCTCACGCGAGCGCTTGTTGATGAGCACCTGCTCCATGATCTTGTCGGCAGACTCTTTGTTCTCAATCAGGTACGTGCCCAGACGTTCCTTGAAAAACGCCGTCATGGCCTGCTGGATAAAGCGGTTGTTGATGGCCTTCTTCGTCTGATTCTCGTAGGACGTCTGCGTGGAGAAGCAGTTAGTCACGAGCACCAGGCAGTCTTGCACGTCCTGCCACTTGATGGCGCTCTCGTTTTTGTTGTATTTGCCCTGCTGCTTGATGTAGGCATCAAGCGCGCTGGTCAGGGCGCTGCGCGCGGCTTTCTCCGGCGAGCCGCCGTTTTCCAGCCACGACGAGTTGTGATAGTACTCCTGCATCTGGAACGTGCGCGAGAAGCACAGGCATGCGGTGATCTTCACATTGTAGTCCGGCAGGTCGTCACGGTCGCGGCCGCGGCGGTCGGCCTGGATGAAGAAGGGCTCGGTCAGGTAGTCGTGGCCCACCTTCTCCATCACGTAGTCCTCGATGCCCTTGGGGTAGCAGAACCCCTCTTCAGAGAAGACGCCGTCCTGCCCCTCGATGCGCAGGCGGAACGTGACGTTGGCGTTGACCACCGCCTGGCGGCGCATGGTTTCGCGATACCAGTCGTCGGGGATATCGATAGCGGTGAAGACCTCCAAGTCAGGGCGCCATTTGATGGTGGTGCCGGTGCGCGTCTCGTCGGTGGGCTCGACCTGCAGGGCCTTCTTCTTGGCGCCGACGACCTTGCCCTTCTTGAAGTGCAGCTGATACTTGTTGCCGTCACGCCAAACGGTGACGTCCATATATTCGGAGGCGTACTGCGTGGCGCACGAGCCCAAGCCGTTGGTGCCCAGCGAGAAGTCGTAGTCGCCGCCCTGGTTGTTGTCGTATTTACCGCCCGCGTAC
>DBFAAM010000042.1:0-1980 GCA_048193585.1 Collinsella aerofaciens | reverse complement strand
GAACCGCAAGCTCGACGAGCGCGTCCGCGCGTTCCTGACCCGCGGCGTGACCGGCGACACCGACATCAACGTCATCGACACCGCCGAGTTCGCGATCCCCGGCCTTGACGACGAGTTCCGCGTCATCGTCTCCCCGTGGATTCTGACGGTGCTCGTGACCGACCGCCTGGCTCGCTACTACGAGACGGTCACCAAGCACAACCTCAAGTATCGTCGCTACTATCACCAGTTCGACTACTAAAGAAAACGGGTGCGGGAACGTGCCGGGCTATTGAGAGGAACACAGAATGAGACAGTACATCATCGCCAGCCATGCGCACTTCGCTACCGGCATCAAGGAGAGCGTCGAGCTGCTCTCGGGCGCTCGCGACAACGTCCACGATCTTTCGATGTTCGTCGATGGCCGCATGGACGTGGCCGAGGAGGCCCAAAAACTGCTGGCAGGCATGTCTGCTGACGATGATGTCGTTGTCTGCACCGACCTCTTTGGCGGCAGCGTCAACAACGAGTTCACCAAGATCGTCCAGACGCGTCCCCGCACGTACCTCGTTACCAACATGAACCTTCCTCTCCTCATCCAGTTGCTGTTCTCTGACGAGTCGGCGCCGGTTGAGGAGACGATTCGCGCCATCGTCGCTGCGGACGATACGCGCGTGAAGTTTGTCAACGATCTTTTGGTCGATGACGACGAGGAAGAAGAGTTCTAATCCGCAGCACCTACTGACACGCCGTAAGACGGCACAAGACCTTTGGGGGGTCATATTATGATTCAGCTACTTCGCGTTGACCATCGCCTGCTTCATGGCCAGGTCGCAGTTTCCTGGGTTCAGGGCCTTGGCTCCAACTGCATCTTCTGCGTGGGCGATAAGGTCGCTAACGACCCGGTGTGGAAGACGACGCTCAAGATGGGCAAGCCTGCCGGCTGCAAGCTCGTCATCAAAGATATGGAGCATGCAATCGAAGCTATCAACTCGGGCGTGACCGACAAGTACAAGATGATCATCTGTGTCGCCACTATTGCTGAGGCAAAGCAGCTTGTTGAGGGCTGCCCGCAGATCAAGTCGGTCAACCTGGGCAACACCAAGCCCAAGGACGAGAAGCGTCCCGATGCGCGTCAGGTCTCTCGTCAGATCTTCCTGACCGCGGCCGAGGAAGCCGATGTGCGTGAGATGCTGGATCGTGGCGTTGAGGTCGAGATTCGACCCCTGGCCGATGAGCCCAAGGTTGACTGCGCCAGCGTGCTCTAGGCGTTCAATTTCGAAGAGTCTGAGCTCTTCGTAGTGTCCTATTAGGAAAGGGGGATATATGCTTACCCAAGCAATCCTCATCGGACTTATCGCCGCATTTGGTAAGTTCGACTTCCAGCTCGGTACGCTCTATGCGTTCCGCCCCATCGTCCTGTGCCCGCTCGTGGGCCTGGTGCTGGGGGACCTGCAGTCCGGCCTCGCGATCGGCGCCAGCCTGGAGCTGCTGTTCATGGGCTCGATCTCCATCGGCGCCTACGTGCCGCCTGATGAGACGATCGGCGGCGTGCTCGCCTGCGCCTTCGCTATCCAGCTGGGCCAGAGCACCGAGGCAGCCATCGCGCTTGCCATGCCCATCGCCACGCTGTGCCTTGCCATCAAGAACATCCTCAACGCCGCCCTGCCGATCCTGGTTGACCGCGCTGATGTCTTTTCCGGCCAGGGCAACCTTAAGGGTGTCTATGCGATGCACTTCCTGATCGGTTTGACCGGTATCGTCATGGCGTTCCTGCTGTGCTCGCTGTCGTTCTATCTGGGTGCTGACGCCATCCAGGGCATGCTCGACTTCATCCCGCCCTTTGTCCTTGCTGGCTTTGGCGTTGCCGCCAACATCCTGCCTGCCATGGGCTTCGCCATGCTCGGCCGCCTGGTGCTCACCAAGCAGCTCGTGCCCTTCTACTTCCTGGGCTTCCTGCTGTGCTCCTACGCCAACGTGCCCGTCCTGGGCGTCGCCCTG
>DBFAAM010000041.1:0-4856 GCA_048193585.1 Collinsella aerofaciens | reverse complement strand
GACCTCAGGTGGACGTCCATCCCGAACGCGGTAGAATACTTTGGCATGGGAGCCTCCCAACCTCGTTGCGGCGCGGCTGCGCCTATGGCACTTCGACATCATTGTCGCAGCCCCGACCCGCGGTCACGAGCGGGGGCTCCTATCTTTTTAGTGCCCTCGGATTGGGTCATAGTGTCTGTCCGCGCCAAAACATCGGCGTTGCCGGGCCGGCACTTGGGGACGTTCCTTTTGTGCCGGCAGTTTGGGACACTCCTTGCGTTAAGAGGCTGGCGTGCGTCAACCTATTCTCGTTGCAGTAAAAAAATCGCCCCGTTCTTGGTTGAGGACGGGGCAATTCGTCTTTTGGACTTGTGCAGCCAGGCTTATGCAAAGCGGGCGACGAGCTCCTGGAGCACGTCGGTCATCTTGACGAGCGAACTAACCGGGACGAACTCGTTGACGCCGTGGTAGCAATAGCCGCCGGTGGAAAGGTTGGGGCAGGGCAGACCGCGGAACGACAGCTGGGCGCCGTCGGTGCCGCCGCGAATCGGCAGCACTTGGGGCTCAACGCCGCAGGCAAGGTAGGCTTCCTTGGCAACATCAATAAGCTCGGGATAGTCACGAACGATCTCGGCCATATTTCGATACTGCTGCTTAATCTCGACCGTCACGCGCTCCTCACCCAGACGCTGGTTGAGCATCGAGGCGGCGGCATCAATAAGGTCGAGTTTCTGCTGGAACTTGGCGGCGTCATGGTCGCGGACGATATAGCGCGCTGTGGCGTGATCGACGGTCGCAGATACACCCTCAAGGTGATAAAAGCCCTCGTAGTCTTCCGTATACTCCGGGCGCTGCACGTAGGGGAGCAATGCGTTGAAGTCGCAGAACAGATTGCCTGCGTTGATCATACGGCCCTTGGCGTCGCCCGGGTGGATGGACTGGCCCTCAAAGCGGACGGTCGCCTCGGCGGCGTTAAAGCACTCCCACTCCAGCTCGCCGATGGGGCCGCCGTCGACCGTGTAGGCGTACTTGCAGCCAAAGGTATCGATATCCAACAGCTCGGCTCCGTGGCCGATCTCCTCGTCAGGGCAGAAGCAAATGCCGAGTGCGGGATGGGGCAGAGAAGGGTCCTGAGCGATACGCGCGACAAGCGACATGATCTCGGCGACGCCCGCCTTGTCGTCTGCGCCCAGCAGCGTGGTGCCATCGCTGCAGACCAGGTCCTCACCCGCGAGGTCATTCAGGGCGGGAAGCTTGGCGGTACCCATGGCAACGGGCTTACCGTCAACCGTGCCGCAGACCAGGTCGCCGCCTTCGTAGTGTACGATGTGCGGCTTCACGCCGGCGCCCGGTGCAACTTCGGTGGTGTCGAGATGGGCGATCAGACCCAGGGCGGGCTTGTCCTCAGCGCCCGCACTTGCGGGGATATGCGCGCAGACATAGGCGTGCTCGGTCACGTGGGCATCTTCCGCACCAAGCTCGCGCAGCTCTTCAGCCAGCACGTTGGCAAGGTCAAACTGAACGGCGCTCGAGGGTACCTGGTCGCAGTTTGCATCCTCGGACTGCGTGTTGATCTGGACGTAGCGCAAAAAGCGCTCGAGGACATCGGGGCTCGTGGTGGTGTTTTCCATAAAGACCGCTCCAATCTTGGTCGTCGTGTGCAACAAGAACTCTAGCACGGTATGCCACGGCATACCACGACGCTTGGATGGGGTAGAATCAGCCATTGAATGCAGAAGGGACGGAAGATCATGGATACGACAAATAGCTCGCGCGAACTACATCTGACGGTGGCGAACGAAGACTACTTGGAGTGCATGGTTCGCATTGAAAGCGAAGAGGGGGAAACCAACGGCGTGCGATCGGTCGACATCGCGCAGCGCCTTGGCGTCTCCAAGGCATCGGTCAATAAAGCGGTTTCGGCGCTCAAGGCATCCGAGCTTGTCGAGCAATCGCACTACGGCAAGGTGATCCTGACCGATCGCGGCCGCGAGGTTGGCACGGCTATCTGGTACCGTCATCGCCTCATCCGCACGTTTTTGGTTCAGGAGCTCGGTGTCGAATTTGAGCGAGCCGATTCCGAGGCCTGCATGATGGAGCATGCGCTATCCGAGGACACGATGAGCCGCTGGCTCGCCTATCTCGAAAAGCAGGGAATCAGCGTCGAGGAATAGCGGGATATATATGGATACGAGTTATTACAACCGCTTTGGTGCCGAGGAACTTACGCGCCGCTTGTCGAGCGAGACCTTGTTGGCGCAGGGCCCCATGGGCAGTGTTCTGTTGAGTGAGTACGATGCCGCCGACATTCCACCGGCGTTTTGGAATCTGGCAGAGCCGCAGACCGTTTCTCGTATCCATCGCTTGTATGTCGCCGCCGGCGCGCAGGTGCTCATTACCAACACCTTTCAGGCATCGAGCTATGCCCTCAAGCACGACCAGATTGCGCCGTCCGTGGCGGAGGTCAATCGCGGGGCCGTCGACGATGCCCGCCAGGCGCACCCTCAGCTGCTGCTGGGCTCGATGGGCCCGATCGGTATTGAGTGGTTTGCCGAGGACTCTGCCGAGTATCGTGAAATCCGAGGCATTGCGCGCGAACAGGCGCACGCCTTGCTCAATGCCGGCGTTGACGGTCTGCTGATCGAGACGGTGACTTCTATCCGTAATTTGCAGCCCATGCTTGCCGGCGCCCGAGATGCCGCCGACGGCATGCCTGTTCTGGTGAGTTTTGTCGTTGACGATAAAGGCGACCTGTTGGGCGATGGCCTCAACATCGAGGCAGCCGTTTTGTACGCCGAAAAACACGGCGCAAACTCGGTTGGTGTTAATTGCTGTTCGCTTGCGGCCGCGAACGCGGCGGTGCCCAGGATGGTTGCATCGGCGACTACTCCCGTCACGGTGCGTCCCAACGTAGGCGATCCGGTCCAGACTCAGGATGGCCCCGTATGGCACGAGAACCCCGAAGCTTTCGCGCGCGCATGCATCGAATGGGGACATGCCGGTGCCGCAATGGTGGGCAGTTGCTGTGGAACCACGGCAATCACTACGGCCGCGATGGCCGAGGCGCTCGATATATAAAGGGCAAACCGCTCCATACGGGGCGGTTTTTTTATTGCTTGCATGTCCTCGGCAGCATTTGCCCAAATGGTGAATGCTGGTGCCGGCAGGTTGCCGAGTGCATGTTGCGGGTATACCCCATGCGTACCATGATCCAAACACTGTGAGGTGTCTGCGCGTGTGCGCGATAATTCATTTTGGAACTGACGGTTGGCGCGCTCGCGTCGATGAGGACTTCACTGCCGATAACGTTGCCCGTATCGCCGATGCCATCGGCGAGTTGTGGCAAAAGACCAATCCGGGCAAAACGGTATATATAGGGTTCGACACCCGGCCCCTGGCGCGCGAGTTCGCTGAGCTTGCGGCGGGCGTGCTAGCAGCGCACGGGCTAGACGCCGTGCTCGCTTCGCGACCTGTCCCGACCCCTGCCCTTACGTGGGCGGCGGCTTATGACGGTGAAGCGTGCGGCGCGCTCATGGTGACGGGGTCCCATCATCCGCAGGGCTATCTGTGCCTCAAGATTCGCATGGGTGACGGCTCGACCGCCAACCAGGATGTCATCGAAGAGCTCGAAGAGACTATGGCTCCCGAGCCAATGGGGATCGAGGGGCAATATCGCACCGCGGATATCATTCCTGACTATATGCAGGCGGTGGCATCGTTTGTCGATGCCGAAGCCATCCGCGCCGCGCACCTGCGCGTGGTTGTCGATCCCATGGGCGGCGCAGCCCAGGGCTATCTAGCCGACTTGCTGCGCGAGCTTGGCGTTGAGGTGCACGAGATTCACGCCGGGCAGGCGTCTGACCAAGAAGATATCTGCCCCGACCCCGTTGAACCGTGGGTGGACGCTTGCGAGCGCACGGTTATCGAGGACGGAGCTTGCGCTGGCCTGGTGACCGACGGCGACGCCGACCGTATCGGCGCGGTTGACGAGCGCGGCAGATATATACATCCGCATCAGATCATGGCGCTCGTTTTGGGCGACTTGGTTCAATTTCGTAATTTGGAGGGGCGCGTCGTCGTCAATCTTTCATGCTCGACGCTCGTGCGTCGCATTGCCGAGACGCTTGGCTGCCGCGTGACCGTCAAACCAGTCGGTTTCAAATATATAGCGGCGGAGATGAAGAAGGGCGGCGTCCTCATGGGCGGCGAAGAAGCCGGTGGTATCGGCATCGCCGCGCATATGCCCGAGCGCGATGGAATCCTCGCCTGTCTGATTCTGTGTGAGCTTATGGCAAAGACGGACGCGCCTTTGGGCGTTCTGGTCGACCAACTCGAGGACAGTTTTGGTAAGACGAGTTACGGTCGACGCGATTTGCGCCTTGAGGCCGAAGATGCCGAAACGTTACGAACCCTGCTGCCGGGCGTAAACCCCAAGTCGATTTGTGGCAAGGTGCCGCAAAACGTTAGTCATATGGATGGCTTGCGTTTGGCATTCGAGGATGACACGTGGCTGCTGGTCCGTCCTAGCGGGACCGAACCAGTGGTGCGCGTCTACGCCGAGGGGTTCTCGGTGGAAGAACGCGATGAGTTGCTCGATGCTGGCTGTGCTTTAGCTAGGGGGGCGTATCCGCTTTAACCATGAGACTGCCTTATATAAAGAGATGCTCGGCGAGCGGTAGTTAACGGCTGGCAAACGTTAGTCGGATCACAAGATGTGTAGGAAATGTGTACGCCCAGATTCCCGCCCACGGCGCCCCTCCGGTCTGGCAATATATCTCCTTGCCGCGCGGCCCGGTCGGACCGGATGAGCCGCGGGGCGTGCACCTTGAGAACCGGATACTGCGAGGATGGACACTCACTTCAGTGTCGCATCCGGG
>DBFAAM010000040.1:0-41612 GCA_048193585.1 Collinsella aerofaciens | reverse complement strand
CCCGGATGCGACACTGAAGTGAGTGTCCATCCTCGCAGTATCCGGTTCTCAAGGTGCACGCCTGCGCTGGTTCCCGGTTCCACCGGGCCGCGCGGCAAGGAGATATATTGCCAGACCGGAGGGGCCCCGGGGGCGGGAATCGCGCACTCCATATTTTGTTCACAAATAAATAGAACCCTCAGTTGCTTCACTGAGGCCGTATTCGAAGCAGCAGCTTCTGATATTGGCGATGACCAGCTGGTTTATAGGTGTTAAGGCATCGGTCATCTCTGGAGCGCCACTTTACTCCAAAAGCATCGGCTATTTGTTTCCCGTCGGTAAAAGGCAGGTTTTGTTCGCCAAGCGTTCTTATATATAGAGAAGTTCGGGTTCGAGCCCGTGCACCGACAACAAAAAAAGCGACCAACCGGAGTCGATCGCTTTCTGTTCTATGGTGGAGCATCCAGAGGATGATTCCGAACTCGTTTTCTCGCTGCCATTCATGCTTTCGAAGCATCGTTCGACCTCCGCAGCCTCATGTTTTGAGGATCTGCCGTGTTTATCACTGTTATTAATGAGTGTTTGGAAGTGATCCTCATACAGATACATGCGATCCGCCAGAGAACTGAGAAGCATCTTTCTGCAGCCCTCGTTATCTGTCCTCGCATCTCTCAGGTCTTCCGGAAATTCACAAGCAGTCTTAGGGTCAGTTTGTTTCTGCTTTCAGAGACTTGTTTGAGAGTTATTAAAGACAGTTCAAAACAATAAGTGAGACACCATAAAGCAGAGCAAGATGTGCCGGATAGAAAATGTAGAAGAAGTATTTCAGCTTCAGCCCTCGCTTGCCATTATAAAGATTGATAAGCAGCAACGAAACGACCGCGGCAGCAACATCAGGGTTAAATACATTAGCTGTAGCAAACTCAAATCCGCCGCCAACTATATGGCATGACGAAAGGAGCACCGCGCATACTGCAGCAAAGAACATCTTGGCCTTGCTGTCGTGAAATAAATAGAATGCAGCCACAAGCAGAATGCCATACACGCCGCCATCAAGTTTAGTGTATTCAGCTGCCAGTGCTGTCAAAACAATCAGTGCAATTTCTGCGATGTGCCTCTTCCATTTTGAAAGACTTTGTATCTTTTCCAGAATAATCAAAAAGACCAAGGAAAGCAGGAGCTCACACATAACATTTTGTTGACGAAGGTCAAGTAGTTGCCCGGTTTGAACGAAATCGTATATGGGCTCCGCAATGATCGCGAAGACAAGCATATTTCGCAGGTACTTCTTTATGTCATGAGTATGCAGGAATCCCTCAACCATTAAAAAGCAAAATAAGGGAAATGCAATTCTGCCAAGAACATGAAGCGCATCCGAAGCCTCGCTTAGAATCGCCCACTGCTCGTCTGATATCTGATTGTACGATGCGTGAGTCATGATTCCATTGGTCAGGACGATCCTGCTTACATGATCGAGAACCATCGAAATGACCGCTATTATCTTTAATGTGCTGCCGCTAATTCCGTATCTATCTGTTTTCATTTTGTTTTCCTTTCGTTGGGTGGGCCGTCGGGGGTTCAGCCTGCTCCGCAGGCGGCCGCGGCGGCGCTCCGCGCCCCGACGGGTTCGAACCCGTGTCGCGGCAATAAAAAAGCGACCAACCGGAGTCGATCGCTTTCTTTTCTATGGTGGGCCGTCAGGGGTTCGAACCCTGGACCTTGGGATTAAAAGTCCCCTGCTCTGCCAGCTGAGCTAACGGCCCGCGGGTGGCATTGTACCACGGTCTGGGACTATTCCCAACTCCATTGGCCGTTCTGGAAAATCACAACTTCACGTCCATCAGGCGTAATGCCCGTAATATCGATGTCGTCCGTGCCGATCATAAAATCGACGTGCGTGCTCGAGACGTTAACACCATGCTCCAGGAGCTCCTCCTTGGACATGTCGTACCCACCCTCGATGCATTCGGGGAAACCGACACCTAGCGCGAGATGGCAGCTAGCGTTCTCGTCATAGAGCGTGTCATAGAACAGAACACCACTTTCGCGGATCGGCGTGTTCTTGGAAATGAGCGCGACCTCTCCCAGGTGAGCAGCGCCCTCGTCAGTATCGATGATACTTGCGAGCGTTGCCTTGCCCACGCGGGCGTCGTAGTCCACCACGCGGCCGCCCTCGAACTTAATCCAAAAATCGTCGACTTTATTGCCGTGGTGGATGAGCGGCATGGCCGAGTACACGATACCGTCGGCGCGCATGCGATCGGGCGAAGTGAAGACTTCCTCGGTGGGAATGTTGGGGAAGAAGGGGTGCCCATCGGGCGTCTTGCCCTTGCCGCCGGCCCACTCGTGACCCTTCGTCATGCCAATCGTCAGATCGGTTCCATTTGCCGCGGTGTAATGCAGGCAGTCGAAACGATTGTCGTTCAGGAAACGCAGGTTCTTTTCGAATGCGGCGTCATGGAGCTCCCAGTCGCTCTCTGGGTCCTGGCCATCGGCGCGAGCGGTGTGCAGAATCGCATTCCACAGCTTATAGATTGCAACCTCATCGGCGTCTCCCGGGAACACCTCGCGCGCCCAAGCCACGACCGGAGCGCCGGCGATGCACCACGGATTGATGTTGTAATCCAGTCCACGGCGGAAAACTTTGCACTGCGTGTTCTTTGCCTTAGAAGCTGCAGCGGGCTTAGCGGGATCGATGCCCTTAAGGGCGGCGGGGTCCGCACCCTCGATAAAGACAAAGCAGGCACCGTCCTGGGCCAAGGAATCCAGCTGCATGCGCTTCCACTCGGACGTCTGCTCAAAATAGCTTTTCTCGACATGCTCGTACGTGAGCCTCGTCACGGCATCATCGGCCCAAATGACCGTCACGTGGCCGGCGCCGGCAGCATAGGCCTCCGCGACCACCACGCGCGCAAACGGCGCGCACTCGACCGGAGACTGAACGACGACCTCCTGGCCGGGCTTGACGTTTACGCCCTTGCGGACGACCAGGCGCGCGTAGTTTTTAATCTTGGGCTCCAGGGCCTTCATGCCCTCCAGAGCCTCTTCGACCGTCAGGGCAGCTCGAATCATGTGCCACTCCATCTATCTATAGAACAGTAAAAAGGCGCGCCGCAAAAACGACGCGCCTTATATCTTAGCGATAAGTATGTATGCAAACGCTACTTCTTCTTGGAGTCCTTCTTGTCCTCCTCGGCAGCCGCGCGCTCAATAAGAGCGTTGAGCTTGTTCTCGGACATGCCCTCGGCCTGCGCGCGGTACATGTTGCGCAAGGGACGAATACGAGCGAAGTCATAGATAAAGTCGCCCAAAATGATGACGTAGGACAAAACAATGCCGACCATCTGGACAGGGCTGGACACCATGCCAGCGGGAGCGAAGTACAGCGAGGCCCAAATTGCCACGACGAGCACCATGCCAATGGCGAGCACAATCCACCAGATGCGACGGCGCTTGGTGTAGTCCTCGTCCTGCTTGAGGAGGATATTCGACACCGTATAGATGCGGTCCTCCTTGGCGCGCTGCTTAGCCTTGCGGGCGCGCTTCTCCTCTTTAGAGAGGCCCTCGAGGTTCTCGCCCTTCTCGAGCTCTTTGCGGCGTGCCTTAGACGAAGCCGGCACGACGCGAACGGAGCTCGCTGCTTGGCGGGCGGGCTTAGCAGATGCGGCAGACTTGCGCGCAACCCCGGTAACTTCGTGGGATTGCGTGCGCTTGTTCGTGGCGCTACGGGTACTCACTTATGCGTTCTCCTTCATGCTTGTGAACTGGGAGCCCGTGATGATCTGGAAGGCCTCGCGATAGCGCTCGGACGTGCCATCGATGACCTCGGCGGGCAGGTGCGGGGTCTCCCCCGTCATATCCCAGTTGGCCTTGAGCCAATTGCGGACGAATTGCTTGTCGTAGCTAGGCTGGATCTTGCCCTCCTCGTAGCTGGCAGCAGGCCAGAAACGGCTGGAGTCGGGCGTGAGGCACTCGTCGATCAGCGTGACCTTGCCATCAATAACACCAAACTCGAACTTAGTGTCGGCAATGATGATGCCACGGGTCGCGGCGTACTCGGCAGCGGCCTTGTAGATCTTGAGGGAAAGGTCACGAATCTGCGTGGCGATGTCCTCGCCCACGATCTCGCAGCAACGCGCGAACGAGATGTTCTCGTCGTGGTCACCGATCTCGGCCTTCGTGGACGGCGTGAACAGCGGCTCGGGAAGCTTGGAAGCCTCGGTCAGGCCCTCAGGCAGCTGGATGCCGCAGACGGTGCCGTTCTCGTCGTAGGTCTTCTTGCCCGAACCGGTCAGATAGCCGCGGACGATGCACTCGATAGGAATCGTCTGGGCCTTCTTAACCAGCATGGCGCGGCCAGCGAGGTAGTCACGATACTCAGCAAACTCCTCGGGGAAATCCGCCGGGTCGATGGAAACGAGATGGTTGGGGACGATGTCGGCAAACTTATCGAACCAGAATGCCGAGATGCGATTGAGCACCTCTCCCTTAAACGGAATCTCGTCGGGAAGAATGAAGTCAAACGCAGAAATGCGGTCGGTGGCGACCATCAGCAGGTTTTCACCGGCATCGTAAATATCACGAACCTTGCCACGGGAATCCGGACGACGCTCCATCGTTGTCACGTGAGTCACTCCTTACCTAAATACGACAGAAATGCGGGTTCTTTCCCGCATGTTTTCGCAAACTCGGAGCGGCAGGGACGCGGCCCCTCCTTCACCGAATAGCGAAAAGCTAGTGCTCCATTGTAGTAGATGCCGCGTCCGCCGTGTGCTCGCGGGGCAGATGAATTGTAAAAGTCGTACCCTTTCCAAGCTCCGACTCCACGGATATGTAGCCATGGTGACGCTCGACGATCTGCTTGGTCACGGCGAGGCCAACGCCCAGGCCGCCGGCTTCGCGGGCGCGGCTGGCATCGGCGCGCCAAAATCGTCCGAAGATACGCGACAGATCGTCCTTGGCAATACCGATACCGGTATCAGAAACGGCAATGCTGACGTGCTTGCGGTCACTGAGCACCGACACCACGACCCAACCGCCCTCGGGGGTGTAGCGCATGGCGTTGCTCATGAGGTTGATAACACATTGCGTGATCATGTCGGGATCGGCCTCGACGACATCGTCGTGACCCTGGGTCTCGTCCGCAAAACGCAGGCGCAGATCGCGGTCGACAAACAGGCGCTCCTGGGCATTGACGATGGAACGCACGAAAGGAACCATGTCCACCGGCTCAAGGTTGAGCGGAGCCGCGCTGTTTTCCATGCGCGACAGGTCGAGCATCTGCTGCACCAGACGAGCCAGGCGACGCGTCTCGGAAGCAACGGTCTCCAAATGCTCATCGTCGGTGGGATACACGCCATCCTGCATGGCCTCGACCGTTGCGAGCATGGCCATAAGCGGCGTGCGAAGCTCGTGTGCAACGTCTGAGGTCAGGCGCTTCTCGTGTTTCATATCCTTCTCGAGCGAAGTGGCCATCTCATCGAAGGTCTCACCCAGCTGATCGATCTCGTCATCACCGCGCAGTCCCGTGCGAGCCGACAGGTCGCCGTCACGGATTTGCTTTGCGGTACTGGTGATGCGATGAATCGGCTTGGTGAGCATGCGCGACACGAGCGATCCGATAACGACCGAAATGCAGATTGCAACAACCGCAGCGAGGGCCATGGCGTTAAAGGTCTTCTCCCTAAACGCAGAGTCCGCCTTGGTGAGCAGAGCGTCGGAGCCGATGGCCCACAGCTTTACCTGTCCGACATGCTCGCCGGAAGACGTTACAATCTCGACGTTAGCAACGCTATCGGAGTCGGTTGGAGCAGACGAGACCGGGCTATGCGATGCCCTCTTGCCGCTCGTGTCGTCGGTCGTAGCCTGGTTTTCGCGTACATCGGCGGTGGCGCTTGCCGAGGGCCAGGAATCGTCATAAACGATCACGCCCTTTTTATTGACGACCTGCATGCCCAGATCGTCGGAAACCAAACTCGACGTTGCGACCGTGCGCAGTTCTCCCGCGGTCCAAGAGCCGTTTTCCTCATATGAGGTTGCCAACTTCTCGGCAGCGGAATTTGCGATTTCGACGATATTGGAGCGTGTGTAATCCGAAAAGACCGTGCCCCACACAACAGAGACAACGCCCACCAGCACCAATACCGTCATGAGCGATGTCAGAGCAAAAGCAAGTGCCATGCGCGAGGGATAGCTCATCGTTGGCCGTGAATCGGAACGAGGCGTGTTCCAACTAGCCTTGGAACCCGCCTCGCTCTCCTGCTTGTGCTTTTGTCCGATTTCAAAGCGCGCAGGTGTCATATGTGATTTCCCTATTTCTCGTCCGACTTATCGGTCTTAGCCGGAGCCTCGAAGCGATAGCCGACACCATGGACGGTGTAGAGCCACTTGGGCTTCTTGGGATCATCGCCCAGCTTGGCGCGAAGGTTCTTCACGTGGCTATCGATGGTGCGTTCATAGCCCTCAAAGTCATACCCGAGCACCTTCTCGACCAGCTCCATGCGGTTATACACACGGCCGGGATGACGGGCAAGCGTGGTGAGCAGCTTGAACTCGGAAGCCGTCAGATCGACTTCCTTGCCCTCGACCAAGATCTTGTGGCCCGAGATATCGATGACCAGATCGCCGAAGTCGAGCACCTCGACGGCGGGCTCGTCGGCCTGATGGGCACGGCGGAACAGAGCGCGAACGCGGGCGACGAGCTCGCGCGGCGAGAACGGCTTAATCAGATAGTCGTCGGCGCCGAGCTCAAGACCGATAATACGGTCCTCGATCTCGCCCTTAGCCGTCAGCATGATGATGGGGACATCCGAGGTATCGCGAATGGTGCGGCAAACGCGCTCGCCGGGGATCTTGGGGAGCATAAGGTCAAGCACGACCAGGTCGAACTGATGCTTCTCGAACTCCTCGATCGCGGACTGGCCGTCGCCGACGCCCACAACCCAGTAGCCTTCGCGCTCGAGATAGGCAGCGACGGCGTCACGGATTGCCTTCTCATCCTCGACCAGCAGAATCTTTTTTGCATCTGAAGCCATAACACGGCCCCCCTGTCTCAATTAGCTAAGAACAAGCCCATTCTAACGCACCTGAGCCCGCCGGATGCCGCTATGGCGCGGCAGCTCGGCGGGCGGTACTCACAATTACAACGCGTTTATTCCCCTGTTGGCGCCTTTTTAACCCCTCTAAGCTTAAAGAGAGAATAGGCGTGCAGTGACCGTCTCTGGTATACCCTGGCTGTTGCGCACCGTGGCGTACGTAAGGAATGAGTCCGATTTTCCCGCCGTAGCCGGATAATCGCCATACTCCAAAGCGCGGTCGGGCGACAGCAGCGAGCCATAGGTCTTGGCAGAGGTGTCGATCAGGAAATGCGACGCCTGTACCTTAACAAGGTATTTATTCTTCTTGCCAGCCGCACATGCGAGCGGCTCGCGGGACAGGAAGAGGTACGGCCCTCCCTCATTACCGATATACGTGCCCATATTGCCCAGGCTGCCCACGCCACTATAGGCCGCCTCGATAGAAAACACGAAGGTATCGCCCATATACACGGCCTCGAAAGGCGAAACTGACGAAGGGAGGACCAGCTGGGCACGCTTGGTGTTGTTGCCGTCGGTCAGATCGATTGCCGTTATGCCGTAGTAGACGCCCTCGTCGTTGCGGACACGCGGCGAGATGGTCAAAATGCCGTCGCTCGCGCGCGGAGCCGATGCAAAGCGGCCCGTCGATTTCCAAATTGCCTCGGCCTTGGATTCATCAAGCGAGCGACGATAGCAAAACGAATCACTACTCGTTTTATTGCCGCCTGCCGAAGGCATCTTATACCAGATAACCGATGACCCGAACGCCGTAAACAGGGGCGGATCATAGTCCTTGCCACCTCGATCGAGCTCAACCACATCGCCAGAGAGCGAAGCGCCCGACAGATTTTGAGCGTAGAGCTTCCACGATGAATTGGCAAAGTTCATCTCAACCCACGCGAATACGCCGTCGCCGGCACGGACATCGTAGAATGCGTATCCCGTGCCCTCGATAGGATCCTCGATTAATGTGGCAAGCGAGCCATCGCCCAGGTTGAGCACACCGAGCGTGTTGGCGTGCAATGCCGATGCGGGCGCCATCATCGCCGCGGCGTAATCGCCGTCGCAGTAGTACAGCAGCGTACCCAGAGGCAGCGTCCACGACGCCGCCGGCTCAAGATTGATGTCGACAGCCTCATACTCATCCGTAATCGAGATGATTTTGGAATCGTCCTTGATAACCTGCGGCTCGCCGGCGGCATCATCGCTGGTACCCGTTTTTTTCGAGCATCCGGCAAGCACCGTGGCAGCGCCCGCGGCAGCCCCACCGAGTACAAAGCCGCGACGCGATATTCCGTTCTTGATGTGATCGGCGATACCCATTAGGCGATCTCGGCGCGAGCGGCCTCGATGGCGCGCGTAAGCTGGTCGGCGCAGGAGGTCTTTTTCATACCGCAGGTATTACCGGCGAGAACCTCGATTACGCGATCGGCAGGAGCGCCCTCGACCAGCTTGGAGATTGCCTTGAGATTGCCGTCGCAGCCACCGGTAAACTCAACGCCTATCACCTTGTTGCCGTCATCGGAAAGGTCAAGGTGAATATTGCGAGCACACACGCCCTGAGGCTTGTAATCAAACGAAATCATGCGATCCCCTCTCAGAATGTTATTCGAGACGACTATTATCCCCGTCTTTCCCTAAATGCAACGAGGCGCTTTGCCGGCAACACACATTACCAGCAAAGCGCCCCAAAAAGCTAACGTTATGCCGAACCTACTCGAAGCTCAGCTGCTCCAGACGATCAAAGACCGTGTCGATACGGGTGAGGAAGTCCCATGGATCAAAGATCTCGTCGAGCTTCTCCTGGCTGACGGTGCAGCGCGGGTCGGCCTCGAGACGCTCCTTAAAGGTAGGGCCGGAGACACAATCCTGTACCTCGTGCCAGGTTGCCATGGCGTTCTCCTGCACAATGGCGTACGCGTCCTCGCGGGTGATGCCCGTATCGACGAGGGCGAGCAGCACCTTGGAGGAGAAGATGAGGCCGCGCGTCTTGTTGAGGTTGGCCATCATGCGAGCGGGATACAGCTGCAGGCCGTCGATAACGCGAATGAGGCACTGGAACATGTGGTCGAGGGCGATGAAGCTGTCGGCCTGGGCGACGCGCTCGGCAGAGGAGTGCGAAATGTCACGCTCGTGCCACAGGGCGACGTTGTCGAAGGCAACCTGCGCGTTGGCCTTCACGACGCGCGACAGGCCGCAGACCTTCTCCATGGTGATGGGGTTGCGCTTATGCGGCATGGCGGAGCTGCCCTTTTGACCCTTACGGAACGGTTCCTCGGCCTCGAGTGTATCGGTCTTCTGCAGATTGCGAACCTCGGTAGCGATGCGCTCACAGGTGGCCGCGGTGGTGGCAAGAACGCCGGCGAGGTAGGCGTGATGATCGCGGCTAATAACCTGCGTGGACAGCGGGTCGTGAACCAGGCCCAGGTGCTCGCAGACATATTCCTCGACAAACGGCTCGATGGAGCTGTACGTGCCGACGGCGCCCGAGATGGCACCAAAGGCAACGTTCTTGCGGGCATCCTCAAGACGATCCAGATCGCGCTTGAGCTCCCAGGCCCAAGAGCCAAACTTCATGCCAAAGGTCATCGGCTCGG
Organism: Collinsella aerofaciens; assembly: GCA_048193585.1. Lineage (GTDB taxonomy): Bacteria > Actinomycetota > Coriobacteriia > Coriobacteriales > Coriobacteriaceae > Collinsella > Collinsella aerofaciens_CK. The sequence goes on along the minus strand of DBFAAM010000040.1, from coordinate 31,960 downwards.
CATGGATGCCATGAGTACGGCCGGCGCAGAGCGTGTTGCGCTCCTCAAAGGCGCGACGCTTGCAGATCTCGCCGAGTTTTTTGACGTCCTCGATGATCAGGTCGCAGGCCTGGGTGAGCTGGTAGCACAGGGCCGTGTCGCCCAGATCGGAGCTGGTCATGCCATAGTGAACCCAGCGGCTGGGCTTGGGGTCGCCCTCGGGAACATCGGCATCGATGTACTCCTTCATGTTGGTCAGGAAGGCAATGACGTCGTGGCGCGTGACTTCCTCGATCTCATCGACCTTCGCCTTCTCAAAGTTGGCATGGTCGCGGATCCACTGGGCCTCGTCTTTGGAAATACCGATCTTGCCGAGCTCCGCCTGGGCCTCGCAGGCCAGAACCTCGATTTCCTGCCAAATGGCGTACTTGTTCTCGAGGGAGAAGATGTGTCCCATCTCCGGGCGGGTATAGCGATCGATCATAGCGGCTCCTTTTTGGTTATTGGCACGTTGGTCGTAACCCAACCATTGTACCGTGCGCAGGTGCAAGTATGGGCAGTAGGCATTAACCTAACATTTTGGAATTGGAGCGGGCAACGGGACGTCCGCGTATTTGCTTCGCAAATCCGCACCGGCTTCAGGCGCCTGCCGGCGCCTTCGCCTGCTCGCTACAAACGCTTCGCGTTTGCTTTACGCTCGCACCCTGGCGGGTTCGAATCCCGGCACTTGGTAGTAAAAAGCACGGCAACGTAACGCTGCCGTGCTTGTGCTTTTTACTGGAGCGGGCAACGGGATTCGAACCCGCGAGTGTCAGCTTGGGAAGCTGATGCCTTACCACTTGGCGATGCCCGCATATGTGGGGGATAGTATAACGCGGTTGTCTTGTTCGATACAAGGGTGGCGATGCTTGTTTTAGCTGTGGAGATTCGTTTGAAAATCGCGTCAATTGTGGAGATGAGGACCTTTGACCTCCTGTTCTCCCTATCCTCTACCTGCACTTTTGCTTGATTGTTGTATTTGAGCTCAATTTGTCAGGAATTGGGCAAGCTTTTGGTCAGGCTCCGGTACTTACCCGCATGAACCTCGGGGGTAGCCTCATCCTACGCGTCGCAGCCTCCCCGTGCGGCGCACGAGGGATAAGGAGCAGCCATGTCCAACGCACCCACGCACTCTGTCCACAGCGCAATCGCAACAGGTCCGCTGCTCCTGCTCCTCTTCCTGCTTTTCGGCTGCCTGGCACCGGGAGCCGCATTTGCCGTCGATGGCTACGATCAGCTCGGCTTCCGCACTATTAGCGATGATTGTGGGCCCTTCTTCATCGGCAAGTATGAAGCTCAAGACGCCTCGATTGCCTACTGCATGAACCAGGAGCGTCCCGGCCCCACCAAGCCGGGCGGCCCATGGCTCAACTTTGATCAAGGCTGGGTGTGGCTCGACGACGAGTTCGCGGCAATCGTTTGTCACGGATATCCTACCGCCACGTCGTTTGGCGGTTACCATCTTTCACCCGATCGCGCCCGCGCTGCCACCCAGCTTGCCGTATGGATGCTCAACGGCACTACCCATGTCGACGGCACCTACTCCTACACGACCGCTCAGGGCAAAACCAAGAGTGGACACTTTACCGCCGACAATGAAGTCGTGGCGGCTGCGCGGTGGCTCCACGACAGCGCAAAATCAGGAAGCATCAAAGCCGCTCCGCACCGCGCGCGGCGCTATCTAGGAGCTGTATCGGGCGGCAGCAAACGTCAAGACATGCTCTATGTACTGCCGGCGGTCTCTGTTTCCTTCCAAAAGCAGTCTGCAAACGCTGCCATTACCGGCGGAAACAATACTTATCAGTTTGAAGGGGCAACATTTGATGTTTTTGAGAGTGCCAGCGGCGCGCGTGTCGGCACCGTCCAGATGGACGGCAACGGTCGAGCGCAAGCAACACTTCTGCCCAACACGGCATACTACCTAGTTGAAACGAAGGCGCCGGCCGGCTATGTCCCCCGTCGTGATCGCATCGCCTTTACCACGGCGAATGACGGTGGACAGGTCGCCATCGATGAACAGCCCGGCACCATCAACCTGCGTATCGTAAAACTCGATGCCGCGACGAATGCCGGCCCCCAGGTGGGATCTTCACTCGCAGGAGCAGAGTTCACGTGTGTGTCGCAATCCACCCCTGGATGGGCACAAATCCTCACGACTGACGAAAGCGGTCGGGCCACCCTCGCCGATGTCCCCTTAGGAACCTTTACCATCTACGAATCAAAAGCTCCCGAGGGCTACCTGCCATCCAACGACAGCTGGACCTATACCGTTGGAGCCGACCAGCTCGGCGATTCATGCGTGGTCGAGATCGAATCTCGCATTTCCGATATCCCCATTGCGTTTGACCTTGAGATTTCCAAATTCAAGGATTACGGCAATAGCGACCAATCCGGCCTGGAGCAGCCGGCGGGTGGTGTTGTCTTTGAGGTTGTCAGCAACAGCTCTCAGCAGGTTGTTGGCACATTGACCACAAACATCTATGGCTTTGCCTCCACCAAAGACCAGCCCGAAGCATGGTTCGGCACAGGTAAGCGACCCGCCGGTGTCCACGGAGCCGTCCCATACGATCGTGCCGGCTACACGGTTCGCGAGGTTCCGGAAACCGTCCCCGAGGGTTTTAAACGTGCAGGGGAATGGACCGTCGGGGCCAATCAGATTTCCAACGGCGCCGAGCTTCAATATATCGTGGACAACCACGCGCTGTCGACGCATCTCCAGATTGTAAAACGCGATGCCCAAACAGGCGCTTCTGTTCCACTAGCCGGATTCACCTTCCAACTCCTCGACAGCAATCACGAACCTGTCTCACAAACTTGCTGGTATCCAGCACATAACGTAATGGACACCTTTACGACTGACGCGACCGGGACCGTCACACTGCCCGAATCGCTCGTGCCGGGCACCTATTATGTACGCGAAACCTCGGCCAAAGAGCCCTATCTTGTCGGCGAAGAAATCGAGGTAAACATACCCGCCGACATGAACCTAACGCCCGTTGCAATCGCCTCGTATTATGACCACGCCGCGACCGGAAACATCAGGATCGTTAAAACCGATGCCATAGACGGCAGCAGCCTCGCGGGCGCCGTCTTTGAGATCCGTGCCTCGGGTGATATCGTGCGCCCCGACGGTAGCATTGCCGCGCTCGACGGTGAGACTGTCGCTACCGTCACGACGGATGAAACTGGAGAAGCACGCGCGGACAACCTCCCGCTGGGACCTGGCGCCGCACGCTACGAGGTTGTCGAGACTCAAGCGCCGGCAGGCTTCTTGCTCGATCGGACAACCCATATTGTCGACCTTACTTATGCCGACCAGAAAACACCCGTTGTAGAAGCACGGCTTAACGTATCCGACGATTACACCAAGGTTGATATCTCCAAGGTCGATGCAAGCGGCGAGCAGGAAGTGGAAGGCGCACAGCTCACCTTATATGGTCCCGATAAAACTGAAATAGACTCCTGGACCTCATCCGACAAGCCGCACCGCGTCGAACATCTTGCACCCGGCACCTACTCGTTGCGCGAAATGATGTCTCCGCGGACCTATGACCTTGCCGAGGAGATAACGTTTGAAATAAAGGATACGGGAGAAGTCCAATCCGTCGCGATGAAGGATGCGCCCATCGAGATCAAAGGACAGGTCGACAAGCGTCAGGAACTTGTCCAACCTATCGGGAAGGACCTGTTGGCTAACGGCGATGGTAAAAACCGTGCCGCAATGCAAACCAATACGGATGGGCTTTTCTCCTATACCATCGACGCTCGAAACGATTCAACTACCTGGGTTGATGAGTTCACAATTACCGATGATCTTGAGTGTGCCGACGACGATACGGCGAGATTCGTCTCAATCGAAACCCCCGTCGCCATCGGCGACCTCAATGGTCTGTGCAACGTGTGGTATCGCACGACGCCGTTGGACTCGACAGACGTCGATGAGCCGGCAAACGCGACACTTGACGATGGGCACGAAAATCCTTGGCTTGAGTCCGACGAAGTAAGGGAGAGTCTGGGTGAGGATTGCCGCCTCGTCGATTACGACGGCTGGCACCTCTGGAAGGCGGATATCTCGACCACGGAATCCACCACACTCGAGGCGAAAGAACTCGACCTTGCATCCAATACCGTCGTAACGGGCATTCGAATTGAATACGGTGCGGTAGCCGCCGACTTTACGACTCGAAGCGATGCGGATTCTTGGACCCGCGATGATCTCAAAGATGAGCACGACGACCTTGACGATGCCAAAGCAATCCTTGGCACAGACGCTCGGGGCGCAGTCGTACACATGCAGGCAACGTCGGCTTATACGCCCCAAACCGCACTCACCAACAGCGCGCGCGTCGATCTTTGCCGCAACGGTGGCGGCGATAAACTTGAGTCACATGACGAGGACAGCGTTATTCAACGCTGTACCCTACCGCAGGACCTACCGGCAACAGGATCAGTTCCCATCGCCGCTTGCATCACCGCGCTCCTGACCTCGGGTGCCGCAGCCCTATGGTTCGCTCGCCTTAGGTCGATCCCAAAGAAGCGCTAGCGCGATGAAAAAGCGGGCGAGCCAGTCCCCTGGCTCACCCGCTTTCAATCATGTAAATCGCCGTATCTACTCTGCAGACGAAAATCCACCATCAACGATTGCCTGCTCGGACTCAGGAATCCCATCGGCACCCGTACTCTGTTCTTGCTCCACCTCTTCGCTGATTGCGGAGGCGGGGGTCGAGCCCTTTGCACCCACGATGTAGGCAGCCCCAAATCCTAACGCAATGGCAATCAGGGTCAAAATCACGTAGACAGGCCAATGGCGCTTAATATACGAAAACACGTTGACTCCTTAGAGCTCCGTCTACGAACGGCGGATAACCTCGGTCACGACCTCGGATACCGTGGCAATGTTCGTCGGGTTGACATTGTGGGGCAGGTCGTCCTCGGTACGAGCGCAAGCCAGACGCGTGCCGTCCACGCCGGCGATAGTGAGGGCTCGGCGGCTCGCCTCGAGCGCGGCATAGGCATCGGTCTTGGCATAGGGCATCTCGAGCGCGCCACAATCGACATGGAACGACTTGCAGACCTTGCTGACCAGGTTCATGATGCGGCGATCGCCCTTGAGCAGTTGTTGTTCGCCCTCGACCGTCACAACCGAAAGCCTACCGGCGCCGACGGATTCAAGATTGATAAAGAATACGCCGCGGAGCTTATCGCGATGCGAAGCCAAGAAGGCCTTCATGCCGGCGCCATCACAATCCGAGGCGCCCGTTGCCACAAACCAGATATCGTGACCGAGCAGCTCATCATCGCCCATAGAGGCGACAGCCGAGAGCATATCTTCGGAAGAAGCGCCGTCGGAAGACGTAGCGCCGCCCTTCCAGCCATCGTTATCGTCCTCGAAATTATCCCACGAACCGATACCGCGACCGGACTTCTTGGCATCGCAATCGTCTTCGACGCCCAGCCAGTCACTCATGCTGTCCTGCTCGTTTTTCTTTTTACGACCGAACAGGCCACCCAGGCCGCGCTTGCGAGACTTGGGTGCCGCCGGGGCGGGAGCCGAAATGGTCTCGATCGGCTGCGCGCCCGACGCAACGGGCATAGGAGGCGCAACGGGTGCCGATGTGGGTTCGGGACCCTGGGCAGTAGCAAAGGGGTCGTTGACCTGGGCAGAGGGATCGGGAAGGTCGAACAGCGACGTGCGAGACGCAACGTTTGCCTGCTTCATCGACGGCAGCGACGGATCGGGGACCGAAGCCAGCGGAGACGAGGAAGGTGCAGGCGACGGTGCCGACGCCGGATCGGGAACATTCATCTGCGGACGCGGTGATGCCTGGGAGGAAATCTGGGCCATAAGGGAATCGACCGTTTCGTCCTGGGTGGGAGCGACATTGGCAACCGTGCCACCGGAACCACTCGGGGTCGGCATGGTGAAAATCTGCGTGGAGTAAGGCCTCGACTCATCCGTCTCGGGAGCCTCGGTCACCGCAGGCACTTCCTCCTGCTCGACCTCGGTCGAATCGCCTTGATCGGCTGACGCGTATTGCTCTTCGTCAGAGTTGGCCTCGACGGACTCGCCCTCGGCAGCATCTTGGATTTCGGCAGCATCAATGGGCTCGCCATCGTCTGCCGCGTCGTCCTGTTCATCGGAAGCAGGAAGGGGCTCGGCAATCGCGGTGCCCTGCTTTTCAAACGTTATCGTGGAATCGAACTGCGCGGCATCAAACGACATGGTGCTATCGACGTGCTGCTGGGCCTCGAAAGACGTTGTCGCCTCAACAACATCCGCGGACGTCGGTTGCTGGGACTCAAAGGACGTTGTAGCTTCGGCAGCGTCGACGGGCACGGACTGCATAGCCTCGTTCTGCTCGAACTCTTGCGCAGCGAGCTCACGTGCCGCCTCAGCTGCCTGCTGCTGAGCGATAGCCTCCTGCTCGGCAGCCTCGCGTGCGGCAGCGCGCTTCTCCTCGAAATCGTCGACAAATTTCTTGCCCTTTGCAAGCGCACCCTTAAAGAAGCTGGAAGCGCTGGCGCCAATCGAAGAGAATGCGGATGCAATATCGGCATGGGGCGTTGCCGCGGGAATCTCGGCCGAGAAATCAGTATCGCTCTCGTAAGACACGCGCCTCGGCTGTTCAACGTAATCGTCGTCAGACTCGTCCGCAACGTCTTGCGCCGGTGCGGCGGGAGCCAAAATGTCCAGTCCTGCCGCATGATCGATCGCGGACACCGCCTCAGGCTCGGCAACGGCAGCGGTAACCGCGGCAGACTCATTATCCACGGCGGCAACGGGCGCGGGCGCAGTCACGACGGGGGCAGGCTCGGGCTCAAACGTCGGCTCCTCGCCCTCCTCGTAATCGAGCGTGCAGGACTCGGGAAGCATTCCGAGCGCACGGATGGCATCCGAACCAAAGCGGATGTTGCCCGCGGCATTGCGATAGAGTTTGGGCTCGGGCTCGGCGGCGGCAGGCTCCTCCGCCGCCTCGGCAGCGGGAACCTCGTCATTGAGCTCTTCGGCCTGGACAGCCTGATTCTGATCCTCGGGCACGATGGCGCCGATCAGCGTCTCGTCGGCAGACGCACCCTCAAAGCCCTCGATCTGCTCGTCGAAAGCCTCACCCTGTTCGGGCTCGGTCTGGGCGTCGGGAGCAATCGGCTGACCGAACTCGTCCTCGGCGTAGGTAGGCTCTTCGTACTCGATGGTGTTGCCGTAGTCGTTTTGCTGCTGGGCCGCGGCATACTCCGCCGCCGCGCGCGCTATTTCCTCGGCACGACGCTTCTGCTCCCCAAAATAGGTATCGAACGGAATATCGTCGGGAAACTCGTTTTCGCCCTGGAAGGGAGCAACGTTGTCCATAACGCCGAGCATAGCGGCGACAGAAGACTTGTTGCACACCGCGCCGGACGTATAGGGAAGAATGTGGCGGTTAGAGATGATGTTTGCCGCGTTGGCAAGCGCAACGAGGGAAGCGAGGATCGCGACAATCCACAGCAGAACCTTGAGCGCGCCGGGGAGCGGCAGGATGCGCAGGATGGCAACGGCAGCGGGGGCAACCGTGGCAACGGGCAACAGCTTGGCGATGAGCGCACGATACGAAGCATAGGGCTCACGGGCGAGCAGCTCAGCACGGGGAGAGTCGTAGTGTGCGACAACAACCACCGGGCGGTTGCGCGGAGACGCGAGCGGGCCCGAGGCCTTGTGGTAGGCGATGACATTTTGGCTCACGCCCGTCTTGCCCAGGCGCGAGACAACGGGGTGGCCCGTGCGCTCGAGCACGTAAAGAACGGCGCCGACAATGGCCAGCAAGGTGCCGACCAAGCCGATACCGCCGCCGATGCCCATCAGCAGGGCGCCGGCAAACGCAAGAATACCGGTAACGGCAAACGCCAATCTACTAGGCGCCGGGGCATTGAACTCCTGAACCTCGGGATCAAAGCCGTGGTTGCGGAAGATCTGAGCGATATCCTCGGCAGCCAAGCGCTCTTCTTCGCTGCATGCCGGCGTAATGCCGGTGTTCTGCAGCAGGTGGTTAATATAGTTCTGGGTGTTCGCCATGTGCGCTCCACATCCATAATCCGACAAATAGGCCCAATGCATGCACATTAGAACCGTATATAGTCGAAAGTATACCCCGAGCGAGCGCAAACGACCGAATTCGGGCCATCTTAACGCCCCGAGCGGACAAGGATATAGCCTAATCTCCATATCGGACTAAAATCATGGCAGCAAACCACCTTCTCATGCGAGGACTCTATGACGGCAAGCGACACGACCGAGACAATTAAAAAGGGGAATTCGGAGCCCGGTTTCGATAAAACGGCTCAGCGCATCCTCAATCTTTTCTTTGTGCTCAACAGCTCCCCCGAACCGCTGACGACCGAGCAGATCGTCTTGGATTCTGACCTGGGATATGGCTCGGGCAACATCGACTCGGATAAGCGCAAGTTTCGGCGCGATCGTGACAAACTGCTCGAGCGTGGCATCTTAATCAAGGAGGTTCGTCCTGCCGGTGCGCAGGAGACCGAGGAAAGCTCGTGGACAATCGACCGCGAGCACACGTTTGCTGCAGGCGGCCTCATCACCGCAGACGACGCCGATATCTTGCTCAACGCCATCGACCAGACGCTAGCGGCCGGCTCATCCACTTTTGCCGCACCGCTTGCCGATATTCGCTCCAAGATTGCCTATCTCACCGGTAGGACGGCGATAGACGAGGCGCCGATCCGCCGCTCTCCCGCCGTCGATGCGGTATGGAGTGCCTTTGCCGAGCGTTGCGCGCTGCGCTTTTTGTACCAAAACGGACGCGGCGAGCAGAAAGAACGTACCGTCTGCGTCTACGGCATGTTCGAGCGTGAGGGCGTGGCGTACTTCTGCGGCCTCGACAATGTTACCGACGACATCAGGACATTCCGCTGCGACCGTATCGTTCGCGCTTGGCGTCCTTCGAAGGCCTACGCCATCCCTGCGGACTTCAACCTCAGCGACTACCTGTTCTTTGAATTCGATTTTGCCGACCGACCGCCCGTTGCAGCTACGTTCTCGTTCGCCCCTCAGACACAGATCGATATGATCAACGGTCTCACGCACGGGCGAGGCGAGCTCGCGCGCACCGACGCCGGATGGACCTGGACCGTTGACGTGCGCGATCTTGAAGCCGCCGCTTCATTTTGCATGGCCCACGCCATGGACGGCATGAGGCCCATGGCCCCCAAATCGCTCAAGCAGGCATGGAACCACCTCATTGAAAGGACGGTGCACGAGCATGCCCGTGCGTAAACTCACCAGCGAGCAGAGGCTCTCGCGCGCCATCGACATCATGGAGGCCCTCTACGCCGCCGGCGAGAGCGGCATGACACGAACCGAAATTTGCAGCCGCTTTGACATCACGGGGGTATCACTCGACGAGATTCTCGAGATCGTCTCGACGCTCGCGGACCGAGAATCGGGCGCGCGCATCATCTGCGAATGCCGCGGCGAGTGTGTGGTCCTCACCGGTGACGCCGGGCGTGTGCTACCGCTGCGCCTGAGTGCCGCCGAGGGCGCTGTGCTCAACCACGAACTTGAATCGTTGGGGATCGAGCCCCAGGCGGCGGCTCGGATTCGACATGCCCTTCTACCCGAAGAGCTCGGCTACAACCAGCGCGTCTTTGACACCGTCAGTCACGGGTCGCACTGGCAGCAGCTGAGCTGCGCCATTCAGGACGGTGTTCGCTGCCGTATCTCGTATCGCTCGATGGACGATACACGGCCACGCGAGCGTCTGGTCGACCCCTTGCGCATTACGGCAAACGGCGACCAAACATACCTGATTGCCTGGGACATCGCGGTCGATGAGCAGCGCACCTATCGCATGGATAAAATCGAGGGACTCACCTTGACGGAAGACTCCGTCGTGTCTCACGCACCGGACGTTGCATCCCTCCACGATTCCCTTGCCCGGACGCAGCGTAGCGCAAAGCTCTTGATGCCATTCGATATGGCGGAGCATCTGGACTGGGCCGGCATCACCCAAATCGAGCGCAGCGGGGCAGACCTAGCAACGGTAACCGTGCATTACGGCTCCGAGCGTTGGCTACTGAGCCAGGTAATCGCAGCGGGCGGAGCCATCCGTATCTTGGATGACCCCGCCCTGTCAAAGCGTCTGTGCGATATGGCAAAAACCCTCGTCTGTCCGCTTTAGCGGCGCCGTTCGTGGCGTGCGCGCCACAGTTGCAGATAGTGTCCGATCTGCGCCGATTCGATGCGCTGATAGGAGCTCGTGGGCAGCGACGTTAAGAACTTCTTACCGTAGCCCTTCGTCACCAGGCGCGGGTCGGCCAGAATCAGCACGCCGCAATCGGTCGACGAGCGGATAAGGCGGCCGGCTGCCTGCTTGACCTCGAGCACCGCCTCGGGCAGCGAATAGCGCACCCAAGCGCGGTCTTCGCGCAGGTTGCGCTCGCACGAGAGCGGGTCCGTGGGGCTCGAGAACGGCAGTTTGGGAATGATGACGCAGCGCAGCGTCTCGCCGCTGGCGTCGAATCCCTCCCAGAAGGCCTTAAGCGCAAAAAGCGAGGAGGTCGGCTCGTTGATAAACCGGTCGCGCAGGCGACGAGGAGATGAGTTGCGCTGCTGGCAGTTGAGCTCCAGACCCGCACGGGCCATCTTGGGCTCAACGCGGGCGTACAGGTCTTCCATGTCGCGCCGATTGGTGAACAGTGTGAGCACCGATCCGCCCATGGCAAGATGGGCGTCGACCAGCACGCGCTCGAGCGCCGTAAGATAGTTCTCACGATCGCGCGGATCGGGGATATCGCCCGCAACGACTACAGCCATGTTCGAATCGAAGTCGTAGCTCGAGTCCAAGTGCAACGATGAGGATGTTGAAACGCCGATGCGATCGAGGCCGACCGCGTGGTTAAAGTGTTCAAAGCTTTTGGACACCGTCATGGTCGCCGAGGCAAAGATAGCCGTGTGAACCTCGGGCAGCCACTCGGTTGCCAAGGCCTCGCCAATGTCGATGCGCTCTGCGGTCATCGACTCTCCGCCGGCACGCAACCTGCGATTGACCTGCAGCGAATACACGTAGTGTTCATCGGTGCCATCAATGATGAGTTTGAGGTTCTCGGCCAGCTCGTGCAGGCGGCGCGAGATATCACCCAGGTCGACAACAACCTCGGGCTTGTCGGCGGCGACGGCTTGCACCAGCGCGTCGACGCTCTTGTCTGCTTGTTCCAATGCGTCGATGGCAGTGTAGGCCGACTGTAAGAAATCATGCCAGTCGTCAGATTCGCGCAGCTCGGGGCCAATCCATAGATTGGCATTGTCATAACCCCCACGGGCCCGGCGGCCGAGCTCGCGAACGCCATCGAACACGTCGGCGATTGCCATGCTCGCGCGCGCAACCGTCGACGTCGCCTTGGCAGTAAGGCCCAGATAGAGCGTAGAGCCCTCGGAGGTTGCCAAATCACGGGAAACCTGGCTTAGCGCGCCGGTGCTCGAGCCACCCAGGCGCTCAAACAGAACGCGTGACTCGTCCGCCGACACCACGCGCGCCCACTGGCGGCGCGCCTCGCGCTCGATGGAATGGGCCTCGTCGATTACCCAATGACGAATCGGAGGCAAAATCCTGCCCTCGGCCGCAACGTTGCGGAACAGCAGGGAATGGTTGGTGACCACCACATCGGCATGCGCCGCACGACGGCGAGCGCCGTGGACCAAACATTTATCAGGGAAAAACGGGCAGAGGCGACGAGCACACTCGCGCGAGGCCGTCGTAAAGTCGGGGCGGTTGACGCTGCGCCACCGAATACCAAGTGAGTCGAGGTCGCCATCGGCTGATTGGCAGACGTACGCCATAATGACCGCGACCGCCGTGAGCGTGTCCGCCGGATCGCGCTTGGTGGTAATCTCGACCTGGCCGCGGCTCATGCGCTCAAGCTTGCGCAGGCACGGATAGTGGTCATACCCCTTGAGAGCGCAAAATGACAGACCACCGTCCAGTTGCTCGGCAAGTATTGGCAGCTCATGGTACATGAGCTGGTCGGCGAGATTGTTCGATTTGGTCGCAATACCAACCGTGATGTTGTTGCGGCGTGCTGCCTCGGCAAAAGGCACCAGATAGGCCATCGATTTGCCGACGCCCGTGCCCGCCTCAATTACACGATGAGTGCCCGTGACCAGCGCATCGCGGACCTCGAGCGCCATCGCGATCTGCTCATCACGCGGCTCGTAGGTGGGGTACATGCGATTGACCAGGCCACCTGGCGCATAGTCTGCCTCAATCTCCTCACGACTCGGCATCTTGAGGACCGGCAGTTCGTCGGCGTCCACCCGATCGTCGGCGCGATCGGCCTTGAGAACGTCAGCACGAGCGGCGCTGAGAGAGAAGATAGAACCAGGGTTCTGCCCTGCCAAGAATGAGAAGATAGGACGATAGGACCAAGGCACATCCGGATGCATGTCGGCTAGGCGCGCCATGAGGCCCTGGGGCAAGTCGGTGAGCGCCACGAGCAACACGCGCCATACGCCACACAGGGCGTCGACGTCGGCATTGGCACGGTGTGATACCGAGTCACAGCCAAACAGATCGGCCATAAAAGACAGCTTGTGCGAGGCCAGGCGCGGAAGCGCGATTCGCGACAGCGCCAGCGAATCGATCCAAATATCGCTCACGTTGACGCCGCCTTTGACCGACTCGATAAACGAGCGGTCGAACGTGGCGTTATGTGCGATCACCGGGCAACCACCGACAAAATCGGCGAGAGCGGCGACGGCCTCAACGGCCGACGGGGCATCTGCCACATCGGCATTTGTAATGCTCGTGAGCTCGGTAATCTCGGCGGGAATCAGCTGCTTGGGATGCACGAAGGTATCGAAACGGTCGACGATCTCGCGGCCCGAAAGACGGGCCGCCGAGATCTCGATCAGTTCATTGTCCTGCACCGAAAGACCTGTGGTCTCGGTATCGAGGACAATCACATCTTCCTCGATAAGACCAAAGGACTGCGTTTTGGCGCGTTCGGCAAGCGTGGCATAGGAGTCGATGACAAACTGCGGCGTTCCTGACGAAACCGCGTCCTCGATTAGCATGCAATGCCCGCTCGACGAAGGCCCATACGGATCAGGCTGTCACAGACCTGCGGGAACGTCATGTCGTCGGTGTGGCGGATCTCGTCCGGATACAGCGACGTATCGGTCATGCCGGGAATGGTATTGGTCTCGAGGATAACGGGGCCGTCCTCACTCACGATAAAGTCGCTGCGCGAGATACCCAGGCAACCGAGGGCCTTGTGAGCAGCACAGGCAAGCTCCTGGGCACGAGCGTAATTCTCGGGTGAAATCTGCGCCGGAATGCGATGGATGTCCGTAGGGTCGACATACTTCACGTCCAGATCGTAGAACTCGCAGTCCTCGGGCTTACGAATCTCGACAATCGGCAGGGCGCGCACGTCGTCCTCGCCGTACACGCCGACGGTGATCTCGGTACCCTCGATGCACTTCTCGACCAGCACTTTGTCGCCGTACTCAAACGCCTTGGCAATTGCCGCGGGCAGCTCGGAGGGCTCATGGACCAGGGAAATGCCATAGCTGGAACCGTTGACGGCCGGCTTCACAAAGCTGCGCTCGCCACAAACCTCGACGATATGATCGATATCGACTTCATCGCCCACCTCGAGCGCAAGGCCGGGGGCAATGGGAATGCCCGCCTTGGCGTACAGGAGCTTAGAGACCTCTTTGTCGGCACCGCAGGCGCTAGCAAGCACGCCCGAGGCCGTGTAGGGGATACCCAGGGTCTCCATGGCGCCCTGCATGGCACCATCCTCGCCGCCGGCACCGTGCATGGCGATAAACGCCACATCAAAGCCGCCGGTTGCCATGGTTACCATAAAGTCATCAGCGGCCGTATCGAGCAGCTCCACCGAGGTGTAGCCGGCTTCCTTCAGTGCCACCACAACGTTCTTTCCCGAATTGAGCGAGATCTCGCGCTCAGCGGAATGACCGCCCGCCAAGACCGCTACGTGCATGTTCTCTAGGCTTTTACCCGGCATGGGCAGACTCCTCCTCTATAATTTCTGCAGCTGATACCATATTGTAGCGATACCCTCTACGTTTCCCCAAAATCGAAAGGCTTCCATGAATCCCAGGACTAAATCTCAGGACATTCGCGACTTGAGCCAAAACGATATTCGCGAGCTCGTGGCCGAACTTGGCCAGCCCGCGTTCCGCGCGAAGCAGCTCATTGAATGGGTCTTCGAGAAGAACGTTTGTTCGTTTGACGATATGACCAACATTCCCAAGGCTTTCCGCGAGCAGCTTAAAGAGGCTTTTACCTTTGACACGCCCACTGAACTCACCAAGCAGGTTTCCAAAGATGGCTCGCGCAAGTATCTGCTCGAATACCACGACGGCGTTTCCGTCGAGACTGTCGGCATGCCCCGTCGTAACAAGCTTTCCGTCTGCGTTTCCACCCAGGCAGGCTGCGGCATGGGCTGTGCCTTTTGCGCTACCGGTCTCAACGGCCTCAAGCGCTCTCTGACCGCTCAAGAGATCGTCGACCAGGTACTTCATGTATCCAACGACTTTGGCGAGCGCGCCACGAGCGTTGTCTTCATGGGCCAGGGCGAGCCGTTTGCCAACTACGACGAGGTTCTCAAGGCGCTGCGAATCCTCAACGACCCCGATGGCATCGGTATCGGCGCTCGTCACCTCACCGTCTCTACCAGTGGCGTTATTCCCGGTATTCGCAAATTTGCCGACATCCCCGAGCAGTTCACGCTTGCTGTTTCACTGCATTCCGCCATCCAGTCGACGCGCAATAAGCTCATGCCCGGTGTTAAGAAGTACACGCTGCTTCGCCTTCACGAAGCGCTTCAGCTCTACACCGAGAAGACCGGCCGCCGCCCAACCTATGAGTATGCCATGATCGAAGGCGTCAACGATACGAATCCGGAAATGCAGGCGCTCTGCGACTTCTGCGAGGGAACGCTGTGCCACGTTAACCTCATTCAGCTTAACGACATCGAGGGTAGCCCGCTCAAGCCGTCGCCGATTCATAAGGTTGAGGATCTTCAGCGTCGCCTTGAGTCCCGTGGCATCGAGACAACGATTCGTAACTCCCGTGGTAACGATATTGACGCCGCTTGCGGACAGCTGAAGCAGCGCTTCAAAGTTCAGAAGAACGCATAGGGGAGTCGCACCCAAAACGTTTCATGTGAAACATCGAACGACCCCGGTTGCAGGATATGCAACCGGGGTCGTTTCATTTATTGACCTTAATTTTGAATCAGCTGCTACTGGTCCCATTTTTACGGCCAAAATAAGGGGTCCTTGTCTCGTGAATCAGACAAGGACCCATCACAATATGCTAAGTAATTGTTAGGTACCTAATAGCCTACATTTTCCCATTGGTTGCTGACCCAACCCTGATTAATCTTGGGATTCTTCGTTACCTGAGCAGTACGCATTGCAACATCTTCTGTCATAACATCCATTTTCTTCTTGGATGTATCGATAATATCTTGCGCACTACGAAGCAAACGACCTCGAAGTTCATCGTCTGTCGCGATCTTATAGCCAGCAAAGGCACCAGCCGCGACAGTCGTCGCCAATGCAATCGCAGTTAAAATTCTATTCCTCATCTTGGCCTCCTTGATCAAACTGAATCATTTCGCCAAGAATACGAGAGAGCTCTTCCTCGTCTTTAAACTCAATCTCAATCTTATTCTTTCCACGCGAGCTCTTCACACGCACGTTGGTATTAAAAACCTGACGAAGCACGCGGGCTGCCTTTTTAAAAGACTGAGGGGTTGCAGGCCTCGGCGTCTTAGGTGTCTCTCCGGCAGAAAACAACGGAGCAAGATTTTCTGTCGCTCTTACGGAAAGGCCCTCTGCAACAACCTTCTCTGCAAGTCGAATTCGAGCATCCTCATAGGGAACTGCAAGAATCGCACGTGCATGACCAGCAGTAAGTTTACCCTCAAAAATCATCTGCTGAACTACTTCGGGGAGATCGAGAAGACGCAGTGAGTTTGTAATTGCAGAGCGTGACTTGCTTACTGCCTTCGACAATGCCTCCTGGGTCATACCGCTGGCATCGATGAGCTGTCGATAGCCCTTAGCCTCTTCGACGGGATTCAGATCTGAACGTTGAAGGTTTTCGATAAGAGCAAGAGCCAGCATCTCTTCATCATTTACCTCTTTAATGATGACTGGCAATTCTTCAAGGCCAGCAAGCTTTGACGCCTGGTAACGACGCTCACCAGCGATGATCTCATAGCCGTTTCCATGCTTGCGAACCAAAAGCGGCTGCAAGACGCCATGTACTTGGATTGACTCGCTCAACTCGCGAAGTTCAGTTTCGTTAAAGTGAATTCGCGGCTGATTAGGGTTGGGAACGATATCCTCAATAGGTAGTTTTGTTTCAGATGCAGCATTAGAAGCCGATGCAGCCGAACCGCCGGTCTCATACTCGGCCTCTGAAACCAAAGCATTCAGTCCACGTCCCAATCCGCCACGTTTCTTTACACTAGGCACGCTTGATCACCTCTTTTGCAAGGTTCATATATGCTTTTGCACCCTTATTTTGAGGTGCATAGATAATTACTGGTTCTCCAAAAGACGGAGCTTCGGAGATTTTAACCGTACGGGGGATTAGCGTCTTAAACGCCTTATCACCAAAGTACGATTGAACCTCCTCAACAACCTGATTCGACAGTGAAGTACGCGAGTCATACATGGTCATAAGCACACCATAGGTGTCTAAGCCCTTGTTCAGCCTTGATTTGACCATCTTCATTGACTCAAGCAGCTTCGTAACGCCCTCGAGTGCGTAATATTCGCACTGGATCGGAATCAAAACGCTGTCTGCTGCGGTCAAAGCGTTGATAGTAAGCAGGCCGAGCGAAGGAGGACAGTCAATGAAAATAAAATCGAACTCGTCCTGAATCGGCTCAAGCAAATCTTTGAGGCGGGTTTCACGTGCAATTGCGCTTACGAGCTCAATTTCGGCGCCTGCAAGCTGAATTGTAGCTGGAATTACGAATACCTTTTTGCAATTTGTATCAAGAACAAGTGATTCTGCCGGCACATCATTCAACAATGCATCATAGATGCAGTGATCAAGGTCTTCTTTTTCAATTCCGAATCCACTGGTGCTGTTTCCCTGCGGATCAAAATCGACAATCAGTGTCTTACGACCCTGCTCACCCAGTGCTGCTGCAAGGTTTACAGCCGTCGTTGACTTACCGACGCCGCCTTTTTGATTGATGATTGCAATGATACGCGTGTCTTTTGCGCTCTTTGAACGCTTAACGTCGCGAAATCCCACGGTCCCTCCTGGTGTGTATTAAAGCTGTCAAACGGAGGATGTTTCACGTGAAACATTCCGAATCGATATCAACCGCCATGTTTCACGTGAAACACTGCAAGTTGTTAGTATCCATTATGTTTCACGTGAAACATCTAGGCAAGCGGATTCTTCTTTGCCATGCCATTTGCACGAGGCAATGAAACGGATGCTGGATGACTCTTCTTAAGAACAATGAACTCCCTGTGACCCAAGCCTTCAGGCAAATCAATTGCGTCATTCAGAAGCAAAGTGAAGCCGCAAATCTTAGCTGCTGAC
This sequence comes from Collinsella aerofaciens, assembly GCA_048193585.1. GTDB lineage: Bacteria > Actinomycetota > Coriobacteriia > Coriobacteriales > Coriobacteriaceae > Collinsella > Collinsella aerofaciens_CK. Next base: position 14,345 of record DBFAAM010000040.1, on the reverse strand, counting down.
ATGCCGGAAGCAAGCTCCTCATCCGAAGGATTGCCCTTGGTTATAACAAATAGCCCTCCATCCTTCAGATACGGAGCCGCATACTCAACAAGAATCGGTAGAGGAGCCAGTGCGCGGGCGGTTACAACAGAGAACTGCTTCTTATGGCTCCGAGCATATTCTTCAAGACGATCATGAACCGCATGGGCATGTTTCAATCCAAGAGCATGGACAAAGGAATTTACCGCATCAACCTTCTTGCCAACAGAGTCAATATAAGTAGCTTTACGATGCGTGGTTATGGTTAATGGAATACCAGGGAAGCCCGCACCTGTTCCCATATCGAGCAAAGCTCCCTCAGGAGCCTTGTTGATATAGGGGAGCAAAACAAGTGAGTCGAGGATATGAAGTACTGCAGCATCTTCTACGTTAAGAATACGGGTGAGATTGGTTGTCTTATTTGTTTCTAGAACCAAATCCAAATGCTGAATACATTTCCTCAGCTCAACATCAGTTACGCTCAAGGAATACTCTTTGCAATAGAAAGCTAGACGACTCAACATCTCGTCAGCTTGCTGATCAGTAAGTACTAACAACGAAAGCTCCTTTCTGACAAAAATCAGCGTATCGAGAACTTTTGACAAAAAAAAAGGGGACGTGGAAACCACGTCCCCTTAGCATAAACTCGAGTAGATTATCGAGCAACAATCACCACATGGCGATCAGGGTCAGAACCCTCAGAATGAGTATCGACGGCATCATTGCCACGAAGTGCAATGTGAACCAGTCGACGCTCGTAGGCATTCATGGGCGGAAGCGAAACACTCTTATGAGTGCGAATGGCACGCTCGGCAGCAGACTGAGCCATGGAGGCAACCTTGTCCTGACGGCGGCTCTTGTATCCCTCGACGTCCACTACAACCGGATACCTAAAGCCAAGTTTGCGGCTCACCAGCAAAGAGAACATAACCTGAAGGGCATCAAGGGTGCGACCATGACGGCCAATGAGAACAGCAAGGTCGGGAGCCGTTACATCCAAAATCAGCTCACCTTCGTCGCCCTCATACTCATCGATAGGAGAGTTGGCGGCATCGAAGTGCGAAAGGATGGAACGCAGGATGGAAATAGCAACATCGGCAATGGTGTCGAGCTCCTCATCGGTCAGCTCTTCACCAGCCTTGTAGCGCTGTGCAATCTCGGGATAATCGCCCGCGACCTGCGGGGCAACCTCCTCAAGCATATCCTCGATGATCTCTTCAGACATAACGTACTCCAAAAGTTAGGTACCTAAATAAGATTGATATCCCACTACTTCTTCTTGTGCGGGCGCGGCTTCTTCTCTCGACGAGTGACCTCAACCTGCAGCGGAGCGTTCTTAAGACGCTCCTCCTCATCGGCCTTCGCCTTGTCGATGACCTTCTGCGTCACAAAAATCTGCTGGATAACCTGCCAAGCAGACGAGACGTCGTAGTACAGCAGAACACCAACGGGAAGGCTCCAGCCCATCCAAAGCATCATGACCGTCATGACAACGGCCATCATACGCATGCTCTGAGCCTGCTGGCCGGTCTGGTTGCGCGACATATAGAGCTGCGGAATCAGGGTCAGGACGGCGAACAGGATCAGGCAAACCAGCGCAGGCAGTGCAACCATAAAGCCATCGGCAAAGGAAGCACTCGGCGTGGTGGTCAGGTCGGGCAGGATGTTGAAGAACGAGAACGTGCCGTCGTTAAAGTACTGCGGCAGGTTGCGCAGCAATGTAAACAGGGCGAACAGGATAGGCATCTGAATCAGCAGCGGCAGACAGCCAGCCATGGGGTTGAACTTGTTCTCGCTGTAGAACTTCTGCATCTCCTCGGCCTGACGCTGGGGATCGTCGGCATAGCGCTCCTGGATCTCGAGCATCTTGGGCTGCAGCACCTGCATGCGAGCCGTCGACTTGGTCGACTTGAGCATGAGCGGCGTCAGCAGCAGACGGATGATGACCACCAGGATGATGATGGACAGGCCCCAGTCGACCGCAAAGGTCTGGATGAGCTTGAGCAGCTCGAAAAGGATGTTAACGATCCAATCCCACATGTAAGTTTTCCTCCGATAGCGAGTGCCCGCTAGGGCACAGGGTCATAACCGCCGACGTGCAGGGGATTGCAACGAGCGATGCGCCTCACGGCAAGCCAGCAGCCTCTCAAAACACCGTGCTTCTCAATCGCCTGGATGGCGTATTGCGAGCACGTTGGGTAATAAATGCAGGCGTCAGGCAATATGGGCGAAATAACCTGTTGATATATGCGAATAGGAGCGATGGCAACACGTCGCAAAACGTGATTGCTCATCGCTCCTCCCCGGCAACGCCGGCGCGCTTCATAAGCGAACGCAACGCCTTGTCCATCTCCTGCGGCGAGGAAACCCTCGTCTTGGGAGTTGCAAACAAGATGATGTCATAACCCGCAACGGGAAATCCGCAGCTGCGGGCGGCCTCGCGCATCACACGCTTAGATCGGTTGCGCACGACGGCACAACCGAGTCGCTTAGCACCAACGAAGGCGACCCTTCCGGAGTCGCCTTCGCCAACCGATTCACATATGGTCATTCGAATCAGAGGGTGATTGAAACGACGCCCCTGACTGAACACATGCTCGAAATCTTGCCGAGACTTAATAGTCTTCATGCGAGATGTGTGTATCGCTGCTAGACAGTGAGACGCTTGCGGCCCTTGGCGCGACGACGGGCGAGCACGGCACGACCACCCTTAGTGGCCATACGGGCACGGAAGCCATGGGTCTTGGCACGCTTACGCTTATTAGGCTGATACGTACGCTTCATCTTAAGTTCCTCCTGCTGCATTTCGAGTGTCCGCGGGGACGCGGACGCAGATATAGACACGTGAGCTTGAAGATTGTAGGGAAATCAATGTTCAAATGTCAAGAAATCAAAGGTAAAAGGTTGCGCAGTTCACACGGTTCCCCCATAAGCACAACCGAAATTTGCGCCTCATGGCAACCTTTCACGATATTTCATCGAGTTTTCAACAGGTCATGTTGGCAATGTTGAGAACTTTTCGCCCATTTTCCAAAGTTTTCAACAAGTTTTGAAAAGTTGTCGAAAGATGAGAAACGTTGCACGGTGAGCTACTATTTGTTCGAAACCTTTTGAAAGATTGCGAGCGGCATGTCTGACGACTTTTACACCATGGTCGATTCCGGAGACCCGGCACCCGACAACGAGCACATCACCGGCGTGCGCGAAGAGCGTGCGGAAGGCGAGCAGACGACCACGCAGGCGCCAAAAGCCATGTACGCCGCGCGCATCGCCGTCTATGACGACATGCTGTCGACACCGCGGGTGATCGTCATTGATCCGCAAGATGTCCGCACGTATTTGGAAGAGACGACCAACACCGTCTACCAGTGCATGAAAGAACAAGGTGGCCATATCTCGCTCATGGTCATCCGCGAGATTGTCGAAAACTTTATCCACGCACACTTTGCCGAGCCCATCATCTCGATTCTGGACGGCGGAGACACCATCCGCTTTGCTGACCAAGGACCCGGCATCGACGACAAGGAACGTGCTTTCGACTTTGGCGTTACCAGCGCAAACAGCAAGATGAAGCGCTATATCCGTGGAACCGGAGCAGGGTTTCCCATGGTGCAGGAGTATTTGGAAAACGCCGGCGGTGCCGTATCCATCGAGGACAACATGGGCAACGGCACCGTGGTTACGGTAAGCCTGAACCCTAAACGCGTGCAGGAAATCGAGCGTGCCGGCGGACGCGGCGCTGCCGTGCGGCCCGAGACGGAGCAGCCCACATATCCCCTGCCGGGAGCTTTTGCGCAGCAGCCCATGGCAACGCAGCAGATGCAGCCCACCGTGGGACAGATGCAGCAGCCCGGAATGCCTCCTACACAAGAACCCCAAGCGGCATCGATGTCGATGCCGCCAAGCATGCCAGAGGCCGTGCCGCTGGCGGATCAGGATGCAGCAGCAATGCAGCAGACGACGGGCGCACCGGGTGGCCAGCAAATGGACTATCAGCCGTACCAACAAGGATATCCATATCAGCAGATGCCGCCACTGGGGTACGGCCAGCAGTTCCCGCAGCAGTACCAGCAAGGATATCAGCAGCCGTACCAGCAGATGCCGCAGCAGCAGTACAACCCCTGGGCCCAGCAGATGCCTCCGCAGCCTTACCAACAGTGGCCTCAAAGTTTTCAACAGCAAATGCCACCGATGCAGAGTTCTCAACAACCAGCAGCTCAAATGATGTATCCTAATGCAGCAAATCAGCATGCGCAGCCACAACCGGACGTGTTCGTAAGCGATCGCGGCAACGCCGCGCTGGGCTATCTGGCGCAAAATCAAGCGTGCGGTGCAACCGATCTGGCGAGGGCGTTTGGAAACTCGGCCCCCACTTGGTCACGCACGCTCAATGACTTGGCGCAGGCCGGCTTGGTCATCAAGCATGGCCAGAAATACCATCTGACCGAACTCGGCGCCGCTCACGTGCGAGCTCAGAGCTAAAGAACGGGAGAGACAGTGGACGAGGAAGCAAGCATCATCCTGGGGGATGCCATCGCCTTTTGCCAGCGCGACGGCCAAGATGCACGCCTCATCAACATGCTGGGGCAATCGCGCGCCATAAGCCTGACCGAAGATACGCTCACGATCGAGGCCCCCTCGCGCTTTGCCATCGCGCAGCTCAAAAAGCATCAGCCGACTATTGAGGCCTATCTGGAAGAAATCGCCTTTGCACCGATCGCGCTCGACATCGTGGCACCGCAAGGCGCCGCGACGGAATCCGCTGCCGCCACGGCGCCCGCCACGGCGCCCGCCACGGCTCCCGCTGCTTCCCCGGCGGTGCCGGCCTCCGCAGGCGACGCGTCGACGGTCGAGCACCAGCACAGCGATGTTTCCCGTGAAACCATGGCACCGTTGCCGACCGCGGCGGCGACGCCAACGAACGCGCCCGTCACGCACATGCCCATCGCTCACGACGCAGCGGCGGGCGCGGATTCGGGCATTGCAATCAAAAACACGCTCTCGGCCGACGATTTTCGTCGCATGATGAACCAGATGAAGGGCGGGGCGCCGACTAAATCCACGCAAGCCGCGACCCCCACCTCACCCATGCCAGCACCGACCGTGCCGGCCGAGCAGAATACGGATGGAGCCCCGCTCGCCGCGAACTCAAAATTTACCTTTGAGAACTTTGTCTACGGCCCCGAAAACAGCCATGCCTATCGCTCGGCACTCAAGTTTGCCGCCCTCGCGGACGAGCGCGGCACATGCACATCCCTGTTCATCTATGGCAAATCGGGGCTGGGCAAGACCCATCTGCTGCTCGCCATCAAAAACGAGCTCGCCGAGAAGTCGCCCGAGATCAAGGTCAAGTATGCCAACTCCCAGGCATATCTGGACGACCTGATGACCGAGTTCGACCGTCAAAAGAAGAGCAACGCCCCCATCATGCAGGCGTACCACGGCGTGGACGTGCTCATCATCGATGACATCCAAAACATCATCGGCAAGCGCGCGAGTGTGGACTACTTTTTCCAGCTCATGGACGAGTTCATCCGCAACAACAAGAAGGTCGTCATCGCGGCAGACCGCGCCCCCAAGGACCTGAGCATGGACGAGCGTCTGACCAGCCGCTTCAACGCCGGAATGCTCTGCCTGGTCGCAGAGCCCAGCTACGAGATGAAATACAAGATCTTGCAGCGCTATTACGAGAACACCATCGTCGCCGCTCCCGAGGCGGGCGACGACTCACTGCTGGCGGCCTATGGGGGCGACGGCGGGCACCTGACCGACGAGCACTTTAAACACATGGCCGAGGTCTCGGGCACCAACATCCGCGAACTCGAGAGCTTTTGCGAGCGCTGCGCCGGCGAGGCGGGCGACCGCGAGCGCGAGGGCGGAGAGCTCACCTTTGACGATATCGACGCCATCGCCAGCCAGTACTTCGACACATCGGCCAAAAAGATCAACGTCCAGACGGTTCAGTCCGTCATCGAAGAGCAGTACGGCGTGACACACGAGGAGCTCATCGGCCCGCGTCGCAACGCCAATATCGCCAAAGCACGCCATATCGCTATCTACCTGGCCATCGAGATGTGCGAAATGACAACCACGGCGGTGGGCGCCGAATTTGGCAACCGCAACCACTCGACCGTCAGCACGAGCTACAAAAAAGTCCAGAAGATGATCCAGGAAGACCGCACCGTCACCGAAGACCTCAAGTCGCTGCGCGATAAAATTACACTGCGCTCGTAGGGAAATAGAGACACCTGTTGAAAACTTGTCGAAACCACGGGCATAAGGTGTCTAAAACCCAACCCGCGGTGATGAAAAGTTTTGCGCAGGTTTTGAACGTGGAAAACCACCCCTGTTGCACACAGGCTGCTGTCGATTCTCTTTCTGGGTCTGACCTGCGTCTTTGGGAGTAATCAACAGTTTCGTCAGTGCTATTACTATTATTAAGATATTTATATCTATAGAAAGGTATTAAAAGATGAAGTTCACCGTCAGCCAGAGCTCGCTTACACAAGCCATCGGCGTCGTTATGAAGGGTGTCGCTTCGACATCCACCCTTCCCATCCTGTCGGGCGTGCTCGTCAAGGCCCAAGACGGCATCTTGGAATTCCAGACCTCTAACTACACCATCTCGATCCGTCATCGCATCGCGGCACATGTCGAAGAAGAGGGCGAGATGGTTATCCCTTGTAAGATGCTCTCCAATATCACCAAGACCCTCCCCGATGCCCCGGTCACCTTTGAGCTGTCCGAGCGCCAGGTGCTGATTGGTTGTGAGAAGAGCTCTTTCCGCCTGAACACGCTCGATGCCAATGACTTCCCCGAGTTTCCGGCCTATGCCATCGAGAGCGCCGTGGAACTGCCGACCGATATCTTGTCCGAAATGGTCGGCCGCGTGTGGCGCGTCACCTCGACTGACAAGGCCCGCCCCATCCTGGGTGGCGTGCACATGAAGGTCGAGAACAACACCGTGCGCCTGGTGGCGACCGATTCCTTCCGTTTGGCCGTGTGCGATACGCAGGTCGAGACCTCGACCCTCGAAGGCTCCTTTGAGCTCAACGTTCCGGCTGACGCCTTTAACGACGCACTGAACATCATGGACAGCCAGGCGACCATCATGATCGGGGCTACCGACACCCAGGTCGTCTTCGAGGCCGGCAACACCACCTACGTGTCGCGCCGCATCGAGGGCATGTACCCCAACTACAAGCAGCTCATCCCCGATTCGTGCGTGACGAGCGTCAAGATCGACGTCGCCGCCTTTAACGCCGCCCTCAAGCGCGTGGCCGTTATCGCGAGCGCCAACCCCGCCGTCAAGTTCGAGATCGATGTCGAGAACGGGCAGATGGGCCTGTCCTCCATCTCCAATGACCAGGACCTTGCGCAGGAGACGATCGATGTCGAGGCCGAGGGCGAGTCGGGTACCATCGCCTTCAACTACCACTACATCTTCGGCTGCCTCAATGCCCTGTCCAAGGAGAAGGAGATCACGCTGGAGCTCAAGAGCTACTCGCAGGCGGGCATCTTCAAGTCCTACGACAAGATCAACTACCTGTACCTGGTCATGCCGGTTCGCATCTAGCGCTGCGCCATGACCATGTTCGCCCGCGATCTTTCCGTCGCGCACTACCGCAGTTTCGAGAGCTATCGTCTTGCCCTGGACGAGGGCGTGACGATACTTGCGGGACCCAACGCGGCGGGAAAGACCAATCTCATAGAGGCGCTGCAGCTGCTGACGAGCGGCGCCTCGTTTAGGCATCCGACCGCAGCCGAGCTCGTCCATGATGGCGTGGGCTCGTGCAAGATCGAGCTGAGGCTCGAGGGCGACGGCCGCGTACTTGATATGGGATTGAGCGCGGAGGACGGTAAACGCTCGTTTAGCCGCAACGGCAAGAGATGCTCTGCCGCCGGTGTGCGCGGGGTTCTGCCGAGCGTGCTGTTTTGCCCCGACCATCTGGACATGGTTAAGCGAGGCGCCAGTGTGCGCCGCGCCGCCCTCGACGACTTTGGCATGCAACTGAGCGCACGCTATGCCGATCTTGCGAGCACCTATGGTCGCTGCGTGACCCAGCGTAACGCCTTGCTCAAGGAGGCCTGGTGCTGCCGCGAGATGCTCGGCGCGTGGAACGATTCGATTGCCCGCGCGGGCGCGGCTCTGCTCGTGCACCGGTTGGCCCTGCTCGACCGGCTGGCGGGCCATGTGCGTACTGCCTACGGGCAAGTGGCGTCCGGTGAAGCCGCCAACGTGTCCTATGCGTCCACGCTGGGGGATTTGCCCCAGGTCGATGATCGCGAAGAGCTGAAGGGCTGGGCGTACGAGCGCATGCTGGCTGCCCTTGATGAGCACGCCGACGAGGAAATTCGCCGCGGCGTGACGTTGGTGGGACCGCATCGCGACGAGATTGAGTTTGCTGTGGCGGGTCGCTCCGCCCGTTCATTTGCCAGCCAAGGTCAGCAGCGAACGTTGGTTCTGGCCTGGAAGGTGGCGGAGGTGGCCGTGGCTCGCGATGTCCTGGGCACCGCCCCACTGCTGCTTTTGGACGACGTGATGAGCGAACTCGACGGCGAACGCCGCGGTGCTTTCCTGCGGCTGATCGGCGATGATATCCAGACGGTCATAACCACGACCAACCTGGGGTACTTTACCGATGACCTGCTTGATCGAGCCAAGGTGGTGAGCATGGGTGAGACGTGCTAATTACGAGCGCGAGAGCGAAACGGTCGCCTTCAGTGGCTTTTTGAACGCAGAGCGCCAGCGCATCCTGGCGGCTGCGACCCCTGAGCGCCGTGCGCAGATGGAGGCCGCCGAGGAGTCGCGCGCGGTCTATCGCGCGTGGAACGCGGTGTGCTCGGGCACGCGCGAGGGGCGGCATGTGACGGGCCTGCGCTACCTGCCCGAGTCCAATGAGCTGCTGGTATATCTCGACTCGCCCTCGTGGACGCAGGAAATGACGTTGTTGCGCGAGATCATCCGCGCGCGCATGGAGCGCGCCGGTGCGCATGTGGATGGCCTGGTGTTCAAAACCACCGCGCCCGGTCACACGCCGCCCGCCGCCAAGGAGCGCCTTCGCCCAGCGGCGACCGAGCGCCCGCCGGCCCCACACGCCGACCTCAGCGATGTCGAGCGCACCGAGATTGAGCGTCAAGTGGCGCCCATCGAAGACCAAAAACTGCGCGAGGCCCTCGAGAACGCCATGAGAGCCAGTGCCGAGTGGGCCAAGGGCGTGCAAAGCAAAAAAGAGCCTTAAATCGCATCTGGTGGCCTTGTAGAGCCAAATACCCTCGTTCCCGAGGGTATTTTTTTACGATAAACTAGTAAGGCTGTACACATTTTCTTGACTGAAGGAGGACGTGTGGCAAACGAAAACGATTACGATGGCGGCGAGATTAAGATTCTCGAAGGTCTCGAGGCCGTTCGTAAGCGCCCGGGCATGTATATCGGCTCGACGAGCGCCAGCGGTCTGCATCACCTGGTGTGGGAGATCGTTGACAACTCCGTCGACGAGGCCATGGCCGGTTTCTGCACCGAGATCCAGGTGACGGTCCACGCCGACAACTCCATCACGGTCGTCGACAACGGGCGCGGTATCCCCGTCGACGAGCACCCTGTTAAAAAGATCCCGACGCTCGAGGTCGTCATGACGATTTTGCACGCCGGCGGTAAGTTCGATAATTCGGCCTATAAGGTCTCGGGCGGCCTGCACGGCGTTGGCATCTCCGTCGTCAACGCACTGTCCAAGCGCGTGGTCGTTCAGGTTCGTCGCGACGGCAACACCTACGAGATGGAGTTCTCGCGCGGCAAGACCGTCAAGAAGATGGAGGTCGTGGGCACCTCGGATTCGACGGGCACCACCGTCACCTTCTGGCCCGACGACGAGATCTTCGAGACCTGCATTTACGATTTCGATACGCTGCACAACCGTCTGCAGGAGACGGCGTTCCTCAATAAGAACCTCAAAATCGTGCTGACTGACGAGCGCGAGTCTACTCCCCACGTGGAGGAGTTTTGCTACGAGGGCGGCATCATCGACTTCGTCAAGTTCCTTAACGAGGGCAAGGACGTCCCCGAGGCCTTTAAGGAGCCTATCTACATCGAGGGCAAATCGGACCCGGACGCACCTGTGGCCAAGATGGGCGAGGTTGAGGTTTCCCTGCAGTGGAATAGCGGCTACGGCGAGAACGTCATGTCGTTTGCCAACGACATCTACACCCCCGAGGGCGGCATGCACCTTGAGGGCTTCCGCACCGCGCTCACCCGCGTGATCAACGACTATGCGCGCAAGCAGAACCTGCTCAAGGAAAAAGACGCCAATCTGACCGGCGACGATGTGCGCGAGGGCCTTTCGGCCGTTATCTCGGTCAAGCTGCCCGATCCGCAGTTTGAGGGCCAGACCAAGGCCAAGCTCGGCAGCTCCTATATGCGCGCGCTGACGCTCAAGATCGTGACCGACGGCCTTGCCGATTACCTCGAGGAGCACCCTAAGCCCGCTCGCGAGATCGTCAAGAAGGCGCAGCAGGCCTGCAAGGCGCGCAATGCCGCCCGCAAGGCGCGCGAGGCGACCCGCCGCAAGAGCCTGCTCGAGACGGCGTCCCTGCCCGGTAAGCTCGCCGACTGCTCGGTGCGCGATGCCGAGCTGACCGAGCTCTTCATCGTAGAGGGCGACTCGGCAGGCGGTTCGGCCAAGGACGGCCGTCGCCGAGACATCCAGGCGATTCTGCCCCTGCGCGGCAAGATTTTGAACGTCGAGCGCGTTGGTGATCATCGCGCGTTCTCGAGTGACACTATCCAGTCGCTCATCACCGCGATCGGCTGCGGCGTTACGACGAGTGCCGGTGACGGCGGCGACTTCGATATCACCAAGGCGCGCTACCACAAGATCATCATCATGACCGATGCAGACGTCGACGGTGCGCATATCCGCATCCTGCTGCTGACGTTCTTCTACAAGTACATGCGTCCGCTGATCGATGCCGGCTACGTCTATGTTGCCTGCCCGCCCATCTTTGGCATTAAAGTGCGCAACAAGATCCACTACGTGTATCCCAACGGCCGCCAGCCCGAAGACGAGATCCTGCGCGACACCATCCAGAGCCTGGGCCTGAACCCCGACGATAACGACGAGGACGGCAAGGCTAAGGACGGCAAGATCACCAAAAAGCGCAAGGGCTATACCGTCCAGCGCTACAAGGGCCTGGGCGAGATGGACCCCAAGCAGCTTGCCTCGACGACGATGGACCCCAAGACCCGTATCCTGCAGCGCGTGTCGATCGAGGACGCCGTGGTGGCGGACCGCGCCGTGCGCGAGCTGATGGGTTCCGAGGTCGGCTATCGCCGCGAGTACATTGAAAAACATGCGCATGACGCGCGTTTCCTTGACGCTTAAGAGGAGGTAACGTGGCAGACGATATCAACAATAGCGAGGGTGCAGGCGAGGCCGGCGATGCCGGTATGCCCGATGATCTGAAGCGCCTGCTTGCCCGTGCTGAGCAGGGCGAGGACGGCGACCCGGACGCCTATAACCCCGATGCCGATGATGATGAGGAAGAAGACGACGCCGAGCTCGAGGAGAGCTTTGGCGAAGTCGACCGTGGCGCCTCGGCCGGCGAGGATATCAACGGCGGTCAGCTCCAGATTTCGGAGTTTGGCCGCGAGATGAAGCAATCGTTCATCGAGTATTCGATGTCGGTTATCACGGCGCGCGCCCTGCCGGACGTGCGTGACGGCTTAAAGCCGGTGCACCGCCGCATCCTGTACGCGATGAACGAGAGCGGCATCTACCCCAACCGCCCGCACAAGAAGTCGGCCTGGACGGTCGGCGAAGTTATCGGTAAGTACCACCCGCACGGTGACTCTGCGGTCTACGAGGCCATGGTCCGCCTGGCGCAGTGGTTCTCCATGCGCACGCCGCTCATCGACGGTCACGGTAACTTCGGCAACATCGACGGCGACGGCGCGGCGGCCATGCGTTACACCGAGAGCCGCCTGGCCAAGCCCGCCATGGAACTGCTGCGTGACTTGCAGAAGGATACCGTCGACTGGCAGCCCAACTACGACGAATCGCTCGCCGAGCCCGTGGCGCTGCCTGCGCGCTTCCCCAACCTGTTAGTCAACGGCAGCCAGGGCATCGCCGTCGGCATGGCCACCAACATCGCCCCGCATAACCTCACCGAGGCGATCGAGGCCACCTGCTACCTGGTCGATAACCCCGACGCCACCGTCGACGAGCTCATGCAGATCATGCCCGGTCCGGACTTCCCCACCGGCGCCATCATCATGGGCAGCGCCGGCATTAAGCAGAGCTACGAGACCGGCCGCGGCTCCATTACCGTGCGTGCCAAGGCACACGTGGAGTCCACCAAGACCGGTCGCAGCCGCCTGGTCTTTACCGAGATTCCCTACATGGTCAACAAAGGCACCCTGCAGGAGAAGATCGCCCAGCTCGTCAACGACAAGCGCATCGAGGGCATCTCGGATATGCGCGATGAGTCCAACCAGAAGGGTATCCGTCTGGTCATCGAGCTCAAGAAGGGCGTCATTCCGCAGGTCGTGCTCAACAACCTGTATAAGTACACCTCGCTGCAGACGACCTTTGGCGCCAACAACCTGGCACTCGTCAACGGTGTTCCCAAATGCCTGAGCCTGCGCGAGATGCTGCAGCACTACATCGACCACCAGGTCGACGTCGTCACCCGCCGCACCCGCTTCGACCTTAAGAAGGCCCAGGCCCGCGCGCATATCCTCGAGGGCTACCTGATGGCCCTCGACCATATCGATGAGGTCATTAGCATCATCCGCTCCTCGCAGACCGACTCCGAGGCCAGCAGCCGCCTGATCGAGCGCTTTGGCTTTACGCCCGAGCAGACCACGGCCATCCTCGAGATGAAGCTGCGCCGCCTGACCGGTCTGGAGCGCGACAAGATCCAGGAAGAGCTGGACGGCCTGCGCCGTGCCATCGCCTACTACGAGGACCTGCTGGCGCATGAGGAGAAGATCCTGGGCGTCATCAAGGAGGAGATGCGCGAGATCTCCAAGAAGTTCGGCGACAAACGCCGCACCGAGATCAGCCAGGTTGAGAAGGACCTGGATGTCGAGGACCTCATCGCTGACGAGGATATGGTCGTGACCATCACCCACACCGGCTACGTTAAGCGTATCCCGGTGGCTGCCTACCGTGCCCAGAAGCGCGGAGGCAAGGGCGTGTCGGGCGTCAACCTCAAAGAGGACGATGTTATCGACGAGATGTTCATCGCGTCTACGCACGAGTACGTGTTGTTCTTCTCGAGCAAGGGCAAGGTCTATCGCCTGAAGGTGCACGAGCTGCCGGTGGGTACGCGCCAGGCGCGCGGTACCGCGATCGTCAACCTGCTGCCCTTTGAGGACGGCGAGAAGATCGCGAGCGTCATCAGCTGCCGCGAGTTCCCGGCCGACGAGTACCTGATGTTTGCCACCAAGAGCGGCATGGTCAAGAAGACCGTGATGAGCGCATATGACCGCAGCCGTCGCGACGGCCTGATCGCTATCAACCTGCGTGACGATGACGCGCTGCTGAACGTGCGCCGCGTGCGCGAGGGTGACAAGATCATCCTGGCCACCACTGCGGGCAAGGCGATCATGTTCTCCGAGGAGCAGGTGCGCGCCACCGGCCGCGATACCAGCGGCGTTCGCGGTATCGGTATGAAGGACGGCGTGAGCGTTCTGGGCATGGAAGTTACTAACGGCAACGGCGATCTGTTCGTCATCACCGAGCGCGGCTACGGCAAGCGCACGCCGGTCGCGGACTATCCGGAGCAGAATCGCGGCGGCCAGGGCGTCTACACTATCCAAATGACCGAGCGTAAGGGTAACCTCGCGGCCATGAAGACGGTGGGCCCGCAGCACGAGCTGTTCATCGTGACGGAGGGCGCGACGGTCATTCGCGTCAAGACCGACGAGATCAGCCAGACTGGCCGCGCCACCCAGGGCGTCAAGATGATGACCGTCGACGACAGCGACCGCATCTGCGCCGTAGCCCGCATGACGGCCGCCAAAGAGAAGCCCGAGGGCGAAGGTGCCGAGGCCGCAGCCGACACCGAAGAGGCCCCAGTCGACCTAGGCAACGGCAACGACATGCCAGAAGATCTCCTCGACGAGTAAGAGGCCCTAGCTGGTAGAAAATATCAGACCCCATATATCGGCGGTCGGCGCACTGCGCGCCGACCGCTTTTTTGAAAATCTTTGAACCCCACGTCGGCCCCGGCTGCCCGGCGGCATGCGAAGTCGATCGCGAGTTCCGCACGAGCCGGAGAGCACTTAATGTGCTCTCCGTGCGAGCAGGACTGTCCGAGCAGGCGAC
>DBFAAM010000005.1:0-27013 GCA_048193585.1 Collinsella aerofaciens | reverse complement strand
AGGAATGGAGTGCGGGCCGACAGAACGGTATCCGCGGATATGAGACTGAGCCGAAGGCGTCGACGACATGCCGGGGGCGGACCGGGACGGGTTCAACGGCAGGCCCCGCCGACCGATTGCAAGCGGTCGGCGGGGCCATTGCGGCTCTTGACAGCGGATTGGGTCATATGAGCGAAAGCCCGCCAGGGCGAGCAAGGTGCCTTGAAACGAGGCGGCATTGACCTTCTGGTCATGCCGCCGAAGTTGAAAGGCAGATTGCCGCTCTGGCGGGCTTGCAGCGTCGAGCCGTTGCGCGGTTTGGTAAAACCGCGTAACTAAAGTAGTTCGCAAACAGCCGCCGCGAAGGCAACGGGGTCCTCGGGGAGGATACCCTCGACCAGCAGGGCCTGATCGTAGAGCAGACCAGAGTACTGCTTGATCTTGTCGGCGTCGCCTGCCTTCTGGGCAGCGACAAGCTTGTCAAAGACCGGGTGCTTGGCGTTGAGCTCGAGCACGCGCTGGCTCTTGGGCATGCCGTCGGGCGCGCCCTCGGGTCCCTTCTGGAGCACCTTCTCCATCTCGAGCGAAAGCGGGCCCTCGGTGGTGATGCAAGCGGGGGCATCGGTCAGGCGCGCGGAAACGGCAACTTTCTCGACCTTGTCACCGAGTGCCTCCTTCATAGCGCTAAAGAGGTCCTCGTTCTCCTTGGTGGCGTCCTCGGCCTCCTTCTTCTCGTCCTCGGTCGCCAGGTCAAGGTCACCGGTCGCGACGTTCTTGAGCTCCAGATGACGATCCTCGACCTCGGGCTCGGCACCGTCGGCCACAGCCTTCTCGGCAGCCTCGCGGGCAGCATCGTCCTCGTAGATCTTGGGCATATCGGCGGCAACGTACTCACGCATAGCCTGGAACGTGAACTCATCCACATCCTGCGTCAGCAGCAGCACGTCATAGCCGCGGTCGAGCACGCCCTTTACCACGGGCATCTTTGCCAAGCGCTCACGCGAGTCGCCGGCGGCGTAGTAGATGGCCTTCTGATCCTCGGGCATGCCCTTGGCGTACTCAGCCAGGGTAATCATCTTCTGTTCCTTGGCAGACCAGAACAGCAGCAGGTCGGCGAGCTCATCGGCCTTCATGCCATAGCTCGAGTAGATGCCGTACTTAAGACCGCGGCCAAAGTTCTCAAAGAACTTCTCGTAGGCCTCGCGGTCGTTGTCTCGCATATCCTCAAGGTCGGCGGTAATCTTCTTTTCCACACGCTTGGCGATGGCCTTGAGCTGACGGTTCTGCTGCAGCGTCTCGCGCGAGATGTTGAGCGACACGTCGGCGGAATCCACGACGCCGCGGACAAAGTTGTAGTAGTCGGGCAGCAGGTCGTCGCACTTCTCCATAATCAGAACGTTGGAGCTGTAGAGCGCCAGACCCTTCTCGTAATCCTTGCTGTACAGATCGAACGGCGCGCGGCCCGGCACAAACAGCAGGGCGTCATACTCGAGCGTGCCCTCGGCATGGAAGCTGATGGTGCGCGCAGGATCGTCAAAGTCGTGGAACGTGGACTTGTAGAACTCGTCGTAGTCCTTCTGCTCGACATCGGAGCTGCGCTTCTTCCAGATCGGCGTCATGGAATTGACGGTCTCGAGCTCCTGGTAGTCCTCGTACTCGGGCTTGTAATCGTCGCCGGCGTCCTCGGGCTTGGGTTTCTGGCGGCTCTTGGACACCATCATCTGAATCGGGTAGCGCACATAGTTGCTGTACTGCTGAATCAGGCTCTTGAGGCCCCACTCGGTCAGGAAGCGATCGTAGGTCTCGGCCTCGCCGTCGGCATCGAGCTTCTCGTTCTCGCGCAGCGTCAGGACGACATCGGTACCGTGCTCGGCACGCTCGCCGTCCTCGATGGTGTAGCCCTCAAGACCGTCCGACTCCCACACATGGGCGACATCCTCGCCATAGGCGCGGCTGACGACCTTCACATGGCTGGCGACCATAAAGGCCGAGTAGAAGCCCACGCCAAACTGACCGATGATGTCGACATCGGAGCCCTGCTGCTCGGCATTCTCGGTCTTAAACTCCTCGGAGCCGGAATGGGCGATGGTGCCCAGATTGCGCTCGAGCTCCTCGGCGGTCATGCCAATGCCGTTATCCGAGATAGTAATGGTGCGGGCGTCTTTATCAAAGGAGACGCGAATAGCTAGGTCGCCCTGGTTGATCTTGACGCTCGGGTCCTGCAGGCTCTTAAAGTTGAGCTTGTCGACGGCGTCGCTCGCGTTAGAGATAAGCTCGCGCAGGAAGATTTCCTTATTGGTGTAGATGGAGTTGATCATAAGGTCGAGCAGTTTTTTGCTCTCGGTCTTAAATTGACGCATGTGCAGTCCTTTCGCGCTACCCCCGTCCGCAAAAACGGCCCGGTTGCCCGAGCCGTATCGCAGACCTGCTATGTTCAGACTTAGATTTTATAACCCATTAGCGCGCATATATACATACGGAATCGAAAAACTGTATGTCTAAGCGCTCCGATGCACCAATTACCAAGGAGTGTCCCCAACTGCCGGCAGAAAAGGAACGTCCCTATCTGCCATCTACGCGCTTGGCCATCCAGACATGGGGTTGGCCCTCGTCTTCGTAATCTACCGGGGCAATTTGCGTGTAGCCCGCCTTTGCATAGAGCGGCAGCACGTATTCCTGCGCATGCAGCTTAATAAGCTTAGCGCCGGCATCGCACGCAGCAGCTTCGCTGGCTTCGACAATCTTGCTTGCCAGACCGCGACGGCGCATGGTGGACAGCACGGCCACGCGCCCCATAATGTAGGTCTCCCCCGCCGCAACGCCTTCGTCCATGTCGCATGCCGGCAACACCGGGACCTCTGCGTCAGCCACGCGCTCAAGCTCTTCGGGAAACACGCGCGAGCAACCGGCAAGCTCGCCGTCTACATAGAGCGTCACATGAATGCAGCTCTGATCCTCGTCGATAGCGTCGAACTCATTCTCGTAGCCCTGCTCGTCTATAAAAATGACGCGGCGCACCAACGCCGCGTCATCAAAGCATCCCGTCTTAAGTTGGATATCCATGGCTGCCCTTTCATTCAATGCGAACGTTAGGGACAGATATTAGCGAAAATGAGCTCCGCGCACGCTAAACTTCGCGCGAGCCTTCGCCAGGCAGTCGTAATGACCCACGTTATGAGCATCGCTCGCGATGAAGCTGTACAGGTTCTGATCGAACAGGCGCTGTGCCGGCTTTTTCTCGCGACCAAAGCGACCGCCGGCAATAAAGTCCGCCGAAGCCTGCAGCTTGCAGCCCATATCGACCAGGCGCTCCGCCACGCTTACATCCTTTTGAACCGCACGATAGCGCTCAGGATGAGCGATAATCACCTGGTAACCACGGCACTGCAAATCGTAAATCGTGTTCTCGTACTCTCTAAACGCATACGCATCGGCATGCGTCGAAAGCTCGAGCAGAAACTCGTTGGTCCCATCGAAATGCAAGTGCTCCGCGGCATCGATACCAAGCTCAACGAGCTTTCGATGGTTGACCTCGAAGCCCATCTGGAGCGGAAAACCGTCAGCGTTATCACGCAGCAGCTCAAAGGCATCCCACATTTTGTCGTAATCAAAATAGGGATCACGGCAGTGAGGAGTGCAAACGATTCTGGTTACACCGGCCCGCTTGGCAGCCTCGAGCATCGCCAAGCTCTCATCGAGATCGGCGGCGCCGTCGTCTACACCCGGCAAGATATGGCAATGAATGTCACGCATAGGTCAGCCTTAATCAACTAAACGTTTGCTCGGTTGGTGAAGATGCCCTTTTTGGAAGTCCCCTGATCGTCGGAGCCCTTCTTCACCTTCTTACCGTCCTTGGTGTAGTAGGAGTAGTAGTACTCGCTGGTCTCGGTCTCGCAGTAGTTCATAACGGTACCGATGAGCTTGACCTTCTCGGACTTCTTAAGCTGACCGATGGCGTTGAGCGCCTCCTCGCGCTTGGTGAAATCCTCACGCACGACAAAAAGCGCACCGTCGGTCAGACTCGCGATCTCGGCAGCATCGATGAAGGTGCCGACCGGGGGAGCGTCGAAGATGACGTACTGGAACTTGGCGGACAGTGCCTTTACCAGCTTGGCAAAGCGGTGAGAGACGATGATGTCGGCAGGATTGGGAATATGCGGCTCGGCATCGAGGAAGTAAAAGTTCTTCTGACCCGTCTCGACAATCGCCTGGTCAATAGAAACCTGCTCGGAAAGGACTGCATAGAGTCCGCCGCGGGAGCGGACGCCGAGCATATCGGCAAGGGATCTGCGACGCATATCAGCCTCGACCAGCAGGACGCTCTTGCCGCTGGTGGCGATAGCCTGGGCAAGGTTGATGGAAACCGTAGACTTGCCCTCGTTGGGAATCGAGGACGTAACGGTGATGGTGCGAATGGGGTCGTCCACGCTCGCAAAGCGGATGTTGGCCAGAAGGGTCTTGGCGGCATTCTGTACAACGAGCTTATCGGTGTTCTTTGCCTTAGCCATGCCTATTTACCACCTTTCATAGCCGGAATTCGGCCAACAACGGGAATACCCAGGAGCTCTTCTGCCTCTTCTGCACCGCGGATGCGGGTGTTGAGCATGTCTGCCAAAACGACATAGGCAACTGCGATAAAGATGCCCGCGAGGAACGCGACAGCAACGTACAGCATACGCTTGGGGCCGCTGGGGGCTTCGGGGGTCTTAGCCTCGTCGATAACGTTGATGCTCTGGGCAGCGCCGACGTTCTGAGCGACCGTACTCACCGAGCTAGCTATGGCCTTTGCGACCTCAGCCGTCTCCTTGGCATCGGTGCCGGTAACCGAAAGCGTAATGACACGCGTGGTGGTCTCGGAGGAAACAGACACCTTGTAGTCATCCAGATCGGTGAGGCCCAGTTCCTTGGCGGCGCCGCTCTTAACGCTATCGCTATCCAACAGCGTGGCAATATCGTTGGAAAGCATCTGGCTCGCCGAGAGATCGTTGTAGCTCATCTGGCCGCTATCGTCGGTCTTGGCGAGAATGTACATGCTCGTCGTCGCGGTATAGGTGTTGTCCATCGCAACGAAGGACACGATGCCCATGGCGATCGCGCAGACCACCGGAAGGGTGATGACCAGCTGAAGGTGCTTTTTGAGCAGCTGGAACAGTTCGAGAAGGGTCATGCAGCTTGCCTTTCATTTCCCCAGTTCGGATTGACAAAACTGTCCGTATGTTATCGCATCTTTTTACCGAGACCAAACTCTATACATAAGAAACAGGCTCTCCTGTAAAAATGTCGGAAGCAATCGTAAAATTGCACAACAACGCCGCACCCGAAAGTCAAATGCGGCGTCTACATCAATATCTATGTTGTATCGCTATGCGAATGGCTCGTCCTGCTGTATGGGAAACGTCACCGTAATGGTGGTTCCCACGCCCAACTCGCTCGACAGATCGAGCGTGGCGTGATGATACAGGGCCGCATGCTTGACAATGGCAAGCCCCAGGCCGGTTCCGCCGCGTGCCTTGGACCTACTCTTGTCCACGCGATAGAACCGCTCAAATACCTTGCCCTGTTCTTCAGGCGCGATACCGATTCCCGTGTCGGCGACCGCGAGGAACGGATGGGCTTCGTCGTTGGTGCCGCACTGCAGCGTAACCGTACCGCCGGGTCGATTGTAGCGGATGGCGTTGCTTGCCAGATTATAGATGAGCTCGTCGATCAAGCGCGACACGCCTTCGATGACCACAGGCTTGGTCTCATGACTTATCGTCACATTCGCCTGACGGGCGACCTGTTCAAGACGCTGCTCAACCGCGTAGATGGCACGCGAGAGCTCAATAGGCTCCGTGGATCCAATGGGCACCGCCTCGCCCTCAGTTGCACGCTCGGCCTCGTCCAAGTTAGACAGCGTAAGGATGTCGTTGACGAGCGCTGCCAAGCGGCCTGCCTCACGATAGATGCGACCGCCAAAGTTGCACAGGTCGTCCTCACCCTCGACCATGCCGTTTGCGATGAGCTCGGCATAGCCCGAAATCGCCGTAAGCGGCGTCTTGAGCTCATGGGTGATATTCGCCGTGAACTCGCGGCGCATACGGTCGTTGTCCGCCAGCACCGCCATTTGGCGCTTGAGCTCCTGGCGCTGCGACTCAATACGCTCAAGCATGGGGACCATCTCGGCATAGGCGTGCTCATAGCTACGGCGTGGGTGGTCCAAATCCACCTCTTGCAACGGCGCGATGATGGCACGGGACTCGCGGCGCGCCATAAAAAACGAGAGTACCGCACCCGCTGCTGCGATAAGCAGCATCGGCGCCACCATCGACAGCAAAATCGCCGCAACGCCAGGCTGGGCCTGCGCCAAGCGGACAACCTGGCCGTTATCAAGGGCGACGGCGCGATACAGCATAATCTCGTCGAGCGTAGAGCTTGCGCGCTCCGCGGAACCCGAACCACTCTCAAAGGCCTCGATGACCTCGGGGCGATCGCCATGGTTGGGCAGTGTGGAAGGCGACGCCTCGTTGTCGTAGGCAACCGATCCATCCTTGTTAATCAGCGTGATGCGCAAGTCCTCTCGATCGAGGCTACGCAAGAACGGGATGGGCTCCTGCTGCTCGTCGAGGGCGGCAGCAATGAGCTCGGTTTCTTGCGCCAGGTTGGCACTCGTGGCATCCGCCAAGGTGTTTTGCACAAAGAACGCACCCAGCACCGTAAACGCCACGATAACCGCCATGGCGCAGACAAAGATCGTCACAAAAACGCGGTGCGACAGCGTATGTTTTCCCTGGGGGGCGAAGACCACGGGTTACTCCTCCGATGCGGTGGCCGCGGTGTCGTCACCTTCGGCACCATCACCGGCAGAAGGCTCGGCCAAGCGGTAGCCCACGCCGCGCACGGTCTCGATGGCGCTGGCATGCTCGCCCAGTTTTTGGCGAAGCGTCTGCACGTGCACGTCAACGGTGCGCGAACCGCCGTCGAAGTCCCAGCCCCACACGCTCTGCAGCAACGACTCGCGGGTAAAGACCACGCCGGGCTTGCGCATGAGGTACTCGAGCAGGTCGAACTCGCGCAGGGTGAGCTTAAGCGACTCGCCGGCAACAGTCACCTCACGATGGCTGGGCGAGAGCACAATGTCGCCCACGCTGAGCACATCGCTTGCCTGTTTGACCATGCCGCCGCGACGCAGCAGTGCGCGGCAGCGGCTGGCGAGCTCCATGAGCGAAAACGGCTTAGTCAGGTAATCGTCGGCACCGCCATCGAGCGCCATCACCTTGTCGAGCTCGGTATCCTTGGCGGTAAGCATCATGATGGGCACCGTCGCCGTCAGGCGATCGGCACGCAGACGACGCATAATCGCCAAGCCATCGGTATCGGGCAGCATGATATCGAGCAGGACGGCATCGGGTACCCGTCGCGCCACGGCAGCTTTAAACTCACCGTCGCACGAAAAGCCCTCGGCCTCGATTCCCTGCTTGCGCAGTGCATAGACCGTCAAATCCCTGATGTTGTCATCGTCCTCGACGTAATAGATCATGTTGAACCCCTTTGCGGCCGGCATGACCGCATCTTAACCCTAAAGGTACCTTTACTAGATGGTATCAGCCAAAACGTCCCGTCAAATAATCCGCCGTGCGCGGATCGGTCGGATTCTTGAAGAGTTGCGCGGTGGGCGCGTGCTCCACCAACTCACCCAGCAAGAAAAACGCGACCGAGTCGGAGATACGCGCCGCCTGCTGCATATTGTGCGTAACGACCACGAGCGTACAGGTCTCTTTGAGCTCGCAGGCCAGCTGCTCCACCACGAGCGTCGACACGGGGTCGAGCGCCGAGGTCGGCTCGTCCATCAGCAAAATGTCGGGCTGCACGGCAAGTGCGCGGGCGATGCACAGGCGCTGCTGCTGTCCACCCGAAAGACCCAGGCCCGACTCCTTGAGCTTGTCCTTGACCTCGTCCCACAGGGCAGCGCGACGAAGGGAGTCCTCGACCAGCTCATCGAGCACGACGCGGTCGCGCACACCCATGCCGCGCGGACCATACGCGACGTTGTCGTAGATGCTCATGGGAAACGGGTTGGGGCGCTGGAACACCATGCCCACGCGCTGGCGAAGGCGGCAGATGTCGTAGTCGCCCAGGATATCTTGACCATCGAGCGCAATCTTGCCCTCGATGCGGCAATCCTTGATGCCGTCGTTCATGCGGTTAAAACAGCGCAGCAACGTGGACTTTCCGCAGCCCGAAGGCCCGATGAACGAGGTGATCTGCTTGTCGCGGATCTTGATATTCACGTCCTTGAGCGCATGGTGGTCGCCATAGAACAGGTCGAGGCCCTCAACATCGATTCGCGTCGGCGAGGCGGCAAGATCCTCTGCCGTGGGGCGAGTCGCATCCCCAACCTCGCGCTCGTGCGCGGCCTCGGCCTGCGCTTTCATGAGTTCTTCAAGCTCCGTGGGCTCCACAGCCGCAGCAGCCGTCATACCGCATACCTCCACATCGATATCAATTCAGCAGTATCGATAGTAGGAATCGCGGCTCATATGCACGTGAGCGCATTGTCAAGTGTTTGTAAGGGCACACTGGCTATGCGGCGGGCAGCTCGATGGTGAATATCGTGTGTTCGGGCGTCGATTCACATGCAACGGTACCGCCGTGCGCGCATACGATCTCCTTGGCGATGGCAAGCCCCAGTCCAGCGCCGCCGCGATTGGTCGCACGCGCCGCATCCAGGCGATAGAACTTCTCAAAGATCACCTTGAGCTTTGCCTCAGGGATGGGATCGCCCTGATTGATAAAGCGCACGCGCACGCCACCGTCGTCCCGGCGTCTGGCCTCGATCGTGATGGTCGAGCCCTCATAGCTATAGGCAATAGCGTTTTTCATGATGTTGTTGAACACGCGAGCCATCTTGTCGCCATCCACGAGCACCGTCAGGTCCTCGCGAATATCAACTTGGGCTTCCTTATGCTGCTCGTTGAGGATGGGATAGAACTCGTCAGCCACCTGAGCCAGCAGCAACCCCAGATCAACATAGCCACGCGTGAGCACGATATCGTGGAAGTCAAAGCGCGTGATATCGAAGAACTCTTCGATGAGCGCATCGAGCCGGTGCGCCTTGTCGAGAGCCACGCCCGTAAAGTGCGCACGTTGCTCAACCGGCAGCTCAGGAGCCTCTTGCAACAGCGAAAGATAGCCCACCACACTGGCAAGCGGGGTGCGTAGGTCATGTGCCAAGTACGTGACCAAATCGTCCTTGCGATGCGACTCGTCACGCAGAGCTTGCTGCACCTTGCGCTCACGGTCACGCACGCGGTTAAGGGCGCCCTCGACCTCCAAGAAGTCACCGTCAATGTTGTCCCAGGTGTCGGGGTGATCGATCAGACGATCTTGAATACGAGCGGCCAGCACACAATCGGCATGCTGCTCGCCCTGTTCGTAGCCCTGATAGTACAGGGCGCGGCCACACAAGAACAGCACGCACGCGGCAAGCGCCAGCACAAAGCCAAGCATGTTGAATACAAAGCCGGCATCGAACAGCACCGGCCCTTCGATGCCGCCGAGCGCCATGGCGCCAATCGCCAACGTCATGGCCCACGCGGCGCCGCCAATCACCATGCAGCGGCGCACGATCTCAAATCGATCGATCAGCAAAAAGCCGACAAGCAGCACCGCCAAGATTCCGGCGATGTTGTCGATGCCAATCAGCAGCAGGCTCAGCAAAAAGAGCAGCACCGTTGCAAGCGCGCGGTTGTCGACGACCGACCTCACGTATTCAAAGAGCCGATCGGGCACCTCGAACGCTTGCCTATCGTCTTTTGTCATATCAAGATCCTCACAAGCGAAAAGCGTTATTCGATGATGTAGCCGACGCCCCAGACGTTTTTGATAAAGCGTGGCTTTTGTGCGTCGTCGCCGATCTTTTCGCGCAAGTGGCGAATGTGCACCATCACCGTATTGTTGGAGCCGGGCATAAAGTCCTCGTTCCACACCGCGCGGAACAGGTCCTCCACGGCCACCACGCCGCCGCGATGCTCGACCAGATACAGCAAGATTGAATACTCGGTGGGTGTGAGGCGTACCGGTGCACCGTCCACCGTCACGGAACGAGCGTCGCGGTTGATCTCCAAGCCGTCGAGCTGAATGGTCGGCGACTCGGCCGCCTGTGCACGGCTACCGTAGCTGGTGTAGCGGCGAAGCTGAGCGTGCACGCGCGCGATGAGCTCCAGCGGACGGAACGGCTTAACCACGTAATCGTCCGCGCCAAGCGAAAGGCCCCCGATCTTGTCTTGCTGGGCATCGCGCGCCGTCAGCATGATCACGGGATAGGTATGGCTGGAACGGATCGTACGCAGCAGCTCAAACCCATCGATATCGGGCAGCATGACATCTAGCAGCGCCAAATCGAACTCCTGCTCCAAAATCGCCTTGGCAGCATCGGCCCCGCTATAGGCAATCTGGACATCAAAGCCCTCTTTTGTAAGGTAGATGCCAACCAAGTCGGCGATGGCCTTTTCGTCATCAACTACCAGTATGCGCTCGTTCATGCGTGCTCCTCTCGCGCTCCATTATGCCCGAGGGGGCGCCCGTCACACACAACAAGCGTGGGTGATTAAGTCGGCCTTAAGCACCCTTGTGCCCGTTCGGGCGCGGATGTGGGCCACGCACGCACGCGATGATCGCCGACACCGGCAAACGATATACTCTAGTTCCAGAAGAGACCATCCCGTCGAAAGCGAAATCCGTGAAGTCCCTCACCTCTTTTGCAAAGCGCTCAGCCCAGCTTGCCGCCGGCTTTGTCTGCGCTATCGCCCTTGCCGCCGGCGTGCCCACCGTCGCCGGCGCCCAAGTGCTCACGACCGACAATGTTTGCGGCAAAACCGCCGATGTGCGCGGTATCACGGCCGAAAACCTGCCCGATATCGATGCGACCAATGCCCTCGTCATGGGCAAAGACGGCACCGTCTACTATGCCCGCGATGCCGATGAGCAGGTCAAAATTGCCTCGATCACCAAGGTCATGACCGCAATCCTAACCGTCGAGAATTGCAAGATGGACGAGAAGGTCACAGTGAGCAACGCCGCGGCCACCGTGGGTAATTCGACCGCCGGCTTGCTCGAAGGCGACGAGCTTACCGTGGAGCAGGCACTGCGCGGCCTGATGATTCCCTCGGGCAACGACGCCGCCATCGTGCTCGCCGAATATGTGGGCAAGAAGATCGACCCCAAGACCAAAGACGCCGAGGCCACATTTGTGAAGGCCATGAACGAGCGCGCTAAGAAGCTCGGCTGCACCGGTACGCTTTTTGAAAACCCGCATGGTCTGGACTTTGATGAGTGGGCTGGCAATATGCACTCAACCGCACACGACGTAGCGCTGATGATGCAGGAGGCCATGAAAAACGACACGATCCGCGAGGTCGTAGCGAGCGAGGATTCCTGGATCGAGGTCACGGGCGCCGACGGCACCGACCATTCGCATTCCATGGACACGCATAACTATTTGCTGGGCCAAGATGGCAACATCGGCGGCAAGACCGGCACCACCGACGACGCGGGCTATTGCTTTACGAGCGCCTACAACCGCGACGGCGACGAGATCTACACCGTTATTTTGAACTCCACCACCACCGATCAGCGCTTTACCGATACCGCCACCCTTGCCAACTGGTACTACGGCCACAAGGTGACGGTCGCAATCGCCAACACGCAGGAAAAGACCGCCAACGGCAACCCGCTTATGGCGCGCATTGGCCAAACCGACTGGACGGATAAGACAATCGACGCCACACTCGCCGATCCTACGGCGCAAGCGACCGTGTTTTCCCTTGCCGGCGAGGTGACCGAAAAGGTTAGCTACGACGATCTTTCGGGCACGGTGCATGTGGGCGACAAGGTGGGCAGTGTTACTCTCAAGCAGGACGGCACCAAAATCGCCGTTATGGACCTGGTTGCCGACGAGGAAGGCGCAGGGCCGAATCCCATTGAGTGGCTCCTTGTGAAGCTCGACCGCCTGGGCCGCCGCATCGACAACCGCCCACTCACGGCAGAAAGCGAGACCGTCGCCAAGGCGCCCGAGATGTAGGGCCGGAGCGATATCACATCGAACCAAATGAGGCGTCCAACGGGGCGCCTTATTTTTTGAGGGTCCGAATCCCCAGCTAACGTGGTTCAACTAAAAAAGGGCCCCCGATGGGACCCTTCTTTAAAGTTAAACTGGCGGAGAGCTGGGGATTCGAACCCCAGATGCCCTTTTGGGGCATACTCGCTTAGCAGGCGAGCACCTTCGGCCTCTCGGTCAGCTCTCCGTAACAGCCGTTCTATAGTAACCAAACAGCCGAAGTTGAGCAAGAGGGAATTTTCTAATTGCCTAGCGGCCTTTCCTCCTTGCAGTTTTCGCCCCTACCCCAGCGAGCGGTTGAGGGAGCCGAGCTCGTCGTTGCCCATGGTGCGCCACATTTGGAAGATGCAACCGCGTGCCAGGAAAAAGAAGCCGTTGTCGACCAGTTGCACAGCGGCATCTGCCAGCCGATTCGTCACGGCGGACACTGGCGGCAACTCAAGTCCAGCCTTGCGGATAGTCTCGACCGCTTCCTCGAACGTCGGAGGCTCGCTAACGCCCATCTCGTTCATAAGGCCCTGCATTTCTTCCAGCGCGCTACTGCCCGACTCCTCGCCGCGCGGCACGAGACGGTAACAAGCCAGCGCCAGGTCGAGCTGATCGCAATTCCAATAGGCAAACGCCAAGCGATAGAACAGGTAGCCGATTGCAGAACGATCGCTGGCAATACGTAGGCCGTGGCGCGCCACCTCGATAATCTCGTCAAAGCGCTCCAGACGCGCAAGCACGTTGATGAGCGCAAAGTGCGATTGCATGGACGAGCGCGCCAGATCGTAAAGATGGCGCACCTCGGGCAGCGCTCGTTCAAAGTCCTCTTGCTCGGCGTAAAAGCTGCAGATCTCGTGCTGGGCAAAGTACAGCGCATCGGGCGCACGAAGGATTCGCACAGAGCGGTCTTCTTCCAACACCGGTAGCACCATGCGCACCAGCTGGTTATCGCAAAACTGCGTTTGAACCGGACCTGTCGCCAAAAGCTCGGCGACGGCGCACTTAGCCTCCAACTCCTCGACAAGACGGGAAAAGCCTTCAAAAGCACCTGTACGGTCGACTTTTGCCTGCTCGCGCAATTCAACAACACGGGCCACGTATGGGTCATCGTCCTCTTCCATGACCTCCAACTCGTCAGCCTTATCGGCGAGCAGCAGATCGCGCAGCGCCGGCGGCAGTGTGCGATGGTCATCACGCGGACGAGCATGAACCTCCGCAGGCTCAATCGTCTCCGGAGCGGTTGACTCATACGCCTCAAGCACACGCTTGCACGGCATATCGTCCATGTCCATGCTCTCAAGATCCTTGGCGACAGGCACGCAATCGGCCAGATAGGCCGCGCGCCCAAAGAAATACGTTGCGACAACGCGCTCGCCCTGCTCACTGTCGGGAGCAGCAATCTGCACATAGCAGCGCGTGATGCAGGTGCCCGCGGCAAAACACGCTGCCGCAAGCGTGAGTGCCACGCGCACATCGTGCTCCGCGGCCCAGATCGCACGCGTGTCCTCTTCCAGCTCGCGCCAGGCGTCATCTTGAGCGTCGTATTCACGTTGCGGCATGGCATTCACGACAGAGTGCCCAAACCGAACGAGCATAATCCCCTCGGCAACGTTTGCCCGATAGGTATAGTCGAGCCGCGTGACCACGTTGAGCGCCTCGACAATACGCGCGAAGCGGGTACGCACATCCCACTCACCGCCCGGCTGGCAAGCCACCGTACCCGGTTTGCCCCACGGGTTATCGCTCGAGGCCGTATCGAGCAGTCGGGGAACATCGTTGGTCGTCTTGGCGATATGCCACGCATCAAAGAGCGCGCAGCCCTCAAGGCTCGGCGAGGATGCCGCAGGGGCCAATCCGGCCCCGATGCGCTCGAGGATGCCGGAGAGGCGGTTGAGACGGCACTCGATGGCAAGCAGCATGTCAATCTCGCCCTGGTCCAGCAGGCTACGATCAAAATTGAGATAGAACAGCTTCGACCGGTCGATGCGCGCTAGGCTCATTTCGGACTTGGCGGCAATGGTGCGCAGACGGGGCAAGTCGACCTCGCTCATAAGGGCGGCGGCATAACGCTCGATACCGCTCGGATTCTCGGCATGGTCAACGCGGTAGAGCAGCGTCTCGATAGCGTCAGGTAGCGGTGCCGTGTTAAAGCCCAAAAACACCTCGACCGGCTCGGGCAACTTTACGAGCTTGATCTTGTCGACAACGTTTTGCATGTCCGCATCGAGACCGTCGGCGTCCGCCGTGTTCGCAACAGCGCTTTCGGAGTTGGCAAATATCACGTAGCGCAGGAACATCGATGCCATGAACTCGCCGTAAGGAAGGGAGCGGGCCGAATTCCATGTATCGTGATCGGACTGCTCGCGCATGGGGCCTTCGGGAGAGCCGACGGTTCGCGCGCACGTACGCATTGCACCGCTGGCTTCCCTTACCATAATCTCACCAATACTGGAATCCGACTCGTCAAGGACCAGTTCCATGTCGGGATCGTTGGGCAGCGGAGCCTCGCTAACGGGGCGGTCCACCTTGTACACCTCACCCGAAACGCTTACGTAGCCCAAAAGCGACACATGACTTTTGCCAACGAATTCGACGACATAACAAGATTCATGCTGGTCCTCGCCAAAGAGTTTCCAGACCACGCCATATGAGCGTCCCGCAGGCTGCTCGGGCATCGCCGGAAAGCGCTTCTTGGGATCGAGAAACCTGAGCTTGTATGTCGGACGCTCTGCCACGAAGTATCACCCTGATCGGTCGTTGAGAGAAGGAGTGGTCGCGGATGGGCCGCGACACCTACTCGGAATCTTACACGAGTCGACAGGAAATCGTCCCTTTGGACAAAAGCACTCAAGCTAGCGCAAAAGAAAGCCCCCCCCCGTGGCCGGGAGCTTTAATCTCAAATGGTGCGTCATATAGGATTCCGCGCATCCGCTGCGCGGATCCGCACCGGCTTCGCCCGCCTGCCGGCGCGCTCGCCCGCGGGCTAAAAACGCTCCGCGTTTTCTTTACGCCCGCGCCTCGACCGAGGTTCGAATCCATGCAGTGTTTACGTAAAAGAAAAGCCCCCGTTGCCGGGAGCTTTAATCTCAAATGGTGCGGCGTATAGGATTCGAACCTATGACGTTCTGATTCGTAGTCAGACCCTCTATCCAGCTGAGGTAACGCCGCGACTTGTTGATTATTATGCACATCGACTGAATAAAGGTCAAGCATTTTTCGAAAAAAGTTATTGAATTTGATTTTTACTCATTTAGACCACTTGATGCGATCTTCGACGCATCGCGATATAAGAAAAGCTCCCGTTGCCGGGAGCTTTAAAATCAATTGGTGCGGCGTATAGGATTCCGCGCATCCGCTGCGCGGATCCGCACCGGCTTCGCCCGCCTGCCGGCGGACTCGCCCGCTCGCTAAAAACGCTCCGCGTTTTCTTGACGCTCGCGTCTCGAACGAGGTTCGAATCTCCGCAATGCCCCCGTAAAGGAAAAGCCCCCGTTTCCGGAGGCTTAAAACTCAATTGGTGCGGCGTATAGGATTCGAACCTATGACGTTCTGATTCGTAGTCAGACCCTCTATCCAGCTGAGGTAACGCCGCAACGCACGGATTATTATGCACGTGACCCCTCGATGGGTCAAGCGACAATTTGGAAAAATTTTACGAAGTGATGATTAAGATGCTCGCGCCTCGACCGAGATTCGGATCCATGGGATACCGCCATAAAATAAAAGCCCCCGTTGCCGGAGACTTTCAATTTCGATTGGTGCGGCGTATAGGATTCCGCGCATCCGCTTCGCGGATCCGCATCGGCTTCGCCCGCCTGCCGGCGGACTCGCCCGCGGGCTGAAAACGCTCCGCGTTTTCTTGACGCCCGCGCCTCGACCGAGGTTCGAATCCGTGCGGTGCCGGCGTAAAAGAAAAGCCCCCGTTGCCGGAGGCTTCAAGTTCAATTGGTGCGGCGTATAGGATTCGAACCTATGACGTTCTGATTCGTAGTCAGACCCTCTATCCAGCTGAGGTAACGCCGCAGCGCAAGACATATAAAACCACTTTAGCTTATTGGAGTCAAGCACAATCTCAAACTTTTTTGTGGAACGCAGTTTTGTCATGCTGCTCCGCATATACCGCTGTTCCCCGTACGATCGATTGGCTTTTCGATCACGTCGAACTTGGCATCAAGTTCCCTCAGGAGCGATCTCACCCGCTGGGCACAATCATAATCGGCAAACGAGATGCTCAGCATGCGCGCGACCTGGTTGGAAGTCCCAACTCCATAGAAGTGCTCCAGCGCCACAAGTCCCTCGTGCATCACAAAGGTCTCGACCACATGCGGCGACTCCTCAAAGCACCATTGTGTCAACGGACCCTCACTCGTCTGCCGAAGCACCAGGCCACCCATGCCAGACGGCTCACACGTTACAAGCAGGTACTCCCCGCCCTCGTCGCTCTCAAACAAAACCACCCGATCATCAAACAGCTCCATCGCGTCCCCTTTCTCTCGCTCTTATTTAGCAAAAGCATAGCAGGTAGATGGCTGTATACAGAACAGTTGTTCGTGTGTTTTCTATTGAGCTGTCCGCACGGCATGGTATGGACCTACGCACGAAATAGGGCGCCCCCGAAGGAGCGCCCTTGCATATCCCCTATGCAGGCAAGTTACGCGACCGGCTCGATCTTCTCGAGGCCGCCCATGTAAGGACGCAGAACCTCGGGAATCGTGATGGTGCCGTCGGCGTTCTGGTAGTTCTCCAGAATGGCGGCCATGGTGCGGCCGGCCGGCAGGCCGGAACCATTGAGGGTGTGCAGGTAGCGCGAACCCTTGAAGTTCTCGGGGTCGCGATACTTGATGTTGGCGCGGCGAGCCTGGAAGTCACCGCAGTTGGAGCAGGAGCTGATCTCCTTGTAGGCGTTGTAGCTCGGCAGCCAAACCTCGACGTCGTAGGTCTGACGGGCAGAGAAGCCCAAGTCGCCGGTGCACAGGCTAATCACGCGATACGGAAGGCCCAGCTGCTGCAGCAGGTACTCGGCCTCGGCGGTCATGCTCTCGAGCTCCTCGTCGGACTCCTCCGGCTTAGCGAACTTGACCATCTCGACCTTGTCGAACTCGTGCTGACGGATGATGCCGCGGGTGTCGCGACCGGCGGAACCGGCCTCCTCGCGGAAGCAGGGGGTGAAGGCGGTGTAGCGGCGCGGCAGGGTGTCGGCATCGAGGACCTCGCCGGCGTGCAGGTTGGTAAGCACGACCTCGGCGGTGGGGATCAGGAAGTTGTCGCCCGAGACGTGATAGGCGTCGTCCTCGAACTTGGGCAGCTGGCCCGTGCCAAACATGGTCTGACGCTTGACGACGATAGGCGGCCACCACTCCTTGAAGCCACGGCTGGTGTGCGTATCGAGGAAGAAGTTGATGAGGGCACGCTCCAGGCGGGCACCGGCGCCACCGAGAACGGTGAAACGGCTGCCGGAGAGCTTGTTGCCGCGCTCGAAGTCAAGAATGTCGAGGTCGGTGCCCAGATCCCAGTGCGGCTTAAAGTCGAAGTCGAACTCGCGCGGGGTGCCCCAGCGGCGACGCTCGATGTTCTCGTCCTCGTCCTTGCCGTACGGCGTGGCCTCGCAAGGAATGTTGGGCAGGTGAGCCATGAAGTCGTACTGCTCCTGCTCGAGGGCAGTACGACGCTCGGCCAGACCGTCAATCTTCTCGTTGACGGCGCGCACGGCCTCCTTGGCGGCCTCGGCCTCCTCCTTCTTGCCCTCCTTCATCAGGGCGCCGATCTTCTTGGACTCGGCATTGCGCGTAGCCTGGAGTTCCTCGACCTCGGTGATGACGGCACGGCGCTCGTCGTCGAGCTCAAAGAACTTCTCGCGATCCCAAGACGTCTGGCGGTTAGCCATGGCGACATCGATGGCATCGGGGTTCTCGCGAACAAACTTGATATCAAGCATTAGATCCTCCGGCGATATACATTCCATTTAGGTTGCAACCTTGTACATGTATGGGCAAGTATATACTTATGAGCGTTTACGACCCAACTCAACTACGCAAGAAGGCACCCAATGGACGCAGTTTTTTCCTTTTTGTTTGGCACCCGCACCGGTTTTGCCATCCTTTTCGCCGGCGGCATCCTGTTATTTGCGATTCTTGCCTTTGTAATGGAGAAGCGTACCCATAAGATGTACGTCGACCGCGGACCCAAGTCCGAGGATGAGGAAGACAGCTTCTGGGCCTAACCTGCCAAAAAGGGACAGGTTTATTTTGGTCGGTTTTATCTGGGCAAACGCAAGCGCCCCACAACCGGTAACGATCCGGTTGCGGGGCGCTTTTCGCACATACGACAAAACCGCAGGAAAAACCTGCCAAAATAAACCTGTCTTTTTTGGTCGGTTTTACTGGAGAGTTGCGTCGATTGCCTTGACCAGGGCGCTGCGCATGCCGGCGTCCTCGAGCGCAACGACACCCTTGATGGTGGCACCACCGGGCGAGCATACGGCATCCTTCATCGCCGCAGGATGCTGACCAGTTGCAAGCTGCAGCTTTGCCGTACCCAGCACCATCTGGCTCACAATGCGATAGGCATCGGCACGCGGGATACCGTGCTTGACCGCCGCATCGCCCAGGGCCTCGATTGCCATAGCGACAAATGCCGGAGCGCAACCACCCACCGTGCCGCCCACAAACAGCAGGCTCGTATCGAGCTCGACCACCGCACCGAGCTTGCCAAGCAGATCAAGCACCACTGCGCTCTGCTCATCACTAAGCGTGGAAGCCTTCTCGCAAGCGATGACGCCCTCGCCCACCGAAACCGGTGTGTTGGGCACCGTCGAGATATGCGCGACGCCCGGCAGGACTTGCTCCCACTTGGCACTGTCCCAGGTCCAGGCAACCGACAGAACGACCTTTTTGGCAAGAGCATCCTTGAGCGGGGCGAATATCTTCTCGATCATGTACGGTTTGACCGCAGCGACCACGATATCGGATGCGGCGACAACCTCGGCGGCATCGTGGCAGGCGACCATGCCGCGCGCCTCGCAGCGCTCAACCAGTGCGTCGTAGCGACCCGCGCAGGCGCACATGTCGCTCGCAGCTACACCGGCAGCGATCCAGCCATCGGCCATAGCGCTCGCCATATTGCCAAAACCGACAAATCCAATCTTCATATCTCATAGTCCTTTCAGACACATTCCTCAAAACGAAAGGTATTGTCCCACGCCATTGTTTCGTATTGCCGACCTATTTGTGATACGGCTCGCCACGGCTGATCTTGCAGGCACGGTAAATCTGCTCTAGCAGCACCACACGCGCCAGGTTATGCGGCAAGGTAATGCGTCCAAAGCTGAGCATCTCGTCGGCGCGGGCGCGCACGTCATCACTCACACCGTCCGAACCGCCAATCACAAAGGCGATGTCGCTGCTGCCTCGCAGCATAAGATCGTCGAGCCTCGCCGAGAACTCCTCACTCGAGCGCTCTTTGCCCTCAATGGCCAGCAGGATCACATGCGCTCGAGACGGCAAGGCAGCAAGAATCGCCGACCCCTCCTTGTCGCGCGCGGCATCCACGCCGCCCGCCTTAGCCGGGTCGATATCGGCCACCTCGCGGATATCAACCTTGGCATAGGCACCTAGGCGCTTGGTGTACTCAGCGCACGCGTCCTTCCAAAAGCGCTCCTTGAGCTTACCGACGCAAACGACGGTGTATTTCACGCGCGTCTACTCCTTCGAATCGTTTTGAACTTTGCCGGCGGTCAGCATCTGCTCGAACATCGAGGCCGACTGCGAAAAGTCGCTCGGCAGCACGACCGTCGAGGTTTTACCCGTGCGAGCGAACTCCGTCATCATCTCGGACCACTGCGTAAACATGAACAGTTGGTTGGCCTCGTCATTGCCGACACCCGTCTCCTGGATGATCTCGAGCGAATCTTTGATACCTAGCGCGATGGCCTTGCGCTGGTTGGCGATGCCCTCGCCCGCCTTTTCCATAGCCTCGGCCTCGGCGGTCGCCTCGGTGACGCGCTTGATGCGGTCGGCCTCGGCGAGCTCCTGTGCCGCAGCGCGCTTGCGCTGGGCGGCGTTGATGTCGTTCATGGAGTTCTCAACCTCGGTCGGCAGTGCGATTTTGGTGATGAGCGTCGACACGAGGGTGAAGCCGTAGGCGGCCATCTGCTCGGAAACGGTAGCGTTGACATCCTTGGCGATGTCATCCTTCTTGGCAAAGACCTCATCGAGTGTGTAGACGGGGATCGAAGAGCGCAGGGCGTCGGTGATGAAGTCACGCATCTGGTCGACGGGCTCCTGCAGCATGTAGTAGCTCTTGTAGATACCCGAATCTGCCGGGCCGGCGCCCATGTCATAGCTCACGTGGTACTGAGCAGAGACCTCAAGGCCGATGGTCACGTTATCCTGGGTCTTAACGTCGATGCCAAAACCGTTTTTCATGGTGCGCAGACTCACCGTGGCGGCCTTGCGGTCGATCACGGGCACCTTCATGTGGAAGCCCGCGTTGACGATGCGGTTAAACTTGCCCAGACGCTCGATGATCACGGCATGCTGCTGTTCAACGACATAGCAGGCGTTGGGAAGCAGAAGCAACAAAATGATGATGGGAATCAAAAGGCTGGTAAGGGCGGCGATGATACCGGACAACAGCATGGTCTCTCCTCTGATAGGCACACGTTGGCATTAGGATACCCGTCCAAGGAGATCGTGCATAACAAAAAAGCCCCCATTGCTGGGAACTCTTTCATTTAATGGTGCGGGCGAAAGGACGTCCGCGTATCCGCTTCGCGGATCCGCACCGGCTTCGGCCGCCTGCCGGCGGACTCGCCAGCTCGCTAAAAACGCTCCGCGTTTTCTTTACGCTCGCTCCTTCGCAGGTTCAAGTCCCCGCGATGGGCCCATAACAAAAAAGCCCCCATCGCTGGGAGCTCTTTCATTTAATGGTGCGGGCGAAAGGACTTGAACCTTCATGGGGTTGCCCCCATACGGACCTGAACCGTACGCGTCTGCCAATTCCGCCACGCCCGCGTGCAGGAATTAGAATAACGGAGCGCCACCACGAACGCAAGAACTATTTTTGAAAAAGTTTGCAGGCATTTTCCCAAGCGGCTTGCGCGATTGTTTCGGCATCCTCACCAGTGCGATCGACACGGTCGTTAACCAGCGCGTTTGCCGTAATGGAGATCATTGCGGGCTCGCATTCAAGACCGCGGATGGGCTCCGGAGCCATATACGGGCAATCCGTCTCGAACAAAATTCGATCGAGTGGGGTTGCCGCAAATGCCTCGCGCACATCGTCGTTGCGCTTAAAGGTAGCCGCACCACCATAGGCGATATAGCAGCCCAGCTCCACAAAGCGCTCCATCGTGGCGCGGTCCTCGCCAAAGCAGTGCAGCACACAACCGGCCTGGGGCACGCCCACCTCACGAAGCACGTTGTAGGCGTCCACGTGCGAGGTACGCTCATGGTCCGTGTCCTCGTGACGCAGATGCAGCTCCACCGGCACGTTACGGCACACGGCAAGCTCGAGCTGGCGCGTCATGCAGTCAATCTGCACGTTATGGGGTGCCGGCGCGATATCGTCGTCATAGTCCATGTGGTAGTCCAGGCCGATTTCGCCAATACCGGCGCATAAGTGGTCATCCAGTGCGGCAACGACCTGCGCGTGAACGTCGTCGGTATAGTCCGGCGCACCATACGGATGCACGCCGGCAAGATACTTGATCTGAGGGATATCCTGCATCGGCAGAATTTCGCGCACGAGCCAGTCGCTATAGTCCGTCACGCTGCGTTTGTCAGCGATGGGGTCGAATATCGTCACCAACAGGTCGACGCCCGCGGCTTTGGCGCGCACGAGCGTCTCGGGCACTTCTTTGCCCCAAAACGAAAGCAGATGCGCATGCGTGTCGGCAAGCGGTGCCAAGGGCACGGGGCAGGTGACCGTCTTCTTTTTCTTGGTAAACGTCACGCGTTCGGCATTAGGCATCATGGGAAAGCTCCCGAGCCAGGCGCACAAAGTCGGCAACATCAAGCGTCTCGGCGCGCGTGGTGGGTGCGATACCGCAAGCCTCAAAGGCAGCATCGAGCACGTCCTTGGCAAAGCCGTTGGCGCTCATGGAATTGCGGATGGTCTTGCGACGCTGGGCAAATGCAGCATCAATCACGCGGGCCACAAATTCGCGATCGAGTCCTTCGGGTACCACGCCGTCAACACGGTCGATACGCACGACGGCCGAGTCCACGTGCGGCGCCGGCATAAAGCAACGCGGCGGCACCTCAAAGCGACCCGTCACCTGCGCATACAGGCCGAGTTTTGCCGTATAGCCGCCATAGGTCTTGTTGCCCGGCACTGCGGCAATGCGATCGGCAACCTCCTTTTGCACCATGACGACGGCGCGCTTGAGCGCGGGCATCGTCTGGAAGAACTGCAGGATGATTGTCGCCGCCACGTTATAGGGCAAGTTCGCGACAAATACCGTCGGCTCACCGCCGGCGGCCTGCTCAATCTGCTCCGGCGTCACCTTAAGCGCGTCGCCCATGATAAAGCGGAAGTTGGCGTAGTCGGCGGCGTGAGCATCAAGCACCGGCTCGAGCTCGGGATCGGCCTCGATCGACGTGACGCACGCCGCCTCCTGCAACAGCGCAAGCGTGAGCGTACCAACGCCCGGACCAACCTCGAGCACGCGCTCATCGCCTGCAAGCTCAGCGAGCTCACAGATACGTTCGATCACATGGTTGTCGATCAGGAAGTTCTGGCCCAGGCGATGCTTGGTCGCAAGGCCAAACTCCTCTAGCAGCTCCCTAGTTGCCGTGGGGTTTGCCAAAGGCGAAGTTGTCATGGTTGCCTCCTTAACATGGTGGCTGCATCGTAAAGCAAAAGGGCATGGACCGTTGCGGCCATGCCCTTACATCTAAACAGCAAATTGCCGATATGGCGCGCAGCGGCTTAGCCCAGACGCGGGAACAGCGGCTCGCCCTTCTCGACGGGCTGACCACCGGCAAGCAGGCCCCAAGCGCAAATGCCCTTGAGGTCGTCGCTCGCGGCCTCGTCCTCGCAGGACAGGCGGCGCAGGGCCTCGGCAGAAGTCTGGGGCATGAGCGGCATCAGCAGGTGAGCGGCAATGCGGATGGCCTCGAGCAGGTTGTAAATCACGAACGCCAGCTCGTCAGCCTTAGCCTCGTCCTTGGCAAGCGCCCAGGGCTCGGAGTCCTCGATGTAGTGGTTGGCAGCATGGATGAGCTCCATGACCTCATCCTTGGCTCCGCCGTAATCGAGCACGTCCATCTTGGCCATGTAGCGCTCGACCAGGCCATCGGCGATCTTTGCCAGCGGGTTGTCGAACGCATCGAACGACGCGGGCTTGGCGGGCGCGCAACCGTCAAAGTACTTGCCGCTCATGTTGAGCGAACGCGAGATAAGGTTGCCCCAGCTGTTGGCCAGGTCGGCGTTGTAGACCTGCTCCATGCGATCGAAGCTGATGGCGCCGTCGGTGCCGGGGACCACATCGGTCATGAAGTAGTAGCGATAGCCCTCGACGCCCAGCATATCGATAACGTCCTGCGGAGCGATGGCGTTGCCGCGGCTCTTGGACATCTTCTCGGCCTTGCCGGTCTCGGCATTGCGCACGGTCAGGAAGCCGTGGGCAAAGACGTGCTCGGGCAGGGCCTCGCCGATGGCCATGAGCATGGCGGGCCAAATGACGCAGTGGAAGCGGATGATGTCCTTGCCCACGATGTGGAACTGCGCGGGCCAGCGATAGGCCAGCTCGGCACGCGCCTCGTCGGTGTCGACACCGTAGCCGACGGCCGTCATATAGTTGAGCAGTGCATCGAACCACACGTAGGTCACGTGACCCTCGTCAAACGGGACCTGAATGCCCCAGTCAAAGCTCGTGCGGCTCACGGAAAGGTCGTTGAGGCCGCCCTCGACAAAGCTGCGCACCTCGTTCATGCGGAACGCAGGCTCGACAAAGTCGGGATGCTCGTCATAGAGCTTGAGCAGCTTGTCCTGGAAGGCGGAAAGCTTAAAGAAGTAGGACTCCTCCTGCACGCGCTCAAGCGGACGGTGGCAGTCGGGGCACAGGTGCTGGCCGACGCTGCCGTACTCCTCGTCGCCCTTCTGGACCTGCGTATCGGTGAAGTAGGTCTCGTCAGGCACGCAATACCAACCGTCGTAGCTGCCCTTATACAGGTAGCCGGACTCCTTCATGCGCTCCCACAGGTACTGCACGGCATGATGCTGGCGCGGCTCGGTGGTGCGGATGAAGTCGTCGTTGGAGATCTCGAGCTTGCTCCAAAGCTCCTTGAAGTGCGGAGCCTGGCTGTCGGTCCACTCCTGCGGCGTCATGTTGTGCTTGGCTGCGGCCTCGGCGACCTTCTCGCCGTGCTCGTCCATGCCGGTCAGGAACTTGACGTTATAGCCGGCGGAACGGCGATAGCGAGCCTGAACGTCGGCGATGATGGTGGAATAAGCCGTGCCCAAGTGCGGATCGGCGTTGACGTAGTAGATGGGCGTCGTGATAAAGAACGAAGGCTTGCTTTGATCCATGGGGTTTGTCCTCCAGAAAAACGTTGCATACAGGGGATGATTCTAGCGCAAGGGCTGGATATCCTCCATCTATTGCATATCGAGCACCATGGCATAGACATCGCGCTTGCGGCGCGAATACTTCTGAGACAGGCGCTTGGCCACCGCAGACGCGGGCTCCCCCTCCTCGAGCGCGGCGCGGATATCCTCGCGCAGGGCCTCGTCGGGATCCGCTGCCGCGGCGCCAACCGGCACGATACCGGCCTCCTCATCTTCGCTCGGCGGCGCGATGACCAGCGCAATCTCGCCCTTTACCTCGCCGCGAGCACACAGCCCCTCGGCAAGCTGGGCAGCGGGCCCGCGCAAGACCTCCTCGTGCAGCTTGGTGAGTTCGCGGCAGACGGCGACCTCACGCTGGGGAAAGACCTCTGCCACGGCCTCGAGCGTCGCCACGATGCGATGTGGAGACTCGTAGAAGATGAGTGCGCCGGGCACCACGGTAAGGCGCTGCAAACGGCGCACGCGGTCGCCGTGCTTTCGGCCCAAAAAGCCCTCGAAGAAAAAATGCTCGCAGGGAATGCCGGACGAAACAAGCGCCGTGACGCAAGCAGAGGGCCCGGGAATAACTTCGACGGGCACATCGGCCTCACGCGCTGCCTCGACCAGCGCCTGGCCGGGATCGGACACACTCGGCATGCCGGCGTCCGAGGCAAAGGCGAGGGTCTCCCCCGCCAGCAGACGGTCGACCAGGCCGGCGGCGCGGCTGGCGATCACATTCTCGTCGCAACGGACAAGCGGCTTGGAAATGCCCAGATGCATCAGCAGCTTTGACGTCACACGCGTGTCTTCGCAGCAAATGGCATCGGCGGCGGCAAACGCCTCGCCAACGCGCGGGGACAGGTCGCCCAGGTTGCCGATGGGCGTGCCGACCACATAGAGTTTGCCCGTATGGGCGCTGTTTTGCGTCATATCAACCTATTCAATCATGCCACGCTCGAGCGTACCGAGCGCCGCGCGGGCGTCCCATGCTGCAATGCGCTTCTCGGTCTTCCACGTTTGGAAGAACCAACCGGCAGCCGGCGCAAACGAAGCCAGCTGATTGGCGATAAACACGCGCTCGTAGGCATTGCGGCCCTCGGGCGTAACCGACGAGTTGGCAAAGATCGCCGCGCCCGACCATTCGCCCACCAGCACGGGGAACCCAGTTGAAATCGCTTCTTTAAGCTCGCGCTTGTTACGCGAAATCGCCGTCGTCAGCCCGCGGGGGCTCGTGATGTCGAGCGCATGCTCGTCGCGGTAATGGTACAGGTGAAGGTCCATGTAGACGTTCTTGTACTTGGCGCCGCGCATAAAATGCTTCCACTCGCTGGGATGCCCCGACGACGAGAAAACGACGATCTTATCCTCGGGCATATACGAACGGACGAGCTCGTAAGCATCGCGATAGAAATTGCGCAGGTAGTGAGCAGGAATGCCATCCGTCATGGTGAAGAGGCTCTTACGGACACTCATCTGCGGCGTATCCAGCAGCTCAATGCCCAGCAGGCTCTCGGCCTCGCCGTAACGCTCGGCCAAGCGCTCGAGCACGTCAAGTGCGACATGGCGGCCGTTAGTGGACGAATGCCACTCGGCAACAGCCTCCGGCGTGGCGGGCGAATCGTTGGAATCGCCCTGGCCACCGGGCACAGTCGCCAGGTCAAGCAGCACGCGAATGTTGTACTTGGCAGCCCACTCAATCGCGCGGTCGATGTAATCGACAACCGAGATGTAGGAGGCATCGGACTCCTGTGAGCCAAAGGCATACCAAGGCACCGGCAGGCGCACGGCGTTGAGGCCGATCTGCGCCATGCGACGGAAATCATCCTCGCTCACAAACGTCTCGTAATGACGGCGCATGCGCTCGTTATAGGCGGCGGTGCCCATGGCCTCCTGCAGCTCGGCTGCGTTGGATGCACCGGTCGCCGCATACAGCGACGGGGTCACCCAAGGCTCGGGAATAAACCAGCCAGAGAGATTAACGCCGAGTATCCTCTCCATCACTGCCCCCTTCGGATCGTGCAGGCCGAGCCTGCATCGTATTGCATAGGAAAAGTATCGTTTTGAGTATACCCGCGCGTGCGGATAGACGACCGAACGGTCTGTAAAGTGGCGCAAAAGCGGGAGGAATATCTGGGCGGGCCCGAGATGTGCACGCACGTCGGAAGTAAGCGCCGGAAAGCGCATCCCACTCTGAAGCCAAATTCCGGGACGTAATTTCCGCAGAGCCCTCAATAAAAGAAAAGGACCCCTTTGCAGAGGTCCTAGTCAATTCAAGGTGGCGGGGAAGGGAATCGAACCCCTGACACGAGGATTTTCAGTCCTCTGCTCTACCAACTGAGCTATCTGGGCATTTGCAAGTTCTTTGAACTTACAGACGTTATCATACCACAGAAATGTTTC
>DBFAAM010000004.1:0-48247 GCA_048193585.1 Collinsella aerofaciens | reverse complement strand
AGGAATGGAGTGCGGGCCGACAGAACGGTATCCGCGGATATGAGACTGAGCCGAAGGCGTCGACGACATGCCGGGGGCGGACCGGGACGGGTTCAACGGCAGGCCCCGCCGACCGATTGCAAGCGGTCGGCGGGGCCATTGTGGCTCTTGACAGCGGATTGGGTCATATGAGCGAAATCCCGCCAGAGCGAGCAAGGTGCCTTGAAACGGGGCGGCATTGACCTTCTGGTCATGCCGCCGAAGTTGAAAGGCAGATTGCCGCTCTGGCGGGTTTGCAGCGTCAACTGGTTACGCGGTTTGGTAAAACCGCGTAACTCTAGTAGTTGGCCTCGTAGCCGTTACCGTCGCCGGTGGGCTCTTCGTAGTAGTCCGAATCGCTCGAATCGCTTGAGTCATCGGAATCGTCAGAGCTGACCGATGAGGTTGCAGTACCGTTTGCGTAGTCGTCAGACGTGTTGTTGTTCAGGTCGCCGATCGTAGAGCTGGAACCGTCGGAAAGACCCATGGTGTTGGGACCCTTGGGATCCTTGCCGGCATCGACGCGCTCCATCATTTCCTTGAGCTCGTCCTCGTAGACAAAGACGTAGCTCACTCCGTCGATCATGGTGCTGTCGTCGGCGTACGAGGGCAGGTTGGCCGAGTAGATACCGTCGACATCCATACCGCGCATGGCATTGACCGTAGCCACGATATCCTGAACGCTCATATCGGTTACGAGCATATCGGACAGCGAATTAACCAGGCCAAAGATCTTCGTGGCATCGAAGTTATTGAGAATCTGGTTGGCAAGGGCGCCAAGCACCTGACGCTGGTGGCGCATGCGCGTGTAATCGCCGTCGGCATAGGTGTAGCGGCAGCGGGCATAGGTAAGGGCAGTGGCACCGTCCATATGCTGCTGGCCAGCGGTAATCTTAATATCCAGGTGCTCGGGGTCGTCAACATCATCGGTTGCGTTAATGTCGATACCGCCAACCGAATCAATCAGCGCCTGCATACCGTCGAAGCTGACCTCGGCATAGTGGGAAATCTGAACACCGCACAGCTCGTTGACCGCCTCGACCATGGCCTCGGCGCCGCCAACGGTATGGCAGGCGTTGATCTTCATGGTCTCGCCCTTGTACTCGACCTTGGTGTCGCGCGGAACGGAAATGAGCGTCGCCTGCTTTTGCGTGGGGTCGATGCGTGCCAGGATAATCGAGTCGGCACGATACGTATCCTCGCCCGGACGGCCGTCGGTGCCAAGAAGCAGCACGTAGAACGGATCCTTTGCCTCATCGGTGTCAACCAGAACCCGACGCAGATTGTCGGTAATGACATTAGAATCGCCGAGCTTGCCCATAATGGTGGCAAACCACAGGCCGGCAGCGGTAGTGGCACTCAGCAGCACGCCAAGCACGACAATGAGCGCGACGTGACGAATCGTGTGGCTACGACGACGTTGACGAGCGCGCTCGGAATAGCGAGCCACGTTATCGCGACTGTAGATCTTGGCCTGCGCACCAGTTGAGGGTCTTCGGGCGGTGGTATCCGCGAGGGGCTTTTTATTAAACATAGGCAACCTGTATTAGTAGATGACGGGATCGGGGACGGTAGCATGCTCGACATGCGCGCCGAGCGCCTGCAGCTTTTCGACAAACTGCTCGTAGCCGCGCTTGATGTGATGGATGGCCGAAACCTCGGTCGTCCCGTCGGCGATCAAGCCCGCTACGACGAGGGCCGCTCCGCCACGCAGATCGGGCGAGGTAACCTGTGCACCCGAGAAGCCCTTGACGCCATGAATCATGGCATGATGGCTCTCGATACGAATGTCGGCACCCATGCGCACCAGCTCAGAGGCAAACATAAAGCGATTCTCGAAGATGTTTTCGGTAATAACGGAACTGCCGTCGGCAAGGGCGGAGAGCACCATAATCTGCGCCTGCATGTCGGTCGGGAAACCGGGGAACGGAAGCGTCTGGATGTCGACCGGCTTGATACGCTCGGCACGGTTTACATGGACGCCATCTTCGACGCGCTCGCAGTCGATACCCATGAGCTCCATTTTCTTGAGAACCATGCCCAAGTGAATGGGGCAAAAACCCGTGACGTCGACACCGCGATCGTCGGCCATCAGCGCACCGGCAACGATAAAGGTACCGGCCTCGATGCGGTCGCCCACCACGCGATGGGTAACGGGATGGAGCTCTTCCACGCCTTCGATAGTCACGACGGGCGTACCGGCGCCAACAATCTTGGCGCCCATCTCGTTGAGCATGTTAGCGAGATCGACGATCTCGGGCTCGCGGGCGGCATTGTCGATAACCGTGGTGCCCTGTGCGCGCACAGAGGCCATGATGAGGTTCTCGGTCGCACCGACGCTGGCGAACTCGAGCGTGACGGTGGTACCGCGCAGACCTTGGGGCGCATTAGCGTTGATGTAACCGTGGGCGGTATCAAACTCAACGCCCAGGGCCTCAAGACCAAGAATGTGCATATCGATCTTGCGAGCACCCAGGTTACAGCCGCCCGGCATGGCAATTTTGGCGCGATGGAAGCGGCCCAGCAGGGGTCCCATCACGGCTGTGGAAGCACGCATCTTGGCAACGAGCTCGTAGGGGGCCTCCCAAGAATCGACCTGAGAGGTATCAATCTCGAGCGTGTGCTCGTCAAGGACATCGATTGTGGCGCCCATACCCTTGAGCACCTTGCCCATCACGTGGACATCGGAAATATCGGGCACGTTCTGCAGCGTCGTCTTGCCCGGCGCCAGAAGCGTTGCCGCCATGAGTTTGAGCGCGGAGTTCTTGGCGCCCGAAACGGGCACGGAGCCTCCGATGGCGTGGCCACCCTCAACGCGGATAATATCCAAGGTCTACCCTTTCAAAAAGCATGCCCGGGATGGCTGAGCCATCCCGGGCATGATGTGTTCGCAAATGGTCGAACGCTAAATCGTTTGACTATTGGGCAAGCTTGAGCTTACACCATGCGATTTCATTATAGAGGTAGGCGCGGCGTGCATCATCCTCCGACAAATTACCCAGCTTCTCTTCAAAACCTTGAATATCAGCTTTAAGCTTGTCGGCATCGACGGTCGCCAAATCGCAAGCGCGCTCGGCGAGAACGGTCACGACATCGTCCGCAACCTGGGCATAGCCGCCGGCCACGGCAAACGTGTGGTCGACAGTGCCCATGGCCTTATCGGAAACGCGAACGTAACCGCGGTCGATCGTGCAGATCTCGCTGGAGTGAGCAGGCAGAACGCCAAACTCGCCATCCGTGGACGGAATCGACACAAACGCAGCGTCGCCCTCATAGGCGCAGCTCACGGGGCACACGATGCGGATACGCATAACCTACTTCTCCCCCATCTTGCGGGCGCGCTCGCGCACGTCCTCAATCGTGGAAGC
This sequence comes from Collinsella aerofaciens, assembly GCA_048193585.1. Lineage (GTDB taxonomy): Bacteria > Actinomycetota > Coriobacteriia > Coriobacteriales > Coriobacteriaceae > Collinsella > Collinsella aerofaciens_CK. The sequence goes on along the minus strand of DBFAAM010000004.1, from coordinate 44,861 downwards.
ATAGCGGAAAGCCTGCTCGGGCAGGTCATCGGCCTTGCCATCGACAATCTCAGCGAAAGAGCGGACGGTATCCTCGACGCGGACGTAGACACCGGGGTTGCCGGTGAACTTCTCGGCGACGTGGAAGGACTGCGAGAGGAACTGCTGAATCTTACGGGCACGGTTGACCGTAAGGCGCTGCTCCTCGGACAGCTCGTCCATACCCAGAATGGCGATGATGTCCTGAAGGTCGGAGTACTCCTGCAGGAGCTCCTGGACCTTGACGGCGACACGGTAGTGCTCCTCGCCAACGATCGAGGGATCGAGAGCGTCGGAGGAAGACGCGAGCGGGTCGATAGCCGGGAACAGGCCGAGCGACGAAATGCTACGCGAAAGAACCGTGGTGGCATCGAGGTGAGTAAACGTCGTGGCAGGCGCCGGGTCGGTCAGGTCGTCTGCGGGGACGTAGACAGCCTGGACGGAGGTAATGGAGCCCGTCTTGGTCGAGGTAATGCGCTCCTGGAGGTCGCCCATCTCGGTTGCCAGCGTGGGCTGGTAACCAACGGCGGACGGCATACGGCCCAGCAGTGCGGAAACCTCGGAACCTGCCTGGGAGAAGCGGAAGATGTTGTCGATGAACAGCAGAACGTCCTGGCCACGATCACGGAAATACTCAGCGGTGGTAAGGCCGGCCAGACCGATGCGCAGACGCGCTCCGGGCGGCTCGTTCATCTGACCGTAGACCAAGCAGGTCTTGTCGATAACGCCAGACTCGCTCATCTCGAGGAACAGGTCGGTGCCCTCGCGGGTACGCTCGCCGACGCCGGTGAACACCGAGGTGCCGCCGTGCTCCTGGGCGAGGTTGTTGATGAGCTCCTGAATCAGAACGGTCTTGCCGACGCCGGCGCCGCCGAACAGGCCCGTCTTGCCGCCGCGGATGTAGGGCTCGAGCAGGTCGACGGCCTTGATGCCGGTCTCGAAGATCTCGGTCTTGGTGGTGAGCTCGTCGAAACGGGGCGCTGCATGGTGGATGGGGTAGAACTCCTCCACCTCGGGCATGGGCTTGCCGTCGACGGGCTTGCCCATGACGTTCCAAATGCGGCCGAGCGTCTTGGGGCCAACGGGCATCTTCATGGGCTCACCGGTATCGGTGGCGATGAGGCCGCGCTGCAGGCCGTCGGTCGAGGACATGGCGACCGTGCGGACGACGCCGCCCGGAAGCTGGCTCTCGACCTCGAGGATCGTGCTCAGATGACCGATCGGGGTCTCGGCCTCGACCGTGAGCGCGTTGTAGATCGGGGGCACCGCGCCGTCAAACTTGACGTCGACGACAGGGCCGATGATTCGCACGATGCGACCATCACCGGCAGTCGTCTTCTTGGTGGCTTCCTCGACCGCAAGCTTTACGGTGTTATTAGCCATTACTGTTCCTCCAATGCTGAGGCTCCGCCGACGATCTCGTTAATCTCGGTCGTGATCGAAGCCTGGCGCACGCGACTATACGTGCGGGTAAGGGTCGAGATGATCGCGGTGGCGTTTTCCGTCGCGGAGTGCATGGCCTTGCGGCGTGCACCCTGCTCGGCAGCCGCCGAATCGATCAGGGCCTGGTAGATGACCGTCAGGATATAAGACGGCACAAGCTTGCCGAGAACATGCTCGGGAGAGGGCACGAACTCGAACGTGGACGAGATGCGCTTAGGGGCGTCGGTCTCGTTCTTACGCGGACCGTGGGCCATAGCGATCATCTCGGGGTCGAGCGGCAACAGATGCTCGACGCGAAGCTCCTGATCCACGCGGTTCTTGGCGTGGTGGTAGACAAGCTCGACACGGTCAAGCTCACCGGCACGATACGCATCGCAGATATGAGAGGAGATCATGCGGGCCTGATTAAAATCGGGCTCAGAGGAGTTGCCCTCAAAGTGCATGACGACGTTTGCGCGGTCACGGAAATACGTGGCCGGCTTACGCCCGCACGCGATGATCTCGCACTCGATGCCGTCGTTCGCCCAAGAAGCGGCGAGCTTTTCGGCCGTGCGCTCCACCGTCGTATTGAAACCGCCGGCAAGGCCGCGGTCCGAGGCAATAACGACAATCAGGCCATGCTTGACGCTCTCATGCTTCTGCAGCATGGGATCGGTGCCCGAACAGGAGGCGTCGCCGGCGACCGTCAACATGACGTCGGTCAGCGCCTCCTTATAGGGCTCGGCCTGCTTGGAGCGATCGAGGGCACGACGGATCTTGGCCGTAGAGACCATCTCCATCGTGCGCGTGATCTGCTTGGTCGTGGTAACCGAGGAGATTCGCTTCTTAATGTCGCGAAGGTTGGCCATGGGGCTTAGTTCTCCTCTGATCCAGAAACATCCGAATGGTGCTTGGCCATGAACTGCTGCTTGAAGTCGCCGATGACGCGCAAGAGCTCAGCCTTGGTGTCATCATCGATCTTCTTGGCGCGAACCTTGTCGAGCAGCGAGCCAAAGCCATTGTCCATGTACTCGATGAGCTCGGCACGGAAAGGCAGCACGTCGGCGATCTCCAGGTCATCCAGGAAGCCCTCGTTGCCAGCGAACAGCGTAACGATCTGCTCGCCAACCTCAAACGGCTTGTAACGCGGCTGCTTCAGGAGCTCGGTCATGCGGGCACCATGGGTCAGCTGCTTCTGAGTAGCCTCGTCGAGGTCGGAGCCGAACTGCGTAAAGCCGGCGAGCTCCTGGTACGAAGCGAGGTCCAGACGGAGGTTGCCGGCGACCTGCTTCATAGCCTTGGTCTGCGCGTCGCCACCGACGCGGGACACGGAAATGCCCACGTCGACTGCCGGGCGCTGGCCCTGGAAGAAGAGCTCGGACTGCAGGTAGATCTGACCATCGGTAATGGAAATGACGTTGGTCGGAATGTAGGCCGAGACGTCGCCGTCCTGGGTCTCGATGATCGGAAGAGCCGTCATGGAGCCGTAACCGTTCTTCTTGGACATCTTGACGGCACGCTCGAGCAGACGAGAGTGCAGGTAGAAGATGTCGCCAGGATAGGCCTCGCGTCCGGGCGGACGATGCAGCGTCAGCGACATCTGACGGTAGGCCACAGCCTGCTTGGACAGGTCATCGTAGATGACGAGCACGTGGCCACCGGGGTTGGTCTCGCTGGCGGGCTTGCCGTCCTCGCCGTTGTACATGAAGAACTCGCCGATAGCGGCGCCGGCCATAGGCGCGATGTACTGCATAGGGGCGGAATCGGCAGCGGTGGCCGAAACGATGATGGTGTAGTCGAGCGCACCGTGCTGAGCAAGGGTCTCGCGGATGTTGGCAACCGTGGAGGCCTTCTGGCCGATGGCGACATAGATACAGACCATGCCCTTGCCGCGCTGATTGAGGATAGCGTCGATGGCGATGGCGGTCTTACCGGTCTTACGGTCGCCGATGATGAGCTCACGCTGACCGCGGCCGATAGGCACCATGGAGTCGATAGCGAGCAGACCGGTCTGAACCGGCTCGCACACCGGGGTACGATCGATGACGCCGGGGGCCTTGAACTCGATGGGGCGACGGTGCGTGGCGACGATGTCGCCCAGGCCGTCGATGGGCTGGCCGAGCGGATTGACGACGCGGCCGAGCATGGCACGGCTCACGGGGATATCCATAACGCGGCCAGTGGTGCGGCACTCGTCGCCTTCCTTGATGGAGTCGACGGCACCAAACAGAACGGCGCCGACCTCGTCACGGTCAAGGTTCTGGGCAAGGCCGAAGACGGTCTCACCGGTATCGGAGCTCTTGAACTCCAGAAGCTCGCCTGCCATGGCGCTCTTGAGGCCGGAGACGCGCGCGATGCCGTCGCCTACCTCGTCGACCGTTGAAACCTCATGCGTATCGACCGTCGCGGAGAGGCTCGTGAGCTGCTCCTGCAGTTTCTTGGCGATATCCTGGGCATTGAGGGTTTCGGACATTAGGCTTCACCTCCGTACGAATTAGCTGAGTTTGCGAGGGTCTCCTGCGCGATGCGCAGCTGCGTCTTGACGGAAATGTCACGACGCTCGCCGCGGGCCTCGAGCACCAGGCCGCCCACGATAGACGGGTCGACCTGCTCGATAAGGAATACCTTGCGGCCGAAGTCCTGCTCGCATTTCTTAGTGATGGTTTGACGCAGCTCGTCGTCGAGCGGGATCGCCGTGGTGACGGTCACGCCCACTACATCCTCGTCTTCCTCGGCAACATACTTAAAGGCAGCTGCCACCTTGGGAAGAAGGTCGAGCTGGTCGCGCTTGGACATGGTGTCGAGCACGGCGATGATCTCGGGGCTGGCAGAAGCCAAGCGCTCGATCATCTCGAGGTCCTCGAACACATGGTTCTCGGCCTTGGCGGCTTCCAAAAGGGAACGCGCGTAGGTCTCGAGCACCTTGTCCTGATAGCGGCTAGTCGGCATTCAGGCTACCTGCTTCCTGGATGTAGCGCTCGATGAGCTTCTTCTGCTCGGTCTCGTCCTCGAGTGCCTCGCCCACGATCTTGGTGGCGACGGCAACGGACAGGTCGGCGATGGAGCTCGCGGCACCGGCGTAGATGGACTTGCGCTCGTCCTCGACGGTCGTATGGGCCTTGGCGATGATCTCCTCGGCCTCCTTGTGAGCAGCCTCGATGATACGGGCGCGCTCGGACTCGGCGTCCTTACGGGCCTCGAGAACGATGTCGGCAGCCTGACGACGGGCGTCGGTGACGATCGAGTCGGACTCAGCGCGCTTGGCGATAGCCTCCTGCTTGGTCTTCTCGGCCTCGTCGAGGCTCTCCTCGATCTTCTTGCCGCGCTCCTCCATGGTTTTCATGATGCCCGGCAGGGCGACCTTGGCCAGCACGATCCAGATGATCAGGAAGGCGATAAGCGCCGGGATGAACTCCGCCATCTTAGGGATGAGGATGTCCGCACCGGCGGCGCCGTCCTCGGCGAACGCGGAAACCGGCATGAGCAGCGCGGCCGCGGACGCGGAGAGTGCGATCGCGCTCTTCTGGGATGAAAGATTCATACTTGACGCTCCGTGCTATTTAACGATCAGCGCGACAACGAAGCCGATCAGAGCCAGAGCCTCGCCGAAGGCGGAGCCCATGATGAAGACGGTGAACACGCGGCCCTGGACCTCAGGCTGACGGGCCATAGCACCCGTAGCACCCAGAGCAGACAGGCCGATAGCAAGACCAGCGCCGATAACACCGAGACCGTAACCGATAACTCCCACGATTCCTCCTTTGTCGTGCGTGTCTTATTTCACGCAGGATAACCTTTTTATAACTGCCGGGCTCCATGGGTACGGGCACCGGCGGTTTAACGAATTGCCTTACCTTTAAGGCGCGAACGGAAGACTACTCCTCCTCCGCGACCTCCTCTGCCTCGGAGACATACACGGCGGTAAGGACCGTGAAGACGTAAGCCTGGATGGCGCCGACCACAAGCTCGATCGCATAGATCAGGATGAGGATGGCAAGCCAGGCCAGCGAAGGCAGGGCGCCGACGGCGTGGGCCGCGGAAACCTGCTGAAGCAGCGGCTGCATGAACATGCTCGCCATGATGGCAAACGAGCCCATGACCACGTGTCCTGCGAACATGTTGCAGAACAGACGGACGGCGAGCGTGATGAGGCGCAGGAAGGTCGAGAAAAGCTCGACGACCCACACGAGCACGTTCATCGGGAAGCTCACGCCCTGCGGGGCGAGGCTCTTGATGTAGCCGATCACGCCGTGAGCCTTGCATCCGTAGTAGATGAAGTACACGAAGGCGAAGATGGCGAGCGCGGCGGTGGAGCCGATTGCACCGGTGCCGGGCTTCATTCCCGGGATCAGGCCGATCATGTTATTGATCAGGATGAACAGGAAAAGCGAGCACAGGAACGGGAAGTGCTTCTTCCAGTTCTCACCCACGACCCCCTTGCCGATATCGTTCTCGACGTACTCGATGATGTACTCGAAACCGTTGACGAAGAAGCCCTTGGGAACCAGGGTCTGCTTCTTCTTGAACACGGCCAGGACGATCAGGAGCACGATCGTGGAGACGATCAGCCAAAACGAGTACTGCGTGATGCCGCAGCTCAGATCGCCCACGACAGGGGTGGAGCTGAACTCGCTGACCAGATGATTAATCTCATCAGGCAGCTTTTCAAAAATTTCCACGACTTACCTTTCGACCTCATGAGGATCTCGCAGCGCCTTGGCGACGCGAACCGTGCAGGCGGCCATAAAGGCCACGAAGCCGATCGCCTCGCCCAGGAGGAACATGCGAAATGCCTCTCCGAACAACACAAACACAACCAAGGTAAAGACGAGCAGGGCGATTGCCGAGACCGCCAGACTCACCATACCCTTGAGCATGTCCGCATTCTGTTTATCGTCAAGAACCGGCTTGAGCGTAAAGACAAAGGGAAGGAAGGCAATTGCGCCCGCGATGGCGCCTGCAACGATAGCGAGCAGATCGGCTATCTGAAACATTGGCGTCCTCACTTTCCTTTTTTAACGCCTCACAGAACAGTTCCCGCCAAACATTGGTGACTATTGTACGAGCCAATCGCTAAAGTACAACCGAAAAAGCATCGGTTAATACGCACCTGTTCGTTTTCTTAAGACCTTCTTTATGCCGCAGGTACGGTAATACGTTTTTCTCGAACCCTGCAGGGCAAAACGTCCGTTAACAGGAGTGCGCGCGGTCGTCTTTTGCTCGCCCGCGCGCACCATTTCTTCGTATTTTCGACGTTAGCCGGTATGGCCCAGAGATTACAGCGTGCCGTAGATGCGGTCGCCGGCGTCTCCCAGGCCGGGAACGATGTAGGCAGCTTCGTTGAGATGGTCGTCGATGGCGCAAGTATAGATATGCACATCGGGATCCTTCTCAGTCAGCGACTTGAGGCCCTCGGGGGCCGCGACGATGCACAGCATGCGGATGTCCTTGACACCGCGCTCGCGCAGGTAGCTGATGGCCATCTCGGCCGAACCGCCCGTGGCGAGCATGGGGTCGACGACCAGGCAGATGCGCTGGTCGATATCCTTGGGCATCTTGCAGTAATACTCATGCGGCTCGTGGGTAACCTCGTCGCGCTCCATGCCGATGTGGCCCACGCGAGCGGAGGGCGCCAGGTCGAGGATGCCGTCGACCATGCCAAGGCCCGCACGCAGGATGGGCACGATGGCGAGTTTCTTGCCGGCAAGCTGTTTGAACGTGGCGGTAGTGATGGGGGTCTCGACCTCGACGTCTTCCATGGGCAGGTCGCGCATGGCCTCGTAGCCGTCAAAAAGCGCGAGTTCGCGCACGAGCTGGCGGAACTGGTTGGTGCCGGTGTTTTTGTCGCGCAGGATCGACAGCTTGTGCTGGACGAGCGGGTGGTCGACAAGCGTCACACGGGACGCGTCGTAGGTGACGGTCATGGGTTGATTGCCCCTTTCGTTGCGGCCGCAAAACGGCCTTGCTGACAAGGCGCGAAGCAATGTTGCCGCCGCACGCCATGCATTAGTTTAGCGGTTTGTTATATCGAGCAGCCCATCACAGCCCTACTGTGCGGTGCTGAGCGAGCGCCTGACTGCATCACGCCAGCCCGCAAGGTTTTGCTCGCGGCGCTCGGCGGACATGTGGGGAAGGAAGGTCCTAACGATCTGGGCATTTTGCTCCAGTTCTTCCAGGTCTTCCCAATAGCCGACGGCAAGACCCGCCAAGTACGCGGCACCGATTGCCGTGGTCTCCACCGTCTCGCATTGCAGCACGGGGATATCCAGCAGGTCGGCCTGGAATTGCATGATGAACTCGTTGCGCGAGGCACCGCCATCGACAGACAGGTGCTCAATCGAAAGCCCCACGTCCTGCTCCATGGCGCGCAGCACGTCGTAGCTCTGATATGCCATGGATTCGCAGGCGGCACGTACGACGGTCGCACGGCTCGAGGCGCCGGTCAGACCGCACACGATACCGCGAGCATGCGGGTCCCACCAGGGAGCACCCAAACCCGCAAAGGCGGGAACGAAGTAGCAGCCCTCGTTGTCGCTAATCGAAGCGGCGAGTTGTGCCGACTCGCTCACGCTCGAGATGATGCCCATGTTGTTGCGAAGCCAGTTCATCGTTGAGCCGGCGGCAAAAATAGAGCCCTCGAGCGCATAGCTGACTTTGCCGTCCGCAGCGATACCGATGGTGGAGACCAGGCCATTCTTGGATTCGACGATCTCGTCGCCGGTGTTCATGAGCATAAAGCAGCCCGTGCCATAGGTATTTTTGGTCTGGCCGGGATGGAAGCAGCAGTGACCGAACAGCGACGCCTGCTGGTCGCCCGCCACACCCATGATGGGCGGCATGTTGGTCATGATGTCGCTCGCGACGCGGCCGTAGTCACCGGCGCTCCAACGGACCTCGGGCATCATGGCACGCGGGATGTCGAAGAGAGACAGCAGGTCGTCGTCCCAATCGAGCGTATGGATATTAAAGAGTGCCGTGCGGCTGGCATTGGTGTAGTCGGTGGCAAAGATCTGGCCGCCGGTGAGGTTGTAGATGAGCCAGGTGTCGATGGTGCCAAACATGAGGTCGCCCGCCGCCGCGCTCTCGCGTGCGCCGTCGACGTTGTCGAGAATCCACTGCACCTTGGAGGCCGAGAAATACGGGTCAAGCGTAAGTCCCGTGCGGGAGCGCACCAGCTCCTCGCAACCCTGTTCAACCAACGCGTCGATCGCCGGCGCGGTACGACGGCACTGCCATACGATGGCGTTATAGATGGGCTGGCCGCTCACGCGGTCCCAGACCACCGTGGTCTCGCGCTGGTTGGAGATGCCGATGGCGGCGATGCGATCGGAATGGATGCCGCTCTTAAACTGGACCTCCATCATCACGCCGATCTGGCTGGCAAGCACCTCCATGGGGTCTTGCTCTATCCAACCGGGACGCGGGAAGCTGGTTTTGACGCTACGACGTGCCTGCGCGACGATGCAGCCGTACTCGTCGACGATGGTCGCAAGTACCGAGGTGGTGCCGCAGTCGAGCGCCATGATGTAGGAACCGCCAAAGTTAAACGAGGCATCTTCCATGCCCAGGCTGCCCAGATTCAACGACATCGCTTACACCTTTCTATTGCATCGGGTCGGACAGGACCCGTTCGATCTCTGATGCGGGAAGTGCGCCTTGGCGCAGGATCTGGAGCCCGCCGTGCTGGAACGACACGATGGTCGAGGCGTCGCGACACGGGGTCTCGCCGGCGTCGACGGCAACATCGACCCCCTCCAGGATGCGACCTTCGACGGCGGCAAAGCTTGCCGGCGAGGGCGCGCCGTGTGTGTTGGCGCTCGTGCAGGCAAGGGGACTGCCGCAGGCGCGGATGAGCGCTTGGACCACGGGAGAGGCCGAAGCGCGCAGGGCCACGGTGTCGTCGGCAGCACGCATAAAGGTCGGCACGCAGGGAGCCGCCTTGACCACGATAGTCAGGGCTCCCGGCCAGCATCGTCGCGCAAGTACGCGGGCATCTTCCGAGATATCCACGCCATAGCGGTCGAGCGCCTCGACGCCATCGACCAGCCAGGCGACCGTTTGGGTGAGCTTGCGCTGCTTGAGGGTAAAGATGCGGCGGTAGCCAGTACCAAGCGCAGGGACCGCGGCGCCGTTAACGGTGGCATGCGGATCGCGCGGCCACAACAAGGATTCGCTTGTATCTTGGGGGACGGCATCGGAGAAGGCGTTGACTGCCACGGCGACACCGTAGACGGTCTCGGTCGGGATCAAGACCAGGCCGCCGCGGCCGAGCACCTCGGCCGCGCGCTCGACGGCAAGCCGATGCGGCTCGCGCGTTCCCTTGTATACCCGATAGACCGTCTGCATGTGTATGCCAGCCCCTTACGCTCTGGTGCAAGTTTGTTTACTGAGGGGCATTCTCGCACGAAACATTCAACCTATTTGCCCAGAGCGCATGTTGGTTTGGTGAGCGGCTTTAGTAGTCGGTGAAAGTGAGGGGGTTATTGAACTGCGACGAACTTCTTTGGCCTGCCGGCGTGGCGTTTTTGGGCGGCGTAGCGCTCGATGCTGTCTATCGTTATCATCCGACGGCCGTCGACGAGTTCAACATCGAGCTTTCCGGCTTTGACCAGAGCGGTAATCCGCGGAGCGGAGACTTTGAGGTCCAGCGCTGCGTCTTTAAATGTTCGGCACGCCGCTTCCCGAGCGTCCTCGTGGTCGATTTCGACTGAAAGGGCCACGACCTCGGCCGAGTGTTCGTACCCTGCCGGAGTCAAACCGTTGTTGAGGTCGTCGGCCAAAAACGCCATCAGCGCCTCGGTGGCATGGGCAATCGCTTCTTCGCGTGTATCGCCATCGGCAAAGGCGCCGGGAATCTGCGGGAAGCTGGCGCAGTAACCGTCGTCTTCTTTTATGAGAACGCAGTCATAGGTAAATCGCTGCCTCATTTTGCCTCCAACTACCATCCAGCTTGGCGACGAATACTTGCCCACGTGCCCTTCTTTGGTCGATCACCACCAGAGCCGTTCACGGTGACAACACGGTCACCAGAAACATACTTAGCATGACTACCGACTTGCGCGACCTTCACGAATCCATCGTGCTTGAGTAGGGCAATGATTTCCCGAAAGGTAGGAGGTTGCATGGGCCGACCTCTTTCAGCCGTCCTAATTATAAACTACTTTATAATTTTTGCCAACCAGTTAATGAATATTACTGGCGCTGTTTGGGCTCGGTGACGATGGCTCGGACGATGCGGGGGCGATCGGTGAGGTCGCGGACGATGCGCACGTCCGAGAGACCCGCCTGGCGGCAGAGCTCGGCGGCGGCGTCGAGGGCACCCTCGTAGAGCTCGCAGGCAAACAGGCCGCCGGCGCGCAGCATGTAAGGCGCCGCATTGAGCAGGCGGCGGAAGATATCGAGGCCGTCGGCGCCGCCCTCAAGCGCCAGGTCGGGCTCGAAGTCCTTGACCTCGTGCGGCAGTGAGCGCATGACGTCGGTCGGAATGTAGGGCGGATTGGAGACAAGCACATCAAAGGTGCCCCACTCTTCGCGGGGAATGGAACTCACCAGGTTGGTGAGGCTAAAGGCGACCTCATCGGATGTGAGACCGAGCGCGTCGCGGTTTTTGGTGGCCAGATCGATAGCGCGCGGCTCGATATCGGTGGCGGTGCAGGTAACGTGGCCGCGGCGCTCCCAGGCAAGGGAGAGCGAGATGCAGCCCGTGCCGCAGCCGACCTCGAGAACGCGGGCAATGCGGGGCTCGGCTGGGGCAGGCGAAGCGGCATCCTGAGCTGAAGCCGTCTCCTGGTCGGCACCCTCGATGGCGATGCCGTATTCGTCGAGCTCGGACTCGGCGGCTTCCGCGACTTCGGCTTCTGCTGCCTGCGCGGCGGCTTCCTCGGCCTCGCGGTCGGCCAGCTCCTCGGCATAGGCACGGCTGCCGAGCACGTCGCTACCCAGCGCAGCCTCATCGGCGGCCGTCAGGTTGGCGGCACGGCGCTCGGCGGTCGCGCGTTCGTCTGCCAGCGCGGCCTCAGCCTTGCGTGCCTCCTCGACCTCATCGTTCCAAGGCAGCTCAACACGCTGACGGGCAGCAGCATCGGGGCTCAGCACCTCGGCATCCAGATAATTGAGGACTTCCTCGACGAGCATCTCGGTTTCGGGGCGCGGAATGAGCACACCGGGAGCGCACGCGACGTCAATCATGCGAAACTGCGTGCTGCCGGTGATGTACTGTAGCGGCTCGCCTTTGGCGCGACGAACGACGGCCGCATGCATGGTCTCGAGCTGGGCCGCGTTAAGCGTCTCGTCCATACGCATATATAGGTCAATGCGCGCCAGGCCCGTAGCTGCGCACAGCAGCCACTCGGCAGAAAGACGGGGGTGCTCCTCGCCGCGCTCGGCCAGGTACTCCTTGGTCCACTCGAGACAACGCTTGATGGTCCAGATCTCGTTTGCCATGGGGCCCTCCCCTCTTAAGCGCCGGACGGCGCGCGAATGTCGGAGCAGATTGTACGCGAGGCCAGCGCTTGGCAAGGGACGATTGAAGGCGATTATCGAGAATCAGCCCAGAATTTTGCTTGAAGTCTGCCCGAGGTGTTCATTCGTCGACGTCTAAATCTGCATCCGTCAAGTTTTTGGCAAGGTTGACCCAAAACTGACCAATATCTAACCAAGAACTTGCCAAATCACTTGACGAACAACGCGGTAAAAACCACCCCGCGACTTCTTGGACGATTTTTCGAGCAATATTTTCAATAACAGATGAATGCCCTTAATTGCTCTAAGCAGGTAAATAGCTTAATTTCCAACAAAGCAAATTAAATAAATTCGAAAAGTAATTTACCCAACCTAGTCATTTAAGAACGTCCCCAATGACTAAAATGCCATCACAGCCGACTGAATAAAATATCAAGGCAATGTCCCCAATGACTCCCTACGGATCATTTGACAACCAAGAAAACGCCGATGTTTTGGCAATGCCAGCGAGCGACGTCCAGAGCGAACAAGTTGGCATGAAAAAGGCAAGGCATAGACCTTCTGGTCATGCCTTGCCTTTTGAATGACAAATTGTCGCTCTGGACGTCGCGCAGCGTCGAGCCGTTACGCGGTTTGGTAAAACCGCGTAACCCACTACACAGCCTGTGCCAGCTTCTCGGCTCGCTCAGCGGCGGCAAGTGCCTCGATGACGGTGCCGAGCTGATCGCCCAGAAGGACGCCGTTATAGGTGGAGTTGAAACCGATGCGGTGATCGGTCACGCGGTCCTGCGGCTGGTTGTAGGTACGGATCTTCTCGGAACGGTTACCGTGGCCGATCTGGCTCTGGCGCTCGGCACCGAGCTCTGCCTGCTGCTTCTCGAGTTCCATCTCGTACAGACGGGCGCGCAGCATCTGCATGCAGACCTCGCGGTTCTGGATCTGGGAACGCTGCTCCTGCGACTGCACCACGGTGTTGGTGGGCAGGTGGGTGATGCGCACGGCGGAGTAGGTGGTGTTAACGCACTGACCGCCAGGGCCGGAGGCGCAGTAGGTGTCGATGCGCAGGTCAGACTGGTTGATCTGGACGTCGATTTCCTCGGCCTCGGGAAGCACGGCGACGGTAGCCGTGGAGGTCTGAATGCGGCCCTGGGACTCGGTCTTGGGGACGCGCTGGACACGGTGCACGCCGGACTCGTACTTCATAACGGAGTAGACGCGGTCGCCCTCGACCTTGAACTCAATGGACTTAAAGCCGCCGGCCTCGCTGGGGCTGGAATCGAGCACGGTAGTCTTCCAGCCGCGCGACTCGCAAAAGCGCTGATACATCTTGTAGAGGTCGCCGGCAAAGATGGCCGCCTCGTCGCCACCGGCGGCGGAGCGAATCTCGACGATGGTGTTCTTGTCGTCGTTGGGGTCGCTCGGGATGAGCATGTACTTGATGTCTTCCTCGAGCTGGGGGAGCTTTGCCTCGTTTTCGGAGATGTCCATCTGGAGCATCTCCTTCTCATCGGCATCGGTGGTATCGTGCAGCATTTCCTTGGCAGCCTCGATGTCATCGAGCGCGCCGATGTACTCGCGCGAGGCGGCGATGAGGTCGGACTGGTGCGCGTACTCCTTGTTGAGACGCGTGAACTCCTTGATATCGGAGGCGACGGCCGGGTCGGAAAGCTTCTTCTCGAGCTCCTCGTAGGCCTTGATGATCTTTTCGAGCTTGTCGCGCATGACGGACTCCTTTATATGCGTGAAGGTGAAAATCGGCAGAATTGATGGGACGCGGGGCGCCGCTGCGGGGGTAAGCCCAGCTAGAACATGTCGATCTTCAGATACATGCGCATCCCTTCGCGTATGAGGTACATAGTTGCGGTCTAACCCATACATGATAGCGTGCGCAGGCATACCTGCATATAACCCGCACGGAATGCGACAAAGGGTCAGTCTCTTTCCTTGAATACAACTTCATCCGAACGCCTCCCGCATTCATCCGCACATATACGGATAAATTTGGGAATCCGATACCCTGAGGGCCGGATCGGCCGGCCCCGGGAGATCGGAGGACGCCATGTCCGGAAAGGGCGGGAAGGGCGCCGCGAGGGCGGTCCCGAGGACCCACGGCAGGCTCACCGGGTACGAGCGGGACACGGTCCAGAGGATGCTGAAGCGCAGGGTTCGCTCGGCCACTTCCTCGAGAGGTTCAAGGGCGTATCGACCCGCAGGCTCCACAGCTGCCTGATGTGGTTCAGATGGCTGCGCGAGGCCGCACGCGTCGGGGACAGGACGTCGCTCATGCGCGAGCAGCTCGACGACGGGCGCTACGAAAAGATCCGGAAGAAGATGATGGAGCCGGAGTACGAGTTCCATCTGGAGCCGGACGTGCAAACGGCGGGTTAACATAGCCTTTCACCAAAAAGGGCGAGCGGCCGCGCCCTGCGACCACCCGCCCTCAATCAAAGCCCTTCTCGGCCGCCGTAGCTACCGGTTCCGGCGCCGCAGGATAACGCCTGCGGCGATCAGCACCACCGCGCCGCCCGCGATGCCACCCAGGGCCATCGGCGACAAGCTGGTATCGCCCGTATACGGCAGACCCGGCTTCTCCTCCTTCGGCACCGGTGACTTGCTCGGCGGATTGGCGGGCGGCTCCGTCGGCGGGGTGGTCGGCGGCGTGTACGTGTTCTTGAACACCGGCGCCACGGCGCCGTCATAGGTTACCGTCGCCACCAGATGGCCCGCACCGTCGTCCGTCACCGTCACCGTTACCCGGTGCTCGGCCGCGTCGTACGTCACGTTCTTCTGACCGTCGTCCACCTCGGAGATGCTGTAGGCGTACGTTCCGGGCTTGTCGTACGAGATCGCCTCGAAGCCCACCGTGCCGTCCGCCGCGTTCTTTGCGGTCTGCAGCACCTTGCCGTCGGCATCCTTCAGCTGGAAGGAGAACTGCCCTTCCTTCAGGTCCTCGCCGCTCAGCACCTTGGAGGCCCCCAGCTTCACCTCAGTCGCGGCCGGCGCGTAACTGTTGCTGAACGCCACCGCATCCGCAGCCTTGCCGCCCTTGCTGTAGGCAACCTGCGCCTCCAGCGCGTGCGTCTCCGCATTCTCCGTCACCGTCACCGTCGCGGTAAAGACCGTCGTGTCGTAGGTGACGCCGTTCGCCGTCGCCCCTGCCCGCTCGGACACGGTGTAGACGTACGTCCCCACCTTGTCCAGCTGCAGCGGCGCGAAGCCGAACGTGCCGTCGACGCCGTTCTGCACCGTCTGGACCACGTTGCCGGCGGCGTCCTTCAGGTCGAAGGAAAACTCGCCCTCGGCCAGGTCGCGGCCGGTCAGGGCCTTCGTTCCGGTAATCGTCGCCGTCGTTGCCGTCGGCGTGTAGGTGTTGGTGAAGGTCAGATCCGCGGCCGTCTTGTTCGCCGTCGCGGTCAGCTGGCCGCTGCCGTCGTCGGTCACGCTCACCGTCACATCCAACACCGCATCGCTGTAAGTGATGGTGCCATCTTGGCCCGCAACCTCCTTCACCTGGTACGTATGCGAACCAGTCGCAGTGTACGAGATGGCCTTGAAGGTAAACGCGATACCCGCGTTCGTGGTCCGGTCAATCTCCTGCCCGGTGGCCGCGTCAATCAGCGCGAACGTGAACTCGCCATCGGCGGGCGTCCGCATGGTGGCCGAATCGGTATTCTCAAGCACCTTGATGCCGGAGATCTGGTAGGAGGTCTGACCCGGCTGGTAGCTGTTCGCAAACGTCATGGTGTTGGGGGTGACGCCGTTCTCGGTGCCCTTGCTCGGCTTCGCCGTGGAGCTCTCTACCACCAGCTTGCCGTCGTTGTTGTCCTTCACCACGTAGGTCAGGGTGTACGTCTTGCCGGTGTAGGTCACGCCCGGCACGCCCGGCGCGTCCCCCGTCGGCTGCACCTCGCGGACCGTGTAGGTAAAGGTGCCCACATGGTCGAAGGTCAGCTTGTCGAAGGCAACCTTGCCGTGCGCATCGTTCTTCTGGGTCTGGATCACCGAGCCGTCAGACCCCACCAGCTCGAAGGCGAAGTCTCCCGCCTTTAGCTGATAGCTGCCGTCGTGCACGTCAACGCTCTTGGTGAGGGCGATCGCGCCGGAGTCCGTCGCCTGTGCCTCGTAGGTGTTGGTGAAGCTGGGCTTCGTGACATTCGTGCCGTCGTAGGCGACGCTCGCCTGCAGCGTGCCGGCATTGTCCGCAACCGTCACCACGGCATGGTGCACCGCGGCGTCGTAGGTCACGTAGGCCAGATCACCCTTCCGCTCCACGATGGTGTACTCGTGCGTGCCCGGCTTCGCGTAGGAGAAGGCGTCGAAGTTAACACTTCCGTCCGCGCCGTTGGTCGCGGTCCGGACGGGCTTGGCCCCGGCAAGCTGCTCAGCCGTCAGGTTGCCCTCGTACACATCGAAGGTGAACTCGCCGCACTTGGGGACGATCGGCGTGTTGTCGTCCTTCTTCACATAGCTCTTCTGCGCACCGAGGGCCAGGCCGGTCGCGGCCGGCTGGTAGGTGTTGGTGAAGGTATCCGAGCCGGATGCGCTCGTCACGATCGCCTTCGCATTCAGTGCTCCGTTCCCGCCGTCCGTGACCGTCACCGTATAGGTGAGGGGATGGCTGTCATAGACCATGCCCGGCTCCGCGCCCGGCTGCTCCACGATGGTGTAGGTGAAGTCCTTGCTCGCGGCGCCGCCCAGGTCGGCGAGCTTGAAGCCGCGCGTAAAGTTGATCTTGCCGTCGGCGTCGTTGTTCGCGGTGGCGATCACGTTGCCGGCAGCGTCCTTCAGGTCGAAGGTGAACTCGCCGTCCGCGGGCTTCGTCGTGTGGTCGAAGCCGTCCGCAACCTTGATGGTCTTGGTCGCCGTCAGGATTACGGAACCCTTTGCGTCGTAGGTGTTGTTGAAGGTGGGAGCCGTAGCGGCACCGTCATAGGTGACGGTCACCTTCGTCTTGTTGTTGTCGCCCTGGTTCTGCTCTACCTTGACGTGGACCTTGACTTCCTTGGCGTCGTAGGCCACGCCGTCGACGGTCTGGCCGGCTTTCTCCTCCTTGAGCGTGTAGTCGTACTCGCCCAGGTTCAGGTTCTTGACGGCCAGCTCGACCTTGCCGCCCCGGTCGTTGGTGCCCTTGGCGACCTCGTTGCCGGCCTGGTCGTACAGGCCGAAGGTGAACGCGTCGGCCGTCAGGTCCTTGCCCGTGAGGATCTTCGTCGCCTCGACGGTGACGTCCGTCGTCGGCTTCGAGTTGGTGAAGGTCGGAACGTCGACCTCGCCGTCGTAGGTGGCGGTCGCCTTTAGCTCGCCCTTCTCATCGGAGACCTTGATGTGGACCTTCACGTCCTTCGTGTCGTACACGACGGTCGGGTCGTTGCCGGCAACCTCCTTGATGGTGTAGTCGTGATCGCCCGGCGTGTCGTAGCTGATTGCCTGGAAGGCGACCTTGCCGTCCTTGTCATTCTGGACGGTCTGGATCACGTTGCCATCCTTGTCGAGCAGCTGGAACGTGAAGTCGCCCCCTGCGAGCTCGCCACCCGTGAAGCGCTTCGTCGCCTTGAGCGTTACCGAGGTCTCCTTCGGGCGGTACGTGTTCGTGAAGGTCTTGTCTCCACTCGTTACCTGCGGTGTGGCCGTCAGCGTACCGGCGCCATCGTCTGTGACCGTCACCGTATAGGTGAGGGTATGGTTGTCATAGACCATGCCGGCCTCCGCGCCCGGCTTCTCCGCGATGGTGTAGGCGAAGTCCTTGCTCGCGGCGCCGCCCAGGTCGGCGAGCTCGAAGTCGCGCGTGAACTTCACCGTGCCATCGGCCTCGTTCTTCGCGGTGCCGAGCACCTTGCCGTCGGCGTCCTTCAGCTCGAACGTGTATTCGCCGCCCTTCAGCTTGGTGTCGTGCGTGAAGCCCGGCGCGACCGCAACGACCTTGGTCGCCGTCAGCTCCACGGATCCCTTTGCGGTGTAGGTGTTCGTGAAGGTGGGGGCATCGGCCTTGTCACCATCGTAGGCAACGGCGGCGTCCAGCTTGCCAGCTTTGTCCATGACCTTCACCGCGGCATGGTGCACCGCGTCGTCGAAGGTCACGTGGGACAGGTCGCCCTTCTTCTCCACGATGGTGTACTTGTACTCGCCGGCCTTGGTGTAGTTGATGGCCGGGAAGGTGACGGTGCCGTCCTCGCCGTTCTTGGCGCTCCGGATGGGTTGCTTGCCCTTCAGCTGCTCGGCCGTCAGGTCGCCCTCGTACAGGTCGAAGGCGAACTCGCCGCCCTTGAGCGCAGCCGGCGTGCTGTCGGACTTCACATAGGCCTTCTTCGCCGCGAGCGTCACCGAGGTCTCGGCGGGCTGATACGTGTTCTTGAAGGTCGGGATATCGTTCTTGCCGTCGTAAGTGACGGTCGCCTTCGCCTTGTCGCCCTCCGCCTTCACCGAGACGTGAACCCTCACCTCCGTGGAATCGTAGGTGATGGTCGAATCGCTGCCAGCGACCTCCTTGAGCGTGTAGTCGTACTCGCCCAGGTTCAGGCCCTTGACGGTCAGCTTGACCTTGCCATTCTTATCGTTGGTGCCGCGAGCGTCCTCATTGCCGTCCTGGTCGTACAAGCCGAAGGTGAACGCATCGGCCGTCAGGTCCTTGCCCGCGAGAACTTTCGTGGCCTCAACGGTGACGTCCGCCGTCGGCTTCGTGTTGGTGAAGGTCGGCACGGCCTTCTCACCGTCGTAGGTGACGGTCGCCTTCAGCTCGCCCTTTTCGTCGGTGACCTTGACGTGGACCTTCACGCCCTTCGCGTCGTAGACGACGGTCGAGTCGGCGCCCTTCACCTCCTTGATGGTGTAGTCGTGGTCGCCCGGCGTAGCGTAGTCGATGGCCGCAAAGGCGACCTTGCCGTCCTTCTCGTTTTGGACAGTCTGGACCACGCTGCCGTCCTTGTCGAGCAGCTGGAACGTGAAGTCACTCCCCGCGAGCTCACCGCCCGTGAAGCGCTTCGTCGCCTTGAGCGTTACCGAGGTCTCCTTCGGGCGGTACGTGTTCGTGATCACCGCAATCTGATCGTCGATCACCTGAGATGTGGCGGTGCCATCATCCTTATAGATCTGCTCCATTTTGACGACTGGCTCGGTCAGATTTCCCTTGCCGTCATCCTTCACCGTTACGGTCACTTTGTATTCGGCGCTGGAGTAGCTGACACCGCCCAGCCAACTGGGATCGCTCTTGGCGGGCGTAGTCTCGGCAATGTAGTAGGTGTACTCGCCAGGCTTCTCATACTTAATCTCTCCGAAGCTAAATTCTTCGGCGCTCGTAACGGTCTTCTCGACCTGCTTCATGCCGGCCACGGGCGCTGCCGTGGCACCATCAGGCATCGGCGTTCCATCGGCGGCGCGCAGGCAAAGCTCGAAGCTGTCGGCGCTAGCCCACTCACGGCCGGTGAACTTCTTCTTCGCCTTGATGCCTGTGAGCGTCACCGAAGACTTCACGCTGTAGCTGTTGGTGAACAACAGCTTGTTGTCTTTGGCCACCGTGCCGTCGGAATTCTGCGGGGCAATCCTGCCCGAGATGCTATCGCCTTCTTCAGTCAGATTCTTGTCACCCTGCTTGCGGCCGGTCAGCTTATAGCCCGCGGGCATCTTGTCTGCGCCGGTCAGCTCCTGCACCGCGTACTGGTCACCCTCGGCGAGACCGTACACGCGGATCGTCTGGTCGGCCGTGATGGTCTGCTCGCGGCCGTTCTCGAGGTCGAACATTTTGCCGACCTGCTTCTCGCTTGCGGTCCCCGCGTTCTCAAACACCGCGGCCTTGTACGTCTTCCCCGCCGTCGTGGGCACGGTGAACTTGAAGGTGAACCCCGCGTCCGGTTTTCCCGTCAGGCCCGCTGGCACCATGACCTTCTTCATCACCTCGAGGCTCGCCTCGCGTTCGTTCGCCACGCGCACGCAGGTGGCGCCCGTAAACAGGGCGTTCAGATTCATGTCGCCCAGGTCGGCGCGGGCGCCCTTCGCATTAGTGTCACCAGACACGTCCTGCGTGATGCCCATACGTATCCAGCCCGTCTCGGTCTCCAGGCGGTAAGGTTCGTCCTTCTTGGTGGGCCCATACTGGTAGACACGTCCATTGGCGCCGTACCTAAGATGTACCTCATTCTCGCCGCCCTTGGCGTCATTGTTCCAGGAAAGGTTGCCGTTGCCGTCGAGCGTCCCGTCGGACGTCTGGCGCTGGCCCTTGATCCACGTGAGCGTGTTGTCAATGTCGCCCTCTGCGCCAAACTGGCCCAGGCTCTTCATGAGCGCGCCCGGACCCACGAACGTCGAAACACCGTCATCGTCCGTACCAGCATCGGCATGGACGCCGTAATCGTCCACAATCACCTTGATGAGCCTGTCATTAAGCAGGAAGCCATTGGGCGCCGAGACCTCCTTCAGGAAGTAGGTACCCTTCACGAGCGGCTCGCTACTGTCGCTCGTAGACGGGAATACGCCCGCCCCTTCGAGCTTGACCGGGTTGGCGACCGACCTCGTCGTCAGGGTGTCGTAGGGGGCCTGGTCGCCATCGAGCACGGCCTTGCCGTTCGCATCCGTAGTCACCTGGGTGGACTTGTAAAGGCCGAACTTCGCCCCGTCAACGGGCTTACCCTCGGTATCGGTCTTCTGCACGAACAGGCGATTCTGGATGTTCATGACGAGCAGGCGCGTGGCGAACTGCCGCTTGAAGTTCGTGCCGTCTGCGATGTCGTCGCTGTACACGTGGACTGTGTTCTTAGGCGTCGCGTCGCCGATCGAGCTCGCCGTTGTGTGGTAGATGGCCACCGTGTACTCGGCATCCTTGCGGGCATCACCGCTCAGCAGGTAGTAGTACTTGGAGATGTCACCGGGCAGATTTTGAATCTCTACCTGGTACTGGCCGCTTGTGTTGAGCGTGAAGGCGTGCAGGTCCTTCTTCGCCGCCTCGATAGCACCGGTCATGCCCGGCTCCTTGGCGAGGGTGTATCCCGCTCCCGTCGATGGGTCGCCCGACACGGCGTACCAATTGCTCGGATCTTTGATACTTGTGCCTGCGCTTTTGTCGCGCTTGAGCACCACAGCGAACAGTATGCCGGAGTCCAGATTGACGGTCTTGTCGGACTTCGTCAGGTCATTATTTGCCTTGTACACGGTCGACGGCGCGGTGATGGTCTCCTTCGCGGCGGCGAACGCACCGGTCTTCCACACGACGCTGCCCGCGTCCATACCGCCGCGGTTGATGATGACGCCGCCCGCGCCGTTCTCAGCGCTCGCGGGCACGTACTCGAGCTGCATGCTACCACCCGTCGCCGCGAGACTCGAGCGGTATCCCTCGGGTACGCGCGTCTCCTTCAGGAGGTAGTACTTGTTGTTGTCGTGATCCTTGTTGTAGAGATCGTCGAAGTTGATGACGCCGTTGTCCACGTCGTTCGTGAGCGTTAGGTGGCCGGCCTCGTCCGTGGTACCGGAGCCGATGAGCTCGCCCACGGTCTTGAAGTCCTTGTCGGTCTTATAGAGCTTGAACTCGGCACCCTGTACGAACTTGCCGTCCTGGTCGAACTTGATGATGTCGGACTCGGGCACCGTCACGAGGTTGAACTTGAGCTCCATGTTGGAGTCGGTGGCGCCGCGCTCCAGGTAGAAGAACTTGAGGGTGTGGTTGGTGCCGTCGGCGAAGGTGTTGCCGTTGAAGCCCGAAGTGTCCTTATTCGCCTTCTGGTACTTGTTCTTCAGTGTGCCGTCGTTATTACCGTTCACCTTAATGTCGCCCGTACAAAAGTTGATGCTCAGACTCGCGCGGTTGTGAATACCGCCGATATCACCCACGAGGACATCGTCGATGAACACCCAGACGTCATCATCGCCGGCGAACTCGAACACCATGTCGTCGCCCGCGTTCGTCTTGCCGCCAGCAGGCTGCACGAATCGCGTGGACATTGAGAGGCCGAAGTGGTGGTTGACGGGGCGGCCGTCGTTGTAGCGCGAATCACCGGTGTTGTCTGCCTTGATGCCGGTTTGGACGAGCCGGCCGTTTTCCTCTTTGAGCACCTTGTCTGCCGCGTCGAACGGGAAGAACTGACCCTGGTGGGACGAATCGCCCACTTTGTCAATGCCCCAGGTGTCATAGATGTCGAAGGCATTCTTGTCAGTGTTGTAGGCTGCGTAGTTTTTGGAGCTGTCATAGACGTAGTAGCCGTTCTGAACCTTGAGGAGGCCCGTCACGCCAAAATGGGACGTCTTGCCGGTCTGGGCAGAGGAATCGAACAGGTAGCAGAGGGACTCGCCGCCCCAGGTTTTGGAAAGCTGCGGATAGCCGTCTAAAAGCGTGTTGTTGACAATGCCGGGCTGCGGGTTCGTGTTGCCCGTCCAATGGTTGAGCGACTCACCACCCTGGCCGTCGTTAAACTGGAACCGGTGGTTTGCGTTGACGCCGCCGTTGCCGGAAACCGACAGATGGTTATCGGGATTCACCCAGTAATCAAACAGGTTGATTGTTGTCCCCGAAGGCGAAATCGTCGTAACCGTGTGGTCCGAAAACGCCGCTTCCGCACGGGTCGGCAGGAAGAAACTCGCCGTCAGCGCGACGGCGAGGGCCAAAACAATCACATATGGCGAGACCGGGCGCAGCCCACGACGACGGCCATAAGACATGACGGACCACCGCTCGCGCGGCCGGTGTTCACCAGGAAGTTCCCTGCTTAGACACCCCCCGGTAGCATTATTCACGAGTCGAGACGTCGTCTCTCTGAGCTCCTGCATAATTTCCTCCCCAGTCACACGGCGACCTGCCCGGGTGCTCCCCGGGGGCCGAGGCAGTCTGGCACATGCCCGCAGTCGTTCAAGGAATACCAACCCCAGCATACGTCTCTTAAGATATCTTAGTCTTATTCTATGACAGTTTTTGTCTCATTACCGATGAAATCGGCTCAGTCCCTTTGTCGCATGCTAGAGCGTGTGGAGCAGGGCGATGAGGAAGCGGATGCCTTGGAGGTAGGCGCGACGGGTGATGCGCTCGTTGGTGCCGTGGACGCCGCGGTCGCATTCGTCATCGTCGACCACAAAGGCGGAGAAGCGGATGCACTCGTGGCAAATGCGCTGGTAGTTGGCGGCATCGGTTGCACCAATCACGGTCGAGGGCACGATGCTCATCGGCTCTTGGCCCACCGCAGACGATCCGTTTTCCTCCGTCGGCTTGGGATCACGGAAATAGCGGGCGGCGATGGCGCGGACGGCCTCGAGCCCCGGACCGCCCACGCGCGGGGACGGCGAGGGCTCGGAGCTGCCGGGGCTCAGCTCGACCTCGACTCGGCCGGCGAGCCCAGCGGTGGCAACGGCCTCGCGGCAGCAGGCCACGACATCGGCCACGCTCGTACCCTCGAGCATGCGGAAGTTGATATTGACCCACATATCTTGCGGCATTACGTTGGCACCGGTACTGCCGCCCTCGATTTGCGTGGGCGCACAGGTGGTGGTCACAAGCGGGTACAGCTTTTTGCTGGCAAGGCAGTCGCGCACGATGGCATCCTTGCTGGCAGCAATCTCGTCTGCGGTATAAAGCCCCAGCTCGACGAGCTGCGCGGCAAGCAGATCGGTCACACGCGTCGGCCACTCGATATCGCAGATTGCGGTGATGGCACGGCTGAGCACCTCGAGTGAAGTGCCACCGTAGGGGTTGGAGGAATGCCCGCCCTCGCTACGCGTCCTCAACACGATATCGGCGTAGCCCTTCTCCGCGAGATCGGCATGCATAAGCCAGCCCTCGCCCGCGCCATACTCGGCAGCTGGAACGATGCGGTAGTCACCCTCGTCGATCAGGTACTCAAGCTCAATGCCGCGCTCCTCGAGCGCGCGGCCGATGGCGCCTGCGCCGTACTGCGTAGTCTCCTCGTCCTGGCCAAAGGCCAGCAGCAGCGTACGCTCGTGCTGCCAACCGTGCGCCAGCGCATACTCAACCGCCTCGAGAATGCCTGCGACCTGGTCTTTCATATCGATGGCGCCGCGACCCCAAATGTAGGTGTCGTCCACATGTCCGCTAAAGGGGGTATGCGTCCAGTCAGCCTCGGTGCCGGGTACCACGGGGACCACGTCCATGTGGCCCATGAGCATAATGGGCTTGAGGGCAGGGTCGGAACCGCCAAGCGTCACCAATAGCGAATGGTCGATAAGCTCGACCTTACCCGCCGCAAACACGCGCGGCCACGCCCGCTGCATGTACGCACGCAGGTTGGCAAACGCCTGCCAGTCAACCGCCTCGGCATCCATGCTCGAAATCGTCGGGAACGACAGCACGCGGCCCAGACGCTCGCACGCACCAGCCTCGTCCAGATCGGCAAAATCATCCTCATGCGCAAAAAAGCGCCAAACCTCGGCCATGACATCCTTTCGATTGTGACGACAAGGGCCGCCCCACCGGAGCGGCCCTGCCACATAAGCGTTTGCGGTCGGTTATTTGTCCTCGAGATAACGCGAGAGGAACTCGCGCGTGCGCTGATGTTTGGGGTTGCCGAAGAGCTCGGCCGGCGCGGCATCCTCGAGCACCACGCCCTTGTCCATAAAGACCACGCGGTCGGACACCGTGCGGGCAAAGGCCATCTCGTGCGTGACGACGACCATGGTCATGCCGTCGGCCGCGAGCTTGCGCATGACCTCGAGCACCTCGCCCACGATCTCGGGGTCGAGTGCGGAGGTCGGCTCGTCGAACAGCATGATCTGCGGATTCATGCATAGGGCACGAGCGATGGCCACGCGCTGCTTTTGGCCGCCGGACAGGCGACCCACGGCGGCGTGCGCGAACTTTTCGAGCCCCACGCTTGTCAGATGCCCCATCGCGACCTTCTCGGCCTCGGCCTTGCTCATCTTTTTGAGTGTGACGGGCGCAAGCGTGCAGTTGTCGAGCACATCCATGTTGTTGAACAGGTTAAAGCCCTGGAACACCATGCCGATGTCCTCGCGGAGTTTATTGATATTGCAGCGCTCGGCCGTAAGGTCCTGGCCGTGGAACCAGATGTGGCCCGCGTCCGGGGTCTCGAGCAGGTTGAGACAGCGCAGGAAGGTCGACTTGCCCGAGCCCGAAGCGCCGATAATGGTGACGACCTCGCCGGGGTTAACGGACAGGTCGATGCCCTTGAGCACCTCGAGCGAGCCGAAGCTTTTGCGCAGGCCCTCGACGCGGATGAGCGGCTCATTGGTCTGTGCGGCGGCCGCAACGCCGGTAGTGGCGGTATCTGCCATGATGATTCTCCTCGTCTTGAGCCTAGTTGGAGCTGGGCAGCGTTGCCGGGGCCTCGGCGCCGAGTTTTTTGCCAAAGGCTTCGAGCAGGCGGCTCGCCACGAGCGTCAGGATCAGGTAGACCACGAGCGCCACGCAGTAGACCTCCATCTGGCGGTAGTACACGCCGGCGACGGTGGTGGTGGCGTACATGAGGTCGAACACGCCGATGACCGAGAGCACCGACGAGTCCTTGATGTTGATGATGAGCTCGTTGGTGAGTGCCGGAATCGCGTTTTTAATGCCCTGGGGGAACACGACTTTGCGCATGGCTTGCCACTGCGAAAGACCCAGCGAGCGCGCCGCCTCGGCCTGGCCGGGATCGATGGACTCGATACCGCCGCGCAGGACCTCCATCATGTAGGCGGTGGAGTTGAGCGAGATGGTGACGAGACCGGCGGTGAAGGTACTCCAAATCTGGTTGGCCCGGGCGGTCTCGAAGCCCATGCCGCGCAAAACGGTGAAGCCCGCGTAATAGATGAGCAGGCCCTGGACCATCATGGGCGTGCCGCGCACGATGGTAGAGTAGACGGTCGCAAAGCCGCGGCCAATGCTCTTAAAGAAGCGCACCAGGTCGTTGTCCACGCGATCGAAGGTCTGAATACGCAGGAACACAAAGAGCAACGCCAGGAAGAATGCGATGACGGTGCCGAAGGTGGCAAGCGCGATGGTGATCTCGATACCGCGGATAAAGAAGTCCCCGCTCTTGTAGGTCATGTAGACCAGGCTCGACAAAAAGTCGCTGGGGTTGGAGTCCGAGACGATGCTCACCTGTACCAGGTCGATAAACGACATGACGCAGCGGTCCACGAAAAAGATCGCCGCAATAGCAACGACGACATAGCTGCCCAGGCGCGCGCCGCGACAGAAGCGCTCGGATGCGAACGGCGATTTTTCGCGATAGTCGTTCCAGTGCATGAGTTTGGTGACGAGCGCCGCCGCCGATACGACGAGCCAGGCCCAAAGGATTGCCCAGAGGCAGTCTTGGAACACGCCCGTAGGCGCCAAGAAGCTCAGCGGCGTGGGGTTGCGCTGGCTAAACGCCAGGCCGAGCGCCGCGATAACGCTCGTGCCCAGGTACACATAACGGTGGTCGGCCTTGATAAAGGAGGCCAGGCGATTGATGGTTTTCATGCTGCCTCCCTATGCCGGCTGACGATCGAGGCACGCGTCCCACATTTGGTCGCGCTCCTCTTGGCTAATGCCCTTGAGTGTCTTGTCGATGAGCTTAAGCAGCTTATCCGAGCCCTTGCGGCAGCCGACGTTTGCCGCGACCTCCTGCTTAAAGCCCTCGCCCTCGGCAAAATGAATAGGGACAATGCCCGGATTTTGGGCCATATAGCCCTTCTCGTTCTCGGTGTTGTAGGTCACGGCGTCGCACGTGCCCTGCAGCAGATTCGAGAACACCGTGGGGACCGAATCGACCGGGTTCTTGTGCACAACGCCCGGGATCTCGTCGATGACGGTATCGAGCATGGTGTCCTTTTGGCCGAGCACCGTGGCACCACTGAAGTCGCTGAGCTTGGTGGCGTTTTGGTAGGGGGAACCCTCTTTTACAAACAGGCCAAAGTAGCCAATGAAGTACGGGTCGGAGAAGCCGACGGACTCCTCGCGCTCGGGCGTGGCGCTCATGCCGGCGATGATGAGGTCGATCTGGCCGTTGTTGAGCGAATCGATAAGGCCCGAGAAGCTCTGCTTGACGGCAACGGGCTCGCCACCGAGGGCCTTGCAGACGATCTTGGCGATCTGCACGTCGTAGCCATCGGCATAGGCACCCTGCACGTTGTCGATGGGGATGGTGTACTCACTGGCTTCGGAAACCTGCCAGTTGTACGGGGCGTAGGCCGCCTCCATGCCAATGCGGATCTTATCCTTGCCGATAACGGAATCGGACAGGTCGTCGCGACCGCCACCCGTCGTGGGCTGAACTACTTCCAGCGTGGAGGGGCGCTGGCAACCGGCAAGTGCGCCGGCGACGACAGTAGCGCTCGCAGCGAGAGCGCTACCCAAAAAGATGCGACGGCTGCATACCGGCTGTGGATGCGCGTCGCGCTGATGGGGAGAATGCATAATCTGCCTTCCCTGTTGAATCGTATGCTGACGACTTAACAGGATATACGCCAGCGACCAGCAGTGCAGCACAAGCTCGAAAAATTAATAGACACATGGTAGTCATTGGGGACGTCGATGTTTTGGCAATGCCGGCGAGCGACGTCCAGAGCGAACAAGTGGCATGAAAAAGACAAGGCATGACCAGAAGGTCTATGCCTTGCCTTTTGAATGACAAATTATCGCTCTGGACGGCACGCAGCATCGACCGAGCGGTGGAACCTCTAGAGCAAGGTGACGCTAAAGCTGCGTTTATCGGTAGCGCCGGGGGCCAAGGTGATGGTGTTGACCTTGTGCTCAAAGACGTCGTCCTCGGTGGACATGGTGGTGTGACCGGTCCAAGGCTCGAGCGCCACAAACGGGGCGTCGTTGGCGGCAGACCACACGCCGATGTACTTAAAGCCCTCAAAGTCGATCTTGACGCCGTGGCCCGACTTGCGGCCGCGCAGCGTGAGCGTGGAGCCCGGGGTATCGGTGAACATGATGGCGTCGTTATCGAAGCTGCGGTGCGTGATGGGCAGCACGTCCGAGTTATCGGGAGCCTTGTAGCTACCCTCGAACGTCATGAGGCCATCGGGCGTGATGATGGGGGCCTCGTTGGTCCAAGCCTCGGTAAATGCCAGCTCGTAATCCTCGAACGCCTCGTCCTCGGCACCGGGAGCAGGTACGTTAAATGCGGGGTGGCCGCCCACCGAGAACGGCAGGTCCACGTCGCCGGTATTGGTGACGGCAAAGGTCTGGGTAAGTGTGGCGTCACCAGTCAGGGCATAGGTCATGTTGAGCTTAAAGTGGAACGGAAAGGCCTTGAGCGACTCGAGCGTGTCGGTGATCTCGTACGTTACCGAGGAGCCGTCCTCCGAAACCTCGACCAGCTTGTGCTCGACGATGCGCGCGAGGCCGTGGCGCGGCATCTCGCAGGTGCCAGCCGCAGACGTCGCCGTGTTGTTGCGCAGCGAGCCCACAATGGGGAACAGGATGGGCGCATGCTTGCCCCAAAAGGCGGGGTCGCCCTGCCACAGATACTCGTTGCCGTTGAGGGCAAGGCTCGTGAGCTGGGCGCCCATGGAATCGATGGCCGCGGTGAGGCTGCCGCGCTTGATGGTAGTGACGGTAGACATGCTACTTCCTCCAAAAGTAAACAATAGTGTCGAGGGCTATTGTCCCACTCTTGGCGGCGGGGTTGAGCGACAGGCGCAGTTATTGAGCAATAGCGTAAAGGTCAAACCCGCCCTGCGGAGTGCTATCGACCGTATCGGGCGCCTGCGAGTTAAAGCTCACGGGAACCATGCGCTTTGAGGCGCGGAAGCGCGTGCCGTCGGTGGCGACGGGCGGTTCGTCGACGGTGAGCTCGTAGTCGCCGGGCTTGAGCTCGATGCCGTCACCAGCGGAATTGACGTATTGATACTCGTCAATCGTCTGCCCTTTGAGCGTACGCCCCACGATGTGGATGAGCATTTGGCTGTCGCCACGCGCGGTGTCCCACATCGCGCCGTCCTTGACCTCGACCGACACATGTACCGAGCGCGTGCGGCTGAGCGATTGCTCGACAGACATCTCGACCTTGGCGGCGTCTTGACGCTGCTGCTCGACATGGCTCCAAACGCTACCGATTGCCGAGCAGGCGATAACGCCGGCCATGAAGGCGATGAGGATGGGGCCGAGCGGAGAACGGCGGCCCGCGTCTTCCTCACGAGCCAGGTCGGGGCGATGTGTGGGCGCAGGCGCCTGGGCGCCTTGCGCGGGCACGTCGAGAATGCTGAAAGATGCCGTGCTGTCGGGGTCGATGGTGTGACGCGGCTGCGGGATCTTTGCCGGCGAGATGGACATGTCCGCCGGCTCACCGAGTGTGGCCGTGGCATCGGCCTTAGCCTCATCGGCCTCGGCTTGGGCCCAAGCCTGCTCAAAGGTCAGGGGCTCGGCGGCATCGGAGGCGGCATCAGGCTCGACAGCGGCATCGTTGCCGGTCTCGTCCTCGTCGCTCGACACGTCACGCGACGCGGGCTCGTCCCACTCCTCGTCCGGAGCCTCGCCCTCGCTATACCACCATTCAAAGTTATCGATATCCATACGGGGCGCCCCTTAGGCCTCGCAAATAAACACTTGTTAGCCTTATACCCGCAGATGGCGCTGGAGCTCGCACGGAATGCGATAAAGGAACTGCTCCTTTGTCGCATCGAAGTTGCGGTGGAATAGTTCCTGTTTGCACGCCCACTCGAGCTATTTAGGGACTATTTCACCGCAAGTTATTTGAGGGCGACGGGGATTTGGATACAGCAGAAGTCCTCTTGGTGAGACTCGTCGTAGCTCGTGGTGTCCAGGTAGCAAAAATCGAAAGCATTGCCGATGGGCTGGAGCGCGTGCCTGTCCATGCAGGCCACGATGGCGCGGATACCCTCGGGCTCGTACGGCATGCCCCAGCGACTCATGCACAGGTACGTGCCCTCGGGCAGCACCTCGACGCCAATCTCCGCCAGCTCGGCAGGATCGCTCGGCAGTATTTCCTCGGCACCACGCGGCAACACGGCAAAGGAACCGGCACCGGCGATGGGGTCGTCGGAATGCAGCGCCTCGCAACGCAGCATGGCGCCCCAACCGCGCATGGGGCGTGTGCCCGTGAGCGCACGCATGCGCAGAATCGCCCGCATGAGCGTGGGGTGCAGCATCGAGCGGCCACGCTCGATATCGCTCGGGAACTCCTCAAAGACCACGTAGCGGCGCTCGAATTGCTTGAGCTCCGGTTTGCCCTCGCGCTCGCGCCAATAGACCGCCTCGTCGTAAAAACTCAGCCGCTCCTGCACGCTCGCGCGCTCGGCTTTGAGCCCGGCAATCTGCTCGTCGAGCGCCTGCACCCGCGAGCGCAGGTGATCGGTCATCTCTCCAATGTCGAACGTCGAGGTCAGGCGATCGATCTCATCGAGTTCCAGTCCCAAGTCGCGCAGCATGCAGATCAGACGCATGAGCGGGATCTGCGTGGGCGAATAGAAACGGTAGCCTTTTTCGTTAACCACGGCGGGTTTAAACAGACCGATCTTGTCGTAGTAGATGAGCGTTTGGCGCGAAACGTTAAACAAGCTCGCCATCTCGCTAATCGCATACATACCCGTCTGCATAGGTCCTCCCGACACACCCTTTGACACGAAAAGCCCGCCGCCCACAGGGGCAGCGGGCTCAAACACTACTCGTATCCTACCCTAAAGATGCCTATGACCAGCGCTTATAGTTGGCGCACGACACGCCGACGGCCTCGAGTGCCTTGGCGGCGATGTGATGCACCGCCTCATCGAGCGTGGCGGGGCCGTTGTAAAACGTGAGCATGGGCGGCATGAGCATGACACCCGGCACGCGCGCCAGGCGTGCCATGTTGTCGACATGGATCGCACTGAAGGGCGTCTCGCGCACCATAAGCACCAGGCGGCGCTGCTCTTTCATCTGCACATCGGCCGCACGCAGCAATAGGTTTTCGCTGTAGCCGCTCGCGATGCCGGCGAGCGTCTTCATGGAGCAGGGAGCCACGATCATGCCGTCGACCGGATAGGTGCCGCTTGCGATGGCAGCGCCAATGTTCTTGTTGTCGTAGACCACATCGGCATAGCACGCAAACTCGTCGAGCGTCATGCCGAGCTCCTGCTCGATGGTGATCTCTCCCCCGCGCGTGACGACAAGCGCCGACTCAGCGCCGGCCTGGCGCAGGCATTTGAGGCATTCAAGGCCCAGTGCCGCACCGCTGGCGCCAGACACGCCAACGACAATGCGACGGGGACGAACAGAAGACTCAGGCATGACAACTCCTTAACTACTTGGTAGGGCTACTTACTAGAAGGCGAGCTCGGCGGCCCACTTGTCCTTGTCGATCTCCATGAACTGCGAGCGGATGAAGTTCTTCTTGAGGTTAAACGGAACCGTGCAGTCGAAGATGGCCTTGCAGGCGATACCGTGCTCGCGGATCGAAGGATCGAACGCGGGGTCGTTGGACGGATCGAGCACGTGGCAGTGGCAACCGGGGATGGTGATGAGGTCCACGTCGGCCTGGAAGCGCGTGGTCATGGCCCACATCACGTCGCTCATATCGAAGATGTCGACATCCTCGTCGACAAGGATGACGTGCTTGAGCTCGGAGAACGCCGAGAAGGCGAGCATGGCGGCGTTGCGCTGACGGCCCTCGTCATTTTTGCTCGACTTCTTGAACTGCATGATGGCAACGAACTTGCCGCCACCGCAGGGAGCGGCGTGAACGTTGAGCAGGCGGCCCGGGATAGCGGTCTCGACCATCTTGTAGATGGAGGCCTCGGTGGGGATACCGGCCATGGACACGTGCTCGTGCGAAGGGCCGATGCAGCTCTCCATAATGGGGTTGACGCGCGTGGTGACGGCGGTGATCTTGATCACCGGGCAGACCTTGGCGCCACCGGTGTAGCCGGGGAACTCGGGCATGGCGTAGCCGTGGCCGTTGACATCCTCGTTGATGGTCTCGTCGTGCATGAGGTAGCCCTCGAGCACGTACTCGGCATTGGCAATGCACTTCTGCGGAACGGTGACGCAGTCGGCAAGCTCGACGGCGCGGCCGCGCAGGGCGCCGGCGATCTGCAGCTCGTTGAAGCCGAGCGGCGTGGTGGGAGCCTCGAAGCCGCAGCACATGTACACGGCGGGGTCCAGGCCGATGGAGATGGAGATGGGCATATCCTCGCCGCGCTGGCAGTACTCGTCAAAGAACGCACCCAGGTGACGGCTGCCCGGGGTGATCCACATGGCGAGCTTGTCCTTGTCGACGCAGGAGAAGCGGTGGATGGTTACGTCGGACTGGGTGCCATCGGGGCTCGTGCCATAGGCGAGGCCCATGGTGATGTAGGGGCCGCCGTCAACGGGCGTGTTGGTGGGAGCGGGAACGATCTTGCGCAGGTCAAAGCCCTCGTCGGTCGCCTTGTACACGACCTCCTGGCAGTCGACGTGCTTGCCCTCGGCGATCTGCTCGGGGGCGATCAGGTTCTCGAAGCGCTTGCCGATCTCGAGGCCCAGGTGCTCCTCGTCCAGGTCGAGCAGGGCGGCAACGCGCTTGCGGCTGGCAAGCATACCGATGCAGACCTTGGCGTCGTCAAAGCCCTTGACGTTGTTGAAGACCATCGCCGGACCCTCTTTGGTCGGGCGCATGACGGTGCCGCCAGCACCGACGTGACGGTAGACGCCCGAGACCTCGGCATCGGGATCGACCTGGGTGTCGGTCTCGAGCAGCTGGCCCGGCATCTCACGCAAAAAGTCGAGCGCGGAACGCAGGTCGTGGATCTGGGAAGCATCGGTAGTGGACATGGCGTACTCCTTTCGGGAGAGTGTCCGGCGACGGGGTGCCGCCGGACGGGGTAACGTAATGGGGCCGCGGCGCTCACAAATGGAGCGCTCGACCACTCGAAGTTCAAGCGCTTGGCTGCTTACAGCCGGGGCGCTCGACCGCTTACATCAGGCCAAAGAGGTGGAACCAGGCGGCCTCGACCAGCACGACGACAAAGACGACCGCGGTGAGGGGGATGCCCATGCGCATAGCCTCTTTGGAGGTGTAGCCGCCGGCGTCCTTGCCTTCGCCGATAAGGATCGGCAGGTTATGGAACGGCAGGATGTAGTGGATGTTGATGGACGTGAAGACGATGAGCGCCACGGCGAGTGGGCTCACGCTGGAGCCGGCGGCAAAGCTGATAAATGCCGGCACGCACACGCCGAGCACGGCCATGACCGAGCCCATGAACATGTGGATGATCATGGAAAGCGCGGCGACGAGCAGGGCGAACAGGAAGATGTTCTCAGGCACGGAGCTGGGGAGCACGACGTCGGCGATCCAGGCGTTCATGCCGGTGGCACCGCCCACGGAGCCCACGGCCATGGCGGCCGTCAGGAACATGAGGGACTTGATGTCGACAGCGTTCCAGCTGGCGGGAGTGAGGACTTCGCCGATGATGGGCATGGCGAGAGCAACGCCAATGGCCAGGGTGACCCAGCCGATATAGTCGCCCGAGACGGTGAGCCACAGCGCGATGGCGATGACAAGCCACACGATGGTGCGGATCTCCTTGACGGAGAGCTTGCCGAGCGCGGCCTGCTTGGCCACGATCTGCTCGCGATCGTAGACGAGCTCCTTGCTGGGCTTAAAGAGGAAAAGGCCCAGGAACAGGGTGCACAGCAGCGCAACCAGCATAGGCACGCTCATGTACAGGAACCAGTCGACGAAGGACGGGCTCATGCCGCCGGCCTCGGCACTGTACTGCGCAACGAGCGGGTTAAGCGTGGAGTCGCCCGTCAGGAAGAACATGGAACCCGGGGCGGCAGCGGCAAACACGAGGAAGCCGAGCTTGCCCTTGTCGTCGTCACCGTAGCCGGCGGACTCGGCGATGACCGAGACGACGGCGAGGATGAGGAAGGCGCGGGGGAACGGATGCGGGATCAGCAGCGACAGCACAAAGGTGAGCGCGAAGATCGAGATGATGAGCGACTTGGCGTCGCGCACGAACTTGAGCATGAACGCGTAGGCGATGCGCTCGCCCAGGCCCGACTCCTTGACCGCGCTGGCGATGAGGTAGGCGCCGATGACGAGCCACATGGTGGCCTTGGTCCACGAGCTAAACGTGGAGGCGACCGTCGCCGAGATGCTCGCGGCGCCCGTGTCGTCCACGCACACCTTGAACAGGACGAGCAGTGCGCAGTAGAGCAGGCCCACAAAGCCCGGCTGTGCCACGCCGCATGCCCAGAACACCACCGTGGCGAGCGTCAGTGCCAGACAGGTCTGACCGCCGACCGTGAGCTCGACCGTCGAGCTCAGCTCCGCCAAAGGAAGAAACTTCACCAGCAAAAAGACAACGATACCCAGCACAAAGCCAATTTCGCGCTTGGTGATCTTAAACGCCTTCTTTTCCGCTTCCATCTCCCCACCTTTCTTGTTGGGGGCGCTCCGAATTCGCAGCCATGTTGCCGCTTAAAAAGGGGCGCCCGTTATCGGACACCCCTTACGTTGCGCTGTGTTGCGGCAATACAGTCAAGCGGATTTTTTGGATGAGAAGCGATTCCCTAGACAAAAACCGTCACAACATTCGACGCTTTTCCTCGTTTTCGAGATTTTCGCCGAATGTTGTGACGGTTTGGATGTGGCAAAGGGACTGTCTTTTTTACATAGCGAGGGCCGTGCGGATGAATGGGTCGCCGAGGGCCTCGCGGAGCCAGGGGGCCAGCTGCTCGGGGTGACCCTGCAGGTAGCCTTTGAGCTCGGACGGAGCCACGCGACGCACTTCCGAGATCTCCTCTTGGTTGATATGCAGCTCGCCCGGCTCAACATGGGCAAGGTAGACCTCGCACCATTCGCACTCGCAGCGACCGTCGCCGTGGTCCTCGCGGTACACCACGTGTCCGAGGTGCTTGAGCTGATCGGGCTCGCGCGTAATGCCGAGCTCTTCGTTGATGCGGCGCGCCGTGGCGGCCGCGACGTCTTCCCCGGGGAGCGGATGGCCGGCGCAGCTATCGGCCAGCACCCCGCCCCACAGGCGCTTGAGCGGACTGCGGCGACAGAGCAGCAGGCGCGCGTCTTCGCCCCGGCCCTCGACCAAAAGCGTCAGAAATGCCTGATGCAGGATGCCCTCACCAGCATGGGCCTCGATGCGGTCGACGGGGCCAAGCGCCTCGCCGGTCGCAGCATCGACCGCCACGACCTCGGCGCCCGCACCGCCCTCATCCCAGCCGGCGCGTAGAATGCGGGCTGCGGCTTCCTCGAGCGCGGCGATGAGCTCCTTGGTGGTGTCGAGCACGCGCTGCAGGTCGTCACCGCTCGCTTGTTCAACATGAAAACCCGTGCTTGCAACTACCGGCACGCCAAAGCGCGTGGCCAGCGCCGCCGCGATATCGTGCGCCGGGATCTCGTCTCGATGGCACGGAACGGCCAGGATGCTCACCGTTGCCGTACGGCCGGGCTCGGGGCGCGGAATGGCCTGCGCCGTGGCGCCCAGGTGCGCAAACTCCGGCGAGCAGGCGTACACCGCCATGCCTCGCGGCGTCACCGTCAGCTGGGCCTCGAGCGCAAACTTGCCCTCGCCCACTGCAACCTTTGTCGTGTGCATACCCATGGGATCTCCTGCCGCCCGCGATGTACCTGAGACCATCTTCGCCTGTATTGCGACTATACAGGCAAGCCCTCCATGTGACAAAGGGACTGCCCCTTTGTCACATTCTGTTAGAGTTGCAGGGATTGAATCCCGCTTATTCATGCGACATTGGAGTGACAACCTTGACCGCCGCAACCACGCCTAAAAGTAAGCCAACCGCCGCCGCGCTCTCCCCCGCGCGCACCAAGCTCTGCCTGGCGCTGCTCGTGCTGTTGGGATTCTCGCTCGGCTGCTCCGAGTTCGTGGTCATCGGCATCGAAAGCGACTTGGCAACGGAACTCGGCATATCACTTGCCACTGCGGGCCAGCTCATCAGCGTGTTTGCGCTCGTCTACGCTATCGCCACGCCGGTGCTTGCGCTCAGCACGGGGCGTTTTCGCCGCTACCAGCTGCTCGTGTGCTATAGCGTCGTCTTTGTGCTCGGCAACCTGGTCATGGCGTTGGCTCCCAACTTCCAGGTGCTGTTTATCTCACGCATTGTCCTGGGCTCTGTCTCGGGTGCGCTGCTCGCCGTGGGCGTGACGTACATCCCTGAGCTGCTATCCCCGCAGCAAACCTCACTTGCCATCTCGGTCGTGTACGGCGCGTTTTCCGTGGCGATGGTCTTTGTGACCTCGATTGGCAAGTTTGTGGCCGACACACTCGATTGGCACGTGGCCATGTACGGCACGCTGACCTTTGCCGTTTTGATCTGTAGCGCGCTCGTGGCGTTTATGCCTCGCGCCGGGCAGACCGATGAGCCCGCCACCTTCCGCGAGCAGGCGGGGCTACTACGCGAGCCGAGTATCATCACCGGCATGCTCATCTTCTTGTTTGGCGTGGGCTCGGTCTACGTATTCTACGGCTACGTGACGCCTTATCTGGAGCAGATGCTGGGCATGGATACCGTTCAGGCGAGCACCACACTTATGGCCTATGGCGTGTTCTGCCTAATCTCGAACATCCTGGGCGGATGGATCGACGCGCGCTTTGGCATGAAGGCGCTGCTTGTGACGTTTGTGCTGCAGGCTGCGGCGTTACTCGGACTGTTTGCTGTGGGCGGCACCATGCCGCTCGCGCTGGTCTTTGTCTTTAGCTTGGCGCTGCTCATGTACCTGTTCTCGGTGTCGTGCATCACGCACTTTATGGACGTGGCACGCAGCCGCCATCCCAAGTCGATGGTACTCGCAAGTTCGGTTGAGCCCATGGCGTTTAACGTCGGCATTTCGTTTGGCACCGCGGTGGGCGGCGCCGTGGTAAGCAGCGTTGGCATTGCGTACGTGGGCGCAGTGGGCGCCGCGTTCTCGCTTGTGGCCTGGGCCCTCACGCTGGTGACGATTAAGCTGGCTCGCTGGGAGCGCCGTCGTCAATCAGCACAGCTCCGGATGCAGGCATAGGAGCGAACATAGCCCAAGGTGGCGAGCAACCGGTGAAAACCGTCCCATACGAGTAGTGTTTATCCGCCTGCAAGCTCCGGCAGTGCAATTTCGTGTACTTCAGATACACGCTTTTCTACGATTTCGTGTATCCGAAGTACACGAAATGCGCGTGGGGTAACTCAAAGGCGGCGACAGACGCATTGTCTGCCGCCGCCTTCTATACCGGATTTTATAGATATGTGGGGCGTTTATTCCATGCCCAGCAGCTCGCGCATCTGAGTTGCGTAGTTAGAAGCCATATTACCGTAGACAATCTGCACGCCGCCGTTAACATGCACGATGCCACGCGCTTCGAGCTTTTCGGTAAACTCGGCGTCATCAACCACCTTGTCACAGTCATTGAGCTGGATGCGCAGACGGGTGAAGCAGGCCTCGACAGACTTAATATTGTTGTCGCCGCCCACTGCCTCAACGATGGCGGGAATGAGGTCGCTGATCACGGTCTTGGGAGCCTTTTCGGCCTCATCGTCGGACTCTTCCTCGCGGCCGGGGGTCTTAAGGTCCTTCTTAAGAATGATGAACTTAAAGACGAAGTAGTACACCACGAAGTAGATGGGGCCGAGGAACAGGATAACCTGCCAGTTGGAACCCTTTGCGGCACCCATGATGCCATTAAAGATCAACGACAAGAGCGGGCCGCCGAAGGACGCGGAACCGGCCACGTTGAACTGCAGGATATAGGTCAGCGCATAAGCAAGACCAGCCATGAGAGCGTGGAACACGTAGAGGATGGGCGCGATAAACAGGAAGGAGTACTCGAGCGGCTCGGTAATGCCGGAGAGGATGCAAGGCACCACGATGGCGATCATGAGCGCTGCGGTCTTCTTCTTGTTCTTGGGAAGCGCCGTCTTGTAGAAGGCGAGTGCAGCGCCGGGCAGGCCGAACATGGCGAAGATAACCTTGCCGTTCATGACAAAACGGCTGACCTCGATGTTAAACGGCGTGCTGGGAGAGCCCAGGATCGCGTTGTAGATATTGATAGCGCCCTGAACAGTCTGGCCGTCGATGGTCTCGACGCCACCGAGCGACGTGAAGAAGAACGGCAAATAGACAAAGTGATGCAGGCCAAAAGGCAGGAGCATGCGCTCGCCGGCGCCGTAGACAAATGCACCAAAGGCACCCGTAGTCTTGATGAACTCGGACAGCGCACCGAGAGCGTTCTGAATAAACGGGAAAACAAAGGACATGGCCAATGCGAGGATGCTGCATGAGAGCAGCGTCACCGCCGGAATAAAGCGTGTGCCGTTGAAGATGGAGAACACGGCAGGCAGCTCAATCTTGTAGTAACGGTTATGCAGCCATGCGACGATTGCACCCACCAGAAGACCGCCGATAACGCCAGTGTCGAGCGTGGTGATGCCGAGGATCGTGCTCTGGCCCGTCGTAAGATTCGCGGGATCGATAACGCCAGTCGCCGTAAGGAACGTGCCCATCACGGAGTTCATGCACATGTAGCCCAAAAAGCCACAAAGCGCCGCGGTAGCCTTCTCGGACTTGGCGAAGCCATAGGCGAGACAAATCGAGAAGATAACCGGGATGTTGTTCATAACGATGCCGGCTGCGGCCTTGAGAATCGAAAAGAAAATCGCAAAGCCCGGAGCAGCAAGCCAGGGAACAGCTGCCGTAAGGGTGGGGCTGGTAAAGGCGTTACCAAAGCCCTGAAGGATGCCGGCGATTGGCAGGATCAGGACAGGCGTCATGAGGACTTTGCCCAGGCGCTGGAACTTTGCCAGCAGCTCATCATTGTTCATGGGATACCCCTCTTAAAGAAACGGGGCGTGCAGTTCTACAACCCACACGCCCCATAACAGTTGTCAAGCGCTATGGAACTAGTTACTTAAGCTCCGGCCAGTAATCCTTATTGGCCTCGATGAGCTTATCGAGCACCTTACGCGCCTTCTTTGCGTCACCGACCAGACGATTAAGCGTGAGTGCCTGCAGGGCCTTCTCGTAGGAACCCTCCATCCAAGCCTCAACAGTCAGGCGCTCATAGGCGTACTGGTTCTCCATAAGACCGCGATAGAAGGTACCAATCTTGCCAACAGCATAGGGCTGCGGGCCATTGGCGCCCACGCTTGCTGCGACCTCGACCATGGCGTCATCGGGCATACCCTCGATAATGCCGTTGTTGGGCACGATGACAATGAAGGTCTTGTTGGTGTTGCGATAAATGGCCGACGTGATTTCCACGATCATATCGCCATGAGCATCGTTCTGCACAACCGAGGAGTTCTTTGCGGTGCCGACTTTGGCAACACGCTCGCACTCGGCGAACACGCGCTTCTCACGACCGTTGATGACCTCGTCGGAGCGAGTGTAGTCGGGGTCGAGGTGAGCGACCTTGTACTCGGGATACAGATAGTACTGCAGATAAGTGTTGGGCAGATAGTCGGGGAAGTCCTCGAGCATGTCCTTGACCATGGCGTAGGTGTCGAGCCAGGACTGGTCACGCTGCTCGGCATCGGCAGGAAGGAAGCCGTTCTTCTCCGTGTACTCCTTAATCTGCGGGACGAGGTCATGGCCCTCTTCATCGTAGATGTGCTTGAACCAACCGAAGTGATTAAGACCAAAGTACACGGGCTCCGTCTTGCTCATATCGCGACCGAGCAGGCGACCGTAAGAGCGCATGAGGTTGACGGGCTGATCGCAGATGTTGAGGACGCGATGCTCATCGGGCAGGACGCGCTCGAGACCATATGCCACAATAGCAGCCGGGTTGGTGTAGTTGATAATCCACGCCTCCGGGCTATGAGCGCGAACGTCGTTGACGATCTCAACCATGTCATGCATGGAGCGCATACCGTAAGCCATGCCGCCAGGGCCCACCGTTTCCTGGCCGATGATTCCCATATGCAGCGGAATCTTCTCGTCCTTGCTGCGCATCTCGTAGCCGCCGGTGCGAATCTGGCAGAGCACAAAGTCGACGTCGGTGTAAGCCTCGTCCTTATCGGTGGTGTAACCAAACTCCACACCGGGCTCCTCCTCGGCGAAGAGGATCTTGCCAAACTCGCCGATCGGACGCTGACGCTCGGCATCGATGTCATAGAGCATCACGCGGTTCAGCGGCAGAATGTCCATGTGCTTGGTCAGGGCTTTAAGAATGCCAGGGCACCACGTGGAGCCGCCGCCAACGATCACAATATTGAGCTTATCCTTCATGTTCCGTCCCTCCAGGGTTGGCTGATCGGTGTTCTCGAAGACCTTGGGCTCCGCGGTTGTCCTCGGCTTGCTTCGTTTCGATTGATATTTTGCGACATGAGGTCATCTGAGAGTCTCCGTGTGGGCCAATGCGAAACGGGGACACATGATTTCGCTCACAACACAGATATGTGTAGGCAGACACGCACGTTTGCCCAGTTCATGGGCAATAGGCAATCTTGACCGATTACCGATTTCTCACCTGGCAACACAAAGCGGTACCATATATACGACGAGGTGCGAGGGGCTGAAACATCTTATGAAAGATCAAGAATCTTTTTATGATCATGTGCGAGCTGGCGAGAGCAAGCTCAACGATCTCGAAAGCGAGATCATGCGCTACATCATCGAGCTGCGTGATGATATTGACGATGTCACGCTTAAGAGCGTTGCTGAACGGTTCTTCGTCGCTCCCAATACAATCGTCAGGCTTGCCCACAAGCTTGGCTTCTCGGGGTTTACAGAGCTCAAACAATCGTATTCCGCCTCGCTCGACCGCAATCGATTCACTATCGAGGCACTTCCTCTTGATACCCAGCTCGTACAGACCAAAGATTTGCTTAACGACCGGGTCATCGATTCGGTTGTGAGTCTTATCCAGGACGCCTCACATATCGTGTTCTTCTGCTCGGGCTTTTCGAAGTACCCGTGCCTTGAGATGGCTGAAAAGCTCAAGATTATGGGCAAGAACACCGATACGCTCAGTGAACGCCACGTCATGAGGCATTACGCAGAACTCCTCGGCAAAAACGACCTGGTCTTCAGCGTTTCCGTAAGCGGCGAGACGCAAGTATCAATCGATGCCACCTCAATAGCAAAGACACGTGGGTGCAAGGTGGTCACGCTCACCGGCTTTTCTCGAAATTCTCTCTCGAAACTAGCCGACTACCCTATCTACACCGTGCAAAAAGAAATCCGCTTGGGCAGCATGGACCTCGACAGTCGATTGATGTTCTATTACGTTTTCGAATTGATATTTGAGCGCTACTTCAAACTGGCCAAGAAATAAAAC
The DNA here is from genome assembly GCA_048193585.1 of Collinsella aerofaciens. Taxonomy (GTDB): domain Bacteria; phylum Actinomycetota; class Coriobacteriia; order Coriobacteriales; family Coriobacteriaceae; genus Collinsella; species Collinsella aerofaciens_CK. The sequence continues at coordinate 3,839 of DBFAAM010000004.1, read as the reverse complement.
TTGGCATGCGCCCGGCTTCGACTCTTTAGCAGCCTTCTATATGAAAGGCATCGTTCTATGCAACGCGTACTGTTTATCTGCCATGGCAACATCTGTCGCTCGACGATGGCTGAGTCGGTGTTTACCGAGCTCGTGCGCCGCGCTGGGCGCGAGGCGGAGTTTGTCATCGATTCCGCTGCGACCTCGACCGAGGAGATCGGCAACCCGCCACACCACGGTACCGTTGCCAAGCTGAGCGAGGTTGGGATTCCCGTCGTCGCACATCGTGCACGTCAGGTGCGTCGCGCGGAGTATGGCGACTGGGACCACATTGTCTATATGGACGACGAGAACGCCCGCGGCCTGTACCGAATTTTTGGGAAGGACCCCGATGGCAAGATCTCGCGCCTGCTCGATTGGACCGATCGCCCCGGCGACGTGGCCGACCCCTGGTACACCGGCAATTTCGACGCCACCTACCGCGATGTACTCGCCGGTTGCACCGCTATGCTCGAGCAGCTGTAGGCGCTCGGGCGGCGCGGGCACACGGGCCACGCCATCGGCATAAAACGAGCGTGGATTTTCTCCCACTTTGAGCGTTCGAGCGCGCTCTAAACGGGAGAAAATCCACGCTCGTTATCTCGGTGGGAGAAAATCAACGCTCATGAATGTGACAAAGGGACTAGCCCTAGACCGGCTTGACCTCCAGCTTTATCCCCTCGGCGCAGGAGTCGCCCAAAACATCCGAAAGGGCCCAGGTCGCATATAGCGGCAAATAGAGAACCGCTCCGTTGCGCTCAACGTTGCCTCTCGAGAAAACAATCCCGAGCCTTACGCCATATTCAGCCGTATCAAGCACATGACCGAGCGCAGCGTGCGCGTGGTAATAGGAGCCCGATTTAACCTCGATCGGAACAGCCGTCCCATCCGGCCCATCGACCACAAAGTCCACTTCACCGCGCTTTTTTGTCTGATAGTAGTAAAGCTGGCGATTTTGGGCAGCCAGCTGCTGGGCCACCACGTTTTCGTAAATGCCGCCCAGATTGGGCTCCTTGCTATCAAGATACGCCGCTTGGGCGACTCCAACGGGGTAGCGCGCCATCAACATGCCCGTATCCGATTGATATAGCTTGAACTGCGATGGTCGTGCCGTCTTGAGCAGGGGCGATTTTGGCTCGGTTACGATATCGGCTTTGAGAGCAACGCCGGCATCGACAAGCCATACAAAATCTCGCTGATACTTCTCGTAGTGAGCCTTGGGGTCAATGGAATTGAGCACGAAGCGCTTGTTTTCGCCCTCGAGCATAATAGGGAGCTGATCGTAGATGCTCTGCACCTGAAGGGCTCGCCCGCTTGCATACTTGGAGATATCCCGCCGGTACTGTTCGTTGAGCTCTGACTGTAGCTGACGAACAGAGGCAAGGTCGCCCCGCGTGTCAAGGAAACGCTGCACGACCTCTGGCATTCCGCCGACAACGGTATAGGTCCTGAAGTTTGCCATCATCGCGTCATGAATGTAACCAGGAATGGGCTTCTCGTTGATGCACGCGTCGCGTATCGTTTGGCGAGCCCCTTCGCTCACCCCGATTGCCCAGCAAAACTCCTCAAAATCGAGCGGGAACATCCTAAGCTCGTGGACATACCCCACGGGATAGGACCTGACACCCTTGAACTGGGTCCCGAGCATTGACCCCGAAAACGCCCAGCGGCACCTCCCGTCCTCAACAAGGAACTTTGCCATCGTCATGATGTCGGGGGCCTCTTGGACCTCATCGATAAACACGAGCGTTTTGCCTGGCGCTATCGGCTTTCCCGAAAGAAGCGTCACCCTGCTGATGAAATCATCGGCATCTCGCGCCTCGAGAAGAGCATCTTTTGCCTGGCGATTTTCCATGAGGTTGAGTTCGATGTAGGTTGCGTGGTTGGCTTTGCCAAACGCGCGAATCGAATAGCTTTTGCCGATCTGGCGAGAACCCGTGATGAATAAGGCCTTTTGCTCGGCAGACTTCAGCCAACGCTCCAGCTCTGCCGCTATTTTCCTGTGCAGCATAGGCTCTCCCCTCAGTGTCATCAAATGAAATGCAAAGTTCTATGCGCTTGATTATCGATGAAATGTAGGATTTTTAGAACCTAAAATCGGATGAAATGCAGAGATTTAGGATTATAAGCAGAAAGAAGGGGCAGCCCCGGCGAATGTGACAAAGGGACTGTCCCTTTGTCACATTGCGCTCGACTACTCGTCGACGATCTCGGCAAGCCAGACGTTCAGCGTATCGACCTCGGGGCAGCAGAACTTTGCCGTACCGGGCTCGTTGCCAGGCACGGTTCCGCCATAGCGCAGGATATCGATATAGGGAAAGCCCACATGGCAGGCCATGGCACACATCTTGCCGCGGTCTCGGTCGAAGTCAAAAACGTCGCCCGGCTTGTGACCATGGTGGCAGCGGCACGCACCCAGCTGGTCCACGCAGCTCACGCGGATGCGCGGACGCTTGCCCCGCGGCGCGCCGAGCGGCTTGCTCTCGCCCGCAGGCTTGGCGCCACCCTCGCCAGCATTACTCATGGTCAATCACATCCAGGCAGGCCTCGATGGGAAGGCCAGCCGACTTGTCCTCTTGGTCGGCATTACGCTCGATAAGCTCAGCCACCACGCGCATGGCATCGGACGTCGCGCGCTGCAGACTCCAACCTGCCATAACGCGGCCGACGAGCACCGCCGAGAACGTGTCGCCCGTGCCCGGGAAATAGACCGGAATGAGCTCAAAGGGAATCGTAAAGTACTCCCCCGCCACATGGTCGTAACCGATAACCGCGTTCGTGCCATTGACCACGGCGCTCGTAATGACCACCGACTTGGCACCCAGCTCGCGCACGGCGTCCACAAGGGCGCGGGCCTCGTCGGGCGTGATTTGCTCGGCGATAGGCCTATTGGCAAGCAGGCACGCCTCGGTATAGTTGGGCACCGCGTAGTCTGCGCACTCCAGCAGGTGCCGCATAAGGCCAATCGTGGACTCGGGCACGCCCGCATAGAGCTTGCCGTTGTCGCCCATGATGGGGTCAACGAACACCTTAGTGCCCTTTTGCGCACGGCGGTGGCAAAAGTCCGAGATGATGCGCGTCTCTTCCTCGGTCACGATAAAGCCGGTCGAGATGGCGTCGAACTCAAAGCCGAGCTCCTCCCAGATGGCGAGGCTCTGGCGCACGTACTCGGTGGTGTCGTGGATGTAGAACTTGGGGTAGTTGAGCGTGTCGGAAACGAGCGCCGTCGGCAGGTTATGGATACGGTAGCCCATGTGCGACAGCACCGGCAGCATTGCAGAAAGCGCGACCTTGCCGTAGCCGCACATATCGTTGATCAGCAGCAGCTGAGTGTTCTTCATGAGGGTCTCCCTTGGTTCGGGCGCGGCGCAGCAGCGCCACAGTGCGACTAAGTGTAGCGCAGGGGACGTTGCGAGCGAAGTCGAGCGGCACGAAGGGCAAATTGTTGCGGAAAGGTTTCGGAAACGAGGGGCTAGCTTGCTTCATTGCGGCTCATTTGCCGCCACTTATTCAGTGCCATTTCAAAACTATGCCGGATTACGGGGCTGAACCTGAATGAGCCAACCACACCCCCTATTTTCAAATCATAGCGAGCCTTCTACCTGCGGTTTTCTTTTTACCAATTTCGGCATGGTCGGCAATCCGTCATTCAGCCCCGTAATCCGGCATAGTTTTTAAGTTAGTCGTTGGGTGTTCCTATAGTTTTGTCAACCGTCGGGGCTACTCCCGGTAGGGCACCCGGTCGCGCATCACGGCGTATATCGCCCTGAGCCGCTTCCTCGCGACGGCCTTGAGCGCCCGCCCGTGCCCCATGCCCCGCG
>DBFAAM010000034.1:0-69848 GCA_048193585.1 Collinsella aerofaciens | reverse complement strand
GGAATTTCTCGGGGCCGCCTCTCGGCGGCCTTGCGAAAAACAAATCCAAGTTAGACCATTTCAAATGGTTCGATGTCTGCCCGGATGCGACACTGAAGTGAGTGTCCATCCTCGCAGTATCCGGTTCTCAAGGTGCACGCCTGCGCTGGTTCCCGGTTCCACCGGGCCGCGCGGCAAGGAGATATATTGCCAGACCGCGAAGCCCTGTGGGACGTCAATTCCACTCTTCACAAGTCCTACACAATACATTGCTTCCTATATAAGTCATAGAAAGGCTGGTGCAGAAATACTGCACGTATCAGATGATGACCCTTCGGTTAAGAGATATATAAAGATCGGTCACCTGTAAGTGTCTATCTACCCGCGCTTTTGCTATATAAACCAGCGCTTCAGATAAAAAGAGGGAGCGCCGCGCACAACGCGACACTCCCCTAGCGATTCAAGAGAATCTATTAGGCCTCGAGAGCCTTCTTGGCGATGGTAGCCAGCTCGTTGAAGGACTCGATGTCCTCGTAAGCCATCTGAGCCAGGACCTTGCGGTCGAGCTCGATGCCGGCAACCTTCAGGCCGTGCATGAACTGAGAGTAAGAGATGTCGTTCAGGCGAGCAGCAGCGTTGATACGGGTGATCCAGAGAGAACGAATCTCGCGCTTCTTGTTGCGGCGATCACGATACTGATACTGCAGGGAGTGCTGGACCTGCTCTTTAGCATGCTTGTAAGTACGCGAAGCGGCACCGTAGTAACCCTTCGCACGGTGCATAACGGTACGGCGCTTCTTCTTGGCGGCAACAGCGCGCTTAATACGTGCCATGTTCTATCAACTCCTAGACGGTAAAACGAAAAACGGGAACGCGAACTTAGGCGAGACGCGACTTGATGACCTTGCGGTCGGCAGCGGCGATCTCGGTCTCCTGACGGAAGCCACGCTTACGCTTGGTGGACTTCTTGCTCAGGATGTGGCTCTTGAAAGCCTTGGCGCGCATAAGCTTGCCGGTACCAGTCTTGCGGAAACGCTTCTTGGTGCCGCTGTGGGACTTCATCTTAGGCATGAAATACTCCTTAATCGGTTACAGAACACTAGTTACTTGGTATCGCTTGCCGCTTTATCCTCATCGAAGGCGCCCTTAATCGGGGCGAGCAGCATAAGCATGTTACGGCCTTCCATCTTAGGCTTGGACTCGACCGTAGCGTAAGGCTTGAGATCCTCGGCGAGACGCTCGAGAACGTTAAGGCCCTGCTCCGGGTGAGCCATCTCACGGCCGCGGAACATGATGGTGATCTTAACGCGTGCGCCCTTCTTGAGGAAACGCAGAACGTGGCCCTTCTTGGTCTCGTAGTCGCCAACGTCGATCTTGGGTCGGAACTTCATTTCCTTGACCTCGACCTTGGACTGGTTCTTACGAGCAGCCTTGGCCTTCATGGCCTGCTGGTACTTGAACTTACCGTAGTCCATGACCTTGCAGACCGGCGGCTCCGCGTTGGGAGCGATCTCGACCAGGTCGAGACCCTGATCGTCGGCGACGCGCTGGGCATCGCGGATGGCGAACAGGCCGAGCTGAGAGCCATCGACGCCAATCAAACGGCACGAAGATGCAGTGATCTCGTCGTTGATGCGGGTGTCATCAGACTTAGCTATTTTCCCTACCTCCATTCATAAAAAAATAACCCGGCGCTTCTCAGCAACCAGGTCGTACACATAGACTTCCTCGATTTGAGGAAGAGAATCTAAGTTGTATGACCAGTCAGCTGCTCATTGGCGCCAAAAGGTGGGAACCCTCGGGTTCCTCTTTAGGGCATTGCGGGAACAACGCCTTGCGAATAATAACACGTACAGCGCGTTATCACATTACGTACACGAAAAAGGGGCCTTGACCCCCCCTTGAACGCTCGCTTGCATGTATGGTGCCCGAGGCGAGACTCGAAGGGCCTTCGCTTCGCGAAGCCCCGGGCTTCGGGCGCGCGGCGCCCTCGCCACGCTCCGCTACAAACAGGCCGCAGGCCTGTTTGCTTAACGCTTCGCGCGCTCACGCGAGTTCGGCACGAAAAAGGGGGCCGCAACCCCCTTGAACGCTCACTTGCATGTATGGTGCCCGAGGCGAGACTCGAACTCGCACGTTGTTGCCAACGGTGGATTTTGAGTCCACTGCGTCTGCCAATTCCGCCACTCGGGCACGCAATGCGTGAGTTAGTTTATCACAGCTTTCTACCGATTAGTCCGAAAATGGAACTTCGAGCATTTCGATAAGCTCAACCTTGCGTAACATCTCCCGCTTACGACATCCACGTCCGTCAACCGAGGCCTCGCCCATCTGGTTGTCATAGGGATCCTCGCGCATACCATCGAAAGCAGGCACAAATTCAGCCTGGAATCGATTGTTGGCCACCATACGCCACGGGTCGAGATTGCCAAAGTAGTGACGACGACGCCACTCCTCCCCCATCCTGCGTGCCGAGGAACCAAACGATACGTCGGCGTTAAGCCAACCGGTCTGTGGCGTATAGAACTCAGCCCAATCGTGCGGCCCCACCGAATCGGGCGCAACATACAGGCCGCTCTGCCAACGGGCAGGCACGCCCGCGATACGGCACATGGTGATAAACGTGAGCGCCATAACGCCGCAATCGCCGCGGAGCGAATGCGCGCAGTCATCAGCGATGGAGCCCAAAAGCAGGTACGGCGGCTGATAGCGATAGTCGATATACTGCGTCAGGTAATCATAGATAGCACGGGCGCGATCGAGCGGATCCACGAGTCCGTCAACAACACTGGCCGTCAGTTGCTGCAGATACGGCGTGAATGCGATGTGCGGACGGTCCTCGGAAATATCCTCGGTCAGAGGCGCGTCCATACGCGGATGAACCGGAAGTGTGCCACCGTAGACATCACAATAAGCAGCATCGATGTGATAACGATAGGTCACCGAGAATGAGCGTTCACTCGAAGAAGACCACGAGGCGGTACGCGCCGAAGCGTTCGCGGGAGCAACAGCACCCTCCGGCGTCATGTCGAGAATCTCGACCCGAGACTGTTGACGGCAGGCAGCCGCGACGGGAAGCCAAGCGCAAACGGTCTCCCCCTCCAGAGCGCCGGGGACAGACACGGACGCTTTAAGCGTAATGACGCGAGCCAATCCGTTTTGCGACTCCATCTCCTTGAGCATCTCGTTGCGCAGTGCAATTCCGTCCGTAGAATCGGGCCGCATGCCGGGAACCTCTTTGGGATATACGCGAAGCGAATCGAGGAAGTTGTCGAGAACGAACAGCTCGCCATCGATAAAGCGCCAGTCAATACGCTTACGGTCAATCAGATCGTCAAACTGCTCCTCGGTAAACTCAGGCCACTCCTCGCGAATCATCGCAATAGCTCGATCGCGCGACACCGAAAAATGAAGCGGCGTCTCAAGCATGCGATACCGCTCGGCACGAACGCAGGCAGCAAGCGAGGGATCGGGATTCTGCCCCAAAAGACGATCACAAGCCGCAACAGCCTGCGTCAAATATCCGGCATCCTTGAGACGAAGAATCTCGGGCGGCAGTCCAATATCGAGATGACGGAAATCATCACAGCAAACATCAACAGAGCAACCAACAGGACCCTCGTCAATAACCTTCCCATCCGAAGGCAACACATTAACAACAGCCATACCAAAACTCCAAGTCACTAGAACGCTTGAAGCCCATTGTAGCGAGATAAAAAAGAAAGCCCCAATAAAGGAACCCTCAACACCGATAAACGGTACCTCTAAAAATGAATTCAGCCCAGTAACCCTGTAGCGAGTTAACAAAGGAGGCCCCGTTTCCCCGGAGCTGATTCCGTCGCGCGACTTCTGGCGAAGCCAGTAGCCACCTTAATTCAGACTCGTAACCCTGCGGCGTTAAACGAAGGAAGCCCCGTCTCCCGGAACTGTTTCCTTGGCACGACTTCTGGCGAAGCCAGGTGAGCGCAAAGGAAACAGTGTAGGGAGACGGGGCTTCCGGTGGGAAGTTTAGCGACGCTTACGCCTTGTTGACGGAGCCAAACTCCTCCATGAGCTCCTTGGTGCGGGCAACGATGTTGTCGCGACCAGGCTTGAGGAGCTTGCGGGGGTCAAAGCCCTTGCCCTGCTGATCCTTGCCAGCCTCGATGTACTCGCGAACGCCCTTGGCAAAGACGAGCTGCAGATCGGTGTTGACGTTGATCTTGGAGATACCCAGGGAGATGGCCTTCTTGATCTGATCCTCGGGGATGCCGGTGCCACCGTGCAGGACGAGGGGCAGGTCGCCGGTCTGAGCCTTGATCTCGCCCAGGCGCTCGAAGGAAAGGCCAGCCCAGTCGGCAGGGTACACGCCGTGGATGTTGCCGATACCGCAGGCGAGGAAGTCGACGCCCAGGTCAGCAATCTGCTTGCACTCAGCAGGATCAGCGAGCTCGCCGCTGGAGGTCACGCCGTCCTCGGTGCCGCCGATGCCGCCGACCTCGGCCTCGATGGACATGCCCTTGGAGTGGGCAAGCTCAACGAGCTCCTTGGTGCGGTCGAGGTTAAGCTGGAAGGTCTCCTCGTGAGAGCCGTCATACATGATGGACGTGAAGCCGGCCTCGATGCACTTGAAGCAGTCCTCGTAAGAACCGTGATCGAGGTGAAGGGCGACGGGAACGGTAACGCCCGTGGCCTCGACGGCAGCCTTGACCATGTCGGCGCAGACCTTGAAACCGCCCATCCACTTAGCGGCACCAGCGGTGCACTGAAGGATCAGCGGAGACTTGGCCTCCTCGGCGGCCTGGAGAATAGCCAGGGTCCACTCGAGGTTGTTGGTGTTGAAGGCACCGAGACCGTACTTGCCGGCCTCGGCCTTCTTGAGCATGTCTGCTGCGTTGACGAGCATAAAAGAAACCTCCTGTAAGGTTGCTCCGATAACGCCTGAGATTTTACCACGACATACCCGAGCATAAACGTTCGTTTGTTCACGAATACCATCCGATTGGACAAATTTTGACCGTTTGCCCCACAGAATCGACCCACTGGGGAAAATATCTTGACGATTGAGCGGTCTTCGTGGTTCGACAGTCGGCTTCGAGCCTACATCTGCATAAACGGGTTCTGCATAAGTTCGCGCGCCATCGTGGTCGAATCGCCATGGCCCGTCAAGCAAACGGTATCGGGCGGAAGCATCTTGGCAAGTTTGGAGAGCGAGCGCATAATCGCCGCCTCGTCACCGCCGGAAAGATCGGTGCGACCGTGGCTGCCCGGGAAAAGCGTGTCGCCCACAAAGGCGATGTTCCCCTGCTCGGTCGCGGCGAACAGGACGATGCCGCCCGGCGTATGCCCCGGTGCCTCGATCACCTGCAGGCAGACGTCGCCCACCTCGATTGTATCGCCCTCGGCAAGCAAACGCGTCGGCTCACCCGGATCGGGCGTCTCGATACCCCACATGGCGCGCTGCTCCTCGATATTTGCGCGAGGTACCGTCACGTCCTTAGCGCACAACTCATATAGTGCGCTGTCGCCAACGACAGCTCGAACCCCGGCAACCCCGCCAACATGGTCGGCATGACCGTGCGTGCAGACAGAGCCGAGTACGCGCACCTCGGGATGCGCGGTGCGGATATGCTCCACAAGACGCTCGCCCTCCCACGCCGGATCGACGATTAAGCACTCGTCATTCGAAATCACGGCGTAGCTGTTGGTCTGAATCGGGCCGTTGACGAGCGCCTCAATCGAAGCCGCGCCTCGGGGTGTCAGGTCCAAAGTCATATCGTCCACGCGCATACCCTCCTTCTAAAATACGCTCGAGGCACCAAACGATGCCTCGAACGTAACCAATATCTATGATGCTGAGAGGCTCTCGCACCTACACACGGCGCTTGAGTTGCGCTCCGCCCTCGCCGGGCATAAGACGGCGAGCGTCGTAGACCGAATCGACGCTGCTGATGGAAGCCAGCAGCGGATCCAGACCACTCGCGTCCGAGATCTCGACCATAAAGCGCAGAGTTGCAATACCCTCGCGGTTGGTCGAGGTGGCGGCGGAAAGGATATTGCCGCCTGCATCGCCAATGGCAATGGTGACGTCCTTGAGCAGGCCCATGCGGTCCAGGCACTCGACCACGATCTCGACCTGGAAAAGTGTATCGGCAGCACCATCCCACTCTACGTCAATCATGCGCTCGGGGTGCTCCATGAGGCCCTTGACGTTGGGGCAATTGGCGCGATGTACCGAAACGCCACGACCGCGCGTGATGAAGCCGACGATGTCGTCGCCCGTCACGGGGTTGCAGCAATGAGCCAGACGGACCAGCAGGCCGCTGTTGCTCTCGCCCTTGACGATAATGCCGTTACTTGCGCTCTTGCCGCGCTTTTGCGGCTTGCGGTTGGAGCCGCGAGCAGGCTGTTTCACGACCTCGGCGATAGCCTCGGCCTTGGTGAGCTGTTCCTCGGGCTTGGGGTCCAAGATTTGCTCGACCTTATTGCCCACAGCGCGCGGGGCAACCTTGCCGGCACCGACGGCGGCAAACAGGTCCTCGAGCTGCTTGAAGTTAAACTGCTCCGCCACGGCATTGAGCGCACGCGTGGAGCGCGGCGTGGAGATGCCATACCCGCGCTTGCGCAGGTCCTTGGCCAGCATATCGCGGCCGGCGGCAGCGTCGTCGTCCTTAGTCGCGGCGGCAAAGTAGCGACGGATCTTTGACTTGGCGGAAGGCGTCTTGACGATCTTGAGCCAATCACGCGACGGCTTGGAACTCTTGTTAGTCAGGATTTCAACGCGGTCGCCCGTCTTGATCTCGTGCGTGAGCGGAGCCACCGCACCGTTGATTTTGGCGCCGACGCAATGGTTTCCCACCTCGGTGTGAACGGCATAGGCAAAGTCGAGCGGCGTGGAGCCGGCACGAAGCGCCATGACCTCGCCTTTGGGCGTGAAGACGAAGATCTCCTGATCGAAGAGGTCGACCTTCAGCGAATGCAGGTATTCCTTGGCGTCGGTAATCTCATCAGACGCAGCCCAATCGAGTGAGTGCTTAAGCCAGTTAATCTGGTCGTCCAAACGTTGAGCGTCATTGGTCTTGGAAGCAGACGATCCGCCCGACTTCTTATAGAGCCAGTGGGCGGCAATGCCGTACTCGGCCTGCTCATGCATCTCGTAGGTTCGAATCTGAATCTCGAGCGGACGAGCCGTGGGGCCGATGACCGTCGTGTGGAGCGACTGGTAGTTATTGACCTTGGGCATGGCGATATAGTCTTTAAAGCGACCAGGCATAGGGTGCCACAGCGTATGCACCGCACCGAGCGTGGAGTAGCAATCGCGCACCGAATGGGTAATAACGCGCAGCGCCACCAGGTCGTAGATCTCGGAGAACTCCTTGCCCTTGCGCTTCATCTTTTGGTAGATGGACCAATAGTGCTTGGAGCGGCCGTTGATCTGGAAGTCCTCCAGACCAATGCGGTTGAGCTCATCGGTAAGCGTCTTGATGGTCTCGGCAAGGTAGCGCTCGCGGACCTCGCGCGACTCCGCCACCATGCGCGCGATGCGCTGGTAGGCATCGGGCTCCAGGTAGAAGAAGGACAGGTCCTCGAGCTCCCACTTAATAGAGCTCATGCCCAGGCGGTCGGCCAAGGGCGCGTACACGTCCATGGTCTCGCGAGCCTTAAACAGGCGACGATCCTCGCGCAGGGCCGCCAGCGTACGCATGTTGTGCAGACGGTCGGCAAGTTTAACGATGATGACGCGAATGTCCTTGGACATGGCAAGGAACATCTTGCGCAGCGTGAGCGCCTGCTTCTCGTCCATGCTGTCGACTTCGATGTTGGTGAGCTTGGTCACGCCATCGACGAGCTCGGCCACCGTATCGCCAAACAGGCCGGAAACATCGGCGAGCGAGGTCTCAGTATCCTCGACGGTATCGTGCAGCAGCGCGGCGCACACCACATCGCAGTCCATCTTGAGATCGGCCAGAATGATGGCCACCTCGACGGGATGGTTGATGTACATCTCACCCGAGCGCCGCTTTTGGTTGCAATGCTTCTCGGCGGCAAAGCAGTAGGCCTGCTCCACCTTGGAGAAGTCGTCCTCATTCATATATTTGAGGCACAGGCGCTCCAGCTTGTCGTAGCTGTCCGCCATAATCTCGGGCGGCAGCTCATCGGCATGCTTATAGTGCTCCATCTCCGAAAACGGCTGGAGGGTGGAATCATGGGCGGTACGGGCTGCGGCATCCATCGAGGTCCCCTTCCCCTAGGCCCGCGGTACGATCGGGCGGTTAACTTTGGCTAGCATATCAGAAGCGCACGAATCGAGCGCCCAGCTCCGGAAAGCCGAGAACTCCATGCGCGAGCGCAAGCCCTCCAAATAGCGAATTGACCTGCTCAATTGCACGCGGCCGGGGTTTTCGGCCATCGCGATACGACGAGTGTCGTCAAACCCCGAAACGCGACAGAAACCAAGCTCTTCGAAGATTCCCAGGCCGCTTTCCACCGAACGCTCGTCGACCGGCGTGCGAGCATCGATGGCAAGGCACATCTGCGCGATGTCGATATCGCTTGCGCAGAATGAATCATCCCCGGTCTTGCCGCGGTTGGAGCGCCACATGGTCTGCAGCGCGCGATAGAGTGTGACGAGCTCGTCGCGCTCGGGTGCGTAGCAGTCGAGCAGGCGCTCGTTAATGCGGGCATCGCGCGACGAATAGAGCAGGTGGATCACGGCGGGCTGGCCATCGCGACCGGCGCGGCCGCTCATCTGGTTAAACTCAATGCCGCCAAACGGCATGTGATAGAGCACGACATGGCGGATATCGGGCAGGTTGACGCCCTCGCCAAAGGCAGATGTCGAGACGATGCAGCTGAGGCTGCCGTCTCGGAATGCTTCCTCCACGCGACGGCGATCGGAACGCGCAAGCCCCGCGTTATAGAACGCGATATGGGTTGCGCAATCGGGCACACGCTTGCGCAACGTCTTGGCGAGCGCCACGGACTGGTCGCGCGAATTGACGTAAATGACGGTCTTCTCCCCCGTCGCCACGATCGACACCAAACGGTTCTCGCGGCTCGCAAGGTCGCGGTCGTCCTCGAGCTGCAGGTTCTCGCGCACCGTCTCGTCGACCACCGTGCGAGTGATCGGCAACATGCGGGCAAGCTCGGCCACGACCGGAGCCGTCGCGGTGGCCGTCGCAGCCATAACGACCGGGTCGCCCAGGGCTTTGAGGATATCGGGCATGTCAAGATAGGCGCTGCGGTCGCCGCCCTTGGCAAGGCCGGCGTGGTGCGCCTCATCGATAACGACAAAGCCGATGCGGCCCGAACGCGCGAAGCGGTCACGGTGGATAGACAGGAACTCGGGCGTCGTGAGCACGATACCGGTGCGGCCCGAAGCTAGGCCGGCGAACACGTCATCGCGTGCGGCCTCCACGGTTTCGCCGGTCAGCACGCCAACGCCAATGCCGAGCGCGGCCATCGTCGACGAGAGGTGATAGGCCTGGTCGGCAACAAGCGCACGCAGCGGATAGACAAAGATGCTCGCACGTCCGCGAAGCACCGCCTCACGCGCGGCATGCACATGGAAGATGAGCGACTTGCCGCGGCCCGTTCCCATAACCGCCAAAACGCTCTGGTGATCGGCCAAGGCGTCGAGCGCCTCAACCTGCGCGCGGTGCGGCTGGTTCGATCCGATAAAGCTATGGATAAGCGAGCGCGTGAGCTCGGTATAGGAAAGCTGGGCGAGCGTCTCGCGCTTGCGCGACTCCAGGCGCAGATCGGAGTCTGCCGGCTGCACGCCACGACGAAGCTCGCATGCCGGATCGTCGACGCTGGGCAGCGTGGTATCGCGGACCAGAACATCCTTGACCATGAGCTTGGACTTCACACGACCCTGCCAATGCTCGGCAACGGCCTCGAACACCAAGTCGACAGCGCTATCGCAGTTGATGAGCTTATCGATTTGCGGCACGCGGAACATAATAGCCGGCACACTCGCGGCGCCATCGGTCGCCACAAAGCGCATGTGCTCGCCGGTCTTACCCACCACGGCGCGATCACACATCGTCACGCCCTCGGCAGCCAGCAGCGGCACCTTATTACCCTGGCCAAACGGCTCAAGGCGGGAAATCTGCTCGATGGTCTCGATATTCAATTCGGAAAGGTCGACCGTGGCGGCAACCTCGTCGATGTCTTCAAAGTCCTCGGCGGGAATCTCCGATAGCACGGCGGAAAGGCGACGACGGAATTCATCGAGCTTGGATGCCTCGATGGTCACACCCACCGCACCGGCATGTCCGCCGCGACGAATCAGCAGGTCGGAACAGCGCTCGACGGCGTCAAACAGGTTAACTTTGCCCACCGAGCGACCAGAGCCGCGCGCGATACCGTCCTCGATCGAGAACAGCAGCGCCGGCACGTGATAGCGGTTGGTCAGACGGCTTGCCACGATGCCCTTGACACCCTCGTGCCAGCCTTCGCCGCCCACGACGATCGCGCGTCCGCCGTCATAGGTCTCCTCGACCTTTGCCATGGCATCGCGCGTGAGCTCCGCCTCGATCTCACGGCGCTGGCGGTTGATTTCTTCGAGCTCAGCCGCCAGCGCGCTTGCTTCGATGGGATTGCGGGCAAGCAGCAGGTCGAGCGCCAGCTTGGGATCGGCCATGCGACCGGCAGCGTTTAAGCGGGGAATGAGCGAGAATGACAGGCCGTCGGCCGTAATGGTAGAAAGATCGGCCTTGGCAAGTGCGGCAAGCGCGATATAGCCGGGACGGGCCGTCACGCGCATCTGCTGGATGCCCTCGGCGACCAGTGCGCGATTCTCGGGCGTGAGCGGCATCATGTCGGATACGGTGCCCAGCGCCGCGACCTCTATCAGCGAACGCCAATACGACGGCTTGCCCAAACGCTCGCCCAGGACCTGCACCAGTTTGAGTGCCACGCCGGCACCGGCAAGCTCGCGCGAGGGACCCTCGTCCTCGAGCTTGGGGTCGGTCAGGGGCACGCCCTGCGGCACCTGGTCGGAAGGCTCGTGATGGTCCGTGACCACCAAATCGATCCCCAGGCTCTCCAGATAGGAGACCTCTTCCTTGGCAGCAATACCGTTATCGACGGTCACAATCAGGTTGGGTTGGGCGAGCTCGTTGACGCGGTCGAGCGCCGCACGCGACAGGCCGTACCCCTCGTCAAAGCGGTGCGGGATAAACGGTGTGACATTGGCGCCAAACATCCGCAGCGCCTCGGTCAACAGACAAGTCGACGTTATGCCGTCGACGTCAAAATCGCCAAAGACGGCGATGCGCTCGTGACTGCGAACAGCGCGCTCAACGCGGTCGGCGACGACCGCCATGCCCGGAATAACGAGCGGGTCCGCCCAGTCGCGATCGAGCGAAGGCGTCAAAAACAGTTGGCCTTCCTCGATGGATGTAATGCCGTGCGCAACCATAATGCGCGCCACCAGCCCGGGTATGCCCAGGCCAGCCGAAAGCTCCTTTTCGAGCTCGGGGTTTTGCCGAGCGACCGCCCAGCGATGCGTCGTCTTAAGCGATGACATAGGCGCCCACCCCCGATAGGGGCAGGTCGCCGCGATACCTCTCACGGTTCATAGCGATGAGTCCTCTGTGTATGCCCGCTTCGGCAGGCAGATCTGTTGAACGGATTTATTATACCGTGCGGCACGGACGCAAAACGCCGCGGTGCGCCGCGGTTTCGGCAAACGATGGCGGTAATGGCCTCGAAATAATCGAGCGTTTCAGCCGCACGGACGCATACGAGCGTCTAGCATATCCATACAAACGAGTTCGCGGATAAAGGGAGTCACGGGACATATGAAGCAATGGGCTGGACTGGGAAAGTTCCTCGCGGGGCATATGCAGATCATCGTTCCGATTTGCGTGGCGCTCGGAGTGCTCTTTCCCCAGCAGATCGGCGTGCTCAAGCCCATTGTTCCCGCCCTCTTCGCCTTTATGACGTTTCAGGGCGCGCTCAGCAACACTTTTCACCAGGTAGCCGAGGTGTTCCACCGTCCGCTGCACCTGATTCTGGCGCTGCTGGTCTCGGCAGTGCTTATTCCCATCGCGGCGTATGCCATAGGGTCACTCTTCTTTGGCTCCAACCCCAACCTTGTCTGCGGCATCGTGCTCGAGTACAGCGTGCCCGTGGCCGTCACCGCTTTTATGTGGATCAGCATGTTCGGCGGCAACGGCCCGCTCGCGCTCACCATCATCCTGACGTCCTCGGTTATCTCCCCTGTGACGATTCCGCTTACGCTTAAGCTCTTGCTGGGTGCCACCGTCTCGATCGATGTGCCGAGCATGATGCAAGACATGGCCTTTATGATCGCCATCCCCGCCGTGCTCGGCATCGTGATCAACGAGCTCACGCGTGGATGGGGACACGAGAAGCTCTCCCCCGCGCTCTCGCCCGCTTGCAAATTCATGATGATGGGCGTTATCGCCTCCAACTCCACCGCCATGAGCGAGTACGTGCTGCACATGAACGCGGTGCGCCTGGAAGTCGCCCTCTTTATTTTGACCTTCGCCATCAGCGGCTTTGTCATCGGTTTTCTGGTCGCCCGTGCGCTGCATCTGCCATATAGCGAGACGGCTACCATGTGCTTTACCTGCGGCATGCGTAACATCTCTTCGGGCGCCGTCATCGCCACGCAATACTTTCCGGGCGAAGTCGTATTCCCCGTCATGTGCGGCACGCTGTTTCAGCAGGTACTCGCCTCGCTTATCGGGCATCTCTTTGAGCGTCTAACCGGCGAGGAGCGCGCCGCCCAGCGCAAGCGGGTCGAGGCCGGCCGCGACGCCATGGCACGCTAGACTGTCCGCAGTGTGCGGGCGCTCACTTTACGATGTGAGCGCCTCCAGATGTGCACGGAGTCGCTCCGCATCGACATCGAGCGTGGTCTCAGCATTGACCTGGGCCAAACGATAGCCGACAAAGTAGGGCGAAGCCACCCAACGCGGCAGCGCCTTGGCAATGGTCCGACCGCCCAGGTGATAGAAGAACAGGTTATACGACTCTGCGCGACCACCGTGGTGCTCGTTCAGGATATAGCGCAGAGCTACCTGGATCGCATCGGCGAAGAGATCCGCCTCGGCTTGGTCTCTCGTGTCATCGCTGGCAGCGATTCCCTGCGGGGCTGAAACGTTGATCTCAAAGAACCCCATGATCGGTTCGGTTGAGATGTTGACCGCGATTCTCCCCTGTTGCCAGAGATTGATGCCTTCGAAATTGGCAGAAGTCAGCGAAGTGTAGCCGTCTTCCTGCTCCAAACCCACAATCTGCATGTGCGGATGAACGAGGCTACCGCCCGAGAGCGGACCCTTGTTCTTGTACATGAGCACGCTTCGATACTGCTGTGAATCAATCATCTGCTGCCAGCAACCCAGGGCAAACCGCATCACATGGTGGAGTTCATCCGGCTCATAGGTCACCAGGTCGGCATCGTGATCGGCCGACTCGATCAGCACGGTTTGACGGGTGGCGCGCAGGGTCTTGAACTTATTCTCGAGCCAGATGCAGTCACCATCGCGCTGGATGATGTTGGCAAGCCCCTCCGTGTCGCAAAAGGGGCACGCGGTGCCAGGGCGACGATTATCGTCAGGCTTACCGCTCGCCTGCTGAACGTCAAATACCAGCGCCACGGGTTATACCTCCAGCGGCACGATCTTAGTGCCATGGAGCTCGGAGACGCCTAGCGCCGCCGCGACCGTGTCGCGATTTGCCGTAGTGATGCCGCCGCCGGGAAGGATGGTCAAACGATCGCCCGCATACTCGATTAAACGAGCCAGGTGATCAAAATTATCCTCGATCGACGTACCGGCAGCGCCGCCATGCGTGAGGATGCGCGTAACGCCGCAGTCGGCAAGTGTATCAATCGCATCGAGCTGAGCCTCGGGCGAGAGCTGGTCAAATGCCATGTGGAAGGTGATGTCGATGGGCTCACGCTTGCATTCCTCGGTCGCGCAGCCCGCGGCCATCACGAGGGCGCCCAACGTAAGCTCGTCGAGTGCCCATCCGCCAGCGCAGGGCTTGCAGCAGCCAAAGACCAAGCCGTCAACGCCGGCGCTCACGGCAAGGCCCAGGTCCATCTCCATCATACGCAACTCGTCCTGGTTGTAGTGAAAGTCGCCGCCACGCGGACGGATCATGCACATCACCCGTGCATCGTGCTCGTGTGCATAGTTGGTCGTAGCGCTGATAACGCCGGCCGAAGGCGTGGTGCCACCGACGGCAAGGTTGTCGCACAGCTCGATACGCCTTGCACCGGCATCGATAGCCGCCGGCACCCGCTCAAAGTTCTCGGCACAAAACTCGTACAGCATAGATAGACCCCAAAAGACAGCAGATGTTTTCCGACGGGCATTGTCACACATCCCCATGAAGTTGCGGTGGAATGGGGACTCTTTTGGCCTCCGAGACTCCCATTTAGTCCCTATTTCGCCGCAACTTAAAAAGGGGCGCTGACTGAGATGGTCAGCGCCCCTTTTGTTAGGTGGGTTAGCCTCCGAGGTAGGCTTTGCGGACGTTGTCGTCATGCAGGAGCTCTTGGCCGGTGCCGGTCATGGTGATCTTGCCGGTCTCGAGCACGTAACCGCGTGTGGCGATGGAAAGCGCCATCTGCGCGTTTTGCTCGACCAGAAGCACCGTGGTGCCGGCCTTGTGAAGGTCCTCGACAATCTGGAAGATCTGTTCAATCAGAATCGGCGCCAGACCCATGGAAGGTTCGTCGAGCATAAGCAGTTTGGGGTTACTCATAAGGGCGCGCCCCATAACGAGCATCTGCTGCTCGCCGCCCGAAAGGGTGCCGGCGACCTGGCGACGACGTTCTTTCAGGCGCGGGAACTGCTCGTAGACGCGCTCCAGGCCCGGAGCCACCGTGGACTTGGGCTGCGTATAGGCACCCATCTCCAGGTTCTCCTCGACCGTCATCTGCAAAAAGGCGCGACGACCCTCGGGAACCTGAGCCAGGCCCTTACCAACCAGCTTATCAGCGGGCGTATGAGTAATGTCCTCGCCCATAAACTTGATGGAACCGGTCTTGGAACGCAGCAGGCCCGAGACGGTCTTGAGCGTTGTGGACTTGCCGGCACCGTTGGCGCCAATCAAGGCCACGATCTCGCCCTCGTTAACATTAAAGGAGATGTCCTTAATGGCGTGGATGGCGCCGTACCAGACGTTGATGTTGTAGACGGAAAGCATCGGCTCTGCCATTTAGTTCTCCCCCTTATCCTGCTTGCCCAGATATGCCTCAATAACAGCGTCGTTGTTCTGGATTTCCTCTGCCGTGCCCTTGGCGATGACCTTACCAAAGTTGAGCACGCAGATGCCCTCGCAGATGTTCATAACGAGCGACATATCATGCTCGATAAGCATGATAGCAATGCCAAAGGTGTCGCGAATCTTGACGATGTTCTCCATGAGCTCCGCGGTCTCGGACGGGTTCATGCCGGCAGCAGGCTCGTCGAGCAGCAGTAGCTTGGGGTTGGTGGCAAGCGCGCGGACGATCTCCAGACGACGCTGAGCGCCGTAAGGCAGCGATCCGGCCTGCTCGTTTGCCAGATGCTCCATATCAAAGATGGACAGCAGCTCCATGGCGCGCTCGTGAGCAGCCTTCTCGTGCTTCCAATACGTCGGCAGGCGCAGCACGCCCTCAAAGCCGGAGTAACGCTCCTGGTTATGCAGGCCGACCTTGACGTTATCCTCCACCGTCATGGTGTTGAATAGGCGAATGTTCTGGAAGGTACGGGCAATACCCATGCGGTTGACCTGGTAGACCGACTTGCCCGAGGTGTCCTCGCCGTCGAGCAGGATGGTGCCATGCGTGGGCTGGTACACCTTGGTGAGCAGGTTGAAGACCGTGGTCTTGCCGGCGCCGTTGGGACCGATCAGACCGGCGATCTCGGTCTTGCCGATAGTCAGGCTAAAGTCGTCGACTGCCTTAAGGCCACCGAACTCAATGCCCAGGTGGATGCACTCGAGTGCAGGGCGCTCGCCCAGGTCACGATCGGGAACGATGGCGCCAGAAGGATACGGGACCATCTTGCCCTTCTTGAACTCAAATTTACTGGGCATCGGCTGCCACCTCCTTCTTGGAAGCAAAGCGGTCCTTGACGCGACCGAAGAACGCCTTGAGCTGCGGGTTGTTGGTAAAAATCATGACCAGGATCAGCACGATGGCGTAGATGAGCATGCGGTAGTCCGAGAACTGACGAAGCAGCTCGGGAAGCACCGTGAGCAACGCCGCCGCGATGACGGAACCGCGCATGTTGCCCAGGCCGCCCAGGACCACGAACACCAGAATGAGGATCGACGTGTTGAAGTCGAACTTGGTGGCGGAGAGCTGCGAGAAGTTACCGCCGAAGAGAGCTCCGGCAGCACCGGCGAGGGCAGCGGAAACCACGAAGGCGATCATGCGGTACTCCGTGACGGAGATGCCTACGGACTCGGCTGCAATCTTGTTATCGCGCACGGCCATAATGGCACGGCCGGTACGGCTGCGGACCAGGTTGAGCACGATCACGAGTGCGACCATGACCAGGATGGCACCGGCGAGGAAGGTCGAGTACGTCGACACGCCCGAGGCGCCCTGGGCGCCCTTGATGATGGCGGTGCCGTCCTCGAGCAGGTGCAGGTCGTCGATCGTAGAGTTGCCCGTGATGTTAAAAATCACGTGCAGGCCGCGGGAGTCGACGCCCACAATGAGGCAGGTGACGATCTCTTTGATGATCTCGCCAAAAGCCAGGGTCACGATGGCCAGATAGTCGCCGCTCAGGCGCAGGACCGGGATACCAATCAAGAAGCCCAAGATGGCAGCGGCGATAGCGCCGACCACAATGCTGATGATCAGACGCATCGGATCGGACGGAACGGCGCTCTCCAGCGCGACGGCGGTGACGATGCCCGTGTAGGCACCGACGCTCATAAAGCCCGCGTGGCCCAGCGACAAGTCGCCCGCGATGCCGACGACGAGGTTGAGGGAAATGGCCATGACGATATAGGCCGTGATGGGAACCAGCTGACCGGCGATCATGCGCGGAATCATGTGGTTAGACTGCATAAAGAACACGATGGCGAAGGCCACGATGCACATGGCGTACGTGACAAAGTCGTGACGCGTCTGCTTGTCTTTAAGAAACTTCATAACGCTCACCTACACCTTCTCGGGGACGTACTTGCCCAAGAGGCCGGCAGGCTTGACGAGCAGGACGATGATCAAAACACCAAAGACGATGGAGTTGGCAAGGCTCGTGGAAATGTAAGCCTGCGCCATCGCCTCGATGATGCCGATGAGAATGCCACCGACAAAGGCACCGGGGATGGAGCCGATGCCGCCGAAGACGGCGGCGTCGAAGGCCTTGATGCCAGGCATGGCACCCGTCGTGGGCTGCAGCACCGGCGAGTAGGAGCACAGGAGCACGCCGGCGATGGCGGCAAGCGCCGAGCCGATGGCAAACGTCATCGAGATGGTGCGGTTGACGTTGATGCCCATGAGCTGAGCGGCGGCCTTGTCCTCGGACACGGCGCGCATGGCCTTGCCCATCTTGGTCTTACCTGTAAAGAACATCAGGCCGGCCATGATAACCAGGCAGGCGACGATGGTGACGAGCGAGACGGCGCTTACGTTGAACTTGGCCAAGAACTCCGGCACCTGGAAGGTGACGAGCGAAGTGAAGTTCTTGGGCGTGGCGCCCCACAGAAGCTGCGCGGCGTTCTGCAGGAAGTAAGACACGCCGATAGCCGTGATCAGAACGGCCAGCGGGCCTGCTTGGCGCAGCGGCTTATAGGCCAGACCCTCGATGAGAACGCCGAGAACCGTGCAGACCACACAAGAAAGAATTACAGATACCCAGCCCGGGAGGCCGAGATACGACGTGGCGCAGAACGAGACATAGGCACCGACCATGATGACGTCGCCGTGAGCGAAGTTGAGCATCTTGGCGATACCGTAGACCATGGTGTAGCCCAACGCGATGATGGCGTAGACGCTGCCCATGGACAGGCCGTTGACCAGGTATTGGATAAAGACCGCCATGTTCCACATCCCCCTTTCGAATAGGTTTCCAGTTGATGTATGAAACAGGGACGTTACATCGTCCCTAGATACCAAGCAAGCAGGGAAGGCCAAAACCTCCCCTGCTTGGGATCAAAACCGCTCTATGTAAGGCGGCCAATTAGGCCTGTACGTACTTGCCGTCGGTGATGACGTACGCCGTGGGCTCCTTCTGAACCTGGCCCTTATCGTTCCAGGTGAGCTTGCCGGTCAGACCGTCAACGGTAATCTTGAGCATAGCCTTGGACAGCTTCTCGGCGACCTCGGTCGGGTCGGCGTCGACACCAAGACCGGCCTCCTTGACGGCCTCGGCCACCGCGTGCACGCCGTCGTAGGCGTCGGCGGCAAACTGGTCGGGGGTATCGCCGTACTTATCCTTGTAAGCGTTAACGAAGTCGGCGTTCTTCTCGTCGTCGGCGGAAAACGGGGTCATGAGCAGCAGACCCTCAGCAAGAGAGGTATCGAAGCCCTCAACGCCCAGGATACCGTCCATGCCGTCGCAGCCCATCATCTTGACATCGTAGCCCATGTCCTTGGCGTTCTTGAGCAGGACGGACGCCGGCGTATAGTAGATCGGCGCAAAGATCATGGTGGCGCCAGCCTGCTTGGCCTTGGTCAGCTGGTTGGTAAAGCTCGTGGCGGAGTCGTCCTTAAAGGTCTCCTCGTCAACAATCTCGAGCTTGGACTCAGCGGCCTGGGCCTTAAAGGAATCTGCGATGCCCGAAGAATAGGCGTCGCCGGAGTTATAGAACAGTACGAACTTCTCGTCCGCATACTTCTGCGCCAGGAACTTGGCAGCGTTGACACCCTGGTTGGGGTCGGTGAAGCAAACCTGGAAGACGCAATCCTTGCCGTCGGTGACGTCCTCGGAGGACGCGGACGGGGTGATCATGAACGTCTTGGGGTCGTTACCGCACTCGGCGGCAACGGCAACCGACGCACCCGTGGTGGTCGGGCCGACGAGGGCTTGCATGCCCCAGTCGAGCAGGGTATTGAAGGCGTTGACGGCCTTCTCGCCGTCGGCCTGGTCATCCTCGGCCTTGCTGGCAAGCGGCAGCTCCTTGGTCGAGAAATCCTTGCAGCCAAGCTCGACACCCTGGGTAACGGACTTGCCGTAGGACGCGTTGGCGCCGGTCAGCGGGCCGATGGTGCCGATCTTAAACGAAGCGTCGCCCGAAGCGGAACCGCTATCGCCGCCGTTGGAGGAGCAGCCGGCTAGAATGGACATCGCCCCCAGACCTGCTGCGCTCGCGATAACGCTCCTGCGATTCATAACAGGGTTCAATGACTTACCGGTGAGGCTCGACATGCGGCTCTCCTCTCAAATCTCGTCGGGTTTCGGTTACCCGACAGGCCATCCTTCGCCGTGTTCGGCGTTCGCAAAATACTAGACGCTTTAGTTAAGGAAAGTGGCGATTATTTCAACTTTTCTTTGGATTTGTTCATTTATCCATAATTCTGCGTATTTCTATTACTTTATGCAGTAATGCCACTTTATTATGTGAAAGTAATGTTTCCGTTCTGTTACAGGCGTCCCTTCCATGAATAAAACGGCCTCACCGGTCGCGCTTTATGCGCACTTAGGCGGCGATGTACTTGCCGTCCTGGATCACATAGGCCGTAGCGGGCTTTTCGACCTGGCCCTCGTCATTCCACGTCAGCTCGCCCGTCAGGCCCTCGATCTTGATCTTGCGCATGGCCTTGGCAAGGTCGCCGGCAATGTCGGCACCGTCGGCCGTAATGTCAATCCCCGCCTTGTCGATGGCCTCGACAATGGCGTGGACGCAATCGTAGGCGTCGGCGGCAAACTGGTTGGGTGTCTCGTCGTAGGCATCCTTATAGGCTTTGACGAAGTCGGCATTCTTCTCATCGTCAGCCGAAAACGGGGTCATGAGCAATACGCCCTCGGCAAGAGAGGTATCGAAGCCCTCCACAGAGAGCAGGCCGTCCATGCCGTCGGTACCCATGAGGGTCATGTCGTAGCCCATGTCCTTGGCGTTCTTGAGCAAAACGGACGCCGGCGTGTAGTAGATCGGCGCAAAGATGAGCGTGGCGCCGGCCTCCTTGGCCTTGGTGAGCTGGTTGGTAAAGCTCGTGGAGGAATCGTCCTTAAAGGTCTCGGTATCGACGATATCAAGTTTGGACTCCTTGGCCTGCTCGGCAAAGGCATCGGCAACACCCGAGCTGTACGTATCGCCGGAGTTGTAGAACAGGGCGATCTTGGCATCCGCGTACTTCTCGGCCAAGAACTTCGCAGCGCTGGCGCCCATGGTGGGATCGGTGAAGCAAACCTGAAAGACCGTGGTCTTATCCTTGGTGACGTCGAGCGACGAGGCCGAAGGCGTGACCATGAGCATATCGTCGGCGATCTCGCCCGAGACGGCGACGGCGGCACCAGTCGTGACGGGGCCGACGAGAGCCTGCATGCCCCAGTCGCACAAGGTGTTGAAGGCGTTGATGGCCTTCTCGCCGTCAGCGACGTCATCCTCAGACTTAAGCGAGAGTTTGAGGTCCTTGGTCGAAAAATCCTTGGCGGCGAGCTTGGCACCCTTCTCGGCCGAAACGCCATAGGTTGCCGCGGCGCCGGTCAGAGGGCCGATGACACCGATCTTGAAGGTCTTGCCGTCATCGGCGGAGCCGCCGTCCGAGCCACCCGACGAGCAACCAGCGAGTGCCGCGGTGCTACCGAGCGCCGCGGCGCCAGCCAAGAAACTCCTGCGGTTAAGTACGTTGTTGATGCTAAACATGGTGTCCCCCTTTTCGCTGGCCGCGGTGCGACCGTCTTGCGGTACAGGGCAAACCTTATGGCGCAAACGTTGACAGTTTGTTACGGAAGTTCGTTTGTAGCGAGCATGTTTCCAATGTTTCCGCAGCGTTTCGGGGGTGCCGTTTTGTGCGACTCCTGTTGCCTGGCGAGCACGCGCCCTCTGTTCACGCTAGAATGCACTCAACCTTTAAGCGGTTAATCCATCCATAAGATGCACGAAGGAGCTATCTATGAGCGAACCCCTGCGCACCGTGAACGTCGGCCTCATCGGTCTGGGAACCGTCGGCGGCGGCGTGGCCCGTCTGATCAAGAGCCACCACGATGAGTACCTGGCAGCCTACGGCATCGACCTTAAGCTGACCCGCGCCTGCGCGCTTGCCTGGGAGCAGGCCGAGGCAGCCGGTATTGAGCGTGAGGCCTTTACGAGCGACTGGCACGATGTCGTCACCGACCCCGCCGTCGACATCGTCGTCGAGCTCATCGGCGGCGAGCACCCCGCGACCGAAATCTTCACCACCGCCTTCGAGAACGGCAAGCACGTCGTCTCTGCCAACAAGGCCCTGCTGGGCCGTCATGTCGAGACGCTCGCCGAGAAGGCGCGCGCGTGCGGCGTGCAGATTAAGTGCGAGGCCAGCTGCGGCGGTGGCATCCCCATCGTGAGCACGCTTGAGCACGACCTGGTGGGCAACAAGATCCTGACCATCGCCGGCATCCTTAACGGCACCACCAACTACATCCTGTCGCGCATGGACGCCGAGGGCGCCGATTACGCTGACGTGCTCGCCGACGCCCAGGCAAAGGGCTATGCCGAGGCCGACCCGTCCGCCGACGTCGACGGCTTCGACGCCGCCAGCAAGACGGCAATCCTCGCCTCCATCGGCTTTGGCACCCGCGTGACCACCGACGATGTCTACCAGCAGGGTATCCGTGCCATCGGCGCCGAGGACATCGCCCAGGCCCGCGAGCTCGGCTACACCATTAAGCTGCTCGGCATCGCCCGCAATACCGACGCCGGCGTCGACGTCCGTGTGCATCCCACGCTGATCCCCGCCGACCACATGCTTGCCAAGGTCAACGGCGCCATGAACGCTGTCTACGTGGTAGGCGACGCCGTGGGCGAGACCATGTTCTACGGTGCCGGCGCAGGCTCTTTCCCCACCGCGAGCGCCGTCGTGGGCGACATCCTGTCGCTCTCCGAGCAGATCAGCCGCGGCGTGGCTCCGCTGCCCGAGATTGAGCCCTATGGCCACAACCTCGCCTTTAAGCCCATGGACGAGCTCCAGACCAAGTACTATGTACGCCTGAAGGTCGCCGACCGCGTGGGTGCCCTGTCCGAGACGGTCGATATCTTTGCCAAGCACAACATCTCGATCTCGCTCATCAACCAGGTCGAGGACGGCAAGTCGGGCGTCAGCGATGCCTGCTCGGTCATCTTCCTAACGCACCGCGCGCTCGAGAAGGACGTCCAGGCTGCCGCCGCCGAGCTTGCCAGCGTCGACTGCGTGGCCGAGGTCGCCAACGTCCTGCGCATCGAGGACGTCGAGGCCTGGACAGAAGGCGTCATGGCGAACTAGCCCAACGCTCGCCTAGCAATACGCGCCTTGAGGGCTCCCGTCCGATGTGGGACGGGAGCCCTTTTGTCACCTGCCCTAAGCACAACGGCAGAGCATATTTGCGCGAGCCGCTCATCGGTAACGCGGGCTACCGTTCACCGATATGCAAACGCGGCCGATTCCGGCTACCGCTACGCTGTGCTGCGAATGTCCGCCCGCGAAGAGAGGAAGCACCATGTTGCTCGAGGGCAAGAAAGCAATCGTCACCGGAGGCACGCGCGGCATCGGCTATGCCATCGCCTGCCGTTTTATCGAGGAAGGCGCTGCCGTCACCGTCTTTGGCTCGCGCCAGGAGACTGCCGACGCGGCCGTTGAGAAGCTGGCAGCCGCCTATCCCGACACCAAGGTCTGGGGCCGCTCCTGCGACCTCACCTCGCTCGAAGCCGTGACTGAGGCCTTTACGCAGGCTGCAGCCGACATGGGCGGTCTCGATACGGTCGTCAACAACGCCGGAATCTCCCAGCGCTCGCCGCTGCTCAACTACACGGCCGAGGAGTTCGCCAAAGTTATGGACCTCAACGTCGTCGCCGTCTTTAACGGCCACCAGGCTGCCGCCAAGATCATGACCGAGGCCGGCCATGGCGGCACCATCACCACCACGAGCTCGATGGTCGCCAAGTATGGTCAGCCCTCCGGTGTCGGCTACCCCACGTCCAAGTTTGCCGTCAACGGCATGGTCCAGTCGCTCTCGCGCGAGCTCGCCCCCATGGGCATTCGCGTCAATGCCGTCGCACCCGGCGTGACCAAGACCGATATGGTCGCCAACCTGCCCGAAGAGGTCATCAAGCCCATCATCGCCACCATTCCGCTGGGTCGCATGGGCGAGCCCGAGGATGTCGCCAACGCCTTTGTTTTCCTGGCGAGCGACATGTCCTCCTACGTCACGGGCGCCGTGCTCCCCGTCGACGGAGCCGCCCGCTCCTAAGGAGCCACAAGCTTTGGCTTCAAGCCTCAACATAGCTCAACCAAAAAGGCGCGCCGTCTGAATCAACTGCAGACAGCGCGCCTTCTCCTGTTATGAAAGGGAAACTATGTCCCAGTATTTCGGAAACCACGTCCCGTTCCGAGCCTTCAAAGCAGGACGCGGCTTCCCCGAGAGAGTATCGACTACTTGCCGTCGTCGTCCTCGGCTTCTTCTCTTGCATAGAGCTCCAGCATGCGGCGGCGGTATTCGTGCACGGCGAGCTTGGCGCGCTCCAGGCGGCGGCGCTCACGCGGAGTCAACTTGGACGGGTCGATCTCGTCGCCATAGGTCTTATCGGCAAGCAGGTGCGCCGCGTCCACGATGCGGGCATCGATGTGGCCGCTCGCCGCCTCGGCGGAAAGACGCTCGGCAATCGTATCGAGCGTAGGCAGGCCCTCAAATACGCGACCGTGACCATGCGAGGTCAGCAACTCGTGCTCGCGTGCGAGCAGGCTCGCCAAATCGTGATGAGCGCGCAGGATGTCGAGCGCATCGGATGGATGCTCGGCAACCTCTGCCACGGCGGCGACCGGCGCAGCATCCACCACACGGTAGAAGAGCTGCGCGAGCAGCGGCATCAAGAACACTGTGATGGCACCGGCGGCAACCATGACCGACGCAATATCTTGCGACAGCGCGCCCGCGTTGACGGCAACACTCGTCACGGCAACGATGATCGGCAGGGCCGTGGTGCAGTACAGGGCCACGGTAATACGACCATACGCCGACACATCGCGCGTCGCAGGACAAATGCTCATAGAGATGAGAATGGGCACGGCGCGAATGATCAGCAACGCCACGATAAAGCCTGCGAGCAGCCCGGGGCGCGACGCCACGGCCGTCAGGTCGATCTTTGCGCCCGATACGGTAAAGAATACCGGAATCAAAAAGCCGTAGGCCAGGCCATCGAGCTTGGTCTCGAGCGTATGGTTGCCCTCGGGGATGATATAGCGCAGGACAAAGCCGGCGGCAAAAGAACCCAACACGATGTCGAGATCAAAGACGGCCGAGAACGCCACGAGTGTGACCAGGATGAGCACCGTCAGGCGCACGAAGGTCTGCGACGTGGTATCGGCGCGTTCCTCGACAAACGCAAAGAAGCGGCTGCCGACGCGCTTGGAGCGGCTTGGGACCACGGCCAGCAACACGCAAACCACCGCAAACAAGCCAAGGATTACGAGCGTTTGGATGCCAGTGCGGGCAGACAGCAGCACCGACATGGCGAGCACAGGGCCGAGCTCGCCCCAGGTGCCATACGCGAGAATCGAGTCGCCCACACGCGTGCCAGTGAGCGAGCGCTCACGCATGATGGGCACGAGCGTGCCGAGCGCCGTCGAAGTGAGGGCAAGCGTCACGGCGATACCGTCGAAATGACTGACTGAGAACCACGGGGTAAAGCGCACGGCAAGCCAGGCGATACCAAACGTGACGACCCACGTCGCCAAGCCGTAACGCCCCTCGACGCCCGTGATGCTCTTGGGGTCGATCTCAAAGCCGGCAAGCAGGAACAAAAAGGCCAGGCCGAGCTCGGACACGAGCGAGACCTCGGCATCTACATGGATAATGTCGAGCATATGGGGTCCCAGCACCGCGCCAAACACGAGCAAAAAGACCGTCTCGGGAACGGGTTTCCCGGGAATCGCCGAGGCGATAAAAGGACTCGCAAAGGCCACGAGTGCGATGATGGCGAGCGAAACGAATGCCATGTGATGCCTTTCTCTTGTTTGCGCTTCACTGTAGCACCCTCGCCGTCCTCAACGCGCCGCGAGCTGTCGTATCATAGTGAGGTTTACAAACATGTGGCTCAAGGCGACCGCGAGGCTTGCCCCGTAAACCGACCGCTGCCGCATACCGTACCGTACGCCCAACCGATCAGGAAGGCAGGAACCAATGGTCTCTCGTATCTACGTGGAGAAGAAACCCGGGTTCGACGTCGAGGCTCAGCAGCTCAAGGGCGAGCTGACCGAAATTCTCGGCATCAAGGGCATCGAGGCCCTGAGGATCATCAACCGCTACGACGTCGAGGGCATCGACGAGGAGCTTTTCCGCTCCTGCGTGCCGACCGTCTTTAGCGAGCCCCAGGTCGATGTGACCTACGACGAGCTCCCCGCAAGCGATGGCGCCGTCTTTGCCGTCGAATTCCTGCCTGGCCAGTTTGACCAGCGCGCCGACTCCGCCAGCGAGTGCGTGCAGCTCATCAGCCAGGGCGAGCGCCCCGCCGTGCGCTCCGCCAAGGTCTATATGATCTCGGGCACTCTGGACGAAGCCGCCATCGAGGCCATCAAGCACTACGTGGTGAACCCCGTCGAAGCACGCATCGCCTCGCTCGACCTGCCCGAGACGCTGCACATGGAGACCCCCGAGCCCCAGCCCGTCGAGGTGCTCGACGGCTTCCGCGAGCTCGACGAGGCCGGCCTTGCCGCCTTTATCGCCGATCGCGGCCTTGCCATGGACGAGGCGGACATCGCCTTCTGCCAGCAGTACTTCCGCGATGAGGACCGCGACCCCACCATCACCGAGATCCGCGTGATCGACACCTATTGGTCCGACCACTGCCGTCACACCACCTTCGGCACCGTCCTGGATGACGTGACGATCGACGACGCCGTGGTGCAGCAGGCCTTCGACCGCTACATGGAGATGCGCCATGAGCTCGGTCGCGACGCCAAGCCCGTCTGCCTCATGGACATGGGCACCATCGGCGCCAAGTACCTCAAGAAGACCGGCGTCATGACCGATGTCGATGAGTCCGAGGAGATCAACGCCTGCACCGTCAAGGTGAAGGTCGATGTCGACGGCGAGGACCAGGACTGGCTGTTCCTGTTTAAGAACGAGACCCACAACCACCCGACCGAGATCGAACCCTTCGGCGGTGCCGCCACCTGCGTGGGCGGCGCCATCCGCGACCCGCTCTCGGGCCGCAGCTACGTGTACCAGGCCATGCGTGTCACCGGCGCCGGCGACCCCACCGTCCCCGTGTCCGAGACGCTCGAGGGCAAGCTGCCGCAGCGCAAGCTCGTAACCACCGCTGCCGCCGGCTACTCCAGCTACGGCAACCAGATCGGCCTTGCCACCGGCCAGGTCAACGAGCTCTATCACCCCGGCTACGTGGCCAAGCGCATGGAGGTCGGCGCCGTCGTGGGCGCTACCCCGGCAAACCACGTGCGCCGCGAGTGCCCCGCCCCCACCGACAAGATCATCCTGCTGGGCGGCCGCACCGGCCGTGACGGCATCGGCGGTGCCACCGGCTCCTCCAAGACCCAGAACACCGAGTCCATCGAGACCTCGGGCGCCGAGGTCCAGAAGGGCAACGCCCCGGTCGAGCGCAAGCTGCAGCGCCTGTTCCGCCGCGGCGATGCCTGCCGTCTGATCAAGCGCTGCAACGACTTTGGCGCCGGCGGTGTCTCGGTCGCCGTGGGCGAGCTTGCCGACGGCCTGTATGTCGACCTTGATACCGTGACCAAGAAGTACGACGGCCTGGACGGCACCGAGCTCGCTATCTCCGAGTCCCAGGAGCGCATGGCTTGCGCCGTCGCCGACGGTGACGTCGAGGAGTTCATGGGCTACGCCGCCGAGGAGAACCTCGAGGCGACCGTTATCGCCGAGGTTACCGCCGAGCCGCGCATGCGCATGGCCTGGAACGGCGTCGCCATCGTCGACCTGTCCCGCGAGTTCCTCAACTCCAACGGCGCACCCAAGCACCAGGTCGCCCACGTGTGCGCCCGTAGCGTGTGGCAGCCCAGCTGGGCCGGCACCACGCTCGCTGAACGCATGACCTCGCTCGTCACCGACCTCAACGTCGCTTCCAACAAGGGCCTTTCCGAGCGCTTCGACTCCACCATCGGTGCCGCAACCGTTCTCATGCCCTTTGGCGGCAAGACGCAGCTCACCCCGAGCTCGGCCATGGTCGCCAAGTTCCCCGTGGACGGCGAGACCACCACGGCGAGCGCCATGGCATGGGGCTTTAACCCCTATCTGATGGAAGCCGACCAGTTTGCGGGCGCCTACCTGTCCGTGGTCGAGTCCATCGCCAAGCTCGTGGCTGCCGGCTTTGAGCACAAGCGCGCCTATCTCTCCTTCCAGGAGTACTTCGAGCGTCTGCGCACCGAGGCCGAGCGTTGGGGCAAGCCCACGGCAGCCGTCCTGGGCGCCCTTATGGCCCAGGTCGACCTGGGTGCCGGCGCCATCGGCGGCAAGGACTCCATGAGCGGCTCGTTTGAGGACGAGGCCGGCGAGCTCAACGTTCCGCCGACTCTGATCAGCTTCGCCGTCGCCGTGGGCAAGGCCGCCCGCGCCGTCTCGCCCGAGTTCAAGGGCCTCACGCACCGCGTCGTCCGCATCGCCCCCGCTACCTATGGCGAGGACTACCGTCCCGACGCCCAGCAGCTGCTCGCCGCGTTTGACGCCGTCGAGGCGCTCACCGCCAACGGCAACGCCCCGGCCATCTCCACGCCCGGCTACGGCTGCGGCGCCGAGAGCCTCTTTAAGATGTGCGTCGGTAACCAGATCGGTATCGAGCTTGCCGAGGATGTAGACGTGGAGAGCCTCTTCACCCCGCTCTACGGCAGCTTTATCGTCGAGCTCGCCGAGGATGCCGAGCTACCCGAGGTCGCCGACGGCGTTGTCGTCGAGCCCCTGGGCACCACCGTCGAGGGCTATGTCATCGACACCGGCTCCGAGGTCATCGAGCTCTCCGAGCTCCAGGAGGCATGGGAGAGCGGCATCGAGGGCGTCTTCGCCTACCGCAGCGCCGGCGAGACCCCCGAGGTCGAGACCATCGACTTCCGCGCCAAGGATATCCACGTGTACGGCGGCGCCAAGATCGCCCGTCCGCGCGTGATCATCCCCGTGTTCCCCGGCAACAACTGCGAGTACGACAGCGCCCGCGCCTTCCGTGCCGCCGGTGCCGAGGCCGACACCTTCGTGATCAACAACCTCACGCCCGAGGCCGTCGCCGAGAGCACCCACGAGCTTGCCCGCCGCATCCGTGCAAGCCAGATCGTCATGATCCCCGGCGGCTTCTCGGGCGGTGACGAGCCCGACGGCTCCGCCAAGTTCATCACGGCGTTCTTCCGCGCTCCCGAGGTCACCGAGGCAGTCCGCGACCTACTCAAGGCCCGCGACGGCCTGATGCTGGGCATCTGCAACGGCTTCCAGGCCCTGGTCAAGCTCGGCCTGGTACCCTACGGTGACATCGTCGACGCCACGCCCGATGCGCCCACGCTGACGTTCAACACCATCGGTCGCCATCAGAGCCGCCTGGTGCGCACCCGCATCTCGTCCAACCTATCTCCGTGGCTGTCGCAGTGCAGCCTTGACGACCCCTACACCGTCGCCATCAGCCACGGCGAGGGCCGTTTTGTCGCCAATGACGAGGTACTCGCCCAGCTGATCGCCAACGGCCAGGTCGCCACGCAGTACGTGGGCGAGGACGGCAAGCCCAGCATGGATCTCTCCGTCAACCCCAACGGCTCTGCACTCGCCATCGAGGGCATCACGAGCCCCGACGGCCGTGTCCTGGGCAAGATGGGCCATGCCGAGCGTCGCGGCGACAACCTGTACCGCAACGTGCCCGAGCATGTCCCCGGCGACAAGTTCATGCCGATCTTTGAGAGCGGCGTAGCCTACTTCGCCTAAAGCTTTCCCATCGGGTACAATCCCCTCGGGTAACAACACCCGCCACCGGCACCCCCGGTGGCGGGTTCTTTTTTGCTTCGCGCATACAGGAAGGACATCATGCAAAGCCGCAAGCCGTATCTCGCCACCCTGCCCGGACTCATCCTGGGCTGCCTTGTTTGCTGTGCACTCTGGGGGTCGGCCTTCCCCTGTATCAAAATCGGCTACGCACTCTTTGGTATCCCAACGCACGACGGCGCCTCGCAGCTGCTCTTTGCGGGCTTGCGCTTCACGCTTGCCGGCGCCCTAGTTATCGTTGGGATGAGTGCGGTCCAACGCCGCCCCCTCATTCCGCAGGCTCGCGACATCAAGCCCATCTTTGTCTTGTCGCTCTTCCAGACTATCGGGCAGTACTTCTTTTTCTATCTGGGCCTCTCGCGCGCCAGCGCCATGTCGAGCTCCATCATCGAGGCCAGCGCCAACTTCCTCGCAATCCTCTTTGCCGCCCTGGCATTTCACACCGAGAAGCTCAATACGGCCAAGGTGCTTGGCTGTGCGCTGGGCTTTGCCGGCGTCGCGCTCGTCAACCTCTCGGGCGCAGATGGCACCTTTGGCTTCAGACTCGATGGCGAGGGCTTTATCCTAGCCTCCACTGTTGCGGGTGCTCTTTCGACCTGTCTGATCGGCATCTTCTCGCGCAAGCACGACGGTGTTTTGCTTGCCGGCTGGCAGTTTTTAGTCGGTGGCCTGGTCCTCACCGCCATCGGCTTTTTGATGGGCGGTGCGCTCTACCCTACTGCGATCGTCCCTGCCATCGCGCTCATCATCTACATGGCGCTTATCTCCGCGGTCGCCTACTCGCTATGGTCGCGCCTGCTTGCCGTCAACCCCGTCAGCCGCGTCTCGGTCTTTGGGTTTATGAACCCCGTCTTTGGCGTGCTGCTGAGCGCGCTGCTGCTCGGCGAGGGCGCTGGCACGAGTCCCGTTACCGTCATCGTTGCCCTGTTGTTGGTCTGCGGCGGCATCATCATCGTCAACAAACCCAAAAAAGCCTAACGAACTGCCCTTATTTAGCAGAGGGGATTCACATACTTTAGTTTAATGGAGTACATCGGCGAGCTGAGGGCCGCCACGCACGCAAGCGTGCGCCCCTTTTTTCCTAGCGTATCTGAACGCCGGCTTTCTTCTTCTCGCGCTTTACGCGGTAGAGCTCCGCATCGGCAGCGCGAAGCAAGTCTTGCCAGGTATCGACACTATCACCGACCCGTGCATAGCCGATGGACATCCGCAACAGATACGGCACCTCGGCACGAGCGAGCTCGTCGTTAATCGCCGAACACAGGTCTATGATGTCCTGTTCCGCCGCTACCTTCTGGAGCATCACGAACTCATCGCCGCCATAGCGTGCGATAAAACCACCAGACGCCGAGCAGACCTCTTTGAGCGTAGCAGATATGACCTGGAGAGCATGGTCGCCCTCCACATGTCCATACCGGTCGTTAATCTGCTTAAAGCCGTCGGCGTCCATCATAAGCAGATACACATCTTCGGCCTGATCCACATTTGAGAAGAGCGACAGCATATAGGTCTCAAAACGGTTGCGATTGTTGAGGCCAGTCAACGGGTCGGTCGAGATGAGCTGCTCCTGGTAGATGATGTAGAGCAGCAACATGCTAATCATTATGCCGACACAAAGGCCGGGCACCGAGTATACGACCTGAAAGGTACCGCCCACCAGGGCCGGAATGGCGAAAAATGCCAAAGTTCGATAGATGGCCTTCGTCTGCAGGCTCTCGACCCTGCGAGATTGCACAAACGCATGCAGGGACGTATGTATAACGTAACAGTAGCTGACGATGGGCTGGATCATATAGGCAAAGCCGCGACGATACACGCCCTGCGAATCGATATAGAACAGGGCGTGCGTCCAGTAACTGGTAAACGCCAGCACGACCACCAGAGCCGTAGGAAACGCTACAAGCACCACCCTATAACGCGAGGTCAAAAGGCGAGAACCCTGCACAGTCTCGGAATAGATAAACCAAATGAGACACGCGATGGCAAAGAGCGAAAACGAAACCGCGTTGGAAATCCAGTTGGCAGCAATGCCCAACGTGCCGTCCACACCGTCCGAAAGCGTCCAGATCATATCGAATAATATGTACGCGGCAGAGGTGTAGCCAAGCATGCTAAACAATAGCTGCTGGGTGCTCGAGAACAGGGAGCGACGACTTCGCACGGCAAGCCCGATAAGAACAATCATGCATAGCACGAATATCTCAATCTTGAGTGCCTTAACCACTAGCGCCATCCCTTCAATATCCAAGTGGTCAGAATCGCCCAATTCGAATCTGGGCAACAAACACCCCCTACTCCGCAGGGGTAAGGGGAATAATAGCAGAGCGCCCGAACATCACTGCAAAACAGTTTCTGTTCGGGCGCTCGGACGGCGCGAACTGCACGCCGGAATCAATTATCGGTAACGGCCGTTACTCACCATCGATGTCGGTCGCGACAGCCTCCTCGATGGCCTCGACACCGGCAGGCGACAGGTCTTCTTTGCCCTGGCAGAACTTCTTATCGACCCAGCCGGTCAGAATCGGAGCCATGATTGCCGTGATGATAACGGCGGTGGCGATCTGGGCGTACGCTGTGGGCGCAAGCTCGGCGTAGCGCGGTGCGACCTCGGCGAGGGCGACCGGCGTGGTCATAGCCGTGCCGGCGATAGTGGAGCAGGCAACGGCCGCCTTGCCGTTACCACCGCACAGGCGCTCGAACGCAAAGGTGATGGGGCCGACGATAAAGAGCGTGATGAGACCCAGCAGGATGCCCGAGATGCCGCCGGTGATAAAGCTCGAAAGGCTCATGGACGCACCGAGCTGAAATCCGATAACAGCGATCGCGGGATTGGCACCGGGGACCAGCAGGTTCTTGATGAACGGGAAGAGGTTGCCCAGAACCATGCCGATAACAAGCGGCAGGATGGATCCGATGATGGTGCCGACGGGGATGTTGGCGAGACCCGAGACACCGAGGATGATCATGGTGACGGCGGGGCCGGCCGTAAAGAACAGGATACCGACGGCGCCCTGCTCGGACTCGTCGCCGAACTCGCCCATGATGCCCGTGTAGAGCGCCATGTTGCAAAACGTGATGCCGCCGATGATAGACACGGAGCTCAGGCCCAGGAAGTTGTCGTTAAAGAAATATGCCACACCCAAGCCAAGGGCCGCCGCGACAACAAGCTTGGGAATCAGCACGACGATGCCGGTCTTGATGGCGCCCGGCGTGGACTTAAAGCTGATGCCGGCGCCCACAAACAGCAGAATCGCGGCGACGATGGTATTGGAGCCACCGCGGCAGGCAGCCGTAAAGAAGCCGCCGATCTCAAAAACCTGCGGGCAGAACGTGTTGAGCAAAAGACCGACGATCATCGGGTAAATCATGATGTCGCCCGGGATGCGCGGGACCCTGAATTTCTTTTGCTCGTTGGCGGTTGCTTCCTGTGCCATGAAACCCCCATTTCCGCTGACGGGGTACAAAAGCCCACGTCATGCTTTGCTACAGTAAAGTTTGACCATGGTACCAGAAGAAATAGACCAGCTCGGTGAAAAATTCGACAAGTTGGGATGGAACGAGATTCGGCGCCCGCGACGCCACCCCTATATAAGGCTCAAGACGATATAGAGTACGATGCCCGAGACGCAGCACCACAGCATCGATTTTGTCTTGACCGCCACGACCACGACGCCGGCGGCCGCAATCCAGGGAACCAAGGCAGGCCAGAGTCCCGCGTCGAACGCGCCGGGGCTCACCAAGTCGTTGGCGACCAGCGCGGCAAAGGCAGCGGGCGGGATATAGCCCAGGGCCTCGGTAATGCGGGGCGACAGGGTCCGCCCGCGCAAGGCAAACGCCGGCGCGATGCGAAAGAACGCGATAGCAGCCCACGACGACAGCCACAGAATCAAGAACTCGTTAACGGGCATCGCGGGCACCTCTTCCGTCAAATACAGCATCGCACGCCAGCGCAATGGCAATGCTGACCACGACGCTTGCCGGCACGGCAATATTCGTGAGGCCCAAGAACTTACATACGGCGACGGACACCGCGCCCGAAACCGCCGCGACAACGTTGCCGCGCGACAGCCGCTGCGAAAAGAGCAGGCAGATAAAGAGTGAGGTGCAGACAAAGGCTGCAATGGCGGTGGGAACATCGACAACGGCGCCGACGATGGCGCCCGTCGTACACGAAACGCCCCATGTTGCGATAAGGATCACGTTGAGCACGAAGGACTCACGCGGGCCCCAATCCTCCCCTTCAGCCAACTTGGCAAGCGAGATGCCGTATGCCTCCTCGGTAAGTGTCGCGGCAACAGCCAGCGTCTGACGCTTCGAGGCACCCCTCAGATGCGGTGCGATCGATGCCGAGTAAAGCGCAAAGCGCGAGGAGATTGCGGCGACGCTCGCGACGATCGATGCTGCAGGCACACCCGCCAGCCACAGGTTGCAGATCATAAACTGCCCGCTGCCCGTCACAAACGTGCTGCTCAGAGCAAAGACCATCCAGGGCTCCATTCCCGTCTGCCCCATGATCATTCCGCACGGCGCGCCTATTGCAACATAGGTAAGCATCACCGGCCAGACGGTTCTAACGATTTTGAGCACCATACGCTTCTCATCCTGACAAGGTCTCCGAGCCGCATGTAGCGATACGGCAGAATCATCATCCGACAGCAACCGAGTTCACCTACAATTGCCACCGGATCGAAAGACACAACTTTTTAGGAAGTCATTATGACAGCTATCGATCGAGACCGGGCGCGCACGGCCTTCAAAAGCTACACCGATGCCTACGACGCCACCAACCCACGCATCGCGCTCAAAATCGAGCATACGTACCACGTTGCCGAGGCATGCGATGCCGTTGCGCGCGAGCAGGACTGGTCGTCAGAAGATATTGACCTGGCATGGCTTTGCGGCCTGCTGCACGATATGGGCCGCTTTGAGCAGCTGCGACGCTGGGACACCTTTAAGGACGCCGAGAGCATGAGCCATGCGGTGCTGGGCATCGAGATCCTCTTTGGCGAGAATCCCGCCGATGCACCCGCCGTAACGAGCATCCGCGACTTTATCGATGACCCGGCAGAAGATGAGCTCATCCGAGCGAGCATTGCCTATCACAGCGATTTCCGTCTACCCGCGCAGCTCGACGAGCGCACGCGGAGCTTCTGCGATATCGTGCGCGATGGCGACAAGATCGACATTATGCGCACCATCGCCGACAGCACTGTCGACACTATCCTCAAGGTGGACGAGAAGACGTTTCTCGGCAGCCGTTTCTCGTCGCCGACACTTGCCGCCTTTGACGAGCACCGCTGCGTCGCGCGCGACGAGCGCAACGAGCCGGCGGACTACCTGGTGGGGCTCATCTGCTTTATGTTTGAGCTCGTCTATCCAGCGAGCCGCGCGCTGGCGCGCGAGCAGGGCGATATCTACCGCCTGCTCGACGCGCCTTTTGGCATCACGCGGCCCTTTACCGACCCCGCCACACAGGCAACTTGGAGCCGCCTTAAGGACGAGATGTGCGACTGGCTGGCGTGCGCCTAGCGCTCAAGCTGAGCCAGCAGCTCCTCGACTACCTCGACGGCATCGCCGACAACCTTGTACTGGGCAGCACCAAAAATGGGGGCATCCGGGTCCTCGTTGATGGCGATAATGCACCCAGCCCCACCGATGCCGGCAAGATGCTGGATGGCGCCCGAAACACCGATACTCACGAGAAGCTTGGGCGAAACCGATACGCCCGTCTGGCCAATCTGATGGCGATACTCCAACCAGCCGGCCTCCACGACAGGTCGCGTGCAGCCAAGCTCGGCTCCCAGAGCCTCGGCGAGCCTTCGCATCAGCGGCAGATTTTTCTTGGAACCAATGCCGCGACCCACCACGACCAGGCGCTCGGCATCGGCGATCGAAGCCTGCTGTCCCCACTCCTCGGCGGGAATCGAGATCTCGACACGAGCCTTAGCATCATCCGCAAGTGATATCTGGGTGATCGTGCCGGAGCGGCCGTAGTCGAAGTCGGGAGCCTTAAAGATGCCGGGACGAACCGTTGCCATCTGCGGACGGTGGTTGGGGCAAATGATGGTGGCCATCAAGTTGCCGCCAAACGCCGGGCGCGTCTGCTGCAGTAGGCCCGACTCCGCATCCATCGAAAGCACGGTGCAGTCGGCCGTAAGACCCGTCTGCAAACGCACGGCAACGCCGGGTGCCAGTTCGCGACCAAAAGCGGTCGCACCGTAGAGGATGGCCTCGGGTTTGCGTTCGGCTACCAAATCGCAGATCAAGCGGGCGTAGACCTCCGCATCGTTTTGGCGCAGGCGCTCGTCGCGACAGGCCAGGACTTCTTCGGCGCCCGCGTAAACCAGATGCTCCAGGTCACCGAGAGAACCCTCGGGGCCCATACCGACCAGCGCCACCAGACGGCAGCCGCGAGCATCGGCAAGCTCGCGGCCCTTGCCCATGAGCTCGAAGGCCACGGGAGCCACGGCATCGTGCTCGTCAGTCTGCACGAAGACCCAAATGTCTCGATATGCATCAAGGTCCACCGTACCAGCGGCCTCGTCACGCTCGATCGAGATAGCGTTGACGGGGCAGGCGTCGACGCACCCACCGCATAGGATGCAGCCGTCGGTTACGCGGGCGCATCGGCTGGGTCGCTCGCCTTCCACTACGATGCCGCCCGAGGCACAGGCGCGAACGCAGCGACCGCAGCCGATACAGGCTTCGCTATCGATAATCAGCCCGCTCATCTATGCCATCCCCTCGATAATCTTGGCAAGCTTTGCCGCCTGCTCGGACGCCGTCCCCTCAACGGTCTCGCACGTTTGGTCACGGTCGGGCACAAACGAGCGCACGACCTGTGTCGGCGACCCGGCAAGACCGCAACGCGCGGGGTCGGCGTTCACGTCGGCGGCACTGACCACGCGCACGTCCGCCTCCTCCGCCGCGCGAATACCGGCTATACTCGGCATACGCAACTGGCCAATCTCCTTGGCAGTCGTCATCGCGCACGGCATCTCAAGGTACACCGTCTCCTCGCCGGCATCGCATCCGTGAACGAGCGCCAGCGAGCCACACGTCGTAAAGCCCGCGCTTTGCACGCAGCTTACGTCGGTCACGCAGGGGATCTCAAAGGCACCGGCAAGCTCGGGGCCGATCTGGGCCGTATCGCCGTCCACTGCCATCTTGCCGCAGATGAGCAGGTCGAAGTCCTCATCGAGCGCCTCGATACCGCATTTGAGGGCATAGGTGGTGGCTAGGGTATCGGCGCCCGCAAAGGCTCGGTCGGTCAGCAGCAGCGCGTCGTCGGCACCGCGGGCGATACAGTCGCGCAGCAGCGATTCGGTCGCGGGGATGCCCATCGACACCACCGTCACGCGCACATC
Source organism: Collinsella aerofaciens (assembly GCA_048193585.1). Classification (GTDB taxonomy): domain Bacteria; phylum Actinomycetota; class Coriobacteriia; order Coriobacteriales; family Coriobacteriaceae; genus Collinsella; species Collinsella aerofaciens_CK. The sequence continues at coordinate 33,439 of DBFAAM010000034.1, read as the reverse complement.
CATGCCAAAGCCGATAAAGTTGTCCTTCAGCGCCAGCGCGCATTCCAAAGCGCTCGCATCAAAGGGATTAATGACCGCCTGCTTGCCATCGCGCACGATGGTATTGGTCTTGGGGTCCATCTTGACCTCGGTGCTGCCCGGCACGGCCTTGACGCACACCACCATATGGAAATCGCTCATCTTCACGCGCCCCCTTTCTGGACGAGCTCATCCAAGAGGTTCTCCGAAAACAGGTTACCGCGACCCAGCTGCCCGTCAGGATCGAGCTGCAGCTTGAGTAGAGCCGACTCGACCATGGCCTCGTGACCGTACATCGTCTCCAAGAAGCCCGCTTTGATCTTGCCGACGCCGTGCTCGGCAGAGACGGCGCCGCCCATGACCGTGACCTCGGAAGCCCACCGGGCAAAGAGTTCTCCGCCGCGGCGGTATTCCTGCGCATCGCGCGGCAGAATGTTCACATGCAGATGGTTGTTACCGATGTGCCCCCAGGCGGCAGATTCAAGCCCACTTTCGGCCAACGTGCGGCGATAAAGGGCGATGACATCGGCCAAGCGTGCGTTGGGCACCGACATGTCCGAGCCCAGCTTGGTGATGGCGGGATCCGTGCGGCGACGCTCGTCGATGAGCATGTTGACGCTCTCGGGCACCGCATGGCGGAAGAACCGCTGGCATTCGCGATCGACCTCGGTGCGCGCAACCCAGGTCGCGTCGTCGCGGCCACCCGCAAGCTCCAAAACCCATCCCAGGTGGTACAGCTCCTCGGTCGCCTGCGCCTCGTCGTCACAGTCGAGCTCCACGTAGACACAGACCTTGGCCTCTTTGTCGAGCGCTGGCAGCGAGGCAAACGCCGTCGACTGCTCGCGCTGGCAACGTAGAATATCCAGGGCGCCAGCGTCGAAGTACTCGATGGCAGCCGCGTGGGACAGGACGGGACGCACAGAATCGGTGAACGGCACGGCCTTGTCTTCGCTGTCAAAGAAACAGCTCACGCCCCAAACGACCGCAGGCGCCGCCTGCAGGGCAATCTCGAGCTCGGTGATGACGCCGATTGTGCCACACGCACCGATAAACAGATCGATGGCATCCATATCGTCAGCAACGAAATAGCCCGAAGCATTTTTTGTCTTGGGCATGGTATAGCCGGGAAGATCGAGCTCGAGCGTACGGCCCGCTGCCGTCACGAGCGACAGGTGGCGGCCCTGGGCAAAAGCCTCGCCGCGCTGAAGCTCAAGCAAATCGCCATCAGCCAGTGCGACGTGGAGTCCCGTGATATGTGGGCGCATGGGACCGTAGGCGTAGCTGCGGGCACCAGAGGCGTTACATGCCGCCATGCCGCCCAGACAGGCAGACGTCTCGGTGGGATCGGTGGGAAAGAACTGCTCGGGGGCCTCTTGGAACTCCTCGTAGGCCTCAAGCGATGCCTGGTCCCAACCAGCAGTCGGCAGCACCTTCTTGCTCAGCTGCTTGCGCAGCTCCGAGAGCACAACGCCCGGCTCCACGCGCAGCAGAAATTGGCCTTGTTCATCGCGGCGAAGGCCCAAGTAGCGATTCATACGGGAAGTATTGAGGATATGCCCGCCGTGGGGCACGGCACCGGCGGCAAGGCCGGTTCGGGCGCCCTGAACCGTTACCGGGGCACGCTCGGCATGGAGCTTTTCCAAAATGGCACGGACCTCGTCTTCCGTTGTCGGAAACGAGATGCTCGAGGCCTCGCCCGATGCGCGAGACTCATCGCGACCATACTCTTCGAACTCGTCGGTGAAGGGTTTGATGGTTGCAGACACGCGAACTCCCCCTTTAGCTAACTACAGTGTTTGCAGGGAGATGTTACCGCATCGTTTCGTCGACGTGTTCGAGACCGTCTCCATAATTGGCGATTTTTACGTTCGTGCAATTCGGCGAACGGCTTGATTTCCTCGGCAGACGATGCTTTTGACACATATGGCCCCGCCGTCGCCGACCGCGCGATTGTCGCTTGAAAAAAGTTGGAGTATTTTTTGCCGCCTTTTACCTGCGGAGACACCAATCCGTCAAGCATTTGGTCAGCAATTGGTCAAGTAGTGGCTGATACCGTCGGCATCGACAGCCAAAACCGACAGAAGTTTTGGCCCCAGAAGCAGGGAGGTTCCCATGGCATATTACTGGCCCCAGTACGGCATCGCCATCGAAGTCGACGACGATCCCCATCTCCTGCCTTTCGACGAAGAGGCATTCCCCGATACGACGGTCTACCACGTTACCACCGATGTGATCTGCGACCCCGAGTCGTTCTCGGCGCTCGCCCACCGCATCGCGCATATCCACGACATCGAGCTCCCTCCCGACTTCGACGAGCTTGTCTACTCACGCCGCCTGATGCTTCACATGCTCTTTGGAGCGAACCCGTCCACCTTTGCGCGCATCTATACCGCCAAGGATGCCGCATGAGCGCGAAGAAGCCACCCCACTTTGCAGGCCTGGGTCGTCGCAAGAAGCTCATCGTTGCCTGCTTGGCCATCGTCTGTGCCCTTGTCGCCGTAGGACTATACGCTTGGCAGTCGCAGCCCGTACCCGAGGCGGGCGCTTCGGTTACGACGGCCGAGGGCAAAACGCGTCAGGAAATCCAAGATGAGCTCGACGCCATCGTCCGCGACAACATGATGACGATTTCGGTCGCACCGGTCGCTCAGCTGCAGGAGGACGGCAAGCTGCGCGTCAACGTGCAAAACGTCCAAGACAATAAATTTCCCCAGCGATTCCGCGTCATCCAAAACGACGAGACCATGTACGAATCCGGTGTGGTCGAGACCGGCAAGACAATCGAAACGTGCCCCGCCGGCGACATCAAAGAAGGCGAGGCGTACATCGAGATCCAGGCACTCGATGCCAAGACCCTCGACAGCCACGGCAATCCGACACGTGTCAAGGTGCGGGTTGAGCAAGCCGAGAACTAGCTTTTCCGGCCGACGCGGCACCGCACGCAATTCACCAGCATTCGTCCAATCATCGCGGGGACGGCCCGCGGCGAATAGAAAGGAACGACCATGGACATCACCAGGAACATGAACGGAGCCAGAGCGCTCGTCGTGGGCGCAGGGCTCGCGCTCGCGCTCGCAATGGGCGCCGCCCCGACGCCAGCTATGGCGGCCGGGCGCGTTGGAACCACGAAAGTAATGGTCAGGACCGAGATCGACAACGTTGAGTTCAAAGTTCCGACGGTTATTCCCTTCGTCGTCAAGGCCGACGGCACGCTTCAGGGCCCCTCAGAAGACGCGACCACCATCGACAATCATTCGGCCTACGGCATCCATGTCACCAACATGAAGATCGACGCCATGAACACCTGGACCATTGCTGCCGACGCCAAGGCCGGAACCGCGCAGAACTCCATCGACTTTAAGGTCGGCCCCGACGGAGCACTCCAGAACGCCAGCGCCGCAATGCAGGGGACGGGCCTCGATCTTTCCAAGAACGCAGCCTTCGACATGGGCTACCAGGGCATTGCCGGCGGCACGAACAAAATTAAGCTCAAGACAAGCGGAAACGTCGCCCGCGTCACGCGCGACATCTTCCGCGTAACCGGCGAAGGCGATCAGGTTGCAACGATCACCTGGACGGTCGAGCCCGGTGCGCACACGGCATAAGGCCGTCGCCCTGGCCGCCGCCGTCAGCATCCTAGCGTTTGGGCCAGCCATGGCCTTTGCCCAGCAAGAACAGGCGCAGGCCGCCACGCAAGTGACGGTCGACCTCTCGGAGCTCGACCGCGGCGACCGCGAGGAACCGTTGGCGCAGACAGGCGACAGACGATGGCTCTTGGCAGCAGGCGCCACAGCAGCAGGCGCGGGGACCGCCGGCCTCGGGCTGCACATCAAACGCAGCCAGAAACAAAACACGGACAGGCCGCACTAAATTAGCTAAGGAGACCCCATGGCATCGAAGAACCTTTTGCCCGTCGTCGCACTCTGCGGCGCGCTCGCAACCGGAACGCCTGTCGCCGCTTGGGCGACTCCCGTCATGGCAGACTCCTTACCAGCAGCCCTAAGCTCCGCACCAAATCCGTCGAGCGCCATTGCGTGCAAGCGTTTTTCGATCGCACAGGCCGCAATCTCGACCTCGGGATGCCTTCGTCGTAATACGGACGGCTCGATAGTCGTGGATATCAATCGTTCGAACAAGGCAAACGGCTCCCAGGCGGGGTGCGCCGTCTGCACGTGGCGCTCGGTTGTGCTCGATGCAGATGGCGATCCATGCAATTTAGAGCTGCGCATCGACATCGCTTCGATCGATGACTCGGCGAACGGAGCGAAGGCCGCCTTCGACGGTACGTTTTTCGAGAAAGGAGGCGGTATATGTCTGGGCTGCGCCGCCGCGAATGCAGACGACACGCAGCCCACCCTCTCATTCACGGCATCGTTGCGGCTGACCAAAGCCGGCACCGATGCCATCGCGGCGGGAGAAGCGTCCCTGCTGTTCTACGCCGTCAGCACCAAAGACACAGACGCTCATTTCGAGAAGCCAGCCGGATCACTCAGCCTTACACGAGGGATAGAGGCAGGCCCTATTGAAATCGATGCCCACGCGCAAAGCAGGCAACGCATTCTTGCCGACCCGGCGCTTCTCGAAATGGAGTGGAACGGATCCGGAGCCATCGGAATTCTCCCCTCCGCGCTTGACGCCAAGACGCTCCCCTCAAACGACGAACCCATCAACGCAACCATACAAGAAGAGAGCACGGATAAAGAAGCAGGTGCGGGCGACACGCCGTCGCCGACAAACAGCGTCCCAGCTTCTTTCGAAGCACCGAATGAGCCCGCTACCGATCCAAACGATCCCGAGTTCGTGGACAGTCTGGGGCTTGCTGATCCTCAAGAGATCGATGAAGGTAACTGCTGCGTGCTTGCCGCGCTCGACCACATAGAGGTCATCGACGCTGCGAACATTGAAGTTGCCGCCGCCAATCAGCCCGTCCGCAAGTCGGCTATCATCGCATTTCCCGAATCCATCGAAGTCGTCTTTTTGCCATCGGGCGAGGTCGTGGCCCCAACACTGCTCACCTTGTTGGGAGCCAAGAATACTCGAAACGAAATTAAAAAGGTCACGGTTGTCGACCCTGCAACCACCGCCAAGCTGCGTCTATACGCCGTTGCCGCAAACGGAAGCAAGACCCTGGAATTCGATGGCGACACACTCCTAGCCTGGCGACGTCTGGACATTATGCAAGACGTCTCGTATCAGATCGAACTCGAAGGGTTTGATCGTGCCCGCGATGCCAATATCATCGCCGCGGCTATTGAATCCCCACAGCGGCTTATGACACTGCGCTTTGAATACTATCCCTATGTCCCGACAACCACCTGAGGCTTAAATGCTGCGCATCATTCCTAACACCACTTATATAACGTATTAGATGAGTCGCGATGTGCCTCGCATTTCGTTCTGCTACGATTGCCACGTTGGCATCAATACAGGAGGGCTCATGCCGGGCTTGGGAACAATCATCAACGTTGTGCTTTTAGTTGCGGGCGGTCTTTTGGGATTAGCGGGCGGCCGCTTCATTACACCGCGCATCCAAGACACGCTCATGAAAGCATCGGGGCTGTGCGTCCTGTTTATCGGCCTGGGCGGCACCATGCAAAAGATGCTCATCATCGAAGGAAAGGCGCTAGCGACCACCGGTACCACCATGCTCATCGTCTCATTTGCGCTCGGTTCGCTCATCGGCGAGGCCATCAACTTGGAGGCCGCCATCGAGAACCTTGGCGAATGGCTCAAGCGCAAAACCGGCAGCGAGGACGATAACGAGTTCACCAACGCTTTTGTCTCGACATCGCTGACCGTCTGCATCGGTGCCATGGCTATCGTGGGATCGATCCAGGACGGTCTGCTCGGTGACTGGTCAACGCTTGCCTTGAAAGGCGCATTGGACTGCATCATCGTCTGCACCATGACGGCGTCGCTCGGACGCGGCTGCATTTTCTCCGCCCTGCCCGTCGCCGTGTTCCAGGGGACGATTACGTTGTTTGCCGGCGCGCTCTCCCCCATCATGACCACGGCAGCCCTCGACAGCCTTTCGCTCGTAGGCTCCATGCTCATCTTCTGCGTCGGCGTCAACCTCATCCGTCCTCAGACCTTCCGCACGGCCAATATGCTCCCCTCCGTCGTCATCGCCGTCATCTACGCCCTCCTGTTCTAAATCTATCAACGCAGCGGTATCTCGAACATCTGTTTGATGCTGTGCTATGATATGAGGTCACCGTAGCTGCGTTAGGAGAGGAGAAGCGGTGGCCGACCAGGACATCAAGATGCTCATCGAGCGCATTATGGCCGAGGCCCGGACCCATCAGTCCACCCGCTTCTCAAACGAAATCTACGCAGACGAGCCGATTCTCAAAACCGGCCGACAGATGCAGAATTTCCTCCCCGACCAGTACCGTAAAATGCGCGAGATATCGCGCTGGCAGGATGACCCCAAGGGCGGTGCGGGCCGCTGGCTTTCGGAAGCCGAGCTTTTCTACCGCCAGGGCCTGCTGATGGCCGATTTTGAGGACGACTGTCCCTACAACGGCACCTTTAAATCGTACTTTCCCACCTACAACGCCATGAGCGACCGGCAGTTGCGCGGCTACTTTACCTGGCGTGCCCAAGTGCGCCGCGGAACCGTCGAGGAAACGTCTACGTCCTTTGCCTTTCTGTATCTCTATGAGCTGATTTGCGGCATTGGCGTAGATGACCCGCTCGATGGTTTTAACAAGATCAAGGCTTTTTGGGATGTCTATCGCGCCTTCGAGCCCGGCATCGACCGATTTGCACGCGTGTGGCTGCAGGATTACGCCGTGTTCCACGGGCTTGACCCCAAGCTGCTTCGTGACTCTAAAACCGTCATGTTCGATAACGCCCTTATCGAGCTGCGACGCGCGGCACGAGACCTTGCACCAGCACCGGCACCGTCCGGCCAGACCCCTAAGCGTCGCAAAACCCCCGAGCCCACGCTCCCCCTTCCGCCCGATGAGGTGCGCGAGGAGCGACTCATGGCCGCCATCAACGCCCTCTCCACGTACAACCTCAATAACTCGCGGCTCGACCGCAGCCACCACCGCGATCTGTGCCACGTGGCATGCGCCGTGTATGTCCGCATGGCGCGCTACTATGACACGCACCGAAAGACCGGCATCGTGGCGAGTTTATTCGGGGAGGAGACGACCATGCCCTACACCATGTTTGCCTCGGCCGTATTCTTTGCGCCCGAGCGCCACGAGGACTGCGAATACCGCCTGGATCCCATCCATATCTACCGTTGCCAAAACGGCTTTTGGGAATGTATGCGTATCCATGGTAGTAGGCAAAAGAGCAGCAAGCTCGGTGAAATGATGCGCGCCTGCGACCAACGCCTGCGCCTGGCGCTGGACTCCGCCCATCCCCTTAAGGAAGAAAAGGTCCCCAAATATCTGGCCAAGATTATCGATGACGAGATTGTGGCATGGCTTTCGTGGGACGCCGCACACCAGCCCGTCAAGATCGATATCGATCTGAGTCAGCTGGGGCACATTCGAAGCGCCGCCGCGCAAACGCGTGAAGCGCTTTTGATCGATGAAGAGCGCGAGGACAGCGCGTCCGCAGAAGCCGAGGCAGCGGACTCAGGGCAACCGGAAGCCGAGCCCGTAACCGACGCGATTGTCGAACCGGTCGTGGCACCCATTCGGCAGGACTTGACCGACGAGCCGACCATATCCACCGAACAGTTTGGTGTCGTGGCACCGCTTCTCGCGCCGACGCCCGCGTTCGCAGCTGCTGCGCCCGCTGACGCCACAAACAAACTCGCTCCCGCCGAAGATACCTTCCTTCGCGCGCTGCTCGAGCACAACGCAGCGCAAGCGACATCGGCAGTGGAGAGGTCGGGCCAGAGCGAGGACATGCTCGTCGATACCATCAACGAGGCGCTCTTTGACCTGGTGGGTGACACCGTTATCGAGTTTGGAACGGCAGGACCGCAGATTATCGAGGATTACGAAGCAGACGTGAGAGGATACCTAGACCATGAGTGACACCGCATCCGCAGCGCCCCGCGTACCCAAACGCGTCGCCGCCGTTATCCTAAACTCGCTCAAGGGCGGCGTGGTCCCGCGCATCGGCCTTCCCTATATCACCGTGGGACGCGAGGTCGAGATTCGCGCCCTGCTCACCGATTTGAGTCTCATCGCCGATGGCGGCGCGAGCTTCCGCTTTTTAGTCGGTCGCTACGGAGCCGGCAAGAGCTTTTTGCTCCAGACCATCCGCACGCACGCCATGGGCGAGGGATTCGTCGTCGCCGATGCCGACCTATCCCCTGAGCGCCGCCTGCAGGGCGGCCAGGGACAGGGCCTTGCCACCTACCGTGAGCTCATCCGCAACATATCGACTAAAACGCGCCCCGAGGGCGGTGCACTCAACCTTATCCTGGATCGCTGGGTCGCCTCGTGTGCCGATGCCGATGAGTCTGCCGTCAATGCCCAACTGGCCCCGCTCGAGGAAATGGTCCACGGCTTCAACTTCTCCCGTATGCTCCGCCGCTACCGCGCGGCCGTATCCGAGGGCGACGAAGAAGCTATGAGCCGCGTGACCAAATGGATTCGCGGCGAGTACCGCACCAAGAGTGAGGCACGCGCCGAGCTGGGCTCCTCAACCATCATCAGCGATGACGACTGGTACGACTACGTCAAACTCATCGCTCGTTTTTTGGTTTGCAGCGGCTACAAGGGCATGCTGGTGCTCATCGACGAGCTCGTGAATCTGTATAAGATTCCCAACGCTATCACGCGCCAGTACAACTACGAGAAAATCCTGACCATGTACAACGACACGCTTCAGGGCAAAGCGCAGTACCTGGGCATGATTATGGGCGGCACGCCAACCTCCATCGAAGACCGCCGCCGCGGCGTGTTCTCCTACGAAGCCCTGCGCAGCCGACTCGCTCAGGGCCGCTTTGCGCGCGAGGACCTTAAGGACATGCTCGCGCCCATCATCCGCCTACAGCCACTCACCTATGAGGAACTGCTGGTGCTGATCGAAAAACTCATGCAGATCCATGCCGGCTACTTTGGCTGGACGCCCTCGCTTACCGAAAACGACTTGGTGGACTTCCTCAAGATTGAGTTTGGCCGCGTGGGAGCCGATACGCACTTAACGCCGCGTGAAGTCATTCGTGACTTTATCGAGCTGCTCGACATCCTATGCCAAAACCCCGATGCTAACGTGGCCGAGTTGCTGCAAAGCGTCGGTGGCGACGCGCTGGCGCCGGCAGCCGTAACGGACAACACCGACACCGCAAGCGAAGACCGCAACTTCGCCGAGTTCACCATCTAACCTGCCAAAAAGGGACAGGTTTATTTTGGCAGGTTTTATCTGGGCAAACGTCGAGACAGTAATGTAGCGAGCCACTGCTCACCGCGTTAAGAGATTCGTATTTGAGAGGAGGCCCCGTGAACGCCTTTGACCGATATGCTCCGTTTATCCAAGACTTCATCTACTCCCACGATTGGGAGAGTCTGCGCTCTATCCAGGTTGCAGCGGCAGACGCCATCTTTAACACGCAAGATAATGTGCTCCTGACGGCATCCACGGCTTCCGGCAAAACCGAGGCAGCCTTCTTTCCCATCCTGACCGAGTTTTGGGAGAACCCGCCCGCGAGCGTAGGCGCCCTCTACATCGGCCCCCTCAAAGCGCTCATCAATGATCAGTTCGTCCGTCTCAACGACCTCTGCGAAGAGGCCGATATCCCTGTCTGGCACTGGCATGGCGATGTCTCGCAGTCGCACAAGGCTAAGCTCATAAAAAAACCGAGCGGCATCTTGCAGATTACGCCCGAGTCACTCGAGGCGCTCTTAATCCATAAGCACATGGCGATCCCGCGCATGTTCTGCGACCTGCGCTACGTGGTCATCGACGAGGTCCATTCGCTCATGCGCGGCGACCGCGGCGGTCAGACGCTCTGCCTTATCGAGCGCCTCTCGCGCATGGCAGGCGTGCAGCCCCGCCGCATCGGCCTTTCGGCCACCATCGGTGACCCCGAGCGTACGGGTGCCTTCCTCTCGCAGGGAACAGGACGCGATTGCATCATCCCCCGCTTTGAGGAGCCGCGCCGCGTGTGGCGTATCTCCATGGAGCACTTCTACAACTCGGGTCCCCAGGCACAGCAGCGAGGATTCGAGAGCATGGGTCCTCAAGAGGCCGAAGTGCTTGCGTGCGAGCGCATCGAGGCGGCGGCATCCGCGGCACTGCCCGCCGGCGCCCAAGACATGCGTCACAGCGGACAGCTCACACAAGAGGAGCGCCGTCAACGTCGTGAGCGGGCACGGGGCAAGGCCACTCCCAAGGACCGCCAAACTTCCTCGGCCCCCGAGGGCGAAGTCGACATCCCGCGAGCGACCGAGCAGGCGCTTCTCAGCCCCACCGACACAGCACCAGACAACGCCGACCCCGGCATGGGCTATATCTTCGAACACACCCGCGGCCGCAAGTGCCTGGTCTTTGCCAACTCGCGCGAAGAGGCAGAGGCCGTATGCTCCATGCTGCGTTGCTACTGTGAGAGCCGGCACGAGCCCGACCGCTTTCTCATCCACCACGGCAATCTTTCGGCATCGCTGCGCGAGACGGCAGAAGAGCTCATGCGCGACGAGGAACAGGCACAAACGACCGTCACCACCTCTACGCTGGAGCTCGGTATCGATATCGGCCGTCTGGAGCGTGCGTTTCAGATCGACGCGCCGTTTACCGTCAGCTCTTTTTTGCAGCGAATGGGCCGCACGGGGCGCCGCGATCTTCCGCCCGAGATGTGGTTCGTCATGCGCGAGGAAGAGCCCGAGCCGCGCACGATGATGCCCGAGACCATCCCGTGGAAGCTCCTGCAAGGCATCGCGCTCGTACAACTCTATCGCGAGGAAAAGTGGGTCGAGCCGCCTGAGCTCGATCGACTCCCCTACAGTCTGCTCTATCACCAGACCATGTCGACGCTTGCCAGCACCGGAGAGCTCACGCCGGCCGAACTTGCCCAGCGCGTGCTCACGCTCAGCTATTTCCACCGTGTCTCGGCAGACGATTACCGTGTGCTGCTACGCCACCTCATTAAGATCGACCATATCCAGGTCACCGAAGGTGGCGGGCTCATCGTGGGTCTCGCGGGCGAGCGCATCATTAACAACTTTAAGTTCTACGCCGTATTCCAGGAAAACGAGGAGTTCACCGTTCGCAGCGAGTCGGCCGAGTTGGGCACGATCGTCAATCCGCCACCGCCCGGCGAGCGCATCGCCATCGCCGGACACTGCTGGATTGTCGAGGAAGTGGACTGGAAGCGACACACCGTCTTTGCCACGCAAGTCAAAGGTCGTGCGCCGGCATACTTTGGCGACTGCCCCGGTGACATCAATACACACGTACTCGAACGCATGTGCCAAGCGCTCAACGAGCACGCAGCATATCCGTACCTCATGGGTAACGCACGGGCCCGCTTGGCGCAGGCTCGCCATACGGCCGAGATTTCGGGCGCGGGGACCAAGCCACTCATTAACCTGGGCGGCGACACCTGGGTGCTCTTCCCCTGGTTGGGCAGCTACGCCTTTTTGGCACTCGAGCGCATGCTCAAGATTAAATGTGCCGCGGAGCTGGGCCTTCGCGGACTCGACCCGTCACGCCCGTACTTTATGCAGTTTAAAATGAAGGCCGACGAGGAGACGTTCTTTGAGGTGCTCGCCGCCGAGGCCGAGAAGGACTTCGATCCCATCGAGCTCGTCTATCCCGGCGAGGTGCCTTATTTTGACCGCTACGACGAGTTTGTTCCCGAAGAGCTCGTGCGCAAAGGCTTCGCCGAAGGCGTGCTCGACATCGAGGGCATGAAGCAGCGCGTCCTCAGCTGGCGCGACCACGCCTAAGACCAGTCTTTTTGGGACGGGGAGACCTATTTGTCGTGAAGAACGGTGCCGAGGAAGTCGGTGTCGAAGGGCACGGCTTCGGCAAAGGCGTAGTTGCCGTCGCTGGCGATGAGCAGGTAGTTCTCCTCGCCGCCGAACTCCGCATCGCCACATGGGACCACCCAGGCGTGGGCGAATACCTCGAGTGCCGTGGCAGCGCAATCGCGCAGGAACGTCACATCGCTCCCCTCGCTTGCGCTCACGATATTGGCAACGTAGACGCCACCGACATTTAGGCTGCCCCGCACCAAACGCAACGCCTCAACCGTCGCCAGCTCGCGTACGGGCTCGACACCGCCAAAGCAATCGCTCACGACCACGTCGTAGCGACGATGGCCCACGCTCGTCACACCCAAATACGAGCGAGCCTCAGCGGTAATCACCCGCAAGCGGTCGCCCACCGCACGCTCCAGCTCGTCCAGGTAGAACCAGCGGCGCGCTAGGCGCGTAATCTCTCCGTCATACTCGATAACGTCCATGCACAAGTCCTCGTGCGACATCAGCGCAAACTTGGGATAGGCAAACCCGCCGCCGCCCAGCATAAGCATGCGGTCGATACCGTGACCGTAAGCGTCACGCATTGCATCCTCGACCTCAAACACGTCGTCAAACGCACGATAGTACGCAAAGACGGGCTCTGCCCAGCGCTCGCCAACGTAACTCGCGCTTTGGTAGACACCGCCTTGCACCAATACGCGGATCTCATCGCCGCCCTCGTCGTGCATGCGTTTCACACGCGCCAACCCATTGCGGGTTCGCGCAACCTGCAGACAGGCAGCACGAACAGCGACAGCGGCCGCACCAAGCGCCGCGGCTCCCAGAGCAACGCCGGCAACGACGCCGGCAGAAACACTCGGCTTGTTCATTTAGAGCTCCTTTTGCAGATAGAGTCCATGGTCGTAGAAACCCAAATGGCGATAGTACTCGCGCGTACCGATCGCGCTGATCACGTTGATACGCGCATAACCCGCATCCCGGGCAATCTCGCACGCACGCTCTACGAGCAAACGCCCCAACCCGTGATGCTGTGCCGCCTGGCCTTGATCTCCCACGCGCGCCGCCATGCCATACACGTGTACCTCGCGAATCATCGCCTCGTCCGGTGTCGTCGGCAACTCATCCGCATGCGCGGCAACAAAAGCACGATCGGGCAACGACAGGCGCAAAAAGCCGGCGATCTTGCCCTGCGGCGTCACCCACTGCAAAAAGCGCTCGTGCGTCACCGGCGTCTCGTACGCCACTTCCTCGTCAAGGGTCAGCTCATGCAAGTCGGCGCCCGCCGTGCTAATCTCGCGATAGCGAATCTCACGCACTGTCGCGCCTTCCCCACGAGCCGACAAGCGGTTTTCAACGAGCTGACGCAGGTTGGGCTTCTTGTTGCCCACCATGATGTCGTCGGAGCTAAAGTCGCGGATCATGCGACTGATGCGGCAGAACGCCGGCGTCACCACGATGTCGTCGGCCAACACATCGAGCAGCTCTTCCTCGGTATAGGGACGCCACTCGCCGCGCTCATAGCAGCCCACCAGACGCGAGCCCTCGATGAGCGCGCACGGGTAGACCTTGACCTCGTCGGGCATAAAGGCCCCTTCGGTCATAAAGCGCTCGTAGTCGCGCTTGTCCCCCTCGGGTGTGGCGCCCAATAAGTTGAGCATAAAATGCGCATGGATCTTAAAGCCAAAGAGGCGCGCAAGCGAAAACGCCTGCTCGATCTGAGCCACCGAAATGCGACGCTCGTTGATATCGAGCAAATGCTGGTCGAGGCTCTGGATGCCCATCTGAATCTTGGTGCAGCCCAGACGACGAATGAGCGTGAGCGCCTGTGGCGTCACGGCATCGGGGCGGGTCTCGATAACGAGCCCCACCACGCGATGCTTCGCCGTCTCGTTGATGCGCTGCTGACGCTCAAGCTCCTCCATCGTTTCCGTCTGCCACTCGGCAGCCTCGCCCCATGGCGTACCGGGGCCGTACAGACGACGCACTGCGCGGTTATAGCCACCAACGACAGCATCCACACGCCCCTGCTCGTCGGCAACGCCGCTCGCAAGCTCGGCCTCGTCGGTCGCAATGCCGGCAGCCCGATAGCGCTCGCGGCGCTCTGTTACCACCGGCGGCAGGGCATCGGCGGGAGCGTCATCGAGCAGGCGCCCTGCCTCGGCACGGCTGATGCCCGGACGCGCCAACATGGGGTTGGCCGCCACGCCCGCCACCGCATCATCATTGAGTGCACGAAAGAGCTCCGACATAAACCATGTCTGGTACCCTTGCGGATAGTCGCTCCAGGTGCCACCGAGCACGATGAGCTCTATCTTGTCGGTCGCATGCCCCATCTGCGAAAGCGCGGTCAGACGAGCGCTCACCTGCAGATACGGGTCAAAGCAATTTTGCTCTGCACGGGCGCACGCCGGCTCGGCGTGCAGATAGCTTTTGGGCATGCGCAGATCGTTGGGGCAAAACAGGCAATCGCCCGAGCACGGCCAGGGCTTGGTGATGACGGTAATGGTCGCCACGCCCGAAGCCGTGCGACGAGGCTTCATGCGCAGGACCTGCAGCAGTTGACGCTCCAATTCGGCATCGACATTCCACCCAGCCCAACGAGCCGGCTCCTCACGTTTTACCCGCTGGTAGAACGGCAGCAGACGGCGCTTGGCCAAATCGCGTTTGTCGGCGCCCTCACGGCGCGCCTCGGCATGTATCAGTTTGACGAGCGCTTTGTCGTCTACGGTCTCGCCGCGACGCAGAGCCTCGAGTATGTTCAAGATAATCTGTTCCATGCCCCCATTGTAAAGGCAAAGGCGCCGAAGCCGATCTCGGCTTCGGCGCCTTCATCAAACAGCGCGTCTATATCTTCGCTTAGACTTTCGTCTGCCTCACTACTCCGAATCAAACGACATGTCGCCCGAACCGACCTCAAAACGATACGTAGCAGACTTATCGCCGTTATCGAATTCAAGATTCAAAATGGTCTCGCCGTCGTAGCCAAGCGGAAGGAAATCGCTCTCGAAGTCGCCGCTGCCCAAGGTGAGACTCGCCTTAAAGCCCGTCGAGTTCGGAACCATCATCTCCACATCGCCCGAGCCCACACTCACGTCCATCGACTTCGCGGGGGCCTGGTAAAGCTCGAACGTCACATCGCCCGAACCGACCTCGGCATTCAGAGTGTCGGTCACGGTGCCCGCAAACGCGACGTCTCCCGAGTCCAACGTCAAATCAAAGTCGTGGCACGCAATGTCCGCGACCGTCAGGTCTCCCAACCCCACGTTTGCCGTAATGCCCATCATGTTATCGGCAAGCTCACGCGGCAGTTCAATGGTGACCTTACGGTCATGGGCGCGCTCGTCATCGCAGTCGAACTGGCTAATCTTGAGTGTAGAGCCCTCGATCTTAACCAGATTCTGAGTGGCGGCATCGGAAGCAGACGCCCCCTTTGCAACGCGCCCGCTTTCGATGACACGTACCGGTCCGCCAGAGACACGTTTAACCTCGACCGTCCCCGACGTCACATCCAAGTCGAGCGATTGGAACGCGTCTTCGTCAAAAGTCGTGCTCGAAAGCTGCTGAGGCCGAGCGGAATAGTTACCGCCATCCAAAAGATCGTCCTCGTCAACCGCATCGTCCATACCAGAGAAGCCGGATACAACATCGTCGAGATCCCACGGACCATCAAAATGAATCAATGTCCGCGAAATGCCAAAGACAAGCCCGATGATGAGCACGAACGCTCCGATGCCAACGCCCAAGCGCACCTTGGATTCATGCGAAAACTTCATCATTCACCACCCTCTTTGGCAATCGGCTCAGCGGCAGTCGCGGTGGCCACGTCAGTGTCAACCGCAGCGGAAGCATCCCGCACCTGAGTCCTAGCCACCGGCGCCGGACCAACCTGAATATCCCCGCGTGCCCAATCACCATCGAGCGCACGCGCCACCCAGTGATAGATGGGGATCGTAAAGAAGATCAGCGCGGCAAAGGGGCCGGCACCAAACGGGAACATCAGCAAAAAGAACAGCAGCCAGCACACGGCCCAATACGGGAACGACTGGAACGGGCCTTTCACCGGTGTCGAGCCAACCGCGCCGCCACTCGTCACCTGCGCCGTAGCGGCATTGGCGGCCTGTGCACTCCAGCTCGCCGCTTGCGCCGCCTTGGCGGCGGCATCACTCGCCTGTGTTGCCGCCTCGGTGGCACGTGCCGCCGCCTCATGGGTGCGTGCGCGCTCTGCCGCCTCGGCCTCGCGCTGGCGGGCGCGGTCCTCGTTCTCAAACTCGATATCGTCCTCAATCTCATCGCTCGGATTGAGCAGCTCGTCCAGGCTCACGCCATAGAGCTTGGCGAGCGAGATCAGGTTCTCGGTATCGGGCGAGCTCTCCGCACGCTCCCATTTACTGACCGCCTGGCGCGACAGCCCCAGCTTTCGCGCCAGCCCTTCTTGGCTAAAGCCCTTGCTGCGGCGAAGGTCGGCGAGCCGCTGCGCAGTTTCTACATTCATGGTTCCTCCTGTGTGATGCCAGCCGTGCCGCCGGACCGTTTTTGTTCTTAAGGCGCCTTGCACAGTTAAAAATCTATCCGCCACCGCCAAAAGCATGCCACCTATTCTAGTGAGATTTTTGACAACCGGCGGTTGCGGGCACATATGAGCTGCGGAAATGTGTCCAAACAAAGCAATGACCCGTAGCTCGGTTGTCCCCGTTGCGGCGTTAACGGTAGTATGGTCGTACTGTTTATTCCGCACCGCCAACGGAGGGAGTTCCGCGCCGTGAACCGCGATTTCGCCTCATCGCTCATCCAGCTCAACAACACGTTCTATCGCGAGCACTCCGCCTCCTTCTCCGATACGCGTCAGGCCCCGTGGCCCGGCTGGGTGCGCACCATGGACATCGCACTCGAACAGCTCGACGTCGCCACCATCGAGCATCCCGTCCGCGTCTTCGATCTTGCCTGCGGCAATATGCGATTCGAGAACTTTGCCGCCGGCGGCGCACTTGCCGCCAAGGGCGTCGACGGCGCAAACCCCTCGGCAGATGCCAGCTGCCCGTTTGAGTTCTATGGTGTTGACTCGTGTCAGGATTTGGCTATCGATGCGCACGGTCACGCCCTGCGCATTCCCAACCTGCACTTCCAGGAACTCGACGTGCTCGACGCCCTCATGAAGCTCAACCCCGCCGAGACGCCCGACGTGCTTTTCGACGTCCCGCTCGCCGATATCTCGGTCTGCTTTGGCTTTATGCACCACGTGCCGTCGTGCGAGTACCGCGTACGCGTGCTCGACGCCCTGGTGCGGCAAACGAGCCCGGGCGGCATCATCGCCATCAGCTTTTGGGAGTTCATGAACGATGAGCGCATGGCGCGCAAGGCCGTTCGCGCCGAAGCCCGCGCCGAGCTCACCCCGCCGTTTGAGGGTTATGATTCCGCGCAGTTTGAAGCCGGCGACCACCTTATTGGCTGGCAAAACGACCGCCACGCCTACCGCTATTGCCATCACTTTGACGATCAGCAGATCACCGACCTGGTGCGCGGCGTCCGTACGTTCTACAAGAGCGGCGAGGTCCCCGTGCGCGAACTTGAGCGTTTCCACGCCGACGGTCGCAGCGGCGAGCTCAACCGCTACGTGATCCTCAAGCGCCTGTAGGCACCGACGACTCGCCGTCGAGCCGCATCGCATCTTTCGGGCAAACTATGCCCACCCTTTTTCAACCCATTGACGGAACGCGCGGCCATGCGTTTCGCATTTATGACCAAGGAGCCTCATGGGAGCCGTCCACGTTCGCACGCCTAAGAACTTTGTGCTCGAGGAGCGCCTGAAGCGCTACGCCGATGCGATTGAGACGAACCCCGAGGCTTATGCCGGAGATTGGCGCGAGGCCTGTGCGCCAGTTGGCAGCAAGCCCTTCGAGCACCTTCACCTGGATCTTGGTTGTGGCAAAGGCACCTATCTAGTTGAGCGCGCTCGCCGTGAGCCCGAAACGCTCTTCATCGGCATGGATCAGGAGCCCATCTGCATTGCCTATGTCGCTCAGAAGATCTGTGAGCAGGAGTTGCCCAACGCACTCGTCCTGCCCCGAGGCGCCGCATCGCTGCCGCAGCTGTTTGCCGCAGGCGAGCTCGATGCCATCACCGTTAACTTTCCCACGCCGCAGCCCAAGGCCAAGTACGCCAAAAAACGACTCGTCCATGTCGACCATCTGATGCTCTATCGCCCGCTCTTTTCAGCCGGCGCCACCGTCACGCTGCGAACCGACAGCAAGCCATTGCGCGACTACGCCCTGGGGCAGTTTGCCGCGGCCGGCTACGGCACGCTTTGGGTTAGTGACGACGTCCGCCGCGACCATCCCGAGCACCCCGAGACCGAATATGAATGCCGCACGTGCGAGATGGGTGCCGCCGTCTATGGCATTTGCGCCACACCCGGCGCGCAGCCCAGCGATGAACAGCTCGCGGCGGGCCGCGCGCAGGAGCAAAGCCTTGCCTGCTACCTGCCCGAAAACCTCGATGCGCTCACCTATGTACCTCTGGGCATGGAAGAGGCCGTCGAGAACTTTAGAAACCGCGCCCGCAAAGGCAAGAAGCGCCTGCCGCAGGAGTCCTAGGGGCTTCTGATGGTCGCGGCGTCGGCAAACAGGTGAAAATAGGCGTCAGCGAACGACCCTCAAACCTAAGTGAGTAGACTTTTTTGCAATAGCCAAGCACAACCCGCATAACGAAAACTAAAACCGCAGGTAGAGCTCTTGCGCAAAAGCCATGTGCTCGCGATATTGCAAAAAGTCTACTCACTTAGCTGGCAACTGCACCAAACGGCTGGGCAGAACGCCCATTTCCTGCATTTTCTCGCGCGCTGGCACCCCGCGCCGCTGCTACGCCATAATAGTTGGCGGACAAACGGCGAGAGAAAGCAACCACATGGCACAGACCACGACAGATACTTCCGCCAGCACCGTTTCTGGCGCCGGCGCCGCCAGCTCGTTCTCGGGCGGCACGGGAACCGAAGCCGAATTCGGCTCGCTCGGCGCGCTCTCCCCCACCTGGTGGGAGCCCGAGGATGGTAGCGAGCCCGAACCATGGCTCACGCCCGATCAGGCCTTCGAACGCTTCTTTGAATGGACGAGCGACCGCGGCATTGAACTTTGGGATCACCAAGAAGAGGCCCTCATGGACCTGGCTGCCGGCGATCACGTCATCTTAGGCACACCGACTGGATCGGGTAAATCGCTCGTCGCGCTGGGCATGCTCTTTATGGGCATGGCGCAGGGCAAGCGCTGCTATTACACGGCCCCCATCAAGGCTCTGGTCAGCGAAAAGTTTTTCGACCTTGTGCAGGTGCTCGGCCGCGATAACGTCGGCATGATCACCGGCGACACGCATATCAACACCAAGGCGCCCGTCATCTGCTGCACGGCAGAAATCCTTGCCAACGATGCACTGCGCGAGGGCGAGGGCGCCGACGTGGGCTGCGTCGCCATGGACGAGTTCCACTATTTTGCCGACCCCGACCGCGGCTGGGCCTGGCAGGTGCCACTGCTCACCCTGCCTCACACGCAATTCATGCTCATGAGCGCCACGCTCGGCGATGTCACTGCCATCGCCGCCTCACTCGAGGAACACACCGGCGCTACCTGCGACCTGGTCGTCGATGCCCCACGCCCCGTGCCGCTGAGCTACGACTACGTGACGACCTCCCTCGAGGGCACCGTCGAGCTCGCGATGCGCGGCGGAGAGGCCCCGCTCTATATCGTGCACTTTAGCCAGGATGCCGCCCTTGCGACGGCACAGTCGCTCGCCAACTTTGGCATTGCCAGCAAGGAGCAGCGCGAGGCCATCAAGGAGGCGGCCAAGGGCACGAGCTTCTCGACGGCCTTCGGCAAGATCCTCAAGCGTTTGCTTGGCTGCGGCGTCGGCGTGCACCACGCCGGTATGCTGCCGCGCTATCGCCTACTGGTCGAACGCCTGGCGCAGCAGGGCCTACTGCCCGTCATTTGCGGCACCGACACACTCGGCGTCGGTATCAACGTGCCCATCCACACCGTGGTTCTCACTGCGCTCACCAAGTTCGACGGCTACAAGATGCGTCGCCTGCGCGCCCGCGAGTTCCACCAGATTGCCGGCCGCGCCGGCCGTTCGGGCTTCGATACCGAGGGCATGGTCATCGCCGAGGCCCCGGAGCACGAGATCGAGAACGCCAAGCTCATGGCCAAGGCGGGCGACGACCCCAAGAAGCTCCGCAAGATTAAAAAGAAGAAGGCCCCCGAGGGCTTTGTCACCTGGAACAAGCAGACCTTTGAGCGCCTGATCGAGACGCAGCCCGAAACGCTCAAGCCGCGCCTGCGCATCACACACTCCATGGTGATTAGCGTGGTCGAGCAGGGCGGCGACGCCCGCGCCCGCGTGCACGACCTCATCGAAACAAGCCTGCAGACCCCTGAGGAAAAGGCAAAGCTCGAGGTTCGTGCCGACGAGATCTTCGCCACGCTCATCGACTCCGGCGTCGTCGTGCGCACCGAGGTGCCGCCCGCACCCGACGCTCCAGCTGACGCCGCGCCGGACATCGACTATGCGCTAACGGTCGACCTGCCCGAGGATTTTGCGCTCGACCAGCCGCTCTCGCCGTTTTTGCTTGCCGCGCTGGAGCTGCTCGACCCCGAGAGTGAGACCTATACCATGGATCTGATCTCAATGGTCGAGGCTACGCTCGAGGATCCCAAGCAGGTGCTGCGCGCGCAGGAGCGCGCCGCGCGCGACCGCGCTATGGCCGAGATGAAAGCCGACGGCGTCGAATATGAGGAACGCTTGGAGCGCATCCAGGATGTCACCTACGAAAAGCCGCTCGAGGATTTGCTCGATGCCGCCTTCGACAAGTACTGCCAGGAAGTACCTTGGGCCAACGACTACCAGCTCTCGCCCAAGAGCGTCCTGCGCGACATGTTGGAGAGCGCGAGCGACTTTAAGGGCTATATCCAAAAGCTCGGCATCGCCCGCTCCGAGGGCATTCTGCTGCGCTACCTAGCCGAGGCCTACCGCTCCCTCGATCGCACCGTGCCCATTGAGAAGCGCGATGAGCGCTTGCGCGACATCATTTCGTGGCTCGGCTTTGTGGTGCGCTCGGTCGACTCGAGCCTGGTGGACGAGTGGGAGAACGCCGGCAACCCGGCGGCCCTCGACGCCGCGCCGCCGCAGGGCATCGACGAGGTCGTTGCGGACCGTCGCGGCTGCACGCTGCTGGTGCGCAACGCACTCTTCCGCCGCGTGACCCTTGCCGCCCGCGAGCACGTTCGCGACCTGGGCGAACTCGACGAGGACTGGGGCATGAGCGAGGTCCGCTGGCAAAAGGCGCTCGATGCCTACCATGAGCAGCACGAGGAAATCCTCACCGACGGAGATGCCCGCAGCGCCGCGATGTTTACCATCGACGGGAGCGACGAGAAGACCGATCACGTGTGGCACGTGCACCAGATTTTTGCCGACGAGGATGGCGACCACGACTTTGGCATCATGGGCGATGTCGACCTGGATGCCACGCAAGACGGCGGCGAGGTCATCTTCAAAAACTACCGCGTCGGCTTTATCGAGGACCTGCTCGAGGACTAGCCGTACATACTGGAACGAAGCGGGGCCGTTGGCAATATCGCCAGCGGCCCCGCTTTTGCACTATACGCTATCCTCTACTCGGCATCCTCGACCTCATACGAATCCGCCTCGGCGGGCTCATCGTTTGCCCCTGTCGCAGCCCCGCGCGCCTCGTCAAACGCCGCCTTCATGGTCTTGTTGCCCCAGGTGAGCTTGCGAATGGTAAGATCGTCGGCCTTCTTGTTGGCTAGACGTAAATTGTTCTCGGAGGACAGCAATGCCTCCTTGGTTTTCTGCAGATGGCTAATCGTCTTGTCAATCTCCTCGATCGCCGTCTGGAACTTACGGCTCGCAAGCTCATAGTTGCGGCCGAAGTCGTTCTTGAACTTCTCCATCTTGGCCTCGAAGTTCGTGACGTCGATGTTCTGCTGCTTGTACTCCGCCAGCTCCTGCTTATAGCGCAGCGAACCCATGGCGGCGTTGCGAAGAAGCGTGATCATGGGAATAAAGAACTGTGGGCGAATCACGTACATCTTCTCGTAGCGATAGCTCACGTCCACGATGCCGGCGTTGTAAAGCTCGCTCTCGGGTTCGAGCAACGTGCAGAGCACCGCGTACTCGCAGCCCTTTTGGCGGCGATCGTGGTCGAGTTTCTTAAAGAAGTCCTCGTTCTTGTGCTTGGTCGCGGTCTCATCGTTCTCGTTTTTCATCTCGAACATAATCGAAATGACCTCGTTACCGCTTGCGTCGCACTCGCGGAAGATAAAGTCGCCCTTGGTGCCCTCGGACGCATCGTTATCCTTCTCGAAGTACGCGTTAGGAAACGCCGTCATGCGCAGACGGTTAAACTCGGTCTCGCAGTGCTGCTCGAGCGACTCGCCCACCATCTTGGTGGACAGGCGGACCTTCATGTCCTTAAGGCGCTCGATCTCTTCATCCTTATAGCGAATCAGGTCATCGCTCGCACGCTTGGCCTGCGCAAGCTCGAGCTCGTGTGCCGCTTTGACCTGTTCCTCGCGAGAATC
This sequence comes from Collinsella aerofaciens, assembly GCA_048193585.1. Classification (GTDB taxonomy): domain Bacteria; phylum Actinomycetota; class Coriobacteriia; order Coriobacteriales; family Coriobacteriaceae; genus Collinsella; species Collinsella aerofaciens_CK. The sequence goes on along the minus strand of DBFAAM010000034.1, from coordinate 10,938 downwards.
GCGCACCGCCAGCTCGCTCGTCAGTTTGGCACGCGCCTCATCGCGCTCTCGCTCCGCCGCGGCGACCGCCTTCGACAGCTCCATTTTTGCAGAAAGTTCTTGCTCACGAAGCTGTGCACGAAGGCCCTCGGCCTCGCGCTCGGACTGAGTCTTAGCATTCGAGAACTTCTCACGCACTTCTGTCTGGTAATCGGAAAGCTTACGATTCGCTTCGTTTTGCGCAGCCTCGAGCTTACGCTGCGCCTCGGCCGCAGCAGTTGCGAGTGCCATTTCTTGAGCCTTATCTGCGGCGGCAAGCTTTGCCTGCAACTCCGCAATCTGAGCATCGCGCGCGGCGAGGTCATTTTGAGTCGCATTGCGTACCGCGGCTTCGGCAAGCTTTGCTTCGTCATCTTTGCGTCCCAGCTGCGCACGCAAATTGTCGATCTCGCGCTGGAGCTCCACATTCTCCTTTTGGACATCGGCACGAGCCTCAACCGCCGCACGCCGGCTTGCACTCTCGCGCTCTGCGGCAGCACCCTCGAGCTTGGCGCGCAGCTCGGCAAGCTCGGCATCGCGCTTGGCAACCTCTTGTGCCAGTTGCTGAGCCGCAGCGTTCTTCTGCTCGACAAGTTGAGCGTTGCGCTGAGCCTCTGCCTCCTGCAGGGCAGACGCCGAACGCGAACGCTCAAGCTCCAGCGCCTGCTCGCCCTCGCGTCGAGCAGCCGCTACGCGGTCATTCAGGTCGCGCGAGAACTCCGCATCGCGCACCTGCTTGACGATATCCGCATAGCCGGATGCATCGACCTTAAAAACTTCGCCGCAATGCGGGCACTTGATCTCGTTCATAGCAGCTCCTCGATGGACGCAAATATCAACCGGCTACACTCTACCGCGCCGCGCGGACAAAAAAGGCGCCGCCGCCATAATGGCAACGGCGCCAGAACCACCACAAAGGTGCCTGTCCCCTTTGTGGTGGCTCTGGCGCCCTATAACCCAAAGAAGCTAAGAATCTGATCGCGGCTTACGGGCTTGTACTCGTTGGCATCGAGACCGACATCGTAGCGAAAGATAGGGCGCTCGCGATCGCGGTTGCGTGCGTTGGCGCGGTCACCCCTGCTGTGGATATGCCCATGCAGCATAATGGCGCCACGTGCCTTGCCGTTCCAGCTGAGCATGGGGTAGTGGCTCATAACCAGACGATGGCCCTTGGCATAGCCGGGAGCAATCTCCAGGTAATCGCGCACGTCTTCCCAAATCTGCGGTACGTCGGAATCTTCCCAGTCGCCGTCATGGTTACCGCGGATGAGCGTCACGTTCTGGCATTCGATACGCTCGCGCAGGCGCACCGCCTCCGCCAGGGGCAAACGATAGGTAAAGTCACCCAGAATATAGAGGCGGTCGTCCGCAGCCACGCACTCATTGATGGCATCGATGACCTTGCGGTTCATCTCCTCGACCGAGCCAAACGGCCGGTCCATGTCGTGCAAGATATTCGTATCGCCCAGGTGCAAGTCGGCGGTAAACCACATCATCGTCTGTGTCCTCATTTCGCAACGTGTTCAACTCGTGCTAAGTATACAGACGCAGCGATGCGGCGGTTATCCAAAGAGCCCGCCGAACAGTCCGCGGCGGCGTTTGTCTTGCTTTTTCGAAGCGTCACTCTGAGTTTTCTTGTCCTGCCGTTTCTTACGATCCTGCTCCAACTCATCGTCGTCGAGTAGCAGATCCCACTCAAACGGATCGTCTGTCAGATCGAACTGGTCGTCGTCATCAAACATGGCCGCCTCCATTGCCGACTAGCGGGCATCCACCACATAGAGGCCAACGCGCACCTGGTGCCACGGGCTGCGCTCGGGGGCAACCTGTTGCACGCGGGCCTCAAATACGTCCTCGTGGCCGTAATACATCATCAAGGACAGCGGGCCGACCTCGTTTCCCGGAACGTAGCCAAGTTTGGTCTTGCCACAGTAGATCGCAACTGCCTCGGGGTCATGGGGATTATCGCGCTCGGCACACAGCGTCAGCTTATCGCCCGCTTTAAGATCGCCCAGGACCAAGGCGCCATCGGCATACTGAAATCCTGCAATGTGAAATGACAGAAGAACACGTGAAGGCTCGTACATAGCAGCTCCTCTAACGGCCGGATAAACCGGTGTGTAACCTTATTGAGAAGTCTACGGTCCCGTGCGGACACAAATACATCCTGTCTGCGTCCTTCAATCGTTTGCCTCAACGCTTGCGCGACAGAACGCTTGCAGATAAGATAGGAACACGGATGGCACCCGTTGCCGCGGGTCTTGCCAACTCCGATACACGTTTTCATCGTGAGAAGTGGCCGTCTTCGCTTACGCGGGGGCGGCTATTTCATTCGGCCGATAAACAGACCGAGTTCGATAGCCGCAATCAACAACGCCAATAACGAAATAACATCGCTTACGTTCATACCAAATCCCTTCTAAAGGGAGTTGGCCCATCCGTGCTCCATAACAGTAGTCTAACGCAAAATGCAGGTAATAGGAACACTTGTTCGTATTACCTGCGCCCTTTTCTAATGCACAAACATGCGCACGAACTTGTGCTTCCAGCTTGCGTAGGGCGCATACCGAAACGGCACGTCCAGCCAAGTTGCCTTGTTCACGATGCTCTTCTTGTGGCTAAACGTATCGAAGCTCTCGCGTCCATGGTACTGCCCCATACCGCTCGCGCCCATGCCGCCAAAGCCCATATGGCTCGTAGCCAAGTGCATGATCGTGTCGTTGACACAGCCGCCGCCAAAGGGCACGTAGCGCACAAAGCGTTGCTGAACCGAACGGTCCTGGCTAAAGATATACAGGGCCAGCGGCGTCGGACGATCCGTAATAAACGTCTCGGCCTCGTCTAGGCTCTCAAACGTCAGCACCGGCAAGATGGGACCGAAGATCTCCTCCTGCATCACGGCGTCATCGGGGGTCACGCCGTCTAGGATCGTCGGCTCAATCTTGAGCGACGACTCGCGCGCCGTGCCTCCCAGCACGACCTTATCGGGATCGATCAGCCCGCGCACGCGCGCAAAATGCTTGGCGTTGACGATATGCCCGTAGTCCTCGTTATCGAGCGGATGCTCGCCAAACATACGGCGGGCCTCTTCCCTGATGAGGTCCAGCAGCTCGTCGTGCACGCGCGCATCGACCAGCAGGTAGTCGGGCGCCACGCAGGTCTGCCCCACGTTGAGCCATTTACCAAAGGCGATACGCCGCGCCGCGACCTTCAAGTTTGCCGTCGCATCCACGATGCAGGGGCTCTTTCCGCCCAGCTCAAGCGTCACGGGCGTGAGGTTTTTACTTGCGCGCTCCATGACGAGTTTGCCGACCGGAACGCTACCGGTAAAGAAGATCTTGTCCCAGCACTCATCGAGCAGCGCTTCGTTCTCGGCGCGCCCGCCCTCGACAACCGTCACCAGGCGCGGATCAAATGCCTCTTCACAGATTTGCCTGAGCACCGCGCTCGATGCCGGAGCATAGGCGCTCGGCTTGATGACCACGGTATTGCCCGCGGCAAGGGCGCCAGCGAGCGGCTCGAGCGTCAGCAAAAACGGATAGTTCCAGGGCGCCATGATGAGCGTGACGCCATAGGGCACGGTTTGCGTTTTGCACACGCTCACGGCGTTAGCGAGGTCGCACGGACGCAGGCGCGGACGACTCCATCGAACCACGTGAGCGATCTGATGTCGAATCTCGGAAAGCGATGTGCCAATCTCGCACATATAGGCCTCGTCATGCGACTTTCCCAAATCGGTCTTGAGCGCATGAGCGATATCGGCCTCGTGGGCCCGCACCGCATCGCGTAAACTCGCGAGCGCGCGACGTCGAGCATCAACATCAAACGTAGCGTGCGTCTTAAAGTAGGCGCGCTGATCGCCGACGATGCGCGCAATTTCCTCGGTGTTCATGGGCCCTCCTAATTCTCGCTCTCAAACATACCACCTGCAACGACTTCGTACATATGCTCGAGCTCCAAGCGGTCCATTAGAAGCGGAACGGGGTACAGGGGATTGGCCTCGGCATCGGCATGCGCCGCCATCTCGGAAATGTCGGAGCGGCGAATGCCCGTCACATATTTGGGTATGCCCAAGGCGGCGTTCATGCGGTCGACCCAATCGATAAAGGCCTCGGCCGCAAGACTGTCCTGCGCGGTAGCCGGCGCAATGCCCGCCATGCGAGCAAGATCGGCAAGCTTGGGGGCGGCAGCGTCACCATAAGCGCGAAGCATGTGCGGCAGGATGATCGCGTTGGCCAAACCGTGCGGAATTCCGTATCGGCCGCCCAGACTGTGCGCGATGGCATGCACATATCCGACATAGGAGCGGGTAAACGCAACGCCCGCCTTATACGCCGCCGAAAGCATATTGCGACGAGCGCGCATGTCGTCACCATGCTCATAGGCCTCGAGCAAATTGTCGTGGATGAGCTGCACCGCCTGTCGTGCCATCTTGCGCGTATAGGGCGTGGTGCTTCGCCCGATAAAGGCCTCGACGGCATGCGTCAGGGCATCCATACCCGTCTGCCCCGTAATGGAGGCGGGCAGACCGCGCGTAAACTCGGGGTCGTGCACCGCAAAGCGCGGAATAAGCACAAAGTCGTTAATGGGGTACTTGTAGTGCGTCTCGTCATCGGTAATTACCGCCGCAAGTGTGACCTCGCTTCCCGTGCCTGCCGTGGTGGGGACGGCGATGAGCAGCGGCAGGCGACGATGAATCCGCAGCAGGCCGCGCATCTTGTTGATGGGCTTGTTTGGCTGCGCAATGCGTGCGCCTACGCCCTTGGCGCAGTCCATGGCTGATCCTCCGCCAAAGCCGATAATGGCCTGGCAGGCGCTCTCTCGATACAGGGACGCCGCCTCCTCCACATTCGAGACCGTGGGATTCGCACGCGTTTCGGCATAGACCGTAACGCCAATCCCCTGAGCCGTAAGCGCACGCTCGAGTGATGCCGTGAGTCCCAAACGTGCAATGCCGGGATCCGTCACGATAAGGACCTTCTGGATCGAGCGCTTTTGAAGCACCGCGGGCACATCCTCGGCATGCTCTAAAATGTGCGGCTCGGTATAGGGCAGGATCGGCAATGCAATGCGAAAAACCGTCTGATATGTTCGGCACCAGGCACGACGGGCTAGATGCATAAAGGAAACTCCCTCATTTGTTGATTGGTCAACATTTGCTCGACCGATTGTACTCAGCGACGGTCAAAGACGGCCTGCCAATCGTTAATCAATCAACATCTTCATATCTCAAAATTATTTTATTAAAAATCATTCCTAATAGGCTTCACATTTGGTTGCATTTATGGATAATAGAACTCGTCAAGACGCACGTCCGGAGAGGGCCCTTACGGGACCGGACGAGCGCACAATCGCCATCGATCGAAAGGATCGAATCATGAAGTTTGTTTGCCCCGTTTGCGGTTATGTGGAAGAGTTCGACGGCGACCAGCTGCCCGAGGACTTCAAGTGCCCCCAGTGCGGCGTTCCCGGTTCTCGCTTCCTGAAGCAGGAGGAGGGTCAGCTCGAGTGGGCTGCCGAGCACGTCGTGGGCGTCGCCAAGATGGAGGGCGTCTCCGAGGACATCGTTGCCGACCTGCGCGCCAACTTTGAGGGCGAGTGCTCCGAGGTCGGTATGTACCTGGCCATGGCGCGCGTCGCTCATCGCGAGGGCTATCCCGAGATCGGCCTGTACTGGGAGAAGGCTGCCCACGAGGAGGCCGAGCACGCTGCCAAGTTCGCTGAGCTCCTGGGCGAGGTCGTGACCGACTCCACCAAGAAGAACCTCGAGATGCGCGTTGAGGCCGAGAACGGTGCCACCGCCGGCAAGACCGATCTTGCCAAGCGTGCCAAGGCCGCTGGCCTTGATGCCATCCACGACACCGTGCACGAGATGGCTCGCGACGAGGCCCGCCACGGCAAGGCTTTCGCCGGCCTGCTCAAGCGCTACTTTGGCTAAGCCAAACGCCTGAGACATAACCTCTAGCTCAATGAGGCCCGGACCGTATTGGTTCGGGCCTTTTTCGTGCCTCACAAACTTGTTAACTACCTGAAATAGGACCGCCTTCGGCATCGGCTTCTCGTCAAAAACTAAGTGAGTAGACTTTTTGGAACTTGCCGAGCAGACCATCCATATCACTTTATAAAGCCGCAGGTAAATGCCTTGTTGCAAAACGACCTAGTCGCCAAAGTGCCAAAAGTCTACTCACTTAGATTCGCAGCCGTCCACGATCGAGCCATTTTGTGTCTAACGGGCATCTTTCCGTCGATTACTCCCATTTTTGTCCAGTCAACGAATAGTTCAGACCTGAGTAATGTCTCAGCCCTTTGCTCATCTGAGCTTTTATCACGATATTCAGCATCGAGCATCCTGCATATGGCCTTAACGATCGCGCGGAATCTATCCTCATCCGATATCTGTCTGTGTGTAAGGAGAAGCACATCGTAGCCCATGGCCTGAAGGGCCGTCATGCGGTCAGCGTCACGCAAGCCATCCCCTGCGCGTCCGTGCGAGGCCTTTCCCTGACATTCAATGGCCACCTGTCGCCTACCGTCCGGCGAAGAAAGAAGTAGGTCGATATATACACGGGACTTTCCCACAATCGCTCGAGCACTTGTGCTTAACGTCACTTCGACATTGAGCTCTATGCCGCAAAACCCTTCGCCTCCCAGGGCTCGCGGCAGTCCAAGCAACAAATACGCCTCGACTTCAAAAGGCGACGCGGCACCCAATGGAACGAGTTGCGATACCGCCATAAATCTATTGCCGTAACGCATCCCGCAAACATCTGAACAAAAACGGTCAAGGTCTCTGCCTAAAACCAAAGCGTCTCGACGCCATAAATTTGAGGCGGTGCCGTCCTCGGACGGGCAGCGCACCCAACCGAACGTTGTCGAAATCGCGCCCGAATCAATTGCACGCGAAAGCTCCGCCTCAAGTGCCGCCGGCAGAGCGCACACCGCAAACAAGCCACACATCTCCGCCAATACCAAAAGAAGCTGGAGATCCGTCAGGTGCCGCGACATGATGAATGCCGTCAGTAGAGGAGACGTAATCAAAAACCCATGCTCCGTTTCCAGCACGGATTCCCTGGGAAGCTCACCAAGAAACAGCCGCTGCCTAATGCTGGCTGGACAAGTCCGTTTGTTTCTCGTCCGAACCAATGTATACAACGGAAAACCGAGTGCGACCGCAGCCGTCGGGTTGCGGGCGAGATCATATCGCTGCCGGTCTTCTTCCGGTCGTGGAAGCGGCGGACACAAAGCGCGGACTTGAGGAGGCAAACGCCAGTACCTAAAAGCCGATATGTCACAAAGTAGATCCTTCATAGGCACAGGAGAACACGAATTTCAACCCAGTCAGTCACGCATTGGCGCGAACGCACCAAAAATGGCGCCGAACGGACTGCCAAGTTTTCAACAGCCCTCCCCAACTGGCCAAAAGCTTGTCGAGAGCTGGACGAAGCCCTGTTGAAAACCCCATTTTTTTCTCATGCAGAAGCTTTACGCGGCAAGTGAGTAGACTTTTTTGAACATTCCGAGCAGGCCGGTCTTCCTGCTTTTCAAAACCGCAGGTAGATAACTTGTTACAAAACTGCCTGGTCGCCAAAGTGCTAAAAGTCTACTCACTTAGGTTGCAGAGCACCCCCCATTAGCTGCAATTCCAAGGTATTAAGCATTTTTGGACTCAAATCGTCATACTGGACAAGAATTTGAGTTGAGTTTTTAGGGACAGATGCGCCATCGGCACACCAATAACAGTCACTGATATCGACAAAAGGGATACTCGAGCGCGTGAGGGCCTGCGCAAAAGAGCTTCCGCCCGCTTCGCACTCCGCAACCACAGTGCAGTAAAGGCCCGCGTCTGCGTGTTCGATCGAGACCTCCCCTGCCGGAAACGCTTTCCGTACAAGCGAGGTCAGGCCATCACGCGCCTCGCGAGCACGAACGCGCACGCGGTTCACATGTCGCTCGTAATCACCAGATTCCAGCAAACGCGCCAAAGCGACCTGGTCAACAGAGCTCACCGACGAGGCGTAGAAACCAAGGTTGCGCCTAAACCGCTCCATTAGCTCATCGGGCAACACCATGTACGCTAGACGCAACGCCGATGAAAGGCTCTTCGAAAACGTGTTGGTGTAGATAACCGACTGGGCGGCATCGATCGACGCGAGCGCAGGAATCGGCTTGCCGGCAAGCCGAAACTCGCAATCGAAGTCGTCTTCGATGAGATATCGGCCCGGCTGTTCGGCGGCCCAGCTCAGCAGCGCATAGCGACGCGCAATGCTCGTCACAAGGCCGGTCGGATACTGATGGGACGGCATCAGGTGAAGGATATCGGCCCCGGTTTTCTGCAGAGCGCTCAGGTCCACGCCGTCGTCATCCAACGGGATATGTCGTACTTGGCAGCCCATAGCCTGATAGATGCGCGTCAGGCGCAAATAGCCCGGATCCTCAACGGCATACACCTTGTCCGCGCCAAGCAGCTGAACCAACATGGTATCGAGCAGCTGGGCGCCCGCACCGATAACAATGTTGTCGGGGTCGACATTCATACCCCTCGTCCCGCGCAGATGATGAGCAATTGCGCATCGTAGCCGAACGGTGCCCTGTACCGGTGCGGGCGAAAAGATCTCGCGCTCATCTTCGGATGCCAGCGTCGCCCGCAGTGCGCTTTGCCAAAGCCGCGCCGCCTCCAAAGTGGAAGGAAAAAGTGCGTCGAATTGCTCGACCCGTCCATCAACATCATGTGCGTTAAGACCCGCAGGAGCGGAATCTCGATCAAACTCTGTCTCAGCCAAAGGCAAAACCGGTGCATCCGGAAGCTCACAAGCGTAGTAGCCACGACGCGGCTTTGAGCAAATATAGCCCTCGGCAAGTAACTGGCTATATGCATTCTCGATGGTAATGACACTGATTCCCAGATGGCTGGCAAAGGCACGCTTAGACGGAAGATGCTCCCCCGCCGCAATGCGTCCAGCAACGATATCATCTCGAATTTGCTGGTAAACATACTCATAGAGCGATGCTCCGCCGCGTTTTTCCAAATTGTAGTCAAGCATGAGTTTGTCACCTGGCCTTATTAAGTCATTCAATCTGGTATTAGTCTGACCTTGTCATTATCTCGAAATCTGAGTATTTCGCCATACCCAGCTCCCCGATAGGATGTTCCGTCAAGCAATGCACATGCCAACCAAGGGAGCAACCATGGCAGAACAGACCAGCAAGGCCGATCGCGTCAAACTCAACCGCGAACTCGCGCAGATGCTCAAGGGCGGCGTCATCATGGACGTCACCACGCCCGAGCAGGCGCGCATCGCCGAGGAGGCAGGCGCCTGCGCCGTCATGGCACTCGAGCGCATCCCGGCCGACATCCGTGCCGCAGGCGGCGTCTCGCGCATGAGCGACCCCAAGATGATCAAGGGCATCCAAGAGGCCGTCTCCATCCCCGTCATGGCCAAGTGCCGCATCGGTCACATTGTCGAGGCGCAGGTCCTGCAGGCCATCGCGATCGATTACATCGACGAGTCCGAGGTTCTCTCCCCCGCCGATGACGTCTATCACATCGACAAGACCCAGTTTGACGTGCCGTTTGTCTGCGGCGCCCGCGATCTGGGCGAGGCGTTGCGCCGTGTTGCCGAGGGCGCCACTATGATTCGCACCAAGGGTGAGCCGGGCACGGGCGACGTCGTTCAGGCCGTACGCCACATGCGCAAGATCCAAAAGCAGATCCGCGACGTTGTCGCCCTGCGCGACGATGAGCTCTTTGAGGCAGCCAAGCAACTGCAGGTTCCGGTCGAGCTGGTGCGCGAGGTCCATGCCACGGGTAAGCTTCCCGTCGTGAACTTTGCCGCCGGCGGCGTAGCGACCCCCGCCGACGCCGCGCTGATGATGCAGCTGGGCGCCGAAGGCGTCTTTGTCGGCTCGGGCATCTTTAAGAGCGGCGACCCCGCCAAGCGCGCAGCCGCCATCGTCAAGGCCGTGGCAAACTTCACCGATGCCAAGCTCATCGCCGAGCTTTCGGAGGACCTGGGCGAGGCCATGGTGGGCATCAACGCCGACGAGATCGAGATCATCATGGAGGAGCGCGGGCGCTAGTCCAGCAGAAAGGATCGCACATGAGCGATTACGCAGACCAGACGGTCGCCGTGCTGGCGGTCCAAGGTGCTTTTACCGAGCACGAGGCAAGGCTATCCGAGCTGGGCGCACGTTGTATTGAGCTGAGGCAGGCGGCTGATTTGAAGCAGGACTTTGACCGCCTGGTACTTCCCGGCGGCGAGTCTACCGTTCAAGGGATGCTGCTTGATGAGTTGGGCATGCTCGAGGAGCTTCGTGCCCGTATCGCTGAAGGCATGCCCGTCCTGAGCACCTGCGCCGGCTTGATTCTGCTGGCGCGCGACCTTGCCGCCCACGACGATAAGGGCACGCCGCGTTTGGCAACCATGGATGTACTTGTCGAGCGCAATGCCTACGGCAGGCAGCTCGGCAGCTTTCGAACCAAGGGGCAGGTAGCCGGCATCGACGGTGAAGTGCCGCTGACGTTTATCCGCGCGCCCCGCATCGTCGAGGTCCACGGCGACGCCAAGGTCTTAGCAAAAGTCGACGGCCGTATCGTCGCCGCCCGCCAAAGCAACCAGCTCGGCGTAACCTTCCACCCCGAGCTCGACGACGATACCCGCCTCCACGAACTGTTCCTCCAAATGTAGGCATCGAAATCAACAAACGAAACGAGAGTGGATGATCTCCCACTTTGAGCTTGAATGCAGGCTCAAACCGGGAGATCATCCACTCTTGTTCTATGTAGTCGTTTAAGAACGTCCATTACAGTCGAAATTGTCAGCCCGGGACCGTCTCGGGCTACGATTGAGGCGCGCCCAGAACGGGCCGCCGACCGGGCGCCCGCGCACGGCCGAACGTCCCTGCCCCCGAGAGGGCCTGTTG
>DBFAAM010000031.1:0-86858 GCA_048193585.1 Collinsella aerofaciens | reverse complement strand
CGGCAGCACCCAACAGGCCCTCTCGGGGGCAGGGACGTTCGGCCGTGCGCGGGCGCCCGGTCGGCGGCCCGTTCTGGGCGCGCCTCAATCGTAGCCCGAGACGGTCCCGGGCTGACAATTTCGACTGTAATGGACGTTCTTAAACGACTAGCTGTTGAGGACACTCTTTGCCAAAGGCCCCGTTGGGCGAGATGTCAAACGGAAAGGTGCCGCAGCGATTGAAGGCGGCGATGAACATGCGGATGGCGTTAGACGGCGTGGTGCCCACGAGCTGGGTTGCCGCCGCGAAGGCCGCCTTTTCCTCGGGCAAGACCTTCGCGACAACCGGGGTCATGTGTTCTGCCATGGCGCTTCCTTTTTGAAACGACGGTGGTGCGGATGGATGCGGGCCACGCGGCTGGGCGACGGGCTGTGAAGGCAACCCGATTGGCCCGCATCTGGAGTTTGTTCTACGGCGTTGGTATTACTTGGTATTCCTAAGTATTACCCCGCAGATAGAATACCATACCCGACCCATTGGGGACGGAGAAAAAACGGATCAATTTGTTGCTGAGTAAGTCTTTAGAGCGTGATGATGTCCGAGATATTGAGGGCCCGAGCGTCAGCGGAATCGTGCGTGGCAAGCAACAGCATACGGCCGTCGAGCAAGTCGAGCACGACCTCGGTGCATGCGTCGCGCGCAGCGATGTCTAGACCGGTAAAGGGCTCGTCCAGAATCACTGCGCCGCCCGGACACAGCAGGGCTCGGGCAATCTCGACGCGACGGCGCTGCCCGCCCGAGAGCTCGGCCACGCGGGCATGCACATCGATCCCCGGTACCAGCAGGCGCAACAAGGCAGCGGCACTCGAGGCATTCACGCGTGCATCGGCGCACACCAGCACGTTATCCAAAGCAGAGGCGTCCTCGACCAGGCGCACGTCCTGAAACACCATGGAGCACGGTGCGCACTCCCCCGCCACCAGCGCAAGCAACGTCGACTTGCCCACGCCCGAAGCGCCCATCACACAGGTGCGTCCACCGGCGGGCACATGAAGCACCAGTCCGTCGAGCGCCGGCGACCAGGGCGCCCGGTCGCCCACGGCGAGCGCAAGCTCCGCAGCAGCCCCGCCGCCAGCAGAGCCGCACGCACGCCCGCGGCCACCGCGCCCATGCGCCCGCACGGCAGTACGCCATGCCACGGGCCCCGAAGCCCGCAGCAACCACACCAGCACGCGCTCGCATGCCCACGAAGCCATAACAACCAGCACGGTCCACGCCAGCAGGTCCGCCGTCTCGATCAAAAGCTTCGCCTGATAGATGCGTTCGCCCACGGTGCCCGTCGCCATGCCGATGAGCTCCGCCGCCACGCCGGCCTTCCAGCTCATGCCGATCACAGCGCGGGCGCACGAAAGCACAAACGGCAGGACTTCACGCCAGGTGTGGGCACAAAACAGACGCCAACCCCGCACGCCATGCAGACGAAACATCTGCTCCAGCGGCCTATCCACTTGCGCCAAGCCCTCGACCAGCGAAAAATACACGCCCGGCAGTGCCATCAAAAAGACCGCCGCGACGCTCACACGCGCCGACCCCAACCAAATGAGCAGCAGGACCACCACGCAGGCAACCGGCGTCGCCTTAACAAACGAAAGCACCGGCGCCACCAAGCGGGCAAACGTCAGCGACCGCACCGAGGCTCCCGCCATCACGCCGCCGCACGCCGCGGCAAGCGCCAGCCCACCCAAGATTCGCGCGCCTGAGTCCACCAGAATCGCCCACGTACCGGCATCGCATACTAGCCGCAGCAACGCCATCGCAACAGTGCCTGGCCCCGGCAAAATCAACGGCTGCGCCACCAGTGCTGCTGCAAAGACCCACACGGCAAGCCAAAAGGCAGCAACGGCACCTGCTGCCGTCACCGCCTTCATACGCTCTGTCATTTGTCGAGCAAACGCACGCACGGGCTACTCCATGTAATAGAAATCATCAGCCGGGAGCTTGCCGCCCACGGCGCTCGCGTCCGCATCGGCCAGCACCTGCAGGTACCCACCGAGCGCCGCCTTCATATCCTTCCCCGTCTGGCACACGAGCATGCACCCGGAAATCGCCTTTTCAGCAATCGCGGCGTTATCGACGATACCCGCATCGACCACGGCCTGTGCCCAATCTGCCGGCGCCGCATTGACGGCCTTCACGCTCGCCTCATGGCAGCGCAAGAATTCCGCCACGGCCTCGGGATGCTCCTCGGCAAAGGCACGGCGCACCACGGTCACGCCCGTCAGCAGGCGCGAACCCGTGTCACCCGCTAGCTCATCCCACACATCGGTCAGGCTCACCGGCGCCGACAGCTTGCCTTCGCTCTTGGCGATGGCAGCGGTCTTGAACGGCTCCGGCAGCACGCCCACGGCGGACGGGTCGACAAGCAACGCCGACAGCACCTCGGTGGGCTCGCTCTTAAACTCAAGCGCCACCTGGCCGGTCAGGCCCGCGCGCTCCAGCAAGTAGTTCATGACGTACTCCGGCGTGGTGCCCTTGCCCGTCATATAGACAGTATGGCCCGCCAGATCGCCAAACGAGGCCACACTCGCGTCGCCCGTCACAACGTTCAGCACGCCCAGCGTGTTGATATCGATGACCTGCACCGCACCCTCGGTCTTGTTGTAGAGCACGCTCGCCACGTTGGCCGGCACCAGGGCAATGTCGATATCGCCCTGAATGACCTTGGGCACAATCTCGTCGGCGGCAGTGTTGATCGCAAAGTCGAACTCATTGTCCGTCTCGCCATCGGCTGCCCGGTCCATAAACTGCACCAGACCAATCGAGGTCGGCCCCTTGAGCGAGGCGACGCGCACCTCGACCGGCTCTGCAGCAGCACCGGCGCCGTCCGTGGCAGCCGAGCCCGCGGCGGACCCGGCACCGGCAGCCCCGCCGCCACAGCCCGCGAGTGCAAGCGACAGCGCACCCGCGGCAAGCGCCGAGGCAAACCCCCGGCGCGACAGCTCAAAATCAAACGCGCGCATCGCTAGCACGTCCCCTCGTTAGGCATCGTCCATGCGTGATGGTCGGTATGCAGCAGATCCTCAGCCAGCGACGAGAGCGGCTCGCCCAAGAACTCGCGGTAGCACGCCTGGACATCGGGATTCTCGTGCGAGAAACGAATGTCCGCAGCGGCATCCAGGCCCCAGAGCACCTGGCCACGCTCGGCTGCCAGCTCGCAGCCGTCGTGGATGGGCTGACCGCCGCCACCGACGCAGCCGCCCGGGCACGCCATAACCTCAACGAAGTCATAGCTCACGCGGCCGTCGCGAATCGCGTCGAGCAGACGGGCAGCGTTGCCCAGCCCGTGTGCCACGGCGACGCGCACCTTGGTGCCATCGATATCGGCCACGGCCTCCTTCCAGCCGTCCAGGCCGCGCACATCGGTAAAGAAGTCGGCGTCGGGGTTCTTGCCCGTCACCAGGTAATAGGCCGAGCGCACGGCGGCCTCCATCACGCCGCCCGTGGCGCCAAAGATCACACCCGCACCCGTGCCAAAGCCCAGCGGCGTATCGAGCGGCTCCTCAACTAGCGTATCCACGCTCACGTGGCTCGCGCGGACCATGCGCACCATCTCGCGCACCGTCAGCGCAACGTCCACATCGGGCGTGCCGCCCTCGCCCACCATGCTCGGCAGCGCGCACTCGGCCTTCTTGGCCGTGCACGGCATCACGGACACCACAAACAGGCGCTCGGGCTCCACGCCCAGCACCTTGGCGTAGTAGGTCTTGGCGATGGCGCCGAACATCTGCTGCGGCGACTTGGACGTGGACAGGCTGTCGACAAACTCGGGGTAACGCGCCTTCACAAAGCGTACCCAGCCCGGGCAGCAGCTCGTGAACATGGGCCAGCTGCGGCTGTCGCCCTCGCCCTTGGCGGCCTCGCCCAGGCGCTTGAGCAGCTCGGAGCCCTCTTCCATAATGGTGAGGTCGGCCGAGAAATCGGTATCGAACACGTACTCAAAGCCAACGCGGCGCAGCGCGCAAGCCAAGCGCTCAACGGTAGCCTCCTCGCGAGATATGCCGAGCTCCTCGCCCCAGGCGCTGCGCACGGCCGGCGCAATCTGCACCAGCACGATCTTGTCGGGATCGGCGAGAGCATCGAACACGGTCTCGGTATCGTCGCGCTCGCGCAGTGCGCCCGTCGGGCAATGCGTTATGCACTGGCCGCACGCGACGCATTCGGTCTTGCCGATCGGCGCGCGCCCGCGGGTACCCACGGCGGTATGCGTGGCGCGGTTGGTCAGGTCCCAAATCCCTAGCCCCTGCACGCTCTCGCACACCTTGATACAGCGCATGCATTTAATGCACTTGTCGTTTTCGCGGATGATGGGAAAATCGAAATCCCAGCCCTCGCCCGCCAAATGCCTTTGATACGGCAGATAAAAAATACCCAGGTCGTTGGCGATGGTCTGTAGGTTGCAGTTGCCGCTGCGCACGCAGCTCGTGCACTGCGAATCGTGCTGGGACAGCAGCAGCTGCACGTTGGTGCGACGGGCCTCGCGAGCCTTGGGGCTGTTGGTGTGGACCACCATGCCGTCGAGCACGTAGTTGTTGCAGGCGGCAACCAGCTGATCGCAGCCCTCGACTTCGACCACGCACACGCGGCAGCCGCCGATCTCGTTTAGATCGCGCAGGTAGCACAGGGTGGGAATCTGGATACCGACGGACTTGGCCGCGTCCAGGATCGTGGTGTGCTCGGGTACCACGACCTCGCAATTATCGATAGTGAGCTTGACCATATTGAGTGCTCCGCTTTCGGTGTTGTCGCTGACAGTGGGGTTGTTGAGCTCTACCATTCCAGGCTCCTCCCTCCGCGGAACGCGCCAAAGCCAAAGTGGTCGCAACGCAGGCAGCGGCTTGCCTCCTGGCGCGCCTCCTCCTCGGTAAGGCCCTGCTCGACCAGATTCCAATCGTGAATACGCTCGCCGGCCTCGCGCTCACCCAGCTCGCAGCGGCCGCACTCGTGCTTGCCCTTAAACTGCACGGTCGGCAGCTCCACGTCGAGCTTGATCTTGTGGTCGAAGCCCAGGTAGCGGTCGATATTTGCCGAAGCCACGCGGCCAGCGTTGATGGCACGGATGACGGTGGCGGGACCGGTCTGGCAGTCGCCGCCGCTAAAGAGGCCGTCGAAGTTGGGCACGGCACCGTCCGAATCGGTGACCACGCAGCCCCACTTGCAGGCAATGCCCACCTCCTCAAACGGTTTGGAATCGATGTCTTGGCCAATGGCGACGAACACACGCTCGCAGGGGATGACGCGCTCGGGCGTGGCGGCGGCACGCGGAGCCGGACGACCGCGACGGGGCTCGCCGATAATCTGCGGCTGCACGCGCAGGCCGCTCACGCGACCGTCCTCGCCCGTCTCGATGGCGAGCGGGGCCGTCAGCTCCAGCACCTCACAGCCCTCGGCCTGGGCACCGGCAATCTCGGCGTCCTGGGCCGTCATATCGCAGATGCGACGGCGGTAGACGATGCTTACCTTTTCGGCACCGCAGCGCACGGCGGAGCGTGCCACGTCCATGGCAACGTTGCCGCCGCCGATGACGCACACGCGCTGGCCGCTCAGGTCGGGCAGCTCGTCATCGCCGATGGCGCGCAGCATCTTGACGGCCGATTCCACGCCGGGCGCCTCTTCACCCGGAAGGCCGAGCTTCTTGTCACTGTGGGCACCGATGGCCAGGTAGACGGCATCGAACTCGTCGCGCAGACGGGCGAGCTCCTCGCCGCTCACGGAGTGGTCGAGCTCCACGTCGATGCCGGCGCTCAAGATCCAGTCGATCTCGGCCTGCAGGCGCTCGCGCGGCAGACGATAGCTGGGGATGCCGTAGCGCAGCATGCCGCCCAAGTGGTGGCGCTGCTCAAAAATGGTCACCTTGTGGCCCATCACGGCCAGGTAGTAGGCACAGGAAAGGCCGGCCGGGCCGCCGCCGATCACGGCGACGCGCTTACCGGTGTTGTCCACTACATGTGGCTTGTGGTCGTTGAGGTCGCTATGCTCAACGGCAAAACGCTTGAGGGCGAGGATGTTCATGGGGTCGTCGACCATGCCACGGCGGCAATGCATCTCGCAGGGATGCTCGCACACCAGGCCACAGACGAGCGGTAGCGGGTTGTTCTTGCGGATGACCTTGACGGCGTCGGCATAACGGCCTGCCTCGACGAGCGAGATGTAACCAGGAATGTCGACGTGCGCCGGGCAGCCCGAGACACACGGGACGCGAGCCTCGCGGTCAAAGCCGCAGGAGTGTTCGCGGATGTGGTGCTCAAAATCGTCGCGGAAGCCGCGAATGGCCGTGAGTGCCATGGCGCCAGCTTCGTAGCCGATGGCGCAGTCGCTCGAAAGGTAGATGGTGCGGGCCGTGCGCTCAATCAAGTTGAGCGTGGACTCGTCGGCGCGGCCCTCGAGCACATCGGCGAGCAGGTCGCTCAGCGCGCTTAGGCCCACGCGGCAGGGCGTGCACTTGCCGCAGCTCTGGGTGGAGCA
Organism: Collinsella aerofaciens; assembly: GCA_048193585.1. Lineage (GTDB taxonomy): Bacteria > Actinomycetota > Coriobacteriia > Coriobacteriales > Coriobacteriaceae > Collinsella > Collinsella aerofaciens_CK. Next base: position 80,356 of record DBFAAM010000031.1, on the reverse strand, counting down.
CAGGTTGACGAGCGCCGCCGTAAACTCGACGGGGCACGGGGCGAGTGAACTCACCGCCAGACGACGTCCGAGTGCATCGTGCAGGTCGTCCATGACGGCCTGAGCGTGGCTGCGTTCCATTACGTGCAGTCGAGCCATAAGATCTCCTCTCACATGGCAGCCCGGAGGCGAGGCCGGGCGAAATTGCTACACGCACAACACTGACCTAAAAAGTTGTTAGGTCTCCACGCAGTTCGGCAGGCGGTATAAAATGTCACCCTCAGCGGTGAAATAGAACATTACCGCAGATAAATGCCATATTTGATAAAACGCGTTACCAAACGACAATGCCCCGCCCACGCAATCACGTGGGCGGGGCATTGCTTCAGGCATGCGGCCAGCGACCCTGTTGCTTTTACTTAAGCTCGGGCCAGTAACCCTTGTTGGCCTCGATCATGTCGTCGAGAACCTCCTTGGCGACCTTCATCGACGGCACGGTCTTGTTGAGCGTAAAGGCCTTGAGCGCCTTCTCGTACGAACCCTCGATCGTAGCCTCGACAATGAGCTTCTCGGAGTTCAGCTGCTGCATCATGAGGCCCTGCTGGAACAGCGGAATGTTGTCGCGGCTGATGACCTCGGGGCCGTTCTTGCCAATGTAGGCAGGCAGCTCGACCATAGCGTCGTAGGGCATGTTGGGGATGGCGCCCTTGTTCTCGCAAATGACCAGGAAGCGCTGCTTGGTGTCGTTCTTCAGAGCGATAGACAGGTCGGCAATCCAGTCGCCGTGGCTGCCCGCATAGAACGTGCTCTCGTCGATCTCGCCCGTCTTCTCGTAGTGGTCGATGCCGTCGAAGAGGTTCTTCTCGCGCGTCTCCTCAACCTCGTTAGCACGCGTGCGCTCGGGGTTGGAATGCTCGACGAACTCCTTCTGCTGCAGGTAGTAGTTCAGATACGTGTTGGGCAGGTACTCCGGGAAGCACTCCATGATCTCGTACTCGCCCTTCCAGACGTAGTACCAGCTGCCCTTGGTGTGGCGGTTCTGCTCGGGGTGCTCGTCGACGGCCTCCTCGGGCTTCTTTGCCATGAGCGAGCCCATGCCCTTGAGGTAAGAGTCGGGCAGCAGAATCTCATGCTCCTTGATGTACTCGCGCAGCTGCGGGAGCACCTCCTCGCCCTTGTGGCGGATCGAGGTGAACCAACCAAAGTGGTTGAGACCAAAGTAATCGTACTCGACATCCTTCTTGTCGATATCGAGCGCGGCGCAAACCACGTCGATAATCGCGATCGGCATGTCGCAGATGTTGATGATACGAGCGTTGGGACGCAGCACACGGCAGCCCTCGGAGACGATGGCGGCAGGGTTAGAGTAGTTGAGAATCCAGTAGTCCTTCTTGGCGTACTTCTCAACGTCATCGATCAGCTCGACCATGGGGAAGATGGTGCGCATGCCGTAGGCAAGGCCGCCGCAACCGCAAGTCTCCTGACCCACGCAGCCGTGACGCAGAGGGATCTTCTCGTCCTGCTCGCGCATGGCATAGCCGCCCACGCGCATCTGGGCAAACACGAAGCTCGCGTCGGTGAAAGCCGTCTTTTTGTCGGTGGTCACCGTAAGCTTGATGTCCAGGCCGAGGTCCTCGTGCAGAATCCAGTCCACGAGAACGCCGATCTTGCGCTGGCGCTCCTCGTTGATGTCGTACAGACGAATCTCGTCAACGTCGAGCTCGTCCTTGCGCAGGGCGATGGACTTGACGATGCCGGGGGTAAAGGTGGATCCGCCACCACACAGAGTAATGATCATTTTTTACTGCTCCTTCTCAATTGCGTTTTCGACCTTGTCGCGCATCTCGGCGACCTTCATGCCAAAGATGATCTGGATATTGTTACCGTTGCGGTTGATGCCGCTGTTGGGCACGTGGTTAATGAGGTTCTCATCGATGAGGTCCGGGTTCTTAACGTTCACGCGAAGACGCGTAAAGCAGTTCTCGAGCTCCTCGATGTTGTCCTTGCCGCCAAGACCTGCGACCAGATCGGCAATACCTGCATCGACGCCCTCTGCGGGAGCTGCGGCAACAGCGCCCTGCTTCACCGCGACAGACGCGGCGGCCTCGCCCTCGGCAACGGACTCGGCGAGCTCGGACTCCTCCTCGCGACCAGGCGTGTGGAGGTTGAGCTTCTTGATGAGGAAGGTGAAGAGGAAGAAGTACAGCGCGGCGTTGACGACTCCGAGCGCCAGCATAACCGGCCAGTTGGTCTTATCGACACCAAGAACCAGGTTGGAAACCACGATGTTGATGATGCCGCCTGCAGTCGAAGCGGGCACGGAGAGGACCTTGAGCAGGACCAGGAAGATGCCGGAAAGAACCGAGTGAACGACAAAGAGCACGGGAGCGGCAAAGACAAAGAGGAAGTCCATGGGCTCGGTGACACAGGAGAGCACGGCGGTGATGATCAGCGGGATGATAACGGCCTTGGTCTTATCCTTGTTCCCCTTGTAAGCGGTGACGATAAAGGCGAGACCGATACCGATGTAGGGCCACAGGTTGTTGAAGGTGTAGCTGTTGAAGTAGGTGCTATCGGAGAAGGGCTGGCCCGTCATTGCCATCTCGGCGACACGGATGGGGTAGGCACCGGCGATAACCTGATCGCCCAGCGTCAGGGTGCCACCCACATCGGAGAACTGGAACGGGGTGTAGATGAGGTGGTGCAGACCGGTGGGAACGAGCAGCTTGTTGAGCATGCCGTAGATAAAGAGGCCGATGTTGCCCGACTCCTTAATGATGCCGGCAACTGAGGAGATGGCACCCTGAACCGGAGGCCAAACGATGCAGAAGCCAGCGCCCATGATCCAGGAAATGATGATCATGATCAGGAACGGGAAGCGAACGCCCGAGAACATCGAAAGGGCAATGGGGAACTGCTTGTTCGAGTACTTGTTGAACACGGCACCGGTGATGCAGCCCAGGATGATGCCGCCAAACACGCCGGTATCAAGCACCTGGATGCCCATAACGGTGGCCTGGCCGGTTCCGGTAAGGCCGAGCATGCCGCTCGCATCGGCAAGAGAGCCGGTGGCGTTGAGCACGATGTTGTTAGCCTGCAGGAACAGGAAGAACGACATCAGGGCGATCAACGAAGCATGGCCCTTGTTCTTCTTTGCCATGGCGCCGGCGATACCCACGCAGAACAGAATCGAGAGGTTGTTGATGATAAACATCAGCGACTGGTAGACAACGGCGCCCACAAGCTGGAACGGACCGGAGCCCAGTACGGGAACCAAAGCGCAGATGGTCTTGTTGGTCAGAATGATGCCCACGATGAGCAGGATGCCGGCAACCGAGAGATACATCATCGGCTGAACGATCGACTTCGCGAACACCTCCAACGGCGCTTTGAAATTGAACTTCTTTTTTGCGGTCATAGCGGTACTCCCCTTCCTTTTCCGCAAATTAAGACAGATGTGCCCTGGACAAGACCGTGAGCCTTGCCTTATATCAATCGATGTGTGGGCACGTTATGCCTAGAGACCAGGTTCTCCAAGCAGGTTAACAATGTGATATGCGAGATAACTCTTCTCGGCATCGGTAACGACAACGTTATAGGTAGACGACAAGTGGGCGGCTATGGCGTCCGCGCACGAGAATGCGCACGGATACGCCGTTTCATCGATTCGGAACAGCGCGTCTCCGTTGATTTGCCCGGCCGTAGGATCGAGCGCTCGCTGTGCGAAAAACTGCAGGTGACGAACGAAACGTTCGTAAGGCAGCGAGGTGTCATCGAGGGTCGTAGCATAGCGCTTGGAAACAATCGCGAGCACGTCGCGAACAAGCTGGACCGAAACAATCAAACGATCGGAGCGTTGCCGCATGGTGGCGTTGACGATATGCAGCGTAATGAAACCCTGTCTTCTTCGCTCATCTGAATGCCCATATACTCCTTGATAATCTGCAGCGCACGGCCCGCAAGTGCATACTCCTTGCGATAGAACTGCTGGATCTCGAGCAGCAACGGATTCTCACAGGAGACGCCCTTGCGCTCGCGCTCCAAAGCAAGGCTGATATGGTCTGCGAGAGCAATGAGAATCTTGTCGTTGATATCAACATTGAGCTCTCGACGGAGCATCTGAACAATGTCCTCGGCAATCACGAGGTTGACGGTGGGGATGGACTCCAAAAGATGTGCCAAGCGGTCAATCGTACGCGAATCCTGAGAAGATCCCTCCTGCAACGCGTAGGTCTTTTCGATCGACGCCTCGTCGATGGCATCGCCGGCATGACGGCCAAAGCAGAGGCCTCGACCGATGACGATGAGCTCGGAGCCATCGTCCGAAGTGACCATTGCGACGTTGTTGTTAAAAACTCGCTTGATAACCACGGTACCCACCACAAGAATTTACTCGGAAAGCCAGACGACAGGCTCTTTAACAGCAACAGGGCCGGAAGCATGCTCACGAAGAGTCGAGTTCTCCGAGCGCTCGCACACGATAACGAAGACCGTGGGATCGAAGCCGGCGGCGCGGACCACGTCGAAATCGACCTCGACGAGGGGCTGGCCCGCGTCAACGTGATCACCCTGGGCAACAAGCGCATGGAAGCCCTTGCCCTCAAGTTTAACAGTGTCGATTCCGATGTGCAGCATCACCTGAGCAGAGCTGTCGTCGGACATGATGCCCAGTGCGTGCTCAGTCGGAAACAGCGCCGCGACGGTGCCGGAAACAGGAGCGCACACCGTTCCCTCTTGGGGAACCACGGCAACGCCATCGCCCACTGTACGGCTGCTAAAAGCGGGGTCATTGGTATTTTCTAGATGAACAAGCTCGCCGGAAACGGGAGCGAGGATTTCGAACTCGGAAGCCGCAGTCGTCTGTTTATCCGAGCCACCCATTAGGCGAGAAAAGAAACCCATGGTGACATGTCCCTTCATGAATATAGCCCAACCAAAATCAATCGAATGCGCCCATTGAGACGCTCGCGATCAAAGACTTTGGTTAGGCCCACGTCCGAGGGGACTCGGTAACCTTCCGCATTTCTTTTACGAGGGTTATTGTAGACAAGCCCAAAGCCGGAACAATCATTATGACCGGCGAACGGTATTTTTTCTCCGATAAACGGTATTTAAGCGGCACTTAGGGACGTTCCTTTTCTGCCGGCACTCGGGGACACTCCTCACTCTGGCACATTGGGGACAAGTTTGTTTGCACCAGGTTGGTGCAGATTAACCTGGCTCCATTGCGCCAATTTCGTATGCGCTAGATGAAGAGCTCGCATTCCTTCCGCACGGCGCAGACCTTGCTCAGCATCTGGGAAACAGCGGATAACTTGTTGGGATCAAGCTTGCGAGCGCCTCGCGGACATACGGCGATGCAGCGCATGCAGGAGATGCACGCCTCGCCAGCTGTTCGCTTGGGGTCGCCCTTTTCGATAGCACAAACGGGGCACGCCGCGGCGCATGCACCGCAGGAGACGCAATCCTCTGTTGCCTCGGGTGCCATGCGGTGACCTCCAGCTTGTTTATAAGGACGATTGCCGGGGATAGAGGGCTCGGACGCATCCTCAGCCAACAGCTTTTGCTGAATTTGCTGCACAAACTCTGCGAGCTGCGCCGCATCCTGCGCATCCGGACGACCGGCAGCAAACTGTCGCGCGATGGAATGTTCTGCAATGGCTGCAACTGCCGCGATCACCCGGAATCCCGCATGCTTCGCAACGTCCTCCAGCTCTACGAGCGTGTCCTCAAACGCGCGGTTTCCGTATACACAAACCAAAACTGCCCGAGCCCCGTTGCCTCGCACCATGCCCAACCGGTCAGCCACCACAGCCGGGATTCTACCGGCATACGCCGGCACAGAGATTACGGCCACGTCGTCCTCGGTCATCGAGACAGCGCTGAAATCTAGCCCGCTATCGGTCAGATCGACGGTAACGGTATTCTTGTCCAGTGCCCCGGCCACAAGGCCAGACACCTTCTGCGTTCCACCCGTCGGACTAAACACAATTTCGAATACGCTCATCGAGACACCCTCCCCCTACGTCTGGCAACGCGTCAAGCCGTTTTCACATCCAGCCAGAGTATACGGCACGTGGGATCCCCATTTTGGTGCATCAAGCACCCCAATGCACCAACCCTACGCTGTCTGCCTCTTCGTTTTGTATAAATTACGGTACAGATTGTATATATTTACGGGATACCGCTGTGTTCTCCTGAGGTACCCCATCCTGGCCCGTGCAAAAAACGGAGTATTCTGCAACGTAACCACGCCAGCACCGCCGCGGGTGGGCAAAACTGTAGGGCGCCGTATCATTCTAAGTCCCGACATGGCGAGAATGACGCGCCCCTGCTCCGGAAAACGGCGAAATCTGACTCAGAACGCTCATAAGGGATATCTGAAGGCCACCGTTGGCAATACCGAATCGTATGCAGCCAACTAGAGCTGCTGAATACTCCAAAAAATGCACGGCGCACCCCATGGGACCCATTGCCGCATGGCAGGAAACAAGCCCTCGGCGTCCTCTAGATGCATTCCCGAGGAAATCACATTTGAACTAGCGATCGGATACGGCAAACAAAAAGGGCCCCGAACGTAGTTGCTCGGGGCCTTGGTTCACCTCGCTCTAGCGGGCGATGCGTATGTTACTTGCGCTTGCCGCCGCCGTCGCCGGGGCGACGGGAGCTGCCGCCGCGCTTGCCGCCACGGCTGTTGCCGTAGCTGCCACGGTTATCGCGACCGCCGGCGCGGCCGCCACGGGAACCGGCCTGGTTGCCGCCACGCCCACCACGATAGCCGCCGCGACGCTCCTCGCGGGTATCGTCGTAGTTGCGCCAGTCATCGCGACGATCGCGGCTGGCACGCGGGTCACGACGATCGCGCGACTCGTTAGAACGAGCGGCGCCGCCGCGGCCGCCATTGCCGCGAGCACCCTCGCGACGCTCGCCGCCGCGGCTACCGCGCTCTTCCAAGCGCTTGCCGCCACGGGACTCGCCACCGCGGGCACCGCGCTCACCACGGCCCTCGCCGCCACGGCGCTCATCGCGCCCGCCGCGCTCGCCGTCGCGACCGGAACGACGGCGGTCGCCCGCACCGTGCTTGCCACCGCGCGAGCCACGGCCCTCGTCCTCGCGCTCGACACGACGACGGCCACCGCGATCCTCGTCCTCGCGGCGGCGGCGATGCGCCTCGCCCTGGAACTGCTTGGCACGGCGCTCGGCACGGTTGCCGCGCGGCGCCTGCTCGGCGGCAGCAGCACCGCCGCGCTCCTCGGCAGCCACCTCGCGGGCCACGCTCTCCACAGCCTCGTCCACGCGAGCCTGAACGCCCTCGCGCACGCGGGTCTTGCCGCCGCGCTTGGGACGGCTCGGACGCTCGCCGTCGCCGCGACGCTCGTCGCGACCACGGTTGGAACGACCGGCCACATCGCCGTAGTCATCGCCGTTGCGCTTGCCGTCGCGACGCGCCTGCTCAAGCTTCTTCTTGCTCTTGGACTTGCCGCGCTTGGTCTTCTTCTTCACCTTAAAGGCAGCAGGATCGCGCTCGGGGTCAACGGCGGGCGGGTTGGGACCCACGTGCAGGTCGCCGGCTTCGTAAATATCGGCCGTCTTGTCCATGAGCTTCTCGATCTCGTAGAACTCATCAACGTCCTGCTCGGTCACAAACGTAATGGCCCAGCCCAGCTCGCCGGCACGGCCCGTGCGGCCGATGCGGTGGATATAGTCGGTCGGCTCGGCCGGCACGTCAAAGTTCACGACGTAGCGCACGTCGCTAATGTCGATGCCGCGGGCGAGCACGTCGGTTGCCACCAACACGTCGACGGTACCGTCGCGGAAGGCCGAGAGTGCGCGCTCGCGCTGGGCCTGGCTGCGGTTGCCGTGAATCGCGGCGGCCTTGATGCCCTTACGCTCCAGACGGCGGCAGCAGCTGTCGGCGCGGTGCTTGGTGCGCATAAAGACGATAGTGCGCTCCGGGCCCTCCTTCTTGAGGAACTCGGGCAGCAGGTTGTTCTTGGCCTCGATGGACACCGGGAACACAAACTGGTCGACGGTGTCGGCGGTCGACGTGGCAGGCGCGATCTCCACGCGGGCCGGGTCGCTCACCAGGTCGGTAATCTCGCCCACGGCCTCCTCGTCGAGCGTGGCCGAGAACAGCAGCGTCTGACGCTCGGCCGGCGTCTCGCGCACAATGCGCCGGACGGCGGGCAAAAAGCCCATGTCGAGCATGCGGTCGGCCTCGTCGAGCACCAGCACCTTGACCTCGTCCAGGTGGCAAGCGCCCTGCTCGATCAGATCGACCAGACGGCCCGGCGTGGCGACCAGAATGTCGCAGCCGTACTTGAGCGCCGCGGTCTGGGGCTTGTAGCTCACGCCGCCCACGACGGTCACGGCAACATGGCCGGTGACGTCGGCAATCTTGCCGGCGACTTCGTCGATCTGCTGGGCAAGCTCGCGCGTGGGGGTGATGACGAGCATCACGGGGCCGCGGCCGTTGCCCTCGGGCTTCTTGGCACCGCGACGGCGGTTGCGGCCGCCACGCTCGCGCACGGGCTTGGGCGGAGCAATGTGCTCCAAATTGTTCATGGTCGGCAGCAAAAAGGCGGCCGTCTTGCCGGTGCCGGTCTGAGCGGCGGCAAGCAGGTCGCGGCCCTCGAGCACCACGGGGATAGAGCCGGCCTGAACGGGCGTGGGCGCCGTGTAGCCCAGGTTCTCGATAGCACGGAGCATCTCGTCGGAGAGGCCCAGCTCGTCAAAGGCGGGCAGGCTCTCGGTAGCGGACTCGACGGCCTGGGCAGCATTTGCCTCGTCGGCGGCATCGAAGGCAGCCTGGGTCATGGCCTCGCGGGTCTCGTCCAGAATCTCGGCGTCGGTGACGTCGGATACAGAATTACGCATATGTTGTTGTTCCTTATCTGCACGCGCAAGGGGCACGGCATGCGGCCGCGCGGGCGTGCTTGGTAGTGCGCTAATACATACAAAAACGGGTGCGCACAGAGAGGACGTTGCTCAGCACGCTGGCGATCGCTTTGGCAGCCCTATCACGCGCCGTCCAGACGCAGCGGCCCTAAGCGATGGAGCAGATTCGCCGCCGGTTAGTATACCCGTACTCCGTATGCCCCCACGTAAACCACAGATGACGAGGCGGACGAGGTGGGCCCGGCTGATTGTCTCGGTCTGTAACATCTACAGGGCAAATCTTCCTCTACGTGTTACAGATCGAGACAAACGGTCGACACGGCTCACAAACGTCTCAATCTGTAACAGTTAACGAGTAAAATCGGCCCTAATTGTTATAGATCAAGACAGAGGGGGATTTCCGTCCAGTCCAAACCAAATCTCTCAGTCTTCCTGCAATTTCGAACATGTGGCCTATAATGTTGCTTTGGTTACGCTATATATTGCGCAGCCATTTAATACGTCGCCCACCGGGGGCCATTAATTCCTATCGCCATATTGGCTAGGAAGCAATCAAAGGAGGTATCCGTGGCAGCAGAGACGCCTTGCTCGGTCCTCTATAACGATATTCGCTCGTTCGGCGGTCTTAAACATCTCGAGATCGCCCGAATGCTCATCAATGGAAACTCTTATCTCGGCAGTACCCTGCTCGAGAAATGCTCTTCCAACCGCTCGTATCTCACCCGTTACATCGTCCATCGCAAGCCTGACCAGTGCGCGCCCTCCATCTACAGCGACTTTACCGTCACCACGCTCAACCTTTCCTCGGCAATCTGCAGCAAGCTCGGCGGCGGCGAGTCCGCCTATCGGGCAATCGCCGAGCACTATCGCGGTCCGGCCGCCAACGAAATGATGTCGGCTCTCGCCAGCTACAAGCTGGACAGCCGCCTATATGCAAATGCCCTCAATCGCATCGACAACTTTGACGGCAATGCCGTGCGCGAGAAAAGCACGCTTTACCTTATGCTCTTTGTGGCAACGGGGGCGCTCGCCGATCCCGTTCAGGGCGTGGCCACCGTCGAGCGCTTTTGCGACAGCAAGACGGGCGAGCACTTTGGCACCACCGAAACTACCGTCGGACGTGGCTTTATGAGCAGCCTGGAGCAGCCGCGCACCGTCGCCCCCAACCTCGGTCTGCTCAGAACCCATGCCGACAACTGCGCCGGCATGCAAATCCATCCCCTCACACGCGATCCGCGCGGCACCGTGATTGGTTCTTTGCCCAAAACCTCGCCCAGCATCACCGATGTGGGCGCCGACGCATCGCGCGAGCATCTTCGCATTTGGCTTGAGGGTGAGCACTGGTACGCCCAGGGCCTTGGGTCGACCAACGGCACAGTGCTCGAATCGGGCGCGGGTGACGGCGATATTGTGATTGAGCCGCCGCGCGACCAACGCGAGCCTGGCAAGATCTATCCCCCAGTGGAAATCGAAAACAGCGACAGGCTCCATCTGGGTCTCTACACGACATTCCTTGTCATTGTGGACTAGCGCGGACGGCGATCGGAAGACGGTCGCCGTCCGTCTTTCGTCTTCTACCTTCTGCGTCGTAAACGACAATGCTCAGCGGTATACGTGGGCAGTGCGGCTATCATGGTTCTTTACCGATATCCGCACTGCTCACGTATACGTGCGGCAACCCATGCCAGACAAAGGAACGCCATGGATACTACCGATAGCGCCTATGGCGACAAACTCATCCGTCTTGACACGTTCGACACCGCCGTGGCGGTCGACCCCAACGCCGAGGACGAGGCCAAGCGTCGGTTTATGACGCTTATTCTCCAGACGGCCCACCGCAACAACGGCAACATCGGGCACGTGCTGTGCGCGACCAACACGAGCGGCGAGGTCTTTGCCGTCAAGCTACTCAAGGACAACGCCATCCTTTCCGGCCAAGCCCCCGACCGCTCCGCCGAGCAATCGGCAGCGCACCTGGCCAACACCGCCGCGCTGTTCGAGGAGTACCGTCATCTGTGTACCGTCTCGCACCTGCGCGGATTTCCACGCGTCTATGGCTACGGATCGTGCGAGGATGACCCGCTCATCCTCATGGAGTGGGTCGAGGGAACCTCGCTCAAGCAGGCGCTGCCCCTGCTTCCGCACGACGCCTCGGGCGGGCTGACCACCCAGATGGTCGCCGCCGTCGGAAACGCCGTGCTTCGTGCGCTCTTGATGACCCAAGGCCTCGTGAATCCGGTCATCCATCGCGACCTGTCGCCTGCCAATATCATGTTCCGCACCACCAGCCGAACGCTCGAGCAGCAGATTGCCGATTGCTCCTTTGACCCCTGCCTCATCGACATGGGCTCCGCGACCATGGCTCTCGGCGACGACACGATCACCCGGCGCGCCGACATCTGGCGTTTTGCCACGCCCGCATACGCCGCGCCCGAGATGCTCACGCAGGATATCGAAGGCATCGCGGCCCTTCGCCGTTCGCCGGCAATCGACGTCTATGCGCTTTCGAGCATTCTGTACCAGCTCTACAGCGGTCACAAACCGTTTGACTTTGAGTCGACGGACGCCGCGGCAACCGGCTCGTTCTATCTCGTAAAGACCAAGACCAAGCCGGCACCGCTCGAGCCGCACTGCGAGGGCGATGAAGCGCTCGTCCAAATCATCATGAAAGGCATCTCGGTCGAACAGGGTGATCGCCCCACCGAGCAACAGATGCTCGAGGCGCTCTCGGCATACCTCCCCGCTGCAGAATCTGAGGACCGCGAGGGCGCGGGCAATGACGCCGTAATCGACATCGACTCCGGTACGCGCCTTAAGGTCGACGTCGCCGGCGAGCGCGCGCGAGAGATCCTGGAGCAGGCCCGGCACGATGCCATGACCCGCCGCCGTTTTATTATCGGTGGCGTCGTTGCAGCCGTTGCGGGGCTCAGCGTCATTGGGGCGGCGACCCATGGCTTTGGCATCCCCGACTACCTGGACGGCATCCGCGGTTCACTTGGCGACTACACCTGGGACCAGCTGCAGGAGATTTCGCTCAAGATTAAGGCCGCCGAGACCCGTAGCGAGGCACGCGAGATTGCCAAGCGCTATCACCTGCTCGATGCCGATGGGCATATCCCCTATCCGTGTACCAAGCGTGTCACGCTCACCAACGGGCTGCAGGTTGGCGCGCAGCTTGTGGGCATCCGCCACGATGAGCTTCTGGACGGGACGGGCAAGGCAGGATTGACGTTTATGCTCGATGCGGGTATTGCCGAGCGCAACGCTGCGGCTGAACCGCCGAGCGCCGGCTGGGCAGATTGCGAGCTGCGGGAATGGCTCAACGGCGACGGCCTTAAGCTGCTGCCCAACGAGTTGCGCGCGCTCATTAAAGGGGTCAAGAAGGTCTCGAACAATGTGGGCGCCGCCAACAGTGCATCGTGTCTGAGCGAGTTGCCCGCAACCCTTTGGCTGCCCGCCATGGTCGAGCTGTGCGGTACGCAACCGCCCGATTCGTTTGCCGAGGGCTATCACTACCTGGCAGACATCTACAACGGCGAGGGCAAGGAGTATCAGCTCTTCCGCGAGCTCAAGGTGAGCCCGTATTCCACGAACGAGACGATGGTCCGCCAGTGGAAGGGCAAGGACACCTGCTGGTGGGAGCGCACGGTGAGCCCCGACTCATCGAAGACCGAAGGCACGCTCTACATAAACCGTGTGGGCCACGACGGCGACGTCTTTACGTACGCAACGCCTGCGGACAAGCCAAACAAACGAACCTGTGTGATCCCCGGATTCTGCATCTAGGGAGCGGGCGTCTTGCCATGACGGGACCCCTCCCCGGCAATTGTCTCGTTCTGTAACACTAGCTCGGCAGATGCAGGTCTAGATGTTACAAAACGAGACAAACCCCAACCCCGCGAGACAACATCTCAATCTGTAACAGTAAGGGGTCAAAAACCTCTCTAGATGTTACAGAACGAGACATTAGCTTGCCGAGAACTTCGCCTCGTAAATGTGATTCAAGTGTGTCGATATTTCCTTGCCAATGTTGCGCAACAGGAACCCTTTCGGCGGTCGTAACGTACGAATTGTCATAGGTACCCCTTCAACGATTGGGAGAAGAAATGGCAAAGTACGCACCTAAACACTTGAAAGTCTCAGGCGGCGCCGAGCCTCGCCCCACATTCTCGGGCCACAAGGCAACACGACTCGCCGTCACCGCGGCAACCACCATCGCTATGACTGGCTCGACGCTGCTCGCGCCGTTCTCGGCATTTGCCAACGATGCAAGTGATACCACGGCACAGGACGCGATCATGTCGCCGCTTGCTGTCCACGCCGGCGAGGCGGCAGGCTCCGCAGTAAAGGCAAACGCCCAGAAGATTGCCGACCTGCAGGCTGCGATCGATGCCGCAAAGGCTGCCGAGGCAGACGCCAAATCCGACTACAACACGGTGGCTGCCCCCTATACCGAAAAGCAGGCGGCCCGCGACAACGCACAAAGCACCTATGACGCCTCCGTCTCCGATAATTCGCAGGCAGAGGCCGCCGCGCGCGCCGAATATGCTCGCCAGCTCGATGAAAGCGTCAAGGCGGCCGACAGCGCCAGTGCCACGCTGAAGGATGCCCAAGGAAAGCTCGATGCAGCCAAGACCGACGCCGAGGACAAGTCGAAGGTCCTTGATGCCGCAAAGCAGGCGGCAGCTGATGCGCAGGCCAAGCTCGAGGCAGCCCAGAAGGCAGCCGCCAACGCAACGCCGGAGGAAATCAAGGTCGCCGAGCAGGCTGCCGCAGATGCGCAGGCCGCTCTGGACCAAGCAAAGGCTGCGAAGGCCGCTGCCGATTCCGCGCTCGCCGATGCCCAGCAGGCTCAGAGCGCCGCGCAGAGCGCTTACGACGAGGCGGCAGGCACGCTGGCTTCCGCTCAGCAGGAAAAGACCGCCGCGGATGGTAAGCTAGTTGCGGCACAGACAGCGTACGACAGCGCACAAGCCGATTTGGCGGCCGCAAAGGCAGGCGCCGAGGGCCCGGAGTATGACGCCGCCCAGGCAAAGGTCGATGCTGCCCAAAGCGCACTCGACCAGGCGAAGCAGCAGCAGGCGGCTGCCGAAGCAGGCCTTTCTCAGGCAAATAGCGACGTTGCATCCAAGCAGGACGCCCTCACCGGTGCCGAAAGCGAGCTCGAAGCCAAGAAGCAGACAGTCGCAGCAGCCGAAAATGATGTAACGGCAGCCCAGACGAAAGCCGATGCGGCGCAATCGGAGTTGACCTCGGCAAAGCAGGCACATGCTACCGAACTGGAGAAAGCAAAGGCCGCTCAGAAACAAGTCGATCAGGCAAAAGCCGAGAAGGAGCAGGCAGACAAGGCGCTCAAAACTGCCAAGGCAAACCAGGCGGCCGCCGATCAAGCCGTTATCGATGCACAGAAAGCATACGATACGTGCAAGGCGGCAACCGATAAGGCAACGACGGCGGAGGCGCAGAGCGTCATCGGCTTCTACCAGTTCATCGGTGCCAACGACGCTGCAAACATCATCTATAGGCAGAGCGATAAAAACCCGACGACCATTGGCGATAAAAAAGACGGCACGTCACTCGACAACGCCAAGCTTTCGTTTGGCAAGCTGCGCGAAATTAATGAATATCGCAAAAGCGTCGGCCTTAGCGAGCTTAAGGTAACGGCAGAGCAAATGGCAATCGCTCAGTCTGATTCCAATTACTCCGACGCAACGAAGGGGCACTCAGACTATGCCGGATTTGAAAATGCCGCTTGGAACTTCAGCACAAAAGAAAACATCGCGCACCAATGGGTTGATGGCGAAAAGAAAATATTTGACGATGCTGCAGCGAAAGCCGGCCTTGGCAACGTTGCCCCCAAAGATGCTTGGAAGACTTTCTGGAGTCACGGTACCGAATTCGGAGCCCAAGGCGTGGGTTTTGGCACCGTCGGCCATTATTTGAATATCGTACAACCTAACGCCAAAACCATGGGATACGGCATCAACTCGCGCGGAACCCTTTGGCCGTATGTGTTCGTCTTGGAGATCGACAACAATTACGGTTCGTACGAGAAAGAATACTCGATCGATGAACTCGAGAATCTCTTTGATCAGTATCAGCTGAGCCTCTCCAAAGCCAGCGAAAAGCTCGCCGCCGCAAAGACGGACCTTGAACAAAAGCGCAGCACAGCGGCATCGAAAGCCAATGCCGTAAAGGTAGCTGAGACCCTCGTCGCTCAAAAGCAGGAAGGCGTTGATACCGCGAACAGCAACCTTGCCGCCAAGAACGACAGCGCAGCAAGTGCCGCCGCCGCTGTTGCCCTAGCAGAGCAGAATCTCGCCAAGGCAAACGGAAAAGTTACCGAAGCCGAAGACCAGGTCAAAGCCGCCCAAAGTAACGTGGCGACCGCAGAGCAGGTCGTCAACCAGAAGCGCGCCGAGCTTAAGGCATCGCAAGAGCAAGCCGCTCAGAGTCAGAAGAAGGTTGATGACGCCAAGGCAGAAACTCTCGTAAAGCAGCAGGCTCTGCAAGATGCAAAGAAGGAACTTGCCAAGTATTCTGCCGATGTTGCTGCGGCTCAGGAAAAGGCTGACAAGGCCCATCAAACGCTTGATGAAGCCACGGCAGCCCAGACGTCTGCCCAGAGTGCTCTCGAAAAGGCGGAGCGCGACGCGGCTGCCAAGAAGCAGGCCCTCGACACCGCGAAGGACAACGCCGAGGCCAAGGCGGCGACCGCGGAGCACGCTGCGAGCGATCTGACCACGGCGAAAAACGACTTTGCTTCAAAGAAGGCCCATGCCGACGCCCTGAGCAACGCGGCCAACAATCTTACCGCGGCCAAGGCGGCCAAGAAGGACGCCGACGCAGCAGTGACTGAGGCCGGAGTCGCCCTTGGTGCGGCAAATGATGCCATCGCGAACGCCGAACAGGCGATCGAGAATTCTCAGGCCGCATCGGATGCCGCTGTCGCTACCCTCGGAAAGCTAAAGTCCATCAACGTCGAAAACGGCATTGCTACTGGCTCTGATGCAAACGCGAATGATACGCTCAATGCCCTCTTTGCCAAGTGCGTCGCCGCCAAGCAGGCAGAACATAACGCAAAGGCCGCACTTGATGCCGCTCAGGCAGACCTTGATGCTGCGACGCCCGCCTACACCGCAGCGCTCAATGCCTACAACGAGGCGAAGGCAAAACGCGTAGCCGCCGAGCAAGCCCTGAAGGACGAGATCGCCCGCCAGGAGCAAGAGGCAGCGAAGGCCGAGCAGGCCAAGATCACGCAGGCTGCCGCTAAGCCGGCTGCTGGAAAGCCGTCTACCGGCAACGCCAAGACGGCCGCCAACTCGGCACTTCCCACCACAGGCGACAATGCTGCGCTCACCGGTGAGACGTTTGTCATCGGAGGTGTCGTGCTCGTAGCCGCTGGCGTCTTCCTGACCGACAAGAAGCGTCGTCAGGAGTAAGGATTTCAGGAGGACGGCTTCTCCTCCCTCCCACCGCTTCGCAAACCCTGCCCAGCATGCGCCGGGGCGCCCATCACGCGGGCGCCCCGGCGTTTTACGTTGTATGCCCGGGGCATCTGCTCCGAGATTGTCTCGATCTGTAACAAATACTCGGTAAAACGGGGTCTAGTTGTTACAGATCGAGACGTTAGTTTTCGGCTGAAATGTTTGTCTAAATCTGTAACAGCTATGGTTCAAAAACCGGTCCAGACGTTACAGATTAAGATGTTTGGCAAAGACGGCCGCCGATTGAGCAGCCACCCTCATCTGTAATGAAAAGTCATACATTCCAACTATTACTAGACACCCCCAGGGGGTATGGGTGTATAGTATCGGATGGTTAACATTTCCGGCACTACGTCACAGAAAGGAGAAGCCATGGCTCAAGATAAGTTCGACGTGGGCGGCATGACATGCGCCGCTTGCCAGGCGCATGTGGATCGCGCCGTGAGCAAACTCGACGGCGTCCAAAGCGTCGCGGTCAATCTGCTCGCCGGTTCCATGATGGTGGACTATGACCCCGTGCAGGTCACCCCCGACGATATCTGCACCGCCGTCGACCGCGCGGGCTACTCGGCCTCGCCCATCAGCACGGGCGCCGACGCTGTCCAAAGCGGAAGTGCGCAAGCCAGGTCCGGCGCCGCCCATATGGAGTCGCCGACCAAAAAGTTGGAGGCCGCCGCCTCTGCCATGCGCACCCGCCTCATCGTCTCAATCGTATTCCTCATCCCGCTGTTCTACATAGGCATGGGGCACATGCTCGGCTGGCCGCTGCCCGGCATCTTCACCGACCACACCCACAGCATGACGCTCGCGCTCACCGAGCTCGTCCTGCTCATCCCCATCGTCTATGTCAACGACGCGTACTTTATCAACGGGTTTAAATCGCTCGCGCACGGCGCGCCCACCATGGACGCCCTTATTGCCGTGGGCGCCACCGCGTCCATTGCCTGGTCGCTCTACGCCATGTTTATCATGGCCGACCAGCTGGCCGCGGGCCAGGTCCACGAGGCCATGATGACGGGCATGGACAATCTGTATTTTGAGAGCGCCGGCACCATCCTGTCGCTCGTCACCGTGGGCAAATACCTCGAGACGCGCAGCAAGTCCAAGACCGGCGGCGCTATCGAGGCGCTCATCGACTTGGCACCCAAGACCGCGACCGTCGTTGCCGACGACGGCACCGAAACCACCGTCGACGTCGACAGCATCCTTCCCGGCCAGGTACTGCGTGTGCGCCCCGGCGAGTCCATCCCTGTCGACGGCGTCGTACTCGAGGGCGCTTCGGCCGTGGACGAAAGTGCGCTGACCGGCGAATCCATCCCCGTGGAGAAGACCGCCGGCGACACCGTCAACGCCGCCACCGTCAACCGCACCGGATCGTTTACCTTCCGCGCTACGCGTGTGGGCGCCGACACGTCGCTTGCCAAGATTATCCAGCTCGTCGAGGACGCCAACGCCACCAAGGCGCCTATCGCCCGCATGGCCGACAAAGTCGCCGGCGTGTTCGTGCCCGTGGTGTTCGTGATCTCGGCTGTGACCTTTGCGGCGTGGATGGCACTGACCGGCAGCATAAACGAGGCGCTCACCTCCGCCGTGGCCGTGCTGGTGATCAGCTGTCCGTGCGCATTGGGTCTGGCCACGCCCGTCGCCATTATGGTCGGCACCGGCAAGGGCGCCGAGATGGGCATTCTGTTCAAGAGCGCCGAGGCGCTGGAGAATCTGCGCAGCGTGGGCACCGTGGTGCTCGATAAGACGGGAACGGTCACTCGCGGCAAGCCTGCCGTGACCGATATCGTGGTAGCCACGCGTGCCGACGGATCGCCCGCCATGAGCGAAAAGGCGCTGCTCAAGCTGGCCGCTGCGCTGGAGCGCTCAAGCGAGCACCCGCTGGCCGAGGCGATTATGGCCGAGTGCGAGGCGCGCGGAATCGTCGCACGCATGGTCGAGGACTTTGCCGCCGTGCCCGGGCGAGGCGTTACGGCACGCGAGGGGCAAAACGCTATTGCCGCCGGCAATATGCGCCTGATGGACGAGTTGGGCGTTACCGTGCCCGCGGGTCTTGCCGAGCAATTTGCCGTCGAAGGCAAGACGCCGCTGTTCTTTGCCAAGAACGGCGAGCTTGCTGGCACCATTGCCGTGGCTGACGAGGTCAAGGAGACGAGCGCCGGGGCCATCGCCGCACTGCGCTCGCTTGGCGTCGACGTGCGCATGCTCACCGGCGACAACCGCGTGACGGCCGAGGCCATCGCCCGCCGCGTGGGGCTGAGCAGCGAACAGGTCATCGCCGACGTCCTCCCCGCCGACAAGGAACGCCACGTGCGCGAACTGCAGGATGCGGGCGGCAAGGTCGCCATGGTGGGCGACGGCATCAATGACTCCCCCGCCCTGGCGCGCGCCGACGTGGGCCTTGCCATCGGCACCGGCGCCGACATCGCCAAAGAAGGGGCAGATGTGGTGCTCATGCGCAGCGACCTCATGGACGTCGCCCGCGCCATCGAGCTTTCGCGCGCCACGATCCGCAACATCAAGCAGGACCTGTTCTGGGCACTGTTCTACAACGGCATCGGCATTCCGCTGGCGGCGGGCGTGTTCTTCCCGCTCACCGGATGGCAACTCTCGCCGATGTTTGGCGCCGCGGCCATGAGCCTGTCGAGCGTGTGCGTCGTGTCCAATGCCCTGCGTTTGAAATCCTTTAAGCCTAAAGTGGCAAAATAGGCTCACCATTAAGTCCATTTAGAACGGGTTTTCCAAGTGCCCGAGATTGACCTGAAAGAGGAGCGACGCGTACTTTGGTACGCGAGCGACGGTTTGAAGGTCAAGGTCGGGTGCCTGGGAAAGCCGACACAACAGAGAGGAATACCCATGCGTTTCACAATTAAGACTTCCGGCCTTATGTGCGGCCACTGCGACGCCACCGTCGAGACCGCGCTGCTCAACGTTGCGGGCGTAACCGACGCCGACGCCGACCACGAGACTCAGACCGTCCAGGTGGAGTGCGCCGACACCGTGACCCCCGAGCAGCTCGCCGCCGCTGTCGAGGGCGCCGGCGAGAAGTTCCACGCCCTTTCGGTGACCGCCGCATAACGACCCGCACGTACCCCCGACCAGAAACGAGGACCCGCCATGATGGCAGACCACAAATCGGTGACCCGCATGCTCAAAACGGCACGCGGCCAGATCGACGGCATCTTGCGGATGGTCGATGAGGACCGCTATTGCGTCGACATCTCCACGCAGCTCATGGCAACACAGGCGCTCCTCGCGCGCATTAACGCCGACGTGCTCAAGGCGCATATCGAGGGCTGCGTGACTTCGGCAATCGAATCGGGCGACGAAGACCTCAAAGCCGCCAAACTCGCCGAAATCGAACGCGTCGTCGACAAACTCTCCAAGTAATTGGGGCATTGGGGACAGGTACGTTTGCACCACATTGGTGCAGATTAACCTGTCCCCCTTGCTCTAAATCGGGTATAAAGGCGTGCGGCATATCGAATGAAAGGCAATTTGCATGAATGACTTTATGAAGGGCCGCAATGGCGCTGACGAACTCACCATCGTGATGGGCTTCGCAGGCATTATCATCGCCATGATCGGATCGATAGCCCGCATCCAGTGGCTCAGCTGGATTGCCATCGCCGTAATCGTGATTGGCGTGCTGCGCGGCCTGTCCAAAAATATCGACGCACGTCACAAGGAGAACGAGGCCTTTGTCGCCGCGACTGCAAACGTACCCGGCTTGGGCAAGTTTGTAGCTAGCTTGGGCGGCGGAGCTGCAGCGGCCAACGCCTCGCGCGCAGCCGGTACTAGCAAGGAAGACTTTGAACGTGCCAAGCGCACAGCCAAGAAGATGTGGAAGGGCCGCAAGACCACGGCCTATCTCAAGTGCCCCAACTGCGGCCAGATGCTCTCCGTTCCCAAGGGCAAAGGCAAGATCCGCGTCACCTGCCCCAAGTGCCATGCCAAGATGGAGACGCGCTCATAGCCGCCATACCATGGGACAAATAAAAGCCGAGGCCTCGTGTTGAGACCTCGGCTTTTTCTAATTATGACAAAAGGATTGCCCCCTTGTCGCATCGCCATATCGCGCGCTTACGCCACGCCGTCGCGGGCAAGCTCCTCGGCCAACGCCTCGGCAGGCATGGCCATAATCGTGTCGAGCTCGGCGTCCACCTCGGGAATACGCTTCACCTTGAGTTTGCGCACCAGATCACCACGGCACATCACGTGCATCGGCTCACGCAGTGCGCACAGGTCATCGAGCGGATTCTTGCGCGTCACCAGGATATCGGCGGCCTTGCCGCACTCGATCGTGCCAGTATCGCCGCCCAGCCCCAGCAGCTCGGCATTAACCTGCGTGGCTGTATGCAGTGCGAAGGCGTTGCTCACGCCGACATACTTGGCAAAATAGGCGACCTCGCGCCACATGTCATACTGCGTCACGAACGGGCAGCTTGAGTCCGTGCCAAGGCCCACCTTAACGCCAGCTTCCAGTGCGGCACGGGCGCTCTCGATGATGCCCGAGCACACGATGTCGCCGTTCTTCTTTTGCGTATCGGTAGAATGGGTCTTTTCCGGATCGAGCAGTACAAACGGCAGTGCGGGGCTGATTGTGCAGGTCACGCTCGGCGCGCGTCCCTCGAGCTGTGTTCCCGCGGCGCCGCGGTACAGCTCCAGGATCTCGGGGGTCATCGGAGCGCCGTGCTCGATTGTGTCGACGCCGGCCTGAAGCGCGGCCTTCACACCTTCGGTGCTCTCGACATGGGCCATGACCGGAAGGCCCATATCGTGCGCCGCCTTGCACGCCGCCGCGGCAACCTCCACCGGCATACGCAGCACGCCCGGCTCGCCCACCTCGGTCGCATCGAACACACCGCCCGTTACGAACAGCTTAATGACGTCGGCACCGCGCGCATACAGGTCGCGCACCTGTTCGGCTGCCTCGGCGGGACTGTTTGCCACCTGGGCGAACAAGCCCGCACCATGGCCGCCCGGCACCGTGACGCCCGTTCCCGGCGCCACCAGGCGAGGACCTTGATACTTGCCGGCATCGATAGCATCGCGCACGGCCAGATCGGCAAACAGCGGGTCGCCCGCGCCGCGCACCGTGGTCACGCCGCTTGCCAGCTGCTGCTGAGCGCTGCCCTTGAGGATATGGCGCACGATGGCGCGCCCCGCGGGATTATCGAGCTTCTTCATCAGCGCGCCCGCATCGCCCGCCGAAACCGGTTTGCCCGAACCGCACAGATGCACATGCATATTGATGAGGCCCGGCATGAGATACGCCCCTGCCAGGTCGATGACCTCGGCACCTGCAGGTGCCTGCGCCACAGCACTCGGCCCCATCCACGTGATGACACCGCGCTCAACAGTCACGGCCATATCGGGTTGCGGCTCCATATGCTCCGAACCATCCAGAATGGTCGCATTGATAAACAACGTAGAACGATCGGCAGACGCCATATCGAGCTCCTCCCCCTCAGAAAACTTCAACATTTGTCCATTATTACCCAGAGCGGCAGGATTGCTGCGGACATATCGGTTAACGGAGAAAGAAGGAGATGCGGGGAACGGAATGCGTTGCAGCCCCATCCCAGCGACATCCGGGAAATGTCTCGATCTGTAACAGGTAGACCGGGTTTTAGCAGCCAGATGTTACAGATCGAGATCTTACGGCACTGCGTCCAACCTTTGTCTCAATCTGTAACAGTTGGGTCGAATTTTGGCCGTTAGATGTTACAGATCGAGATATTCTCCAGCCCCGTCGTCAAACGTCTAGATCTGTAACAAGTAGACAGGTTTTCGACCTCTAGATGTTACAGATTGAGATCTTTCAGCAGGCGACAACCTTCTGTCTCGATCTGTAACAGTTACGAAGCCAAACGGCCCCTTGTTGTTACAGATTGAGACAAACTCAGCAGGAACAAACACATCCGCGTCAGTTGCACCCCTCAGTGCCCATACCACTGCCGTCTCCATTCCTCGGCCAAATCGGCCCGTCGCGGAATACCCGCCAGCCTCATCTTCTCAACCAGCTTCCCCGGATTCTTGAGCTCATCAAACGTAAACCGAAGCACCTTGTGTCCGAGCATCGTCAGATGGGACTCCCGCTGACGTTCCGCCACGAATGGATCGACCGACTCCCGACCCCCGTCGTTCTGTAAGGCATACTTTCCCTTCCCGTTCAGCTCGCCAATCACGCACGTCCCGTCCTCGAGCCTCCAGAAATAGTCGACGCGAAACACTTGGCTCGGATCAAGCGGGTCACGAAACTCCACCTGCAACTCTGGCACCGGAAAACCGTATGCAATAAAGAACGCCCGAAAGCGAGACTCGCCTCCGTTTTCTGACAGCCCGTCCGCATACGACGCGATCACCAGCGCTCTGCGATGCCCGCGCCTGCCCTCGCAATCGGAGCGGAGACGCTCGCCCAGGTCATCGCGCGATACGCCCTTTGCTCGCAACGCAGAATCGGCAATCGCCAGGCCATACGAAAACGGCGCACGCAACAGGCAATCCTCCACTGTGCGCCAAAACGGAGTCGCCCGCACGCCGTTGACTTGTTCAAGCGCGCCCGCCGCCTGCGGACGCAACAGCCGGCATCCTGCACTCAGCGGCACCGAGCAACCTGTCTTAACAAGAAATCGTGGCCCGAGCAAATCATTCGGCACCTCCAGACCCCACAAAAGCGCCGCGTCATAACCCCAAAACGCCCAATCGGGATGAAACTCCACAAGCCCTTTGACGGCACGCAGCGCTCGCTCCGCCGGCGTCAACGCATCCCAATCATGTTGAAAACAGAACAAATACGGCTCGGGCTCCGCAATACCATCGGTTCCCACATGACGCCGCAGCCACATGAGTTCGGCGTTGTCGTGCGTCACAAGCAGCACGCCTTGTTCAGCCGCCTTCGTGAGCCTGGCAAGCATCCTATTCCGCGCCAAGGTGTTACGTGTTGCATACTTGTGTTTAAGAACGGTATTAGACACTTCCATCACCACCACATCAGACAAATGGACCATCGCCGCTGTTGCCTCCGCTGACAAATGTCTTGATCTGTAACAGGAAGACGGTCTTTTAGCCTCTAGTTGTTACAGAACAGGATCTTTCGGCAGCCGCCAACCTTTGTCTCAATCTGTAACAGGTAGGTCGAATTTGGGCCTGTAGATGTTACAGATTGAGACATTCCCCCAACCAGGTGCCAAACGTCTCGATCTGTAACAGTTAGACGTTCTCCAGGGCCCTAAACGTTACAGATTTAGACAAATCAGCAGCGCCCAAGCATTCGTCTCGATCTGTAACAGGTAGACCGGTTTTTTGTCCCTAAACGTTACAAATCGAGACAAATAGACACGCGGCGGCGCTGCGACAGCCCATCCCTTACTCCCACTCTTGCTCGTAGATGTTGAGCGACTTTACGTAGCGCCCCTGGGCGCCCATGATGTCGCGGACCAGGCGCAAGAAGAAGCTGATGCACGAGGTGTCAAAGCCATCCTGCAGGTCCTCCGGATGCACCGCACCCGGTCCATCGACCGCCGTGTCACTCAGGCGCGCGATGTCATACAGATAGAGCTGTCCCGCCGTCAGCCAGACATCGTCGACGCAGGCGAGGCGCACCGCGATCGCGCCGTCGCTCCAATGCTCCTTTTGCACGATATGCGGGTCGTAGACATCAAAGCGAAGGTCGGTGCGCGTATCCTTCAGCATGACCATGCCAGTCGCGGGATCCTTGTCCAAAATGCCAAAACGCGAGAAATACTGTGTGTCGCGCACCTGCTCGAGCCGCTTGAGCGAGACAGGCGAAAGCGATGCCGGCGGCTCGTCAACATATAGCTCGAGCAGCGTCTTGCCATGGCGATAGGGGCGCTCGAAGAGCAGCCAATCGGTAAATGCCATGTTGTAGGCCATGATTTCGTTTTGCGAAGGCTCGGTGCAATAGCTGAGCCACGGGTCGACAATGATCTCAAACTGCTCGCGCGCTGGCTCCAAAAACTGAAACTTCCGCAGCATCCAAAAATGGGCCATGTCGGCAATATCGTTGCCGACGGCTTCAGCCAGATGCGCTCGGTCTAAAACGTGGTCAGTCACGGCATCCTCCTCAAACTGATGAACCTCAATTTGAGCTTACGAGGAGGGATGGCAGCCACTGTCAGCACGGACAAAATAGGCCTCCGGCTGCAAACCAACTGCTGACCAAACACTTGACGGGATGCTTGACCGAAAATGCGCACCGCAACAAAACCGCAGGTAAACATAGACAGCCAACCCGCCCTTTTGAGCCAAGCGCCCCCGGCCACCACAGAAACAGCAGAGCACCACAGCTCAAGAAGACGCCGAATGGACACTCGCGCGTCGACAAACGAACAAATCGGTCGCAAACCCGCAAGGAGTGTCCCCGAATGCCGGCACTTGGGGACGTTCCTTTTGGGCCGGCAGTTGGGGACAGCCCTTGTCGATTCAATTGTGGACAGCCGCCTTACAGCTCCAGCGCCTCGGCGACTTCGGCAGCGCAGGCCAGGGCGTCGGCCATAGCGTTCACCACGAGCGAACTGCCATTGCGAGCATCGCCGGCCACGTATACCGGTGCGGCATCCGCGGCGACGCCGTCGACACGCGCCGCAAGATGCGAGCCCTCGGCAGCCATCACGGGCAGCGGACGACCAGCGGTGGCAACAGGCACGCCCACCGCATTGAACACGCCATGCTCAGGACCCGTAAAGCCGCAGGCAATTAGTACCAGCTGGGCCGGCACCTCGCGCTCGGAGCCCGCGATACGCTCGGGCTTGCCAGCCGACCAATCCAGATCGGCCACGCGCAGGCCCGCGGCCGCGCCCTTCTTGTCCAGCAGTACCTCGAGCGTATCCACGCCCCAAGCGCGCATCTCGCCGCCCATGGCGGCGATGGCCTCCTGCTGGCCGTAATCGGTCTTCTTCACGTTGGGCCACTGCGGCCAGGGGTTGCTCGCCGCGCGCGCATCAGGCGCCGCCGGCAAGAACTCAAACTGGCGCACGCTGCGCGCACCCTGACGTACCGCGGTACCCACGCAGTCGTTACCGGTATCGCCGCCGCCAATGACCACAACGTCCAGGCCGCGCGCGTTCACCGCGGGCTCACCACCATCGAGCACCGAAACGGTCGAGGCCGTCAGGTAGTCCACGGCATACACCACGCCGGGTGCGTCAATATTCTCAGCAGCCAGTCCACGCGGGGCGCGAGCACCGGCAGCCACCACGACGGCGTCAAAGCCATTGAGCTTGGCCGCCACCGCAGGGTTCGTAACGTCAGCACCCAGCTCAAAAACAATACCCAGCTCGCGCATGAGCGCCACACGACGCTCGACCACGGACTTCTCGAGCTTCATGTTGGGAATGCCGTACATGAGCAGGCCGCCCGGGCGGTCGTCACGCTCAAACACCGTCACGCGGGCGCCACGACGGGCGAGCTCCCATGCAGCCACCAGACCAGCGGGACCGGAGCCCACCACGGCAACCGAAGGCGCGCCCTCCCCTGCCGGCTCAAAGCGACGCGGACCGCCATGTGCCCACTCATGGTCGCTGATCGCACGCTCGTTGTCATGGATCGTCGTGGGCTGACCATCGACCGAACCCAGGTT
Organism: Collinsella aerofaciens; assembly: GCA_048193585.1. Taxonomy (GTDB): domain Bacteria; phylum Actinomycetota; class Coriobacteriia; order Coriobacteriales; family Coriobacteriaceae; genus Collinsella; species Collinsella aerofaciens_CK. The sequence continues at coordinate 54,385 of DBFAAM010000031.1, read as the reverse complement.
GCACGCGGCCTCGCACAGCGCCGGGCACACGCGACTCGTGAACTCGGGCATGGGCGAGGTGAGCGACAGACGCTCGGCAGCCTCGTCCCAGCGGCCGCGGTACACCAGCTCATTCCACTCGGGAATCAGGTTGTGCAGCGGGCAGCCGCTCGGACGCGCCTTGCCAAAGCTCGCACCCATCTGGCAAAACGCCACACCGCACATCATGCAGCGGCTCGCCTGGGCGCGACGTGCGTCGTCATCGAGCTCCACGTACAGTGGATCAAAATCATGGCTGCGCTCCTCCACGGGGCGAAGCTCGTGGGTCACGCGATCGATATCAAGAAAAGCACCGGGCTTACCCATGGCACTTACGCCTCCTTCTTGGTCGAAACAACAGAGCTGGCAGCCACGGACGCAGCGCCCGCAGCACCGTCCGCGACATCAAAGCGAGCGACACCCGCGGCGCTCGCGCGACCGGTCACGATGTCAAACGCCAGCTCCTCGGCCTGCGCATGCGTCTTGCCGGCAGCCTCGCCCGCGGCGACAATCGCCAGCACGCGCTCGTACTCGGTCGGAATGACCTTCACAAAGTGCTTGCTCATCGTCTCAAAGCTGTAGAGCAACTTAATGCCGCGCGGGCTCTGCGTCGCGTCCACGTGCTCCTGGATGAGCTCGCGAATCTGCGCCAGCTCGCCGGCCGTCGGGGCTTTAAGCTCAACGCTCTCGTGGTTCACACGAGCATCGAGCGTGCCATATTGGTCAAAGACGTAGGCCACGCCGCCTGTCATGCCGGCAGCAAAATTCTGCCCGACCTCGCCCAGGATGAGCGCCAAACCGCCCGTCATGTACTCGCAGCCATGGTTGCCGCAGCCCTCGACCACCACGGTGGCACCGGAGTTGCGCACGGCAAAACGCTGTCCAGCAAGACCGTTAATAAAGCCGCGGCCGCTCGTGGCGCCAAAGAACGCCACGTTGCCCACGATGATGTTCTCATCGAACTTGTAGGTCGCATGCGGGTTGGGGCGCACCGACACCTCGCCGCCCGAAAGGCCCTTGCCAAAGTAGTCGTTGGCGTCGCCGCACACGTTGAGCGTAATGCCACGCGGAAGGAACGCGCCAAAGCTCTGACCGGCCGAACCATCGCAATCGATGGTAATGGAGCCGGCGGGCAGGCCCTCGGGATGCGCCTTGGTCACCGCGTTGCCCAGGATGGTACCCACGCAGCGGTTAACGTTGGCGATATCGGCGCGGAAACGAATCGGACGCAAGTGTGCACGGGCATCGGCCGTATAAGGCACAAACAGTGTGGAGTCGAGCGTCTTGTCGAGCTCGCTGTCCGCGGCCATCTGCGGCAGGAAGTGGCGACCGTCGGCGCCCGGAATATGGGCACCGAACTCGCAGGTCGCGCTCGCCAGCACAGGCGACAGATCGAGCAGGTTGGCCTTGCGGTTGCCCGGGACCTCGATCTGGCGCAGGCACTCGGGATGGCCGACCATCTCGTCGACGGTGCGGAAGCCCAGGCTCGCCATGACCTCGCGCAGCTGCTCGGCAACAAAGAGCATAAAGTGCTCGACGTGCTCGGGCTTGCCGCGGAAGCCGTGACGCAGGCGGCAGTTTTGCGTGGCGATGCCGGCCGGGCAGGTGTCCTGCTGGCAGTCGCGCTGCATGAGGCAACCCATGGAGATGAGCGGCATAGTCGCAAAGCCAAACTCCTCGGCGCCCAGCAAGCAGGCGACGGCAACATCCGTGCCGTCCATGAGCTTGCCATCGGCCTCGAGCACCACGCGCGAGCGCAGGCCGTTTTGCAGCAGCGTCTGCTGGGCCTCGGCAAGGCCAAGCTCCAGCGGCAGACCTGCATGCCAAATGGAATCGCGCGCCGCGGCACCCGAGCCGCCGTTATGGCCGCTGATCAAAATCTTGTCGGCGGCACCCTTGGCCACGCCGGTAGCGATGGTGCCGACGCCGGCTTCGCTGACCAGCTTGACCGACACGCGCGCACCGGGGTTGGCGTTCTTAAGGTCGAAGATCAGCTCCGCCAGGTCCTCGATGGAGTAGATGTCGTGGTGCGGCGGAGGCGAGATCAGGCCGATGCCGGGCGTAGACTGACGGACCTCGGCGATCCAGGGATAGACCTTCTTGCCGGGCAGGTGGCCGCCCTCGCCGGGCTTAGCGCCCTGGGCCATCTTAATCTGAATCTCGAAGGCGCTGCACAGGTAGCGGCTCGTCACGCCAAAGCGCGCACTTGCCACCTGCTTGATCGCAGAGTTCTTGGAGTCACCGTTGGCCAGCGGCGTTTCGCGACGCGGATCCTCACCGCCCTCGCCGGAGTTGGAACGGCCGTGCAGGCGGTTCATGGCGATGGCCATGCACTCGTGTGCCTCTTTGCTGATGGAGCCGTACGACATGGCACCGGTGTTAAAGCGGCGAACGATATTGAGTGCAGGCTCCACCTCGTCGAGTGCCACCGGGGTGCGGCCGCTGGCATCAAAGTCCAGCAGGTCACGCAGACGCACGGCGCGGCCGGTGCGGTGCAGGCGGGCGCTGTACTCCTTAAAGGTGTCGTAGCTATCCTCGCGGCAGGCGGTCTGCAGCAAGTAGATGGTCTGCGGATCGATGAGGTGATCCTCGCCGCCGAGCGGGCGCCACTTGGTCAGACCCAGCGTGGGCAGCTGATCGGGAGCCGGGCTCTTAAGGATAGCGAGCGCGGCGTCGTAGCGCTCATTCTGCTCGCGCTCGACGTCCTCGACACCCATACCGCCCACACGGCTCACCGTGCCGGCGAAGTACGCGTTGACGAACGCCGGCGTAAAGCCCACGGCCTCGAAGATCTGCGCGGAGTGGTAGCTCTGCACCGTGGAGATGCCCATCTTGGACATGATGGAGACGATGCCGGCGGTCGCAGCCTTGTTGTAGTTGGCGATGCCCTGCTCGCCCGTCACGTCCAGGTCGCCGCGTGCCGCCAGATTGCGGATGCACGCATGCGCGCTGTACGGATAGATGCCGCTCGCGGAGTAGCCCACCAGCGCCGCAAAGTCGTGCGGGGACACGGCGTCGCCACACTCCACCACGATGTCGGCAAAGGTACGCACGCCGGCGCGGATCAGGTGGTTGTGCACGCAGCCCACGGCGAGCAGCGACGGCACGGGCACCTCGCCCGCAGCGGCACGATCGCTCAACACCACGATGTTCACGCCGTCGCGGACCGCAGCCTCAACATCCTCGGCAAGCTGCTTGAGCGCAGCCTGCAGCGCGCCCTTGCCGGCATCGCGGCGGTAGACAGCACGGAAACGGCGGGTCTTAAAGCCCACGCGGTCGATGGCGCAAATGCAGTCGAACTCCTCCTCGCTCAGCAGCGGACGCTCCAGGCGCACCAGCTGACAAGCCGTGCGGGAGTCCTCGAGCAGGTTGCCGTGGTTGCCCAGGTAGAGCGTGGTCGAGGTGACCATATGCTCGCGAAGGGCGTCGATGGGTGGGTTCGTGACCTGAGCGAACAGCTGATAGAAGTAGTCGAAGAACGAACGCGTCTTCTTGGACAGGCAGGCCAGCGGCGCGTCGATGCCCATCGAGGCGAGCGGGGCCTTGCCCTGCTGGGCCATGGGACGCACGACCTCGTCAACATCATCCCAGTGATACCCGAGCTTAGCCATGCGCACGGCGGCGGGCACCTCGGCGTCCTCGGCGGGCGTTGCCGCGGCAGGCCTATCAAGCGCGTCGACGGTCAGCGTCTCCTCGGCAATCCAATCACGGTAGGGCTTTTCCTTGGCGTAACGGGCGCGCAGCTCGTCGTTGTAGATGACGCGGCCGCGGGCAAAGTCGACCTCGAGCATCTGGCCCGGCCCCAGGCAGCCGCTCGTCAGGATGTTCTCGGGGCTTACCTCGATGGTGCCCACCTCGCTTGCCAGCATAAAGCGGCCGTCGCGCGTCACGTAGTAACGAGCCGGGCGCAGGCCGTTGCGGTCGAGGGCGGCGCCCAGCGTGCGACCGTCGGTAAAGGCGATGGCCGCCGGGCCATCCCACGGCTCCATGAGCATGGACTGGTAAGCGTCGTAGGCGCGGCGCTCCTCACTCAGGCTATCGTTGTGGTCCCACGGCTCGGGCAGCAACATGGACGCGGCACGCGTAAGCGGGCGACCGTTCATAACCAAAAACTCAAGCACATTGTCCAGAATCGCGGAGTCGGAACCCTCGCGGTTGATGATGGGCATCACGCGCTCAAGATCGTGCTGCAGCACGGGGCTGTACAGGTTGGGTTCGCGGGCGCGGATCCAGTTGACGTTGCCCTTGAGGGTGTTGATCTCGCCGTTGTGAATGATAAAGCGGTTAGGATGCGCGCGCTCCCAACTGGGCGTGGTGTTGGTGGAGTAGCGCGAGTGTACGAGCGCCACGGCCGTCTTGACGGCGGCGTCGTTGAGGTCGATGAAGAAGCGGCGCATCTGCGTGGCGACCAGCATGCCCTTGTACACGATAGTACGCGAGCTCATGGAGCACACATAGAAGATCTTGTCGCGCAGGGCAAACTCGGCGTCGGCCTTCTTTTCGATGGTGCGGCGGCACACGTACAGGCGGCGCTCGAAGGCATCGCCGGCGGGCGTGTCGTCCGGACGGCCCAGGAAAGCCTGCAAGATAGTAGGCATGCAGGCGCGGGCTGTCTCACCCAGGTCGTGCGGGTCGACCGGCACCTCACGCCAAAAGAGCAGCGGCACGCCGGCCTCGGCGCAGCCCTCCTCAAACGCGCGACGGGCATCCTCTACGCCCTTGTCGTCCTGCGGGAAGAACAACATGGCCACGCCATAGTCGCCCTCTGCCGGCAGAATCTGGCCGCACTTTTGAGCCTCTTTACGGAAAAAGTGATGCGGAACCTGGAACAGGATGCCGGCGCCGTCGCCGGTGTTCTTCTCGAGTCCCGTACCGCCGCGGTGCTCCAAGTTGACCAGAATGGACAGCGCGTCGTCCAGAATCTGGTGATGGCGCTCGCCGTTGATATCGGCAAGCGCGCCGATGCCGCATGCATCGTGGTCGAATTCGGGGCGATAAAGGCCCTGCTGCTGAGCGGAATCTGCCTGCATCGCGATCCTCCCCTAGGTGTTAGACAGTCAGTTGGCTAGGCATACTAGGAGCATCGCCGGCCCGTTGTGTTTCCCACCCGTTTCGAAACAATCGCGTAACGCGCTCCCTACGAGTGGACACCGCCGACCTCAAGGACGGCAACAAGGGCCCCAAGTTCGGCCTGTAAGCTCACCGCTTCAAACATCTCGATCTGTAACAGGAAGACCCAATTTCGACGACTAACTGTTACAGATTGAGATCTTCTGCAGGACAGTTTTGGTTTGTCTCAATCTGTAACATGAAGGGCCGGTTTTTGCAGCTAACTGTTACAAATCGAGATTTTCCATAGGACCATTTCTTCCTGTCTTGATCTGTAACACCTAGGCCCAATTTCCATCCCTTGTTGTTACAGATCGAGACATTTCGGCAGCCCCTCTTTCACCATCCTATTCAAATACAACAATTTTGTTAGTCTTGGTTAACTTTTTAGCCTAAAACGGGTATCCTTTGCGGCGTCAAGCAAACGGCACGCGCGTCGTGCCACATTAAGGAGGCCCCTATGGCACACCAGACAGACCGACAGACGATGCAACTCGTCCTTATCCGGCACGGAGAATCCGAGTGGAACAAACTCAACCTGTTCACCGGCTGGACCGATGTTGAGCTCACCGACACGGGCCGTGAAGAAGCCGCCGCAGGCGGCCGCGCCCTCAAAGAAGCCGGTTTCGACTTTGACGTCTGCTACACCTCGCGTCTCAAGCGCGCGATTCACACCCTCAACATCGTGCTCGGCCAGATGGATCGCGAGTGGCTGCCCGTCATCAAATCCTGGAAGCTCAACGAGCGCCACTACGGCGCGCTGCAGGGTCTCAACAAGGCCGATGCCGCGGCGGAGCACGGCGACGAGCAGGTGCTCATCTGGCGCCGCTCCTTCGACGTGTGCCCGCCGGCGCTCGAGCCGGGCGACAGTCGCGACCCCCACACCCAGGAGCAATACCGCGACGTCGCGCCCGATCAGCTGCCCTATACCGAGTGCCTCAAAGATACGATTGCCCGCGCCTGGCCTTATTTCGAAGACGAGATTCGCCCCCAGATGCTCGCCGGCAAGCGCGTACTCATCGCCGCACACGGCAACTCCCTGCGCTCGCTCGTCATGAAGTTCGAGCACCTCACGCCCGAGGAAATCCTCAAGGTCAACATCCCCACCGGCGTGCCGCTCGTCTACACCTTCGATGCCGATTTCAATGTTCTCGACAAGCGCTACATCGGCGACCCGGCAACCATCGCCGCCAAGATCGACGCCGTGGCCAACCAGGGCAAGGCGCGCAAGTAACCCCAACCCAAACCGAGCGCGCGGCGCCGCATGACCCAAGCGCGGCGCCGCGCTGCCCCTATGCAGGAACCGACCATGATCAACCATCTCAAACAACACTTTGGCTCCCGGCGCACCGGTGGTCACGGAGGCCTAGACATTGCACGACATATCGGCCCCGGGCTGCTCGTGACCGTCGGCTTTATCGACCCGGGCAACTGGGCCTCCAATATGGCCGCCGGCTCGCAGTTTGGCTACGCGCTGCTGTGGATCGTCACGCTGTCCACGATCATGCTCATCGTGCTGCAGCACAACGCGGCGCACCTGGGTATCGCCACGGGCGCCTGTCTCGCCGAGGCCACGACCCGCTTTCTCCCCCGCATCGTGGGACGCGCGGTGCTCGGCAGCGCCTATCTCGCTACGATCGCCACCGCCATGGCAGAGGTCCTGGGCGGTGCGATTGCGCTCCAGATGCTCTTTGGGCTGCCCGTGCGTGCGGGCTGCGTCATCGTGGCGGCAGTATCGATGGCGATGCTCATGACGAACTCCTACAAGCGCGCCGAACGCTGGATCATCGCCTTCGTCGGCGTGGTAGGACTCTCGTTTTTGGCCGAGCTTGCACTAGTCAAGGTCGACTGGCCGCAAGCCGCCGCAAGCTGGATCACGCCCAGTATGCCCACTGGCTCTGCCGCGATTATCGTGAGTGTCCTGGGTGCGGTCGTTATGCCACACAACCTTTTTCTGCACTCCGAGGTCATCCAATCCATGCACTTCGAAGGCCAAGGCGAGCAAGTTATCGAAGAACGTCTGCGCTACGAGCTCTTTGACACGCTCTTCTCGATGGGCGTGGGCTGGGCAATCAACTCGGCCATGGTCATCCTGGCCGCGACAACCTTCTTTGCGCACGGTATTGTCGTAGACGACCTCGCTGTCGCAGCGGCCACGCTCTCCCCCATCTTGGGCCCGGCGAGCTCGACCATCTTTGCCGTGGCGCTGCTGTTTGCGGGCCTCTCGAGTAGTGTGACGGCGGGCATGGCGGCGGGCACCATCACCGCGGGCATGTTCGACGAGGAATACGACATCCACGACCGACATTCCTCGATTGGGGTGGCGGCCTGTTTCGTCGGCGCAGTGACGGCGTGCCTGGTCGTCCCAAATCCTTTTGAAGGTCTCATCTGGAGTCAGGCGCTGCTGTCGCTTCAGCTGCCGATTACGGTCTTTGTGCTCATACGGCTCACCAGCTCACGCCGCGTCATGGGCAAATACGCCAACTCGCGCCCGCTCAACGCGTTGCTCGTAGGGATCGGCGCCATCGTGACGGCTCTCGACATCGTGCTGCTAACAGGGATGTAATGAGACGGCGTGACTGTCCAGATATAACGTCTCAATCTGTAACACGTGAGACCGTTTTAAACCGTCAGATAAATCAAAAGGGTCCCGGCCGAGAATTCGACCGGGACCCTTGGACAGAGCTATATGTTGCTGCAAGTTGTGTGTCTACGAGCTACTCCTCGACGAGCTCAAACTGATCGGGACCGACGCCGCAGACCGGGCACACGTAGTCCTCGGGCAGCTCGGGCGTGTCGACCTCAACCTCGTAGCCGCAAACGGTGCACACAAACTTATACGTCTTCTTCTCCTCAGCCATGATGTTCTCCTCTCGAACGTGACTGCTGGTGTACTTGCTTATTAGTATATATTCTCAATAATATAATGCAAGTATTTTTAGAACATTTCTAGCCTTGATACGACGAGGCTTTGGGCGGCGTCTTGCCCTTCAAGACCTTGTGATAGTAGTCATAGGTCAGCGGGGTCTCGCCGCTCAAGCGCTCGGCATCCTCCACCTCGCCGATAAAGAGCAGGTGCGTGCCCACGTCCACGGTATCAATCAAACGGCAGCTAAACAAGGCCGCCGCGTGCTCGGGCACATAGGGCATGCCCAGCGCGGTCTCGTGGGTCTCGTACTTGGCAAACTTGTCGTAATCGCTGCTGGTTCGGAAGCCAAAATTGCCGATATAGAGCATGTCGGCGGTCTGGTCAATCACGGTCAGCGCAAAGGCCTTAGCCGATGCGATTACGCCGGACGTGACATTTTCCTTGTTCACGGCAACCGAGATGCGCGGCGGGGCGGATGTCACCTGCACCGCTGTGTTGATAACGCAGCCGGCACGCAGCCCGTCGGCCGCGGCACTCACCACATACAGGCCGCTCGGCATCGTAAAGAACGCAGTTTTGTCCATAACGATCACTCCCCTAACCCAGGATTGAACCTCATGGATGTATGTACCCACAAAAAAGGCGGCACCCATAACGGACGCCGCCTTTGAGACATATGTGTCAGAACAGTAAGAAAGATGAGACGCCCGCAGTTGCGGTGAAATAGGGACTGAATAGTCCCTCAATCAGGCAAAACAGTCCGTATTCCACCGCAACTTATGAAGGGTGGTCAGCGATTGCGCTCTTTGAGGGCGCGGTCGATCTCGCGTTGGACATCACGCTTGGCCATGTCCTCGCGCTTGTCGTAGAGCTTCTTGCCGCGACCCAGACCCAGCAGCAGCTTTACGCGGCCGTCGGTATTAAAGTAGAGCTCCAACGGAACCAGCGCATAACCACGGTTGCGAAGTTTGCCGTCAAGAAAGTCGATCTCCTTGCGGTGCAGCAGCAGACGACGCCGACGGTCGGGATCGCGATTCCACACGCCACCATGGCTATAGGGGTGGATATGCAGGCCGACGAGCCAGCACTCCCCGCCGCGGATCAGCGCGAAGGTATCGGTGATCTGGCAGGCGCGCTCGCGAATCGACTTGACCTCGGTGCCGCTCAGTTCAATGCCACACTCAAATGTCTCATCGATAAAGTACTCGTGATGCGCCGAGCGATTCTTGGAAATGAGCTTGCGCTCGCGCTTACTGGGCATCGCCGGCCTCCTTGGCGCCATCGGCGTTTGAGCCCGCAGCCTCGCGCTTTGCCTTGCGCTCGGCATTGAGCTCGGCATCGCTCTCGCGCACCAGTTTAATAATCGCCGCGCAGGCCTCCTCGCCCACCAAGTCGCGAGCACGCACCGTCAGGCGCGTCGCCTCCTGCTTGTCGCCGTCGCTTGCGGCATCGGTCGCGCACATAATCAGGCAGATGGCAATCTCGGCCGAAGGCGAGGTCGGAACGCCTTGCAGGGCCAGTTCACCCATCACGTGCTCGTCGCTCTCATCGGCGGCATCCGGATAGGTGGTATGGATCTTGTTGAGCAGGCGCGTCGTATGCGCATCGTTGGGCGCCAGGCGCAGCGCCAGACGCGCGCAGCCCACGGCAGCCGAAACGTTCTCGGTCTCGGGCTCCAAGAAGTACTGACCTAGATTGGCGTAAGCACGGGCGGCGCACTTGCCATCACTTGCACGCTCCAGCACCGAGAACGAGAGCGATGCCCATTCCTGCTTGTCCTCGAGTGCGCGGAACAGCTCGGCCAAATCCAAGCGATAGTTGCAGTTCATGGGGTCCCAACGCACAGCCTGCATCAGGGCATTACGAGCGCTCACATAATCCTGCTGGCGAATGTAGGCAAACGCCATGTCAGAGTACAGGCGGTCAAACGGCACCTCGACCTGCACGAGCTCGCGCGGATCCTTCTCCACGCGGCGATAGGCCAAGCGCTCAAACTTGCTATCGAAGCTAAAGAATTGGCGCTTCTCCTCCGTCTTGCACTCAGCGTCGATATACTCCTCGGCGAGCTCCACCAGACGCTCCAGCAGCGGCGTCGCCGTAGCCAGGTCGCCCTGCGCCAGATAGTTCTCGGCATACGTGATGTCTTGCAAGCTGATGGGCAGATCCATGGCTACTCCTCGATCTGAGCGAAACACGGCAGGCGCCGTATATACGGTCAATACACAAAACCCGGGTCTCTTACGAGGCCCGGGCGTTCAATTTTGGTAGCCCGTACCAGATTCGAACTGGTGATCTCCGCCTTGAGAGGGCGGCGTCCTAAACCGCTAGACGAACGGGCCATATGTAGCAAATGCAATGGCTGGGATGGAGGGAGTCGAACCCCCATTGACGGAACCAGAATCCGCTGTCCTGCCATTAGACGACATCCCAATGACTGCATCGCTGCGCTCGGCTGTGCCTTTGCGCAAGAAAGAAATATACGGGAAGTCTCGCCGTGACGCAAGCCCCAATTTTGACTTTTTTGAAATTCAGTCAAATTGGCCTAATTTAGTCCAACCCGTGAAGGACCTGTGAAGCACCAGCAACACCTACGGCGTCAAAGCCCGTAAAACATCCCACATCTACCGCTGGTAGATTACAACAATGCAGCACTCACGGCTGATGGCACAATCGAACCGTCATCATTGCACGGATATCGAGGCACCATGGACGAAGAGCTTGATTACCTATGGGAGACCCTGGGCCTCGAGATCACTGCCGACCTTTGGCCCGAACGGGACAAAATCCATCCCACACTGCGCCCCGCCATTACTGTGGTGCAGGCAAAATACCGCCGTGCATCCTTTTTGATCATGCGGATGTCATGGCACGCGGGACTCCCCGACCTTAAGCGAATCCAGGCAAGCCTCGTCGAGTTGTCCGGCATGCCAACCGTCATATCCGAGGCGCACCTGGAGCAGCGCCAGCGCGAGCGACTGCAACAGCAACGGATTCCCTTTATCTGCCCCGGCGTTCAGGCATATCTGCCCTTTATGGACGAGGAGTACTGGAGCGGCAAGCCTAACAAACACGTAAAGGTCTACGATCCGCACGAATGGGCACAGCTGGCGGACTGACTGAGGCAGGCCCGCCGGCGGAAAGTGCGTCCCAGATTTCAAGCTCAAACTGGTCCCTACTTTCCCGTCGAGCCCTCAACCGGAAACCGTGTCCCACAATCGAAGCTCAGAATGGGACGTGCTTTCCGCAACCGGCCACTTTGGGAAAGCGCATCCCATTCTGGAAGCGAATTCCGGGTCGCACTTTCCGCAGCCGCTACAGCAACGCCTCGGCCCAAGCCGATTCCCTAAAGCCGGGAATCGCAAAGTCGTCGCCCACCAGCAGCGGACGCTTGACCAGCATGCCGTCGGTCGCCAGCAGCTCGTAGCACTCCCGATCCGTCATGCCCGCATCCAGACGCGCCTTCAGGCCCAGCTCTCGATATTTCATGCCCGACGAATTAAAGAAACGCCGCACCGGCAGCCCCGAACGAGCAACCCAGGTCGCAAGCTCATCAGCCGTGGGATTGTCCAAAACGATATCGCGGTCGATGTACTCTACCCCATGTTCGTCCAGCCATGCCTTGGCCTTCTTACAGGTCGAGCACTTGGGATATTCAACAAACAGTACGGTCATGGGAATCCTCCGAATATAGATCGGCCAACGCGGGCACACGCCACACGAGGCGCCTTCGTATGATGGGCCAATTGTAGCCCACGGGTCACACGCTAAACGAACCGTACCCCGAATCCGCGTTTGATGAACGGCAGTAGCTCCATTGCCTCGGGCGTGATATGGCCCGCAACGTTCATGCGCTCGTCACCGGGAAGATCGACCCGCGCAATCTCAAGCTCGCCTTCGTAGCGCCCATATCCGCTATTGCTCACAGCGATCGACCCCGCCTTTCGCGGCAGGCCGGCTCCGGCATCCGTCGGCACGGAATCCGGCTTAAGCGTCGTACGTGACTCCTGAGACCTAAAGATGAGGACGCTCGAGTCGGGCCGGTCGTGATGAATCTGCCCGCGCGCATAGGCATAACCGGGCTCAAGCTCGCATTGCAGGTCCACGTATCCGGCGGAAACTTGAGCAAACTGCGCCCAGCCCGCATCGGATAGATCGGGGTCGCCGACCAACACAATGTCGCAATCGGCGCCATGTGCAAGCTCAAGCATATTGAGAGCAACCTTTGACGCGCGACCGCGCTGCGCCTCGACCGTCGGCAGTCCCTCGAATACCGGCCCGCGAACGTTAGCATCACCCGGCACAAAAGCCATGATTTCGAATCCAAGCGCCGCAAGACGAAGATTCACCCGAGCAATGTCCTCCAGAGCTAAACCGGTATAAGGCTTGGGGTAAAAATTGTGGCAGGCGGCAAAACGAGTCACATCGGCACCGGCCTCACGCCACGATGCGATTTCATCAGAACTCACTGTCGATGCATTGACCACAATGCGAAATACACCGGACAGCTCCGCGACCCGCTGGGCGCTAAAGCCATAGTCCAAACGAAGGTATTCCAACCCCAGATCGCGCAGGTCCTCGATGCGCTCAAGCCCGAGCAAATCGCACGTGCGAGGCCCCACATCGGCAATGAGCGCAATGCCGCGGGCGGAAAGCAGCGACAGCACATGACGGACCTTATCGGCATACGCCGCTCCCCCATCCTCGGGAATATGCAGCGAGGTGAACGCATAGCGCGCACCCGCCGCGGCACCACGCTCAATCGTCCGCTCAATATCCTGCAGAGGGCTGGAAAGATAAATCGAAATACCCGTTTTCACGCTTCAACGCTCCTTTAAAAAAGGCCGGCGGAGCAGTTAGCCCCGCCGGCACAACCATAGCATCAAGAAATCTGCCGCGCACCGCGAGCCCCGAGCAACACGGCTCGCGATATCAAACTACTCGCCAAAGAACTCGTTGATCTTCTGCTCGTCGACGCCAAAGAACCACGTCAGGACAAAGCCGGCGGCATAGGCAAGCAGCATAGCGGCAACGTAGCCGAGCTGCTGGCCAGGAACGACGATCAGCAGGCCAAACAGACCGGAAACGCCCTGAGAAACCGTGCCGATGTGAAGCAGCGCCGCGAGCGCGCCGCCAAATCCGGCACCCAGGCAGGCCGTCACAAACGGACGAACGAGCGGCAGCGTAACAGCATACATCAGAGGCTCGCCCACACCCAGGATTCCAACGGGAATGGACTCTGCGACGTACTTCTTGAGCTTGGCGTTCTTGGTCTTAAAGTACAGCGCCAACCCGGCACCGACCTGGCCGCCGCCAGCCATCATAAGGATGGGAAGCAGGTAATTGATACCCTTGGTAGCGCCGTCGGGATCGTTGAGCATAGCGTGGATCGGCGTGAGCGCCTGATGCAGGCCGACGGACACCAGCGGCAAGAAGCCTGCCGACAGGATATAGCCGCCCAGGACGCCCAGCTTCTCGAAGATAAAGGTCAAAACGCTAAAGATGGCAGTCGTCAGCCATGCGCCAACCGGCTGGATGACGAGCATCAGAGCAAAGGCGCCGATGATGAGCACCAGCAGCGGGGACAAAAACGTGTCGAGTGCGTTGGGCATAACCTTGCGAATCTGACGCTCCATCCAGGCAAAAAATGCGCCAGCGATGAGAGCCGCGATCATGCCGCCCGCTGCGGGGTTGTACTGCGCACTGGTGAGCGGCAGCAGAATGGCAGCGGCAGGATCAGCAGCGCCAGGCGCAAGCAGGGGCATGGCACTGTTGGCGATACACATCATGCCGGCGATGCCGCCCAGCGCAGCGGAGCCACCAAACTCACGTGCCGCGTTATAGCCCACCAAAATGGGCAGATAGGCAAACAGGGCCCAGCCCATGGAACGAATGCCCTGGTACCACCACTCGCCTGCAAGCGCGCCTGCCGTCGAGACGTTAATGACGTTGCAGATACCGTTGATGAGGCCAGCCGCAATGATGCCGGGAAGCAGGGCGACGAAGACATTGGAAATCTTCTTGAGGAAGGCCTGAACCGGCTTAGACTCGTACTTGGCCTTCTGCGCGGCCTTGTTTGTGGCCGCAGCGTCAACCACGCTCTCGTCAGCAACGCCTTTCGCAAGGCCGGTGAGCTTGGAGAACTCCTCGAGCACCTTATTCACCTTGCCCGGACCCAGCACGATCTGCATCGTGTCGTCCTCGACCAGGCCCATCACGCCGTCGAGCGCCTTAATACCCTCCGTGTCGACGTTGCCCGTGTCTTTGACGGTCACGCGCAGGCGCGTCATGCACGCCGCGTTTGCGAGCACGTTGTCTTTACCGCCCAAAAGGTCCAGCAGCTTTTGAGCCAGCTCTTTGTTCGTCATAACTCCTCCTTGTATTGGGTATCTCGTCTGGATGTCATATCAGCTCACGCCGCGCACCTATTGGGCATCGGCATTGCTCTTCTCATGGCCACTCACCGCAGCACGGACATGGCCTCGCGCCCGCTCAAGAGCTACCGCAGCCTGCTCGGCATCGCAGTCCAGCAGTACCGAGACAATAGCGGTTTTTACGTGGCCGCCGGCATCTGCAAGCGCCTGAACAGCGCGCTCGCGCGTGCAGCCGGTCGCCTCCATCACGATGTTCTGGCCGCGCACCACCAACTTCTCGTTCGTCTGTTGCACATCGACCATCAGGTTTTGGTATACCTTGCCGATCTTGACCATGGCACCGGTCGAAATCATGTTGAGAATGAGCTTTTGAACCGTTCCCGCCTTGAGCCTCGTTGAGCCGGTCAGCACCTCGGGACCGGGCACGGGCTCAATGGCAAGATCTGCGCTCTCCCCGATCTTCGACCCTTGGTTACAGGCAATTGCAATGGTCTTGCACCCAGTTGCCTTGGCGTACACAAGGCCGCCCACCACATAGGGAGTACGACCGCTTGCCGCCAGGCCAACGACAAGATCCTTGTCCGAGAGTCCACGCTCCCGCAGGTCGCTCGCGCCAAGCTCCTCGCTGTCTTCGGCACCTTCGACAGCCTTGATAAACGCCGTCTCGCCCCCGGCAATGAGCCCGACGACCAGATCGGGCGATACGCCAAACGTGGGCGGACACTCCGAAGCGTCGAGTACGCCCAGACGACCGCTGGTGCCTGCGCCCATGTAAAAGACGCGCCCGCCGCGCTCGAGTGTCTCAGCAGCCCAGTCGATTGCTGTGGCAACCTGGGGCAACACTTTCGTGACCGACTGGACGGCACGAAGATCCTCATCGTTCATCGTCGTGACGATTTGCAGCGATGTCATCGTATCGAGGTCCATTGACCTTTGATTACGCTGTTCGGTCGTGAATTTTGTTAAATCGAGCATTTCATTCACCTCATCTTTCCTGTTTCTCGATGTAGTTTTGCTTAATGACATGCGTCGCCCGTTCGTAGTCGCTGGCAACGTAAGCAGCGTACAGGGCATCGACAACCATAAGCTGGGCCATACGCGAAGCCATGGCACCGCTGCGGACCAAGGGTTCACTCGCAGCGACGCCGAGCACGGCATCGGCCATGGTGGCAAGCTTGGATGATCCATCTACTTTGGTAACGGCCACTACGGGACAGTTGTGGCGTTGAGCCTCGGCGGTGCAGTCCAGCACCTCTTGCGTCAAGCCCGAGTAACTAAAGGCGATTGCCATATCGCCCTCATGCATGTTCTTGGCACATAAGAGCTGATCATGCCAGTCGTCGTACAGATGGCACTCTTTGTCGACACGCATGAGCTTTTGCGCCAGGTCGTGCGCGACCAAACGAGAAGCACCAATACCGAACAGATTGACCGCGCGTGCCCGCTTAAGACGGGCCGCGCATCGCTCCAAGACGGTGTAATCGAGCGTTCGCGCCGTCGCCTCGATCGTGCGCACGTTGCTTTTCATCACCTTCCCCACGATACGTTCGACGCTGTCATCCATGGAGATGTCCTCGAGAGCTACGTCTTTCTTGTCACCTAAGAGCGCCAGCTCGGCAATCAGTTCGCGCTGGAACTCCTTGTAGCCCGCAAAACCCAAACGCTTGCAAAAGCGCAAAATGCTCGAGGGCGAGGAGAACGTGACATCGGCAAGACCGCGGACGGACAGCCCGACCACCTCGTGCGGACGAGCGCTTACATATGCGATGACATTGCGTTCCGCCGGGCTCGCGCTGAGCTCACGCTCGCGAAGCCGCAAAAGCAATCCGTTTGCCATCTCAAACACCTCCGTTGAGAAGAATTAAAGACCAACGAACGATTGGTACCGGATACAAACAGCTATTGCGGTACATTGTGCCGCATCGTGGCGCACAAAGGGCGAGCGTTCTACCGCTCGCCCCTCAAATCCGACCGCTCGGAAATACGCGCGACACAAAATAATTCAACAAGGTCGCATTATCAGAAACGGGTTTGTTACCGGCTAGCGCCTCGCATGGGCGCCGATCGGCCGAGTCGCATGGCGCACCAACGCCGCTGCCAGCAATACCAACAGCATCGCGGTGACATAGCCCGCAGCATCGAATCCTAAATCGATAACGTCGAAATGCCTGCCGGGAACAAAGATCTTATGTACCTGATCGCCAACGGAGCAGGCGGCGCAAAAGAGCAATACGGGCACGCAACGGGAGCATACGCTCCACGGACGCCTGGAAAAGCAAACCACGACCACGGAGGCGAATAATCCGACGAAGAAAAACTCTACGGTATGGGCAACGCGACGGACGTTCGTGCCCACCCACATGCGAATGGAAGCAAGTCGGCCAGACCGGACATTCGAGGCAGCCGAATCGGTGCCCCCGGTCATTCCGTTCTCCGTCTGGGCTTCACCCGTGGCATCGACAGCCTGAACGCCCGTAGCCTGACCCTCCACCACACGCGCGGTGGACTCGCTCAGCAACGACGTCTCCACCGCATTTTGCTCCGTCAGCACCCAGATGCCCGCCAGCGTTGCAGCGAACAGAACGATCGCGGTCCATCCGATTATTTGTTTTACGCGCGCCAAGGGTCAACCTCCTTTTTTGAATATCAGCGAGTGTAGCCCCAAATGGCATCGTCACCGTATCAAAATTTGAATCGCAACAGGAAGCGACAAAGCGACGCAAAACCCTACCCCGCCTCGCGCATCCAGCGATCGAACGTCCCCACGCACACGCCCAGGCACTTTGCTGCCTGGCTGCGGGTAATATCGCCCGCCTCATAGCTATCGCGCACCAGCTCAAACTGAGGAGGGCACGGCTTGCGAGGTCGACCGAAACGGACCCCTCGCGCCCGCGCCGCTGCAATTCCCTCCGCCTGGCGCCGATGGATATTCTCGCGCTCCACCTGCGCCACGTAGCTCAGCAGTTGCAGCACAATATCGGCAATCAGGGTGTTGGTCACATCCGGCGCGCCGCTGGCCCTGACGCGCGTGTCAAGCAATGGCATGTCCAACACCACAATGGCAACCCCGAGCTCCTTGGTAATGCGTCGCCATTCCTCAAGAATCTCGGAGTAATTACGACCAAGTCGGTCGATAGATAGCACCACCAGTACGTCCCCGTCTCCCAGGACGTGCAGCAGCTCGCGATAACGCGGTCGATCGAAGTCCTTGCCGCTCGCATGGTCGGCATAAATATTCGCCGAGCCCACGCCATAGGCGCCCAGCGCATCCAGCTGCCGATTAAGGTTCTGATCGCGCGAACTCACCCGCGCATAACCGTACACCGTCGCCATCTCATCCCCGCTTTCTTGTAAACCTGCCAAAAAGGGACAGGTTTATTTTGGTAGGTTTTACCTCTCAAATAGCAGGTAAGCGGGCGGCCGAGCAGACGGCAAGGTAGCCACGATTCAAATGCGGAGGGCGGTCCCAAAAGGCCGCCCTCCGCTCCCCCACCATCAGTCGGGATTTGGCTAATGGATAAGCTTGAAGTCCAAGTGCCCACGCGTGGTATTGACGCGCGAGACCTCGATGATCACGCGCTGCCCCAGCTCGTAACGGGTGCCCGTGTCGGCACCCGTGAGCGTTAGCGCGTCCTCGTCGAACTCGAACCACTCGTTGCCCAGGCTCTTGATCGAAACCAAGCCTTCGACCTGCGTCAGGTCCAAGCGCACAAAGAGGCCCATGCTGCTAACCCACGAGACGGTTCCGGCATAGCGCTCGCCTAGACGGTCCTCATAGTACTGGGCAATCTTGATCTTTTGCGTCGCATGGCTGGCGGCATCTGCCGCGCGCTCGGCATCACTGCATGCGCGGCAGATCTGCGGCAGAATGCGCGGCAGCGACTCGCGTCCCTTGCCGATCAGCCGCGACGTACGGACCAAGGCGTCCTTGCCGCCGAGCTGCTCATAGGCCAACTGCAGCTTGAGTACGCGGTGCACCACCAGATCGGGGTAGCGACGGATGGGACTCGTAAAGTGGCAGTAGCACGGCGCGGCGAGCGCAAAGTGGCCCTCGTTGCGCGGCTTGTACAGCGCGCGCTGCATGCTGCGCAGAAGCAGCGTGTTGACGAGCGGTGCGTTTGCCGTACCGGCGGCAGCATCAACTGCAGCCTGCAGCTCATCGGGACTCCCCAGGGCAATACCGGCAGCACGGCGATCGTCGATGATGCCTAGCTGCGCCAGCGCAACGGCGGCACCGTGCAGGCTATCGGGGCTCGGATCCTCATGCACGCGATAGCAGGCCTCGATATCACGGTCTGCCAGCCACTCTGCAACGCACTCGTTGGCGAGCAGCATGGCTTCCTCGATAAGCGACGTGGCACACGAACGCTCACGCGCCACAATCTGCACGGGCACTCCGTCCTCATCCAATAGAGCGCGAATCTCGGCCGTGTCAAAATCGACTGAGCCGCGGGCGCGACGAATACGACGGCGAAGTTCGGCGAGTTCGTTAGCGGCGACAAGGAAATCGCCGAGGTCGATGTTGTAGCCGCAGGCAGTCTCCTCGCACGCAAGACCGCGCTCAAGCGCTTCCTCGCACGAGGCCTCGGCAGCCGCAACATCCTCGGCTGCACCCTCCAGCACCGAATACTCAACCGCGCCGGCACGCACCAGCAGCGCCTCGGCGCCGTCATAGTCCATACGCACACGCGAGCGAATCACGCTGGGATACGGATCGTAATGCCGCACGCGACCCTGCGCATCGAGCTCGATATCGACGGTAAACGCAAGACGGTCCTCGTCAGGGCGAAGCGAGCACAGGTCATTGGACAGGCGTTCGGGCAGCATGGGAAGCACGCGATCGGCCAGATACACCGATGTCGTACGATGGCGAGCCTCAAGATCGATATGCCCGTCCCAAGCCACATAGTGTGAAACGTCGGCGATATGCACACCCAGCTTGTAGCCACCCTCGGGCGTGCGCTCCAACGAAATGGCATCGTCAAAGTCGCGCGCGTCGACCGGGTCGATCGTGATGACAAAGCGGTCGCGCAGATCGCGGCGGAGCGGGTCCTTAAGCGCCGCGGACACATCGAGCGAAAGCCCCTCGGCCTCGTCCAGCGCGGCCTCGGGATAGCTATCGGTATAGCCGTAACGCGCCATCACATATTGAACGCCCAAATCGGGCGCGTCATCTCCGCCAATGCGGCGTTCGATCGTCACAGTGCCCGATTCCAGGCGCGTCGGGTAGGTCAAAATGCGCGCGACAACGGCATCACCCGGGTGGACACCCAGACGATCCGCCGAGGTATCCTCGGGCAAAATGAAGAAGTCGGCCTTCAAGCGCGAATCGAGCGGCTCGATCACACCGAGCGGACCGGCGGTCTGGTACGTACCCACCACGCTTATGGCTGCGCGCTCAACTACGCCCTCGATCACGGCGCGACGCTCGCCATGCGGGCTATTCTTAATGCTCACGGCAACGGTATCGCCGTCCATGATCTCACGCTTGCCGCGACCCATGACCTTGTAGTCGCCATTCTCGGTTATGACATAGGCACTGTGCTCATGGAGCTGCACGCGCCCGGTCAGGCTCGGACGGCGTTCGCTGCGCACCGGCCCGCGCTTATTGCGAGCTCCACGCTTATGCTTGTTATTGCGCCCCATGGCGCCTCCTAACTATCGATTGCGAACTCCAAAGAGTCTACCCAAATGATTCGCTTTCCTGCCGTCCCCTAGGGATCAAAAAACGGGCCGCCCCATAAGAGACGACCCGTTGGAAGGGATGAATTCCAGGCATGCCTACACGCGCAGGTAGCGACGCATGGCGATGGCAGAACCAAAGAGGCCGATAATCACGCCGACCAGAATCAGCGCAGCATAGGTCACCAGGTAGTACTGCATCGGCAGGGCAAACGACATCCAGCCGATGCTCTCCTGCAGACGCGGAATCATCAGATTGCGCAGCAGCTCCAGAACGCCGATGGAAAGCAGCGAGCCCAAAATGGCCTGCAGTACGCCCTCGGTGATAAACGGGCCACGAATGAAGCCGTTGCTGGCGCCGACCAGACGCATAATCGCAATCTCACGACGACGCGCCGTAATGGACAGGCGAATCGTGTTGTTGATAAAGATGAACGCGATAAAAGTCAGCAGGCCAACGAGCACCACGGCGGCGATGCGGATGTAGTTGGTCACCTGGAACAGGCGGCTCACTTCCTCCTGGCCGTACAGCACGCTCGCGTTGACGTCGCCGTCATCCGCGATCTTCTGGAAATCGGCATCCTTCTTGAGCTTCTCTGCCGTGCTCTCGACCTTGGACGGATCGTCCATCTCAATAGCGAAGGAAGCCGGCAGCGGGTTCTGGCCATCGAGCGCGCTCATGGTGGCGTCGGCGTTGCCCGACATCTTGCTCGTATACTCGGCCAGCGCGTCGTCCTTGTCCTTATAGGTCACGGACTTGACGTTATTCCACGTCTTAAGCTCGGCCTCAAAAGCCTGAACATCGGCCTGATCGGCGTCATCACTAATGAACGCGTTGATGACAACCTGATCCTCGACGGTGCCGATCACGGAGTTCAGCATCGCAGAGCCCATGATGAACAGGCCGATGATAAACAGCGAAAGGAAGATCGTGATGACGGCGCCGAGCGAGGTAGTCCAGTTACGGAAGAAGTGGCTGATTGCCTCTTTGAAGGAGTAGCCCACGTTAGTTGGTGCCATAGTTGCCGTAACCTCCCCTCTCCTGGTCGCGGATAACGTGGCCGCCCTCGAGGGCGATCACGCGACGGTGCATGCTATCGACCATCTCGCGGTCGTGCGTGGCGACGATCACGGTGGTGCCGGTGCGGTTAATACGCTCGAGCAGCTTCATGATGCCCAGCGAGATCGCCGGGTCGAGGTTACCCGTGGGCTCGTCGCAGATCAGCAGCGGCGGACGGTTGACCATAGCGCGGGCGACGGCAACGCGCTGCTGCTCGCCACCGGAAAGCTGGTCGGGCAGCGAGTCCATCTGATCGGCCAGGCCGACCAGACGCAGCACCTCGGGCACCTGGCTGCGAATGACGCCCTTGGGCTTGCCGATGCACTGCAGGGCAAACGCGACGTTTTCGTAGGCGGTTTTTTGCGGCAGAAGCTTAAAGTCCTGGAACACGGCGCCAATCTGGCGGCGCAGGAACGGAACCTTGCGGTTCTTGATCTTCATGAGGTCCTGACCGGCAACCAAGATGCGGCCGCTCGTCGGCTTGACGTCGCGGTTGAGCGTCGACAGCAGCGTGGTCTTACCCGAGCCGGAGTGACCGACCAAGAAGACGAACTCACCCGGATAGATCTCGATGTTGATGTCGTCGAGTGCAGGCTTGTTGGGCTGTGCCGGATAGATCTTGGTGACATGCTCCATAAGGATGACGGGCTCGACACCGGCCTGCTTGGCCATCTTCTTGCGGCTGGCCTGCGGATCGATGGGCGCAAACACCGACGTAAAATCGGGATTGTTGAGCGCGTTATCGAGGCTTGCGACCTCGGCGGCCTGATCGCTCTCGACCACCGGGGCAGCAGGCTGCGTGGGGTCGGGAATAGCGGCAAAGAGACCGGACTGCGCAGGCTGAGGAGCCGGCGTCGCAGGGGCCATGGGGTCGGGAATGCCGGCCATGGTAGGCTGCGGCGTGGCGGCGCCAGCCTGAGGCTGCTCCACGCGAGCGGTCACGGCCTGAACGGGCTCAAAACCCGCCGCGCCGGAAAGCGCGACATCGCTGGTTGGATTGTAGGCAAAGGGATCGGATGCCGGCTGTGCCTGATCTGCCGGCTGAGCGGGGGCCTGAGCAACAGGCTGGCCCTCTGAATCCGGAGTGGCGAAACGACTGCCCTGGACGCCTGCCTGCGTCTTGGGGGCATCATCGCCCGCACCGGAGGTACGGAAGTGGTTACCCACTGGTGCTCCTTATCGTCGTGCGTTTAAACTACATGAGCGCTTTATATTTTAGCAGCATTAGCTTTGCTGCACATAAGAAGCATGGCGTGCTTAGGGATCCCGTCGGCCGGGCACAGGGTTACTCTCCAAATCGTCCTCGGACATGTCGGAGCCCCCGCTCGCACTTCGCGCGGCGGGGGCTCCTCCGTCCTGCGGAAAGATTTGGAAAGTAACCCTGTGTCCGGCCTGCGATAACTAAGGGGTCGCTGCGTTTTACTTGGGTGCAGCAGCGCCGTGCTTGGGGGCTGAATTGCACTTTGCTGGTCTGGGCCTGTTTCCCGGAAAAAGCCCTTACTTGGTGCGAGCCTAATTTGTTTGTTGCCGACAAAAAACAGGGGCGTCCTCTTTGAGGACGCCCCTGTTATGGATTGCATACGGTTGCTGAAGCGATGCTTTGCCTCGTCTTGTCCTAGGCCAAGAACTCCTTGGTGGTCGCCACGATGTTGGCGGCGTCCAGGCCGTACTTGTGTAGGAGCTCGGCGCCCGGGCCGGACTCACCGAAGGTGTCGCTGACGCCGATCTTCTTGAGCGGCGTCGGGCACTGCTCGCACAGGACGTCGGCAACGGCGCTGCCCAGGCCACCGATCACGGAGTGCTCCTCGACGGTCACGACGTGGCCGGTCTTGGTGGCGCTCTTGACGATCAGGTCGGCATCGATGGGCTTGATGGTGTGCATGTTAATGACCTCGGCGTCGATACCCTCGGCAGCGAGCTGCCCGGCGGCCTCGAGAGCCTCGCCGACCATCAGGCCGCAGGCGATGATGGTCACATCGGCGCCCTCGCGCATGACAATGCCCTTACCCAACTCGAACTTGTAGGTCTCGGGATCGTTGATAACCGGCGAGGCCAAACGGGCGAAGCGCATGTACACCGGACCGTCGCACTCGTAGGCGGCGCGTGTCACGGCGCGGGCCTCGATGTCGTCGGCAGGAACGATCACGGTCATGCCGGGGATGACGCGCATGAGGGCGATATCCTCGCAGCACTGGTGCGTGGCACCGTCCTCGCCCACCGAAATACCGGCGTGCGTGGCACCAATCTTGACGTTGAGGTGCGGGTAGCCTATGGAGTTACGAACCTGCTCAAAGGCGCGACCGGCAGCGAACATGGCAAAGGTGCTCGCGAAGGCAACACGACCGGTGGTCGCGATACCGGCGGCGACGCCCATCAGGTTGCTCTCGGCGATGCCCACATCAAAGAAGCGGTCGGGGCAGGCTGCCTTGAACTTGCCGGTCTGTGTGGCGGCTGCCAGGTCGGCGTCGAGGACCACAAAGTCATCGTGCTCGTTGGCGAGCTCGACGAGGGCCTCGCCGTAGCTTACACGCGTGGCGATTTTCTTGACGTCTGCCATCCTAGAGCTCCTCTCCGGCGGCCGTGAGCTCTGCCATGGCCTGCTCAAACTGTTCATCGTTGGGGGCCTTGCCGTGCCAACCAACCTGGTTCTCCATAAAGGAAACGCCCTTGCCCTTCATGGTCTCGGCGATGATGGCGGTCGGCTGGCCCTTGGTGGCGCGAGCCTCGGCAAAGGCGGCGCGGATCTGATCGAAATCGTTGCCGTCGGCAAGCTCCACCACATGGAACTTAAAAGCACGGAACTTGTCTGCCAGCGGCATGGGATCGTTGACCTCCTCAACGGGACCATCGATCTGCAGGCCGTTGTGGTCGACGATCACGCAGAGGTTGTCGAGCTGCTGGTTGCCGGCAAACATGGCGGCCTCCCAGACCTGGCCCTCCTCGCTCTCGCCATCGCCCAGCAGGGCGTACGTGCGGTAAGTATCGCCCCAGTGCTTGGCGGCAACGGCCATGCCTACGGCGGCGGAAATGCCCTGGCCCAGCGAGCCGGTGGACATGTCGACGCCCGGGGTGTCGTTCATGTTGGGGTGACCCTGCAGGTGGCTACCGATATGGCGCAGCGTCTCGAGGTCCTCCTTGGGGAAGAATCCGCGCTCGGCGAGTACGGCGTACAGGCCTGGAGCGCAATGGCCCTTGGAGAGCACAAAACGGTCGCGATCGGCCTTGTGGGGTTCGGCCGGGTCGACGTTCATTTCCTCAAAGTACAGATAGGTCATGATGTCGGCAGCGCCGAGCGAACCGCCCGGATGGCCGGACTTGGCAGCGTGCACGCCGGTGACGATGCCCTTCCTTACCTCGTTGGCAACCTTTTTGAGCTCTTCGTCGCTCATTGTGCCTTCCTTTCATCCTCATTAGACAAAATGCGCACGGCACCGAAGGTAATCCCAACACAGCCGCAATGCACGTACGTTATTCATTATGCTGGAAACTGATGGCTTTACCAGAGTTTTTATCATTATTTGAACAATTTAGCAGGCAGAACCGCTGATGAAACGGTTTATCAATGTGAACGTCTTTTGGATGGAACGCGGCCGACCCTACGCGCTAATGTCCTTGAATCCCTCGCCGAAGGCTTCCGTAACGTCAGCGACCGTCACAATGGCGTGAGGATCGCGCTCTCGCACGATCGTCTTGAGGGTATTGAGCTCTCGACGGCTCACGATGACCATAATCACCGGCTTCTCGGCACCCGAATACATGCCAGTCGCCTTAAACTTGGTACAACCACGACCCAGGCCATACATGATATCGGCAGCGATATCAGGGAACTTGTCCGAGATGATGAGTACCATACGGCGTTTGTTGCCACCATCGACCACGGCATCGATCACGTAGCCGCTAATGACCATCGAAAGACCTGCATACAGTGCGTTTTCGATTGAAAAGACCGGAGCCGACAACGCGCATACGGCAACATCGATCGCCATGACGGTCGAGCCCACGGGCAGTGAGGTATTACGCGAGATGATTTGGCCAATCGTGTCCGAGCCGCCGGTGTTGGCACCGGCGCGCAACACCATGCCGTAACCGATGCCCGTAATAATGCCGCCCCACATGGCAGGGAGCATCAGGTCCGCATCCGCCAGAGGTGCTACAAACGGGGCGAACAGATCGGTAAAGAAGCCCAGCAGCACAAAGCCCGTCGCGGTCTGCACCACGTAGAACATGCCACCCTCGCGCATAACGACCAACAACAGCAAGGCGTTCATCACGATGGTCTGGATACCGACGGGAAGCGATAGGCCACGCGATGCGCCGACCGCCTGGATAATGGTGGCAAGGCCCGTAACGCCACCGGCGGCAAGACCGTTGGGAATCAAAAACAAGTCGGTCGCGATGGCGGCCAAGGCACACCCCAACATGATCTGGGGCAGGTCGTGAAAGAAGTTCATCGAAAGAATGCGCTTGATGTCCAGACGATATGCCATGCTGCCTCCCTCAAAAAAACGCACCCCATCGGATGCGCTTTGAACTTCTTCTTGTATTCGATTCTACCGATTCGCCGGACAAAAACCACCCCTGCGCAGGGTTTATTCTGGATACAAACCCGTCCAACCGTTGGGCTTGGCATCGGCTTGAAGCCACCCGATGTTTTAGACCTCCGAGCCTTCTGCATCGGCGTTGCCGGTAGCCCAGCGATGGTAGCCAATAACAAACGGGTCCAGGTCGCCATCGTCAAGAACTGCCTCGACGTTGCTGGTCTCCACGCCCGTGCGTAGGTCCTTGACCATCTGGTACGGGTAGAGCACGTAGCTGCGGATCTGGTTGCCAAAACCAATCGTGGTCTTGGGTCCGCGAATCTCATCGAGCGCCTCGGCACGCTTCTCGAGCTCAATCTCGTACAGGCGAGCCTTGAGGATCTGCATGCACGCGGCCTTGTTCTGGATCTGGCTGCGCTCGTTTTGGCAGGTGACCACAATGCCGCTGGGGAAATGCGTCACGCGCACGGCGGAGTCGGTGGTGTTGACGCCCTGACCGCCCGGGCCGCTCGCGTGGTACACGTCCACGCGGATGTCATCGGGACTGATCTCGATGTCGATATCATCGGGTAGCACGGGGATGACCTCGACGCCGGCAAACGTGGTCTGGCGGCGCTTCTTGTCGTCGGTGGGGCTAATGCGCACCAAGCGGTGGACGCCAGCTTCGGCGCGCAGCATGCCAAATGCGTCCTTGCCCTCGACGGTAAATGTCGCGCGGTCGATGCCGATGACCTCGGCCGCGGGACAGTCGTTGATGGTGACCTTCCAGCCGCGACGCTGGCAGTACTTCATGTACATCTTAAAGAGCATGAAGGTCCAGTCCTGGGCCTCCAGACCACCCTGTCCGGGCTTGATGGTCACAATGGCATCGCCGTGATCGAACTCACCGGTAAACCAGCTCGAAAGCTCAAGCTCATCGATGGCCCGGGCCAGGCGCTCAGCCGTGGCTGTAGCCTCCTCGCGAAGGGCGACGGCGTCGGGGTCATCCCCCATCTCCTCGGCAAGCTCCAGCGCAGCGCGGGCATCGGAAAGCTCGCCGCGCGCGGTGTCCACGGCAGCGATATCTTCCTTGGTACGCGCGATCTCCTCCATGGTGGCACGGGCGGCGTCGGCGTCATCCCAAAAGCCAGGGGCAACACTTTTGGCCTCGAGCTCGGTCACGCGCGTGCGCTTTTCGTCCAGGTGGAGATACGACTCGACCTCACCGAGCCGGTCCGCGAACGCGTCCAGCTCGGCGGGCGTTACCTCTAAAGCCTCAGCCATTAACGATTCCTGCCGTGGCAGTACTTAAACTTCTTGCCGCTACCGCAGGGGCACGGGTCGTTGCGGCCCACGTTGACGTACGGATCGTCGCTCTCGGACTTGCGATAGGTGGTCACCTTGCCACCGTTGTTGACGGCAGCCGGACCACCCTGGACAGCCGTGCGGGCCTGCACCTGCGCCTGCTTGCGCAGCACCGAATCGCCGTTGTCACCATCGACCTCGGCAGGACCGGAGAAGCGCGCACCCTCGAGCGCGGGCTCCTCCTTGTGCTCCACGGCACGCGGGGCAGCCTTGATCTCGATGCGCAGAACCGTGCGCAGGTAATCCTCATACATGGTATCGACGAGTATCTGGAACGCGCCGTAGGCCTCGGTCTTGTACTCAACCAGCGGGTCGCGCTGGCCAAAGCCGCGCAGGCCGATGCCGGTCTTGAGGTAGTCCATCTCCTGCAGGTAGTTCATCCAGCGGGTATCGATGACGCGCAGCATGACCTGGGTGTTGAGCTCGCGCATCAGGTCCTCGCCCAAGCGCTCGGCCTTCATGTTGTAGCACTTCTCTACGTAAGCCAGGACATCGGCAGCCAGGGCCTCATAATCCTCGTCGGGGAACTTCGGCGTATCGATGTGGCCGGTGAGCTCCACAACCCACTTGCGCAGGCCCTCCAGGTCGCGCTCACCATCGTGACTGTCCTTGGTGCAGAACTCCTGCACGCAACGGCAGACGGTATCGTGCATGACCTCGGTGATGTGGTCGGTCAGGTCCTTGCCGTCCAGAATCTTATTGCGCTCGGCGTAGATGACCTGGCGCTGCTTGTTCATGACGTCGTCGTACTCAAGGACGCTCTTACGCATGGAGAAGTTGATGCTCTCGACCTTGTGCTGGGCGCTCTCGACGGCCTTGGAGATGATCTTGTGCTGGATGGGCATGTCGTCGCCCATGTCGGCCGTGACCATCATCTTGGAGACGCGGTCCATCTTGTCGCCGCCGAACAGGCGCATGAGGTCGTCCTCGAGCGACAGGTAGAACTGGGTCTCGCCCGGATCGCCCTGACGGCCGGAGCGGCCGCGCAGCTGGTTGTCGATACGACGGGACTCGTGGCGCTCGGTGCCGATAACGGTCAGGCCGCCGGCGGCAAGCACGCGCTCGCGCTCGGCCTTGCAGGTCTCCTTGGCCTCGGCGTTAAACTGCTCGAGCTGCTCGGGCGTCACGTCCTCCATGGTCAGGCCCTCGTACTCCAGGCGCTCGCGCACCAGCTCGTCGGGGTTGCCGCCCAGCAGGATGTCGGTACCACGACCGGCCATGTTGGTGGCGATGGTCACGGCGCCGTAGCGTCCGGCCTGGGCAACGATGTGGGCCTCGCGTTCATGGTGCTTGGCGTTGAGGACCTCGTGTGCGATGCCGCGCTTGGTAAGGGCGGCGGACAGCTTCTCGGAGCTCTCGATGGAGACGGTGCCCACCAGGACCGGTTGGCCCTTGGCGTGACGACGCTCAACGTCGTCGGCAACGGCGTTGTACTTGGCCTGAATGGTGCGGTACACCAGGTCCTCGTGGTCCACGCGCTGCACGGGCTTGTTGGAGGGGATGACCTCGACGGGCAGCTTGTAGATCTCGCGGAACTCGGCGTCCTCGGTAAGCGCCGTACCGGTCATGCCGGAGAGTTTGTCATACAGACGGAAGTAGTTCTGCAGGGTGATGGTGGCCAGGGTCTGGTTCTCCTCGCGTACGAGCACGCCCTCTTTGGCCTCGATGGCCTGGTGCAGGCCCTCGGAGTAACGGCGGCCTTCCATAATGCGGCCGGTGAACTCGTCGACGATCTTGACCTCGCCGTTGGTGACCACATACTGCTTGTCGCGGTGGAACATGTACTGGGCTTTCAGCGCCTGCTGCAGGTGGTTGACCAGCTGGCCGGAGAGATCGGCATAGATGTCATCGATACCCAGGCGGCGCTCGATTTTCTTAAGACCGCGCTCGGTGGCGGCAATGGTGTGCTTGGCCTCGTCCATGACGTAGTCGCCCGTGGGTTCAGCATCCTCGGTGGCGGTGAGCATGTCGTGCGACACGTCCTCGCCGCGCTCAAGGCCACGCACGGCACGCGCGAAGTCCTTGTAGGTACTGGCGGACTTGGTGCCAGCGCCCGAGATAATGAGCGGCGTCCTGGCCTCATCGATCAGGATGGAGTCGACCTCGTCGACGATGGCGTAGTTGTGGCCGCGCTGTACGCGCTGCTCGGGACGGGTAACCATGTTGTCGCGCAGGTAATCGAAACCGAACTCGGAGTTGGTG
Source organism: Collinsella aerofaciens (assembly GCA_048193585.1). GTDB lineage: Bacteria > Actinomycetota > Coriobacteriia > Coriobacteriales > Coriobacteriaceae > Collinsella > Collinsella aerofaciens_CK. The sequence continues at coordinate 25,192 of DBFAAM010000031.1, read as the reverse complement.
CCGTAGGTGACGTCTGCCTGGTAGGCCGGACGCTTGAGCTCGAGCGGCATGTTGTTCTGGAGCAGACCGACGGTCATGCCCAGGTACTTATAGATGCGGCCCATCCACTCGGAGTCGCGCTTGGCAAGGTAATCATTGACAGTAACGACGTGCACGCCCTTGCCGGCGATAGCGTTGAGGTAGCCGGCCAAGGTGGAGACAAGGGTCTTGCCTTCGCCGGTCTTCATCTCGGCGATATGCCCCTCGTGCAGCGCCATGGCGCCGATGAGCTGTACGTCAAAGTGACGCATGCCCGTGATGCGCTTGGAAGCCTCGCGCACGGTGGCAAAGGCCTCGGGAAGCATGTCGTCGAGCGACTCGCCGTTGGCGTAACGCTCGCGGAACTTATCGGTCTGGGCGCGGAGTTCCTCCTCGGTCATCTTCTCAAACTGGGGCTCAAGACCGTTGATCTGGTCGACGATCTTGTAGTAGCGCTTAAGGTCCTTATCGGATCCAAAGGATAGCAGCTTTGACATGAATCCCATGTGGTTTTCCTTTTTGCCCATCGCCCACGCCGTGCAGCTGCGGGCGAGTTAAACACAGATGATTGTACTTTAGCCAAACAAGGCGCGGCCTATACGGTCGACCTCGACCGCCACGTAATAACTACGACCAACCTGCCACAATGGGACAGGTTTATTTTGGCAGGTTCTATCTGGGCAAACGCTTCCTCTCTGCCATTTGGTGCCATGGGGACAGGTTCGTTTGCACCAATAAAGAAAAGGGCCGCGCACCCAAATGGATGCACGGCCCTCATGCCATGAATGCGAGTGATTCCGCGGCGAGCTATTTACTCAGCAGCCTCGGTGGTCTCGGCCTCGGCAGCGGCCTCCTCGACGGGAGCCTCGGCGGCCTGCTTGGCAGCCTCCTCGGCAAACTTAGCAGCACGCTTAGCCTTCTCGGCAGCCTTAGCCTCAGCGGCAGCCTTGCGAGCGGCCTCGGCCTCAGCAGCCTTGGCGGCCTTGGCAGCCTTGGCCTCCTCGGCCTTCTTGAGCTGGGCGGCAGCGGCGCCACCGAACTTGTCGGCGAAGCGCTGGACGCGTCCACCGGTGTCGACGAACTTCTGCTGGCCGGTGTAGAACGGGTGGCACTCGTTGCAAAGCTCGACCTTCATCTCGGACACGGTAGCGTGCGTCTTGAAGGTGTTGCCGCAGGAGCACGTCACCGTGCACTCGACATACTGGGGATGGATACCCTGCTTCATGGTAGGACTCCTTATTGGTCAGGCGCTGGTTACCGATCAGCGCATAAGGCGTCTTGGTTTCCGACCAAGACAACAAACTCGGCTATGGTACCACGGCGCCGCGTGTCCCACAAAAGGTTCACGGTCTTTTCGGCACAGCACGAACTGGCCCTTGAATATCAACTATCATCCGAACACTCCCCCACATTCATCCCTCGTATGTATCGAGGTATTCCTGCTTGAGCGTCTGCGAGGACGACTCGATCTTTTCCACGAGCGTGCCGGCCTCGATGAAGTAGAACGAGTCGGTGAGGTCTGCCAGGTCGTCGAGCAGGTGGCTTGAGATGAGCACGCTGCGTCCCCGCGCCACCTCGCTGCGCATCGCGTCGCAGGAGGTTTTCCGCTTTCCCGGATCGAGGCCGTTCAGCGGTTCATCGAGGATGAGGTACGGGCAACCGGTCGCTATCGCCATGGCAAGCTTTACCTGCTGCTTCATTCCTGTCGAGAGTTTACGGGTCGGCTTGTCGAGATATGGGGAGATTCCGAGGGAGTCGCAGAGCGAGTCGATGTCGGCGGCCGATTTCCACGCCTCCCTAACGAAAGCAAGGTGCTCGATGGCCGATAGCGTGGGGTAGAGATCCGCGCCGCCCGAAGAGCTCAGGTAGACGAGTTCTGCGAATTCGGCTGATCGGCGTTGGCAGATTCCGTCTGCCGCCAGGCTTCCCGAGCGGATGCGGGTGGGAAATTGGCCCGACAGCGCTTCAAGAAGGGTGGTTTTCCCCGAGCCGTTGGGGGCAATGAGGCCCGCCGCCGTTCCCGGGCTCAAGAAAAGCGACCCGATTGAAAGTATCGTCGTGCTCCCGTATCCCACGCTCGCGTCCAGAAGCTCGAGCCCATGGTGCTTTTTCGCGGGTCCAGGCTGTTTGGGGGAACGTGCCGCAACGGCGCCGACCGCAAAAAGGACCGCGACGTATACCAGGGCCACGGCAAGCATCGATGCGCCGCCCGAACCGGAGCCAATGAATTCTGTCGGGAAGCATCCTACGTAACCCGTTGCCTCGATAGGCGAGAACACGCGCAGCGGCAGGAGCTCGAGCGCGGCATTATGCCCCAGTGCCGAATCGGACAGCAACGGGAATGCCGGGGCCGCGACAAGCAGCGCGGAGGCAAGGGGGCCCGCGAGGACGCGCCTCGTTGCGGTCGATAGGACGACGGAACAAACGGATATCAAGGTTCCGCCCGCGAGCAGCGCGAGAAGTATGGTCGTGAAGACGTTTCCCGCGGTCGTGGTAGTGAGCGCGCCGTTATGGAAGAAGGCGATCGGGTACCCGATCTGCCCGAATCCGTTTAGGGCCAAGGCGCAAATGCCCCCGGGCGCAAGGCCGGCGAGGAGCATCGCGGTCCCCGCGCCGATTATCGAAAACACGGTTTGGATAAGGCGCCGGAATTTGGGCACGGGCGCCTTTGCCGCCAGGGTCCCGGGCCTTGTGGCGCCGAGCACGAGTATCGACGAGAGAAGGAAGGGGATGAAGGGAAGGAAGGACGGCGCCTGGGCAATGGCGTAGGGCAGGAAGGAGAGGAACGGCAGGTCGTTTGCGGAGGCCGGGATATCCGCGATGCCGGAGCTGCTCAGGGCACGGCAATATGCGAGCGCTGCGTCATTGGTCTCCTGGTCCCCCACGATGGACCCGGATTGGAAGCCCTCGTCCATGAGCGCGTAGTAGCTCTCGGCAGAGTCGAGAAAGGCGGCGTCGGTTTGAGCGGCGAGGGCGGCGTTCGCGTATCTTGCAAGCTCAGCGTCATCTTGCTGCTCTGGCGATAGGTCTGTGCCGCTGGCCTGGGGCGCGCGCGTATTGAATGCGTCGACAAAGCCCTGCATGCCCTGCTTCATAAAGAAGGGGCCGAAGATGGGTGAATTGAACGCGATGGGGACGGAAAAGGCTGCAGCGAGAACGAGCGTAGAGATCCATACGGCCCTGTCTCTTAGGATTAGTTTGAGAAGAAGTCGACAGTACATTTAGAAGCACCTACATTCCTCAAAGCATCGTTAGTTTAATTAATGACAGACCGAATGAAGATGCGTGCGATGGGGGCGAGGCGAATGGCTGAGCGGTATCGATACGCGGGTTCAACGGTATCATATTGACCACATAGATTATTAACCTGCATTTCTACCCGCCCTCTCCGTAGAGCCGCCGATACGCGCTTAGCGCACCCTCGGCGCGTCCGGCAGGCTTTGCGAAATGGGATCCAGGAGACTTCGGCGCAGCATCATCTTGCGGAATGCTTCTAATGAGCCTCCCATCCTTCAAAAACAGAATCTCATCGCACAGCCTATCGACCGAATCCAAGATGTGGGATGACATGATGATGCACGTACCAGAATCGGCCAGCTTCCTGAGAATCTCGGAATGCAAGTCCACCCTGCTGGGGTCGAGCGCGTTCATGGGCTCATCTAATAGAAGGTACCGCGCACCCGTCGCATACGCAATCGCCAGGGTAAGCTGCTGCTTCATACCCTGGCTCAGAGTACGGACCCTCATCTTCGCGAACTCGCCTATCTGCGTTTGCTCCACTATCTCTTCGATATCGCGAGCATGCGGCCACATATCGCAAACCATCTTGAGGTGATCTTCCGCACGCAATCCGGGATACAGCAGCGTCCCCTCACCAGGTGCATAGAAGATCATAGAACGGACCTCTCTCGCACCCGTACCCTGCACCTCATCCAGAACGATGCTCCCGTCCACGCGAGGACCCGGCAAACCTGCCATCGCACGCAGCAACGTCGTCTTTCCATGCCCGTTCGGAGCGACGAGACCGTAGACCGTACCCGGGGCAAACTCAGCGTCCACCGAATCTACGAGCACCTTCTTTCCATAAGAGATCGTCAGCGTTTGAAGGCCAATCATCGAGACCGTCCCCTTTCGATCTTTGGAACACCCAGGCGCGCCACCAACGGAGATACGGCGCCCAAAACCACCAGCAGAGCGCCCGATGCGCCGACGACCTCTCCAAAAGGCATCGCGTTCGTCCCTCGCCCAAGGAACCCAATCGTCCCCACCTGGGAAGCGGGATCAAACGAGGCGAATGGAGCCAGCAGCGCGACGCCCATGCCCGCGCTTTCAGCATGAGCGCTCAACGAACCCAACACCAGGAGAACCGCGCAAACCACTCCGGTGACAACGGGGTTGCGGCTAATCGCTGCTGTCAACGCAGCGACGACGGAAATCACGCCGTATGCCATGACCAGCAACGGAATACTGCACAACACCGCCTCCCCCACCATGGACGTTGTCGAAGCTCCCGCCCGAATGAGAGCGACGGGATACTCCGATCCACCCGCACCGTTCTTAATCAAGGACACAACCGCAGCGGGAACCATCGACACCAAAAGCAGCGCCAAGCCAAGCAGGAGAGCCAGCGCAACGGCCGTCAGAAAACGCACATGCGCTGTTGCGGGGACTTGGAGAACCAGAAGGGAACGACACTGCAGGTGGATGCACGCAAGCGATGTGACAACCACGGGCAACAGCCAAAACAAGGAAGGAAGCGCTGCCTGGAGATAGGAAAGGAGGATTAATGGGGGCATCTTCGTACTTAACTCGTAAACCTTGGGGTCCGGCAAGCTCGCGATCGACTCGAGCAGAAGGGCGCGCGCCTCCGCACGAGAAGGAGTCTCCGGCTCGATTCCGATCGATTGCAGGAGGGTCGCATCTGCCGCGCCCAGCTCGCCTCGAGCGCGCTCGTACGTCGCAAGGCTCTGAAATCCCTCCGCGGGCGTAGGCGCGTACACGAAACCCGAAAGGGCACCTCGCATGTCTTCCAGGGCCGTCTTGCCCTCGACGTCCATATTCGCAGCGTCCTGCTCTAGATACCGGTCTATTGAACGGAGCTCGCCATCCCTATACCGACCGGCGGAAACGGCATCAGCGTCAGGAAACACCTCGACCAGGGCTGGGACCAGCATCGTCGTCGACATTGCAATCGCGCACACGGCGATGACAGGAGAATGCAGGAGCAGTTTCCCCATCGTTCTTACGTATGCAACGGCGAAGGCACAAGCGCTCGAACGAGTTGCCGTTCTCGATGCGGTGAAGGAACCTCTCTCAAGACAAATCGGGGGCATCGGGCGCGCGCAGCCGCTCTTTCCAGCAACGCAAAGCAGGCTAATTGCCAGCACCTCGATCCCGATTGCGCATACGAGGGTAATCGCGCCACGCCCGAAGCAAAGTCCGGGCAGATTCACTATCTGCGTTGTCGGGTACGGGCTATAGGCGCCGACGGTCAGCTCGGTGTTCGCATACGAAAGGGGATTCAACAGGGCGAACTCACGTAAAGCGATGGATCTTCCGTAATACCCGGGAACCATCGTCACCCCCATCAGGGCACATACGAACACGATTCCAAGCGTAGGGTTATTGGCAATCTTCACGGCAAGGTGAACGACGAGCGAGATGAACGCCGCCACCAAGAATTGCAAGATGGCCGTCTGTGCGAACACCAGCCAAGCCGGTTTGATAACCGGAGTCGCATATTGAACGTAGCCTATCGGATAGAACAGCGAGCCCGGGCCATTCTTCACAAGTGCGGCGATTATCCCTGGAAGATTGACGGCGAAGACGGCAAGCATCGCAAAAACACTCGCCCATACGCTCGATGCAACAAGCCTGCCCAGCTCACCCATCGGTGCCTGGATGATGAGTTTTTCACGTTTGTTAAGACGCGCGGCAAGGAACGAAACGGCAACGGCCGTTGCGGCCCATAGCAAGTACTCCTTCGATCCGTCATAAAAGGAGTACGCTCCATCCGATACCTGCAGAAACGGAAGCAGAGGAGAGAGCGGCGCCAAGACAAGACGCCCCGCGGCAAGAGGGTACAGAAGCGCGGGCATGCTTGATGAAGAGGTATAGACGCCCTCCTCCCCCGCATTCACAAGCGCATCCGCATAGGATGCTGACAATTCCTGCTCAACACGGGTTATTCCCGACTCGAGGTATTCAACCCGTCCGTCGATGCCAGCCGCGCTCCTGAAGACGGGGCAAAGCACAAAGAACCATCAACGCAACAACGGCAACACAGAGCGACCTGGAGGAGAGGAGCGACCTAAAGATTGCCTTCGAGATTTTGAGCATATTCATCGCCAACCTTAACCCCATCCACCTGGAACAGCGGGGCTGAACAAAATGCTCGGCCCCGCCTCGCATCTAGTGATTGCAGCATGCTGTGATTACTTGCCGGCAAAGTCAATTTAACATAAACTGTTAAAAAGTAACCTGAGTTTTTTAAATTCTTCGGAGGTTATTATGAGTTCCGACAATCGCACTCCCCGGCTTCATTCCTTCCGCATCGCATGTGCGATAGCCTCTGCGGCCCTTTGCGTCACCGCCATCGCACAAGTGGCGTTCTCCTTAAAGCCAGCAATCGAAGTGCTCGACAACCCTGTAATTGCAGACTCCCCCGCGTATCCAGCCCTTGCGATCTCGACATTGGCCCCTGCCGTCATCGGTATCGCTACGACCATCCTCAGCGCCGTTCTCGTGTGGACGATCAAGAGCGGAGACCCCTTCAAGAAAGGGTCTGCGACATGCTTGAAGGTGCTCGGCATTCTCTTCGTTGTTCAAGCTGCCACCAGCCTCTACGCCGGCTCACTCAAAACCTCCGTTTCGATGTTTGGCGGCGAGGGGGCCGTCGGCGCCCAAGAGATCGCTTCATCATTCGATTGGACCTCTCTGGTTCTCGGCATCGTCCTGTTCATGCTTTCCCAGCTCTTCTTGTACGCCCGAGAGCTGTACCTCGACTCCGACGAGATTGCGTAAGGAAACGCCATGCCCGTAATTGTTCGCCTCGACAAGATCATGGCCGAGCGAAAGATTTCCTCGAACGAACTTGCCGAAAGGATTGGAACCACGCCCGTGAACCTGTCCCGTATTAAAAAAGGGCATATTCGCGGCATTCGCTTCAACACACTCGAGCAGCTATGCCTCGCCCTTCGTTGCCAACCCGGAGACCTTCTCGAAGTCATGAGCGAAGAGGATGCCCGAAAGGAGTTCGGACTCGATTGGTCCGCCGAGGATTAGAGGGCGGTCGTACTCGCCCTGCACACGGGGATGCGAATCGGCGAGGCCTGCGGCCTTCGGTGGTGCGATGTGGATTTCGAGACGGGCCTGATCTCGATCAGACACTCGGTGGCGTACGCGAAGGGAATGGGTTCGTTCATCAAGGACACCAAGACCCATGACGCCAGGGGTATCCCCATCGACCCGGTCGGCCTACTCCCCTTCCTGAAGGAGACCCACGAGATCGACTGCGGAAAGCTGCGCTTGCGCGGCCTTACCGGGGCGGTCGAGATCGGGGACTGCTACATCCTGTCGGAGCCGGGCGCGACCTTCGCGACGACAAGCTATATCCGCAGGGCGTTCAAGACGTTCTCGGAGACCAACGGCCTCATGGGCACCAACGACGAGCTGATCACGTTCCACGGCCTTCGCCACACGTTCGCAACGCAGTGGATCCGCCAAGGCGGCGATATCAAGGCGCTCCAATCGATCCTCGGCCACAAGGACGCCATGGCGACGCTCAACGTCTACGCCGACATCGAGCCCATCTCCAAAATCCATAACATGCTGCGCGCCACGCCGTGCCTTTGGCGCGGGCACCTCGGGCCGAGGGTCGATCCGGGTCCCATGTTCCAACAGAGGATCCAGGAGTCCATCGAGACGCTCCAGGCGTTCGGCTACGGCATCACCGAGCCGGACGACCGAAATATCGCCATACGCGACGTGAAGACGAACAGTTGGCTCTAGCTCACCGAGTACGCGGCAGTGCTGGGCCCATCCCAACTGAGGTCACGGTGGTCCGATAGGGGCGCCGCCCGCGGCATGCGCCGCGGAGCGGTATCCCCTACCGAAGGGCAGGATGCCCTCCGCTTCCAGTTCGGAATCAGCCGTCGGAGGCGTTCGGCTGACTGCGGGAACGGCCTGTCCGCTCAATGTGTTCGGCTGAGATCGGAAATCAACCCAACACGAGCCGGACACGCGCCAGACGGCTCTTCCCCGTGCGGCCTTCCCCCTTACGCTCATGTTGCAGGCATGTAACGCCGCAGCGAGCGCGCCTTTTTTGCGCAGGACAGGTACAATGATGAACACTGTACCGTAGCGGAGCGCCCCCGCGCGCCGCAACCACGCGAAAGGGTTTCCCATGGCCGAGATCTCGTCCTCCCGCATCGTCATCACCGTCCTTGGCAAGAACCGCCCCGGTATCGTCGCCGGCGTCACCCGTGTTCTGGGCGAGGCCAACGTCGACATCCGCGACATTACGCAGTCCATTATCGAGGACATCTTCACCATGACCATGCTGGCCGACACCGCCGAGTCCAAGCTCGACTTCGCCGAGCTGCAGAAGGCCCTGGCCGAGGCAGGCGAGCTTTCGGGCGTCAACGTGTCCATTCAGCGCGAGGACGTCTTTAACTTTATGTACCGTCTGTAGCGAACAAGCCGCTCGGGGCAGCTTGACGTCATATCGTCCAAGCGCGCGGCCCCAAAGCGGACCGGAGAGGAGCGCGCATGGCCTACGACGCCAAGAAAATCTACTACCGCTTCGACGATCACCTGAGCCGCCTGGTTCTGGATTACGAGGCGAGCCGTCAGATTTCGCCCGAAAGCGAAAACCTCTACCACGGCCTGCCGACCGCCCCGTACGACGAGGGCTTGTTCGTAGAGCACAACGTCAAGCGCGGTCTGCGCAATGCCGACGGCTCGGGCGTGGTCGCGGGCCTCACCCGCATCTCGGATGTGCATGGCTACAACAAGGTCGACGGTAAGGTCGTGCCCGATCAGGGCAAACTCACGCTTCGTGGCTACAGCATCGAGGATCTGGTCAACAACGCCCAGGCCGAGAATCGCTACGGCTACGAAGAGGTCGCTTATCTGCTCATTACGGGCTCTCTGCCCACCAAGGAAGAGCTTGACGGTTTTTGCGAACGTCTGGGCGCTTTTAGGCACCTGAGCGACGAATACGTCCGCGAGTTCCCCATGACCACGGTGTCGTCGAGCATCATGAATGTGCTTCAGCGCGCCGTGCTGCTGCTCTACGCCTTCGACGCCGAGCCCGACGCCATTACACCCGAGCACGAAATCGACGTCGCCATCTCCATGCTGGCGCGTCTGCCCCGTATCGCCGCCTTCGCGCATATGGCCTCGGTCGCCAAGCGCCGCGGTTCCGAGGTTCATGTACCGCATCCCACACCCGGTCTCTCCACCGCCGAGACCATCCTGCAGGTGTTGCGCGGCGGCATGGCATTCACCCGCGACGAAGCCATGCTGCTCGACGTGATGCTCATGCTGCATGCCGAACACGGCGGCGGCAACAACTCCACGTTTGCCTGCCGCGTGCTGTCCTCCTCGGCCACCGACCCGTATTCCGCCTACGCCGCGGCCATCGGCTCACTCAAGGGCCCGCGCCACGGCGGCGCCAACGCCAAGGTTGTCTCCATGCACGAGGACATCCGTGCGCATGTCTCCAATTGGGAGGACGAGGACGAGGTCGCGGCCTACCTGGGCAAGATCCTCGACAAGCAGGCCTTCGACGGCACGGGTCTCATCTACGGCATGGGCCACGCCGTCTATACGCTGAGCGACCCTCGTGCCGAGGTGTGCCGCCGTTACGCGCGCACGCTTGCCGCCAAGAAGGACTTGGGCGAGGAGTTCGCGCTCATCGAGCGCATCGAGCGCCTGGCCCCGCAGGTGATGCGCGACCACGGCATGACCAAGCCTATCTGCGCCAACATCGACCTGTACACGGGCTTTATCTACAAGATGCTCGGCGTGCCCGAGACGCTCTTTACGCCGCTATTCGCCGTCGCCCGTATGGCCGGCTGGTCGGCGCACCGCATGGAAGAGCTCTTCTGCGCGCACCGTATTATTCGCCCGGCATACCGTCCGGTTATCGAGCCGCTGGAGTACAAGCCGCTCGCCGATCGCTAAGACGCGGACCGTTATAGAACCCGAGCGTGGCCAGGGCATCACCGCCCTCGGCCACGCTTTTTATACCAGTAGAAAGGATCGCAACGAATGATTGTGTTTTCCGATATGGATGGAACGCTGCTGACGAGTGATAAGCAGATGAGCGACGCCACCTGGGCGATGCTCGACGAGCTTGCGCGCCGCGGTGTTGAGTTTGTGCCCTGCACGGGGCGCCCGCTGTCGGGCATCTTTGAGCCCATCCTCGCTCACCCCGCCGTACACTACGCGGTCTGCGCCAACGGTGCCAGCGTCTGGCAGCTCGACGACGACGTGCCCACCGATACCTCACGTGCTACGCGCATTTTGAGCCGACCGCTCGACCGCGCCATCGCCCACCGTGTCCATAGCATTGCCGCCGGCCATGACGTCACCTTCGATATCTTCGCGGATGGGCAGTGCTTCCTCGCCCGCTCGCTATACGGGCGTCTGGATGAGTTCTGTGGCGGCGACCCCCACATCGCGGCTTCGCTCAAGCGCACACGAACACCGATCGACATGGATATCGACAGCAAGATCGACGAGGTCGAGACGCTCGAACGCATCGCCATGTACTGGCACGACCCGGCCGATCGCGACGCCATCGCCGCGGCGCTCAACACGCTCGGAGGCATTGAGGTCACGCGTTCGTACGCCATGAATATCGAGGTCATGGGTGAGGGCGCCACCAAGGGGACGGCCCTCACGTGGCTATGTGAGCACCTGGGCGAGCGTCTCGCCGACGCCTGGGCGTTCGGCGACAACATCAACGACATCCCCATGCTGCAGGCAGCGGGCCACGGCATGGCCATGATCAACGCCGAGCCCGAGGACCGCGAGGCCGCCGGCGCCATCACCGAATACGACAACGACCACGACGGCGTCGCCCGCACCATCATGGCCGCCCTCGCCTAGTCATTGGGGCGTTCTTGAATGACTAGTCGTTGGGGACAGTCTTCGTGAAAAAGCTGCAAGGACTGTCCCCCACTGCCGGCAGAAAAGGAACGTCCCCATCTGCCGGATTAAGCGAGACTCTCCAGCACGCGACGGAGCTCCTGCTGGACGGCGTGGTCGCGATTACAACCCACCACGCGATCGGCAACGGCCTTGAGCGCGGGGCGTGCATTTTCCATCGCGCAACCCGTGCCGACAAAGCGAATAATCTCGTAGTCGTTCATCGAGTCGCCAAACGCCATAACCTCATCGCGCCCAATGCCATAATGCTCCGCAAGCTGTGCAATACCCGAAGCCTTCGACACGCCGGGCTGCATGGCGTCGATCCACGCGTTACCCGAAGGCGCAAAGGTAAAGAGCTGACCGAGTTCGCGCTGTAGCACGTACGCACTGTCCATAACGGCACCGTCGTCGCAGAAGATACTCGCTTTGATGATATTTACGCTGGGATCGGGCAGCTCCCAAATGCGCTCGGCATTGGGAAGGTCCTTATCGACCTCGCGCACGAACTTGCACTCGTCATCGAGCAAAAAGGACTTGGTTCGGTCAAAGAGCGCAAGATGCAGATTGGGAAACGTCGCGACGGCCTGGGCGAGCTTTCGAATCGCCAGGTGCGAATACACCTCGCGGTCTACCATTTTGCCGTCGGCGAAGACCTGGGCGCCGTTAGCTGCGACAAAGTCCATCTTGTCGCGAACGGGCGCAAAGAACTCGCACAGGCGATCGTAGCGGCGGCCTGACGATGCGGCAAAATGCACGCCATGCTCGCGTAGCGCCAAAATCAGTTCGTAGGTCTCGGGAGGCACCTGGCCGTTTTCGTCAAGCAACGTGCCGTCCATATCGGATGCAATCAGGTTAACCATAGAAAAGCTCCCTTCGGGCTTGATGGAATCGGACGTGTATCCGATTCCAACGTACCCAAAGGGAGCTCAAATAAGACCCCGCAGTCATAAACGTTACAACTAGTCGTTTAAGTGCGTCCCCGATGACTAGTCGGCGTAGGTGAAGGTGGTGACGTCGAACATGCCCTCGGGGCGGATGCGGAGCGTCGGAATCACCGGCAGGGGCAGGAAGATGATGCCCATGATGGGATCGAGCGGCGGCTCAATACCCATGGCGCGCGCCTTGACCATAAAGTCGTCGTGCTGCGCCGCGACGTCTTCGGCAGCGCCTTCGCTCATCAGGCCGCCGAGCGCCAGAGGAATACGAGCCACGACCTCGCCGTTGCGCACCAGCACGTGGCCGCCCTGGCCCACGGCCTCGACAGCAGCCATCATATCGGCGGCATTGTCGCCCACCACGCACACGTTGTGCGAGTCGTGGCCAATCGTCGAGGCGATGGCACCACCCGTGATGGTAAAGCCGCGCACCCAGCCACGACCGATATGCTTGCCGACCAAGCCCAGGCCAGCAGGACCGTCGCCGTCGGCGCCCTCGGCCTGCAGCGACACGCCGCGGCCATGACGCTCAATCAGCATAATGCGACGCAAGTCCTCGGCGCTCTCGGGGCGGGCCATGCCCGTGATAGCCATACCCGGGATGACATCGATAACGGCCTCGCCCGGCTTAAAGGCGTAGTCAAACACGTCGAGCGAAAGCTTCGGCAGCTTAACGGAGGCGCGCAGCTCGTCGGCAAGAGAGGCAACCTCGGCAGTCTCGGGCGCGACCTCGCCCACAAAGGCGCCGTCCTGTGCCACAAGCGCGCCGGCGGCATAAACACGATGCGGAGCCTTGGCAAACGTCAGGTCGTTGAGCACCAGCAGGTCGGCGCGCTTGCCCGGGGCGATTGCGCCGCGGAGCTCGTGCGGGTCGCGGCAGCCGTGGTCCAGGCCAAATGCCTCAGCCGTGGAAAGGGACGCCATGGAGATGGCGACCACCGGATCGACGCCGTCCTCGATGGCCACGCGGCAGGCATTGTCGATCATGCCGGTCGAAAGAGCATCGGAGGGAGCACAGTCGTCGGTCGCAAAGCAGCAGCGGCGGGCGCGCGCGGGATTCTCCAGCAGCATCGGCGACAGGTTGGCCAGATCATGGCTGCACGTACCCTCGCGCAGCATCACGTACATGCCGCGAGACAGCTTGTCGAGCGCCTCCTCGGGAATCGTCGACTCGTGGTCGGCAATAATACCCGCCGCGGCATAGGCATTGAGGTCCTTGCCGGCAACGAGCGGCGCATGGCCGTCGACCTGCTTGGACGGCGTCTGGTTGGCAGCATCGATGCGAGCGCAGGTCTCGGGATCGGCCATAAAGACGCCCGGCAGGTTCATCATCTCGCCCAGGCCAAAAACGTCGCCCGGATGCTCGGCAAAAAACGCCTGCATGTCAGCAGCGGTAATCACAGCGCCCGCTTGCTCATCGGGCAGCGCGGGCACGCATGAGGGCATCATGTACTTGATGGAAATGGGCGCGCGGCGACCGTCCTCGATCATAAAGCGCAGGCCGTCGAGCCCCGCCACGTTGGCGATCTCGTGGCTGTCGGCAATGGCGGTGGTGGTACCGCGCGTCGCCGCCATGCGCGCATACTCGGCGGGACGGATGTTCGAGGACTCAATGTGCAGATGTCCGTCGATAAAGCCGGGAGCGAGATAGCGGCCCTGGCAGTCAATGACCTCGGCAGCCTCGTAGGTGCCGGCGGCATCGTCGCGACCATCGTAGAGCACGCCGACGATCACACCGTCCTTGACGGCAACGCTGCCGGGCGCCACACGCTGGCCATACACGTCGACAATCTGCGCATTGATAAACAGCGTGTCGACGGGCACGCGGCCCTCGGCGGCCTCGATCACAGACCTCATGACCTCAACGGACATACATACTCCTTTAACCGTAGAAAAAAGCTGCGGAGCGGACAGACCTTCACCGCAGCAGACCAATAGCCATTGTATGCCCAAACGATGGGTCAACAATACGCCTCTCCGCTTAACGGCACACGCCACTTGGTGCAATGAGGAGAGGTTGCTTTGCACCAATGACAAGGAGTGTCCCAAAGTGCCGGCACAAAAGGAACGTCCCCAAGTGCCAAAAAAGGCCGCAGTCGGGATTCCCGGCTGCGGCCTTATTGCACTTGTGAGGTCAACTCGCTCGTTAGACCAACTTAAAGCCCTTGCGCTTGCCTACGGAGAGGGTGTCGCCCAGCTTGAGGGCGCTGGGATCGATGTTATAGCTCTTGGGAGCCACCGCCTTGCCGTTGATCTTGACGCCGCCACCGTCAATGTCGCGACGGGCCTGGCCGGCGCTCGCCGAAAGGCCCAGGTCCTTAAGCAGGCCTGCGAGGTAGATCTGGCCCTCGTCGTTGACGGTCAGCTCAACGTGCTTCTCGGGGAAGTCGGCAAGCTGGCCCTCCTTGAACACGCGGTCGAACTCGGCCTGAGCCTCGTCGCCGGCACCGACGCCGTGGTAGGTGTCGCACAGGTCGCGACCCAGAGCGCGCTTGAGCTCGTAGGGGTCGGCAGAACCATCGGCCAGGGCAGCGTCGATCTTGTCGACCTCGGCCGGGGTGAGCGAGCTCGCCAGGCGGTAGTACTTGCCGATCATCTCATCGGGGATGGACATGGTCTTGCCGAACATATCCTTGGGAGCGTCGGTCAGGCCGATGTAGTTGCCGTATGACTTGGACATCTTGCGCACGCCGTCGGTACCCTCGAGCAGCGGCATGGTGAGCGCGATCTGCGGCTCCATGCCCATCTTCTCCATGAGCTCACGGCCAGCGAGCAGGTTGAAGAGCTGATCGGTGCCGCCCATCTCCACGTCGGCCTTGATCTGCACGGAGTCGAAAGCCTGCATCACGGGATACAGGAACTCATGCAGGGCGATCGGCGTCTGAGACTGGTAGCGCTTGGTAAAGTCGTCGCGCTCAAGAATGCGGGCGACGGTGAACTTGGAGCACACCTGCAGCAGGCCGGCCAGGTCCATCGAAAGGATCCAGTCGCCGTTGTGCACGATGGTGGTCTTCTCGGGATCCAGGATCTTCATGGCCTGGCTCACGTAGGTCTCGGCATTGGCCTCAATCTGCTCCTGCGAAAGCTGCGGACGGGTGGAATTCTTGCCCGAAGGGTCGCCGATCAGCGCGGTGCCGTTGCCGATGATGAGGGTGACGTTGTGGCCCAGGTCCTGGAACTGACGCATCTTGCGCAGGGGCACGGCGTGGCCCAGGTGCAGGTCGGGGCTGGTGGGATCGACGCCGAGCTTGATGTTGAGGGGCTCGCCCTTCTCAAGCTTCTTGCGAAGGTCGGCCTCGGGAACGATCTGCGCGGCGCCCGAGGTGATGATACGCATTTGCTCGTCAACAGACAGCATTGGGTATCCTCCTTTTTCTATAGCACCCTCGCCGAAAACGGCGGTGCTGGAAGTCCATAAACTCTCTTATGATAACAAACTGACGCGACGCGGCACCTACGACAGGAAAATCCTCGTCCTGCCGCATGCGTCAATGGCAACTGGCAGACGTGTACCGTCACGCTCGACCAGATAGCGTACCTGCCGACGACGCAAGCAGTCGCGGCAACGAACCTGTCCCGTCGCATCGGTGGCGCAGACGCCCTCGGCGGTCAGCAGGCAGTGCTCGCACACCATAAGCTCGGGACGGTCGGCGTCGACCGGACCCAAGACGCCGGGTTCAGCAGCCAGCTCGGCAATACGCTCCGCATCATTGCCGAGCAACTCGGCCGGCAAGTACACCCGCCCCGCACCGAATCCGCGCAGCCAGGTAAGCGTGGCCCGATTCGCGCAGAACACCGGCGCCGCCACGTCAAACGTCACGCCCAGCTCGCGAGCGATCGCCACCTGCCCCAGGTTGCGGCAGACGATGCGCCCGGCACGCTGCATCAGTGAGCGGGTCCAGTCAGCGTCACTCGCGCGGCACACCTCGTCAAGCACCACAACGGCGTCGGACAAATCGAGTTCTCCGCGCGGGTCGGCATCCATCAGCTGCCAAGCAAAAACCATGCGAGTGGGAACCGCGCACTCCACCAACTCCGTCGATGCACCGCCATCCACCGCAACGCCCTCAAAGGGCAGCACTTCAACGGCACGCTCAACGGGCGCAATCGCATCCGCCTCGGCCCGCATGCGCTCCAACACCGCCGCCGTCTGATCCAACACGCCGGCGCTGCGAATCAGGTACACCTCGCAGCCCGCGTCCACCTTACGCTTGCAATGCACGACGATGCGCTTCCCCGCTGCTGCATCCACCGGGCAGGGCACCTGCGGCCAGCGCTTGGGCACATCGGGACGCGCGTCGACACCCGGATAGAACCGAATCTCGAGCGTGTCACCCGCCGCCACGGCGGCGTCGAGCTCAACGGTCACCTCTTCGTGGCCCACAGCGACCAAACGCCCCACGCGCACGCCCTGGTTAATTGCGCGTTCAAAACTCATAAGCTCCGCACCCGAGCGGCCTCGCAAATACGCGTCGGTAAACCCGCGGTTAAACGACCTTCCCAGCTCGCGCTCAAGCTCTTCCACGGCATCGGGGTCCCACGCGCCGTCGCACAGCATATCGAGTGCCCGGCGCCACACCCGCACCACGTTGAATACGTAATCGGGGTTCTTCATGCGCCCCTCGATCTTGAGCGACGCCACGCCGGCATCTACAAGCTCGGGCAGATGCGCAATACCCAGATAGTCGCGCGGACACAGCAGGCGATCTCCCTCGACGGCGGCAACACTCTGCCCAGCCTCGTCCACCAAGTCATAGGATAGACGGCACGGCTGCGTGCAATCACCGCGCATCGCAGAGCGGCCACGTCGAAGGGCAGAGAACTCGCACGCCCCCGAATAGCCGATGCAAATCGCACCGTGGCAGAATACCTCGATGGGCACACCCGTGGCACATAGCGCCGCAATCTCGTCGACCGTCAGCTCGCGTGCCGTCGTCACGCGCTCGACCCCCAGCTCATCGGCGGCAAGCCGCACGGCGCCTTCGCTATGAACGCCCGCCTGCGTAGACAGGTGAATCTCGACCCCGGGAATCGCCGCGCGCAGCGCGCAGGCCAACCCGGCATCGGCGACAATCAGAGCATCGGCGCCCAGCTCCAGTGCATGAGCTCCCAACACCACCGCGTCGGACAACTCATCGTCAAACACGAACACGTTGAGCGTTACGTACACACGCACGCCATGGGCATGCGCCACGGCGCAGCCGCGCGCAAACTCGTTATCCGTAAAGCCATGGGCGCTCACACGGGCGTTAAAGCCGCCCAACCCCGCATAGATGGCATCGGCACCCGCGGCGATGGCCGCAAGCATCTGGTCGAGCCCGCCCGCCGGCGCCAGCAACTCGGGCAGCGCCGCACCAGCAGCATCCAATCCAGTCTCGTATTGTCCGCTCGGCCCCATCGTCCGAATCGCCATCGACAAACTCCTTACCAAGGTATGCATTCACTCTGAAAAATGCCGTCTTCCAGCATACACGAGGCATCGCGCGCCCCGTTTGGTTTATCGTGTAATAACTTATGTCCATCCTGCCCCGACGGCACATCCACCGTCCGGCACGACATACCTGGAGGTCAATATATGGGTCCTCGCCAACGACAGGGACGCAGCCGTTCAAAGACGCATGCCCTGCCCATAATCCTGCTCTCGTTTTTGGGCTTTTTGCTTATCGCGGGCGTGGCATTTGGCATCGGCATGGTCGGCAACGTCAACCGCTGGCTGTCCGATCTGCCCGACTACACCGACGCCAACGCGTATCTGGTGAGCGAGCCCACCGAGATCGTCGACTGCAACGGCAACAAGATCGCGAGCTTCTACACGCAAAACCGCAAGTCCATCACCAAGGACGAGGTCTCCCCCTACGTGCTGCAGGGCACCGTTGACGTCGAGGACGAGCGCTTCTACGAGCACGGCGGTATCGACCTGTGGGGTATCGCGCGTGCTGCGGTGGCAACCCTCGGCGGCGGGCACGAAGGCGCCTCGACTATCACCCAGCAGCTGGTGCGCAACACCATTCTGCAGGAGGAGCAGTTCGACTCGACCATCGAGCGTAAGGTGCGCGAGGCCTACATCGCCGTAAAGATGGAGGACATGTACTCCAAAGACGAGATCCTCATGATGTACCTCAACACCATCTATTACGGCCACGGCGCCTACGGCATCGAGGCCGCAGCCGAGACCTACCTGTCCAAGAGCGCCGCCGACCTCACCCTGAGCGAAGCCGCACTGTTGATCGGCCTTCCCAACTCGCCTTCGCAGTACGACCCCACGGTCAATCCCGATCTGGCACTGTCTCGCCGCAACAAGGTCCTCGACAACATGTTGCGCCTGGGCCACATTACGCAGGAGGAGCACGACGCCGCACAGGCCGAGCCCATCACCCTCAACGTGACCGAAATCTCGGGCAGTGGCGTCGACGTATACTCGCAGCCCTACTTTGTCGCCTATGTCAAGCAGCTGCTGGAGCAGGAGTTCTCGACCGACGTGCTCTTTAAGGGCGGTCTGACCGTCAAGACCACCATCGACCCCACGATGCAGCAGGTGGCAGAGAATGCCGTCCGCGAGCAGCTCGACACGCTCTCACTCGACGGCCTGGACATGGGCATGGTCGTCGTCGACCCCAAGACCGGCTACATCAAGTGCATGGTGGGCGGCTACGACTACAACGCCGACGAGAACCACGTAAACCATGCCACGGCCAAGCGTCCCGTCGGCTCCACCTTTAAGGCCTTTACGCTGGCAACTGCCATCCAAAACGGCATGAACCCCAACGTCACCCTCAACTGCAACTCGCCGCTCAAGGCCAAGGGCACCACGACCGAGGTCCAAAACTACGCCAACCATAGCTATGGCAACATCACGCTTAAGCAGGCGACGGCATACTCCTCCAACACCGGCTACATCCAGGTGGCGGAAGCCGTCGGCAACAGCAAGATCATCTCGCTCGTCAAAAAGCTCGGCATCGATCCCGCCAAGGACAACATCGAGGACGTTCCCGTCATGACCCTCGGCACCGGCTCGATCTCGCCGCTCGAGATGGCCGCCGCCTACGCGACGTTTGCCAACGGCGGCTACTATCGCCAGCCGATCGCCATCACCGAGATTGACTCTCGTACCGGTTCGGTGCTGTACCAGCACACCGACAATCCCTCACAGGTACTTACCGAGGGCGAGGCCGCCGCGGTCACCGATGTTCTGTCCGGCGTCATGAAGGGCGGCGGTACGGGTGCTGCCGGCGCCCTGAGCGTCAACCAGCCCTATGCCGGCAAGACGGGCACCACCGACAACACCACCAACCTGTGGTTCTGCGGCTATACCCCGCAGCTGGCGTGCGCCCTGTGGACCGGCTATTCCGCGGGCGAGATTCCCATCCAAAAATACGGCACAGACCTGCTGGGCGACAGCACCAACCTGCCTGTCTTTAAGCGGTTTATGAACACCGTTCTGACCGGTACCGAGCGCGAGGAGTTTGCGACCGGAACGGCGCCCACCTACAAGAACAACAGCGTCTGGAAGTTCTACGGCACCAACAACACCAAGAAGACGGAGAACGACGACAAGGACGAGAACGAGGACGAAGAGGAAACCACCACAACGACTACCACGACGACCACGACCACCGAGACCACGGGCGGCGACACCACCGGCGGCACCGGTACGACCGGTGGCTCGACGGGCGGCTCCACTGGTGGTTCGACCGGCGGCGATGGCGGCACGCCTACGCCTACGCCTACGCCTACACCCACTCCCGACCCCTCGCCCACGCCTGACGATACGGTTGGCTAGAAATTCATCCGGCCATTAGCAACAAGGCCCCCGAGCAGCTTATTAAAGTGCTCGGGGGCCTTTTAGTTTAAAGCGACCTGGTGGACGGCCTTTATACCGGCAAACAATATAGGGGGTACCGACCAACGTCGATACCCCCTTACAAGCCACCATGTCACGCACACAGTGCCGAGCGCACGACCCGCACGCCTACTTGCGAGAATTGCTCAGCTTATTGATCAGCGCCTCGAGACGCTCGCCGTCCTCGGCCGTCTGGGCAATAACCAAAATCGTATCGTTGCCGGCAAGCGAGCCAAGCACATCGGGCAACTCTGCCGCATCAACGGCGGCGGCGATGCCGGAAGCCGTACCAGGCTGAGCCTTGATCATAACCAGATTATCGGTGCGCAGAACGCCCGTTACGAGCTCGGAAACCATACGCTGCAGGTGCAGGTCCTCTGCCAGAACATAGATACCCTCGGGGAGCTTACGCAGCCCCATATCGGCAATATCGCGAGAGACAGTCGCCTGCGTGCAATCAAAGCCCATAGCGCGGAGCTCATCGACCAGCACGCGCTGCGTGCGGACGTCCTTATTGCGCACAATATCTCTAATGGCATCCTGGCGCCCATTGCGTTTTTTAGCCATACAAACCCTCTCTCCAAAAGATGGCGGAGACAATCAATCAGTGACTGAATAGTTTAACGCTATTTGAAGGCTTTTGTGTATAAGAACGCATTTCGAAACAATTCTATGCAAATTTGTTTCGAAATGAGCCGTTTAGGCGGTTTTTGCGCCCGTCCGGTTAAGAAAAGCTGCCAGATGCGTACACATCACGCAGCGCGCGGGCTTGGCGCTGGC
The DNA here is from genome assembly GCA_048193585.1 of Collinsella aerofaciens. GTDB lineage: Bacteria > Actinomycetota > Coriobacteriia > Coriobacteriales > Coriobacteriaceae > Collinsella > Collinsella aerofaciens_CK. Next base: position 4,459 of record DBFAAM010000031.1, on the reverse strand, counting down.
GATCGGCCCAAACAACAAACCGAGTCCCCGATGGTTATCCTTGAGCGCGGCGACCATCTGACGGGTTCGAGGCGCCTCGAGCATATCACGCATGCGGGCGGAACGCTCGATTGACGACACTCCATGCGGGCTAAGACACAAATTCTCGATGCAGGCGACCAGTCCGGCAAAGTAGAACTTTTGGCTTGCCAGCTTGAGCCGACCACCGCTATCTGCTTCCGAGAGTGAGTCCGCAAGCTCGTCGAGCGCTCGAGTGTCATCGGATATCCTGGCATACATGGTGGGATCAAAGGCATCTGTAAGCTTAGGTGCCACCGCGTGGAAACAAGCGTCGCCGCAGCCGGACACGAATCGTGCCTGCGAGAGCGCATAAGCCATAAACTCAACCGTACGGTACGCCTTGCCGCGCGACAGGCATGCCTCAAACAGCGGACGGCTATACATCACGCCAGAGGTCTGAGCGACTAGGCCGCCCAAAATCAACTGGGGCAGCCCAGTCACCATAGAAGACTCGTCTTCTATGGCAATAGAGGCAGCATCCAAGACGCGCGAATGGCGTTCTCGATGTGCATCATAGCGGTCGAGCGACACCGTGGGGAACACTATGTCTGCCGCAGTATCGCACGCGATATCGACCATCTTGGAAAGGGACTGCGGAGCAAACCACTCATCGGCGTTCATAGCGATGATTTGAGAGCCACGCGAGGCAGCAAAACCGGCACGAAGGCAAGCACCGCGCTTCGCGTCCTCGACGTCAATCAAATCAATATGGATGTCCCTGTCGGCAGCAACCTGAAGCGAATGGCGCACACCGGGCGCAGCATCGCGGCAGACAACGACAATCTGCAAATCGTAGAGGTCTTGGTTCTGGATACTCTCGAGCGCACGCATCGCATAGCTGGGCGAACCTTCTACCGCAAGGATCACCGAAAGTCGCGGATGCGAGCCACGTCGAACCAAGTTATCCGTCCTCTCGACAGCAATGAATCAAACCGTGGTTCATGGTACACCCCATAAATAAAAGCAATGAGACACCGGTTGCACTGCACGCCAAGAACAGATGTTGCACACGCGCAGCCCACAGATGACAGATGCCGACGAACGGCGCGTCAAGCCCTCCCCTAGTCGAGCACGACAAGCTCGGCGGGATCGTAATCCACGCCCATAAACGTAAGGCCGCAGGCAGGAGCCGTGGGGCCCGCAGCGGTACGATCGCAAGCATCGATGACCTCGCGCATCCACTCGGGTTTACGGCGATGCATGCCAATCTCGACAAGCGTGCCAACGATCGTACGGACCATCGAATGCAGAAACGCATTGCCCTCGATGGTAAACGTCAGGATGTCCTCGCCAAACGCAACCTCATGGCCAAACTCGGCCCGCATCACGCAGCGGTGCGTGGGCTTGCCCACGGCAGACGCCACCTTGCAAAAGCTCTTGAAGTCCTGCTCGCCCAGCAGCGCGGGACAGGCCGCAGACATCGCCTCAACATCCAATGGGTAGCGATGCCACCACACCGCACCGCGCGAAAGCACAGGGCGCGCGTCGCGATCGGCAATACGGTACGTATACGTACGGGAACGCGCGTCAAAGCGTGCAGAAAAGCCCTTACGGGCCCTGTAGACCTCGTTTATGGCGATATCTTTAGGCAGCAGGGCATCCATAGCCCGAAGCCACCTACGGCGCGTAAGGGCGAGCTCAGCGTCCGTTACGGGCACGCTGATGTACTGAGCCACGGCATGCACGCCGGCATCGGTACGACCTGCGCACGTCAGATCGATCGGACGGCGAAGCAGCGTCTCGATGGCTCGACGCAGCTCACCCGCAACCGTCGTCTGTCCCGGCTGCTCGGCAAATCCGCTATACGACGAGCCATCATAGGCCACGCGGAAAACGAGCGTGGCATCGAGCTCAGGAATCGAATTGAAATCAGACGGCGCAGTCATGGGCGCTCCCAACAAACAAGTAACGGTATCGCGACAAAAAAAGAGGGGTACGCGAACGTACCCCTCGAATATAGCCTATGCAGACAGAAAGTCTACTCAGCGGTCTCCTCAGCAGGAGCCTCCTCGACAGCCTCGACCTTCTTGGGAGCAGCGGCCTTCTTGGGGGCCGGAGCAGCCTTCTTGGCCTTAGGCGTGCAAGGCTCGGTGACGAGCTCCATGATAACGATGGGAGCGTTGTCGCCCTTGCGGTTGCCGAGCTTCATGATGCGGGTATAACCGCCGTTGCGGTCCTGCCACATGCCCTGGGCAGCCTTGTCGAAGATCTCGGCAACGAGCTGCTTATCGCCGAGCTTGGCGATAGCCAGACGACGAGAGTGCAGGTCGCCCTTCTTGGCCCAAGTGATGATCGGGTCGACGACCGAACGCAGCGCCTTAGCGCGGGTCTCGGTGGTCTTGATGCGGTCGTTCTCGAAGAGGGCCTTAGCAAGGCTCTTCTTCATGGCCTTGGTGTGGCTCGCATCGGTGCCGAGCTTCAGGCCCTTCTTAACGTTGTGACGCATGGTCTAGTTTCTCCTCAAATATGCGAAGCATTAAGCCTTCAGGCTCAGGCCCATGGACTCAAGCTTGTCCTTCACTTCCTCGATCGACTTAACACCGAAGTTACGGATGTTGAGCAGATCGTTCTCCGAGAACTCAACGAGCTGACGGACCGAGTGAATGCTGGCGCGCTTAAGGCAGTTGTAGGAACGGACGGAAAGGTCCAGATCCTCGATCTGCTTATCAAGCTCGGCATTGTCGCTCGTGACCTCGGGGGCGAAGATGGAGACTTCCTCCTCCGCCTCGGGCTCGTCGGCCAGGGTCATGAACGCAGCCATGTGCTGGTTGATGATGTTGGCAGCGGAGACGACGGCGTCACGCGGGGAAATCGCGCCATTGGTCTCGATCTCGAGAACCAGACGATCGTAGTCGGTGTGCTGACCAACGCGGCAGGCCTCGACGAGCTTGGCGCAGCGCTTGACCGGCGAGAAGAGCGAGTCGACATGGATGATGCCGATCGGGTCGTTGTCACGCTTGTTCTGCTCATAGGACACGTAACCGCGACCATACCCGATGCGCATGCTCATGGTCAGGTGACCGCCCTCGGTGAGGGTAGCGATGTGCTGATCGGGGTTGACGAGCTCGAACTCGGACGGGATGAAGAAGTCAGCGCCGGTAACCTCGCAAGGACCGTCGACCGAGATGGTCGCAGTGCCCTCGTCCGTGGTACCGAGCGTGCGGAACACGAGACCCTTCACGTTCAGGACGATGTCGGTGACATCCTCGACCATGTTGGGAATCGTGGTGAACTCGTGCTGGGCGCCATCGATCTGGATGGCCTCGACGGCTGCACCCTCAAGCGAGGACAGCAGCACACGGCGCAGGGAGTTACCCAGCGTGTCGCCGTATCCACGCTCCAGAGGCTCGACGGAGACGCGAGCAGCGGTGTCGCTGATCTCCTCGACGTGAACCTGGGGCCTGATGAATTCTGACATGTAATACCTCCAGCGTAGCGCGCGAACGATTACTTCGAGTAAAGCTCGACGATGAGCTGCTCGTTGATATCGCCGCTGATCTGGTCACGAGAGGGCAGCGAGATGACGTTGCCGGAAAGCTTCTCGATGTCGACCTCGAGCCAGCCGGGAACCTCAAAGCGCTCGGAGGAGATGAGGGCCTCCTTGATGGGGAGCAGGTCGCGGAACTTCTCGCCAACGGCGATGACGTCGCCGGCCTTCACGCGGTAGGACGGGATATCGACGCGCTTGCCGTTCACGGTGAAGTGGCCGTGACGGACGGTCTGACGAGCCTCCTTGCGGGTGCGAGCGAAGCCGAGACGGAACACGACGTTGTCGAGACGGGTCTCGAGGATGGTCATGAGGTTCTCACCAGTAACGCCGTCCATGCGGAGAGCGTGCTCGTAGTAGTGGTGGAACTGCTTCTCAAGAACACCGTAGATGAACTTGACCTTCTGCTTCTCGCGCAGCTGCATGCCGTACTCAGATTCCTTGCGACGGCGCTTGGGCTGGCGGATAGATTCCTTCTTGCTGCTGTAACCCAGCTCAACGGGATCGATCCCGAGCTGGCGGCAGCGCTTGAGAACCGGAGTCCTGTCGATTGCCATAGTAAATCGATCCTTTCAGTTACACGCGACGACGCTTCTTGGGGCGGCAGCCGTTGTGCGGGATGGGGGTCTTGTCCTGGATGCTGGCGACCTCGAGGCCGGCGGCCTGGAGGGAGCGGATCGCGGTCTCGCGGCCCGAGCCGGGGCCCTTAACGAAGACGGCGACCTTGTGCATGCCGTGCTCCATAGCGGCCTTGGCGCAAGCCTCGGCGGCCATCTGAGCGGCAAACGGGGTCGACTTACGGGAGCCCTTGAAGCCCACCGTGCCGGCCGACTGCCAGGCGATGACGTTACCCGCAGGATCGGTGATGGAAACGATGGTGTTGTTGAACGTAGAACGGATGTGAGCCTGGCC
>DBFAAM010000022.1:0-54932 GCA_048193585.1 Collinsella aerofaciens | reverse complement strand
GCGGGGCATGGGGCACGGGCGGGCGCTCAAGGCCGTCGCGAGGAAGCGGCTCAGGGCGATATACGCCGTGATGCGCGACCGGGTGCCCTACCGGGAGTAGCCCCGACGGTTGACAAAACTATAGGAACACCCAATGACTAGGCCGCTTGTCTGCGATTTTTGACCGTTGGGCGGGCTTGCCGCCCTTGCCGCAAAAACGTTTTTGCATATCGGGTACAACGGGCTTTACGTGAGTAAAGTGCGTGCCGCGTCCACGTGTCGCGTTTTTAAAGGAGGCCCCATGCCTGGTGTTACCCCTGCAGAAGTTTTGTCCAACTTTGGTATTACGCTCGTTGAAGATCCCGCCGAGAATCAGCCCCGTCTGCTGGTCGATCTACCCGCCGCGGAGCTCGTCGAACACGCTATCCGCCGCGGAGAAGGCCACATGGCATCCAATGGCGCGCTGGTGATCGAGACGGGGGAGCGTACCGGCCGTTCCCCCAATGACCGCTTTATCGTTGACACCCCCGATGTTCACGACAAGATTGCCTGGGGCGCCGTCAACCGCCCGCTGTCCGTCGAGAGCTATGAGGCCATCAAGGCCGGCATCGTCGACTATCTCAACGAGCGCGATGTGTTCGTCACCCGCGGCATGGCCGGCGCCGACCGCAACCACACGCGCCGTCTGCTGGTCGCCTGCGAGCGTGCCAGCCAGGCACTCTTTATTAAGCAGATGCTCGCCCGCCCGCTCGCCCGCGAAATCGCGCGCACCGGCGAGCCGGACTTCTGCGTCCTCGCCGCACCCGGCTATCAGTGCGATTCCGCCATCAAGGGCCTCAACTCCAGCGCCGCCGTGGTCATCAACTTCCAGGAGCGTGTGATTCTGGTCGCGGGCACCGGCTACTCCGGCGAGATCAAAAAGTCCATCTTCAGCGTCATGAATTACCTGCTGCCCGTCGAGGACGATGTGCTGCCTATGCACTGCTCGGCCAGTATGGACCCCGTCACGCATGAGACCGCCGTGTTCTTTGGCCTGTCGGGCACCGGCAAGACCACGCTTTCGGCCAACCCCACGCGCCTGCTGATCGGCGATGACGAGCACGGCTGGTCCGATATGGGCATCTTTAACGTCGAGGGCGGCTGCTACGCCAAGTGCGAGGGCCTGGACGCGTTCCACGAGCCCGAGATTTTCAACGCTGTTCGCTTTGGCGCCATCTGTGAAAACGTGGTGCTCGACGAGAACCGCAAGCCCAACTACGACGACATCTCGATCACGCACAACACGCGCGTGGCATACCCTGTGGAGCACATTCCCAACGCGTGGACCAAGGGCATGGGCACCACTCCAAGCGTCGTGCTCTTCCTGACCTGCGATGCCTTTGGCGTGCTGCCGCCCATCTCGCGCCTGACGGCCGACGCCGCCATGTATCACTTTGTGACGGGCTTTACGGCCAAGATCCCCGGCACCGAGGTCGGCGTCACCGAGCCCACGCCCACGTTCTCTTCGCTGTTTGGCGAGCCGTTTATGCCGCTCGACCCCATGGTCTATGCCAAGATGCTCGGTGAGCGCATCGCCGACGGCCGCACGCGTGTGTACCTGGTCAACACCGGCTGGATTGGCGGCGGTTATGGCGTGGGCCATCGCATCGAACTGGCCTATACGCGCGCCCTGGTGGCCCGCGCCCTCGACGGTACCATCGAGGACAGTGAGTTCGTGCACGACGATATCTTTAATGTCGACATTCCCACTACGTGCCACGGTGTGCCCGACGGTATCCTGGTGCCGCGCCAGTACTGGCAGAGCACCGCGCGCTACGACGAGGCAGCGCACAACCTGGCGGTGATGTTTGAGGAGAACTTCGAGAAGAAGTACTCGCACCTGCCCGAGTCCGTTAAGGCCGCTGGTCCGCACGCTCAGGTGCCCGCCGACGCCCGTCATCGCGGCCGTGGCCTGCTGGGACTCCGCCACTAGCGTCGCCTCAGACCCAAAATCGCCACAAAGGGGACAGGCACCTTTGTGGTGGTTTTTCTCGCGCGGATGACTCAGGTTACAATACGCCTGACATATCGTCCCCTTCTCCGGATGGGGACAGCGCAAGCGCTCTTGTGGCGGCACCGTAGGACTTTGAAGGTGGCCGTCGTAAGGGCGCTTTTTGTTTAGGTGCCCTCGCTCGGGCGCGAATCGTGAAGGGAGCACGTATGAAGAGCTTTATTGCCGAGGATTCATTTTGGGAGCTGTTTCCTCAGGCGGCGGTCGGTGTTGTGGTCGTGGAGGGTATGAAGCCCGCGGCCCAGATACCTCAAGAGGATGTGGACGCGATAGCGGCGCTGCTCGACCGTGCCAATATCGATGCGGAGCGTCATCTGACCAGCGATACAATCAGCGAGAACGCACCGGTCAAGGCGTGGCGCGAGGCCTATCGTCTGTTCAAGACCAAAAAGGGCGCGCGCTGTTCAATCGAGAGCCTGCTCAAGCGCGTGCTCAAGGGCAAGCCGGTGGGCCACATTACGCCCGCGGTGGATATCTATAACACGGTGTCGCTGTCCTATGCGCTGCCCGTGGGAGGCGAGGATCTGCATGCGATTGAGGGAGACCTTCGCTTGAAGGTGACCGACGGCGGGGATGCGTTCCTGCCGCTTGGCGAGGAAGCGGACGACCCGACGCTGCCCGGCGAGCTCGCCTACATTGACGATGCGGGCGCCGTGTGCCGCTGCTGGAACTGGCGCGACGGCGTTCGAACGGCGCTGTCCGACGATTCAGCCGAGGCGTTCCTGGCGATTGAGTGCGTGGAGCCCGAGCGGATGGGGGATTGCCAGGCTGCCGTTGATCGTCTCGCCGAGTTGCTCGAGCGTTATCTGGGCGCTACGGTTGTCGTTAAGACGCTCGTGACCCGCGACAACCCGCGCGTGGAACTGTAGCTCGGCCCAAACCACCACAAAGGTGCCTGTCCCCTTTGTGGTGGTTTTTATGTTGATGGGTTAACAAATAGGGCGTGCAGGGCTGGCGGCCGTTAAGTACGGCTAAGATGTTTACCCGTTAGCATTATGCAAGCGAAAGGCGGTCGTCTCCCATGCAGCAGAGCGACGAGACACGTTTCGAGGACTTTGTCGGACTGATCAGCGGACTCTACAAGGAGATCCAGCGCATTAAGACGTCTGAGGGCGCAAGGCTGGGCCTCAAGGGCTCCGACGTTATGTGCCTGTACTATCTTGAGCGCAGCAAGGATGGCCTGACTGGCGCTGACCTGGCTCGCATGGCAGGCGTGACCCGCGCCGCCGTCTCGCGTACGCTCGCGCATCTGGAGGAGGGCGGCTACGTCGAGGTCGACGATTCGGGCGATGTCGCCGTTAAGTATCGTGCTCCGGTGCGCCTGACCGCTCTGGGCGGCGAGAGCATGAGCGAGGCGGACCGCATCATTCGCGAGGTGCTCGATACCACCGGTAAGGCTATGGGCGTGGAGCAGCGCGAGCAGATGTATGCGTCGCTGCGCACGATTCTCAACACCCTGCGCGAGATCTAAGGCCGCCAAGGCATTTGCTTCCAATTAACAACTGCATAGTCCCGTTTGAGCGCGTATGCCGTGCCGGGGCATTGCTGTCTAAATTCCCTGCGAGGGGTCCGCGCAAGAAAGGATTCGCTATGTCCATTCGTATTATTACCGATTCCGCGAGCGATATGTCGCCGGCTGAGCACCCCGCTCTGCGTGTTCTGCCGCTGTCCGTCACCTTTGGCACCGATGTGTACATGGATGGCGTCGACATCGATCATCAGCGCTTTTACGAAATGCTCGTGGAGCGCGATGAGCTGCCCAAGACCGGCCAGGTCAACCCGTACGCGTTTTCGCAGGCGATTGCCGAGGCGCGCGAGGCCGGCGACGAGGCAGTGATTATTACCGTGGGCGCCAAACTTTCGGGCACCAATCAGAGTGCCCGTACCGCACTTGCCGAGGCGCCGGGCGGCGACGTGCTCGTGGTAGACAGCAATAACGTCACCCTGGGCGAGCGTGTCCTGGTCGAGTATGCGCTGCGCTTGGTAGACGAGGGCCGTAGTGCGGCCCAGATCGCGGCGGCCGTCGAGGCCGTGCGCGACCGCGTGGTGGTTATCGGCCTGCTCGAGACGCTGGAGTACTTGGTGCGCGGCGGTCGCCTGTCTGCTGCTGCGGGCGCCGTGGGCACGCTGCTCAACGTGAAGCCCGTAGTTGCCGCCGAGGACGGCCTGATCGTGCAGCTGGGCAAGGCTCGTGGCTCCAAGAACGGCCGCAACCTGCTCAACCAGAAGGTCGAAAAGGCGGGCGGCGTCGACTTCTCCATGCCGCTGGCGCTGGGCTATACAGGCCTTTCGGACGCCGTGCTCAAGAAGTACATCGAGGACAGCGCCGCGCTGTGGGCCGGCCATGTCGAGAACGAGCTGCCCATCCACACCATTGGCGCCACCATCGGCACCCACGTGGGTCCCGGCGCCGTAGCCGTAGCCTTCTTCCGCCCCGCCAACTAACTATCCGGTCAAAACCACCACAAAGGGGACAGGCACCTTTGTGGTGGTTTATGCTGGTTCCGGTTGAAAGGAGCGCATGTTGGCGTCTGAGGGCTTTTTTGAGCGTGTGTACGAGGTGGTCGAGCAGATTCCCGAGGGGATGGTCGCCACGTATGGTCAGGTGGCGCTGCTCGCCGGTCGTCCTCGCAGTGCGCGCTATGTGGGTTATGCGCTGCATAGCAACCCACGTCCTGGCCAAATTCCCTGTCATCGTGTGGTGTTTGCCGACGGTCGCATTTGCGAGGGCTTTGCCTTTGGCGGCCCCGATGCTCAGCGTGAGCTCTTGATGGGGGAGGGCGTGACGTTTACCGATTCCATGCACGTCGCGCTGGGCACCTGTCGTTGGCCTGCCGGACTCTAACAGCTCTGCCGTGGTCAAAACCACCACAAAGGTGCCTGTCCCCATCGTGGTGGTTTTCCGTTGCAGGTTTACCGGGGCTAACTTATGGAGAAGCTATGGCGGCGCATATTGACGCTAGAAAGTAAACCACGGCGAACTATATTGGTTTCAGCAACGGAGCAGGCAATAGGCGATGAAAAAGCCTGCCCTGTTGAGTTTGATTCGCATTCCTCCCCTCTGTGCGATTCAACGGTGTACTTTGGGAACAGGCCCGCTGGCAACTAACTGCCGGCGGGCCTGTTCCTGTTTGTCGGGGGAGTGCGATGGGCGGAGCCGAAGCGGTCCGGCTCCAAAAAAGGCGGACGCCGTCGCGCCCGCCCTAAAGCAATCGAAAGCTCAAGCCAGCAGATCGGTCTAGTACACCATGCCCATGGCGTCCTGAACCTCTGCCAGGGTCTGATCGGCGATCTCGTTGGCGCGACGGTTGCCCTCGTGCAGGACGTCCTTGACGTAATCCAGGTCGTTCTCGTAGCGCTGGCGACGCTCGCGGATCGGGGCGAAGTACTCGTTGACGGCCTCGGTCACGTACTTCTTGAGCTGGCCGGAGCCGCCCATGCCGATCTCCTCGGCAATCTCGACCTCGGAGCGACCGGTGCAGATTGCAGCCGTCGAAAGCAGGCCGGACACGCCGGGGCGGTTCTCGGGATCGAACGTGATCATGCGCTCAGAGTCGGTCTGGCTCTTCTTGATGCGCTTGGCCGTCTCCTCGGCGGTCATCGAGATGTTGATGGCGTTGCCGTAGCTCTTGCTCATCTTGCGACCGTCAAGGCCGGGCAGTAGCGGGGTCTCGGACAGCAGTGCCTCGACCTCGGGGAACACCTTGCCGTAGCGGTTGTTAAAGCGGCGGGCGATGGTGCGGGTGAGCTCGATGTGCGGCAGCTGGTCGCGACCGACCGGCACCACGTTGCCCTTGCAGAACAGGATGTCGCAGGCCTGGTGCACCGGGTAGGTGAGCAGAAGGCCGGTGAGCTCGTGGCCCGAGGCCTCCATCTCGGCCTTAACCGTGGGGTTGCGCGCCAGCTCGGCCTCGGACACCAGCGATAGGAACGGCAGCATAAGCTGGTTAGCGGCGGGCACGGCGGAGTGAGCGTAGATCATGGTCTTGTCGGGGTCGATGCCGCAGGCAAGGTAGTCCATGACCATGTTGTACACGTTGTCCTGGATGTGCTCGGTGGTGTCGCGGTCGGTGATGACCTGATAGTCGGCGATGAGCACGTTGGTCTTGGCGCCCATGTTCTGCAGCTCAACACGGCCCTTGAGGGTACCGAAGTAGTGGCCCAGGTGCAGACGGCCGGTGGGGCGATCACCGGTGAGCATGGTGAACTTTTCGGGCGTATTGGCCAGGCCCTCGCGAATGGCGTTGCTCTTTTGCAGCGCGACTTCGTAGCTGTTCTCGTTTGGCATGATTGCTCCTAACGTATGTTCATGGGTCAAGATGATAACGCGTTTATTGGAGGGGCGGGACGTAAGTAGGCGAGGGGCGGGAGAGGGGCGCGCGTGGTGCGGCATGTGCGATGGGCGCGGCGCGCCCGCGCTTGGCCAACGGTGCCTTGGTTCATCCTCGGCAGCTTGCCCTAGAGCTTGTGGTGGCGCTCTTCTTTGCGCTCCTCGGCTGCCTGCTCCTCCTGCTCAAAAGCGGGGTCGTCGGGGGTGACCAGCTCGTCCTCGTGCGTGCGCTTGTTGTAATGGTGGCGCAGCACGGGTTCAAACAGGTGCAGGTGCTTGGCGAAGGCAGCCGAGCCAATGGCGAGCACGGTAAAGATGAGCACACGCATGGGCACCTCGACCTGGTTAATCGCGGCGGCGCCGGCCGAAAGCATGATGCACCAGGCATAGATGAGCAGCACGGCCTGTTTTTGGTTGTAGCCTTCTTGGATCAGGCGGTGGTGGATGTGGCCCTTGTCAGCCTGCCCGATGCTAATGTGGGCGCGCTTGCGGCGCACAATGGCGCTAAACGTGTCGATGATGGGCACGCCGGCAACGATGAGCGGGATGATAAGCGAGGTGAGTGCGGCGGTGCGGCTCACGTTGAGCAGCGAGATGGAGCCCAGCGCAAAGCCCAGAAGCAGCGACCCCGAGTCGCCCAAGAAGATGCTTGCGGGGTTGAAGTTGTAGCGCAAAAAGGCCAGACAGGCGCCAAAGAGCGCAATGGAGAGCGCGGCGGCGTCGATGCGGCCCGAGAGAACGGCCATCGAAAACATGGTGAACGACGCGATGCCGCAGATGCCCGTGGCCAAGCCGTCGAGGCCGTCGATGAGGTTAATGATGTTAGTGAATGCCACCAGATAGATCACGGTAATGGGGTAGGCGAGCCATCCGAGCATGATCTCGCCGGGAGCAAACGGGTTGACGATGACGCCGATTTTTAGGCCGCCCATGCAGGCGATAAGCGCGGCGAGGACCTGTCCGGCCAGCTTTTGCTTGGGCGTGAGCTGGAAGACGTCGTCGATAGCGCCGGTCGCAAAGATGACGGTAAAGGAGAGCGCCAGCATGGGATAGCTAATGTGAAGGCGCGGGTGCGGTACCAGGACGGGTGGCCAGCCTAGGTACCAGGTGCCTAGGATTTGCACAATGCAGGCAACGACCAGGCCCAAAAACACCGCCGTTCCGCCCAAACGCGGGATGGGCTTGGTGTTGATGCGGCGCTTAGAAGGATAGTCGACGGCATCGAGCTTAATTGCCAAGCGCTTGACCAGGGGCACCGCGAGGAAGGTCGTGATAAAAGCCGCCGCTGCCACGCATAGGTACGGTATGTAGCTCGGGGATGAAGCCATGAATCTAAAAACCGCCAAGCGTCGAAGGAAAAGGTCAGAAGAACGCCATGCGCAAAGGGCATAGCCGAACCATAATACTCGACCAAGGGGGGTGCATGTAATTGCACGCAGCGATAATCACGCGCTTACCAGATATTGGGATGTTGTCGATGGCTTGTCGGGATGCCGGCGGGGATCCATATGGACTGTATGGTGATTTTCGGCAAAAGAAAACCACCCCCCACGTTACGAAAATGAACCCACCTAAAACAGGTGGGTGCCCTCATCGACTGTTCCAGCGTCCTTAACAACGAAGGATACCTGTACTAGGTACGACTGTGTGGGCTCCCTAAATAAACGCGACGGTTCACCCAGTTGCTCCGCGGGGGGCGGAATACCTACATCATAAAGCGGCACTTTATCGATTCCAGTCTTGACATTACAAAAATCGTGTCGGACGATTACGGCGCCTTAGGGACGGAGCCGTCTACGCGGTCTGGCCCTTTACGTTTGAGCTGCTGAATCGTTGTTTTGGAGCATGTTTTTATGCCGACGTCGTTGACCGAACTTTTTTCGCCTGCCTGCCATTTGTGTCCGCGCCGTTGCGGTGCGGCGCGCGATGAGGGCGCGCACGGCGTATGCGGTGCTAACGACACGCTCAGGGTGGCCCGCGCGGCGCTTCATATGTGGGAGGAGCCGCCTATCTCGGGCGAGGCCGGTTCGGGCACGATCTTCTTTAGCGGTTGCTCGCTTAAATGTATCTACTGCCAGAACCACGAGATCTCGACCGGCAATTTTGGCCTTGAGATTTCGCCTGAGCGCCTGGTCGAGATTATGCTGGAACTGCAGGACCAGGGTGCCAACAACATCAATTTGGTGACGGCGACGCACTATGCGCACCTGTTGCCTGCCGCGATTGCCGCGGCACGGATGCGCGGGCTAGTCATCCCGATCGTCTACAACACGAGTGGTTACGAGCGTGCGAGTGCCGTGGCGGCGCTGGGCGACCTGGTCGATGTGTGGCTCACCGACTTTAAATATGCCGATGCCGGGCTTGCGCAGTCGCTTTCTCATATTAAGGACTACCCGCGCGTGGCCGTGTCGGGTCTGGCCCAGATGGCGCGCGAGATCGATCGCCGCGGGGGAGAGTTGGTGGATGAGGGCGGGCTCATGAAGCGCGGCATCATCGTGCGCCACCTGGTGCTTCCGGGGCATGCGGACGATTCGTGTCGCGTACTGGACCTGGTGTGGCAGACGGTGGGCGACGTGCCGATCTCGGTCATGAACCAATACACGCCCAATGCCCTCATGCGCGAACAAGGCGGCGATCTGGCGCGCGCCGTGACGCGCGAGGAGTACGAGCGGGTGCTCGACCATGCCGACGACCTGGGCTTTACGACGATGTTCTGGCAAGAGGGCGGCGCGGTAGACGAGAGCTTCACCCCGGCCTTCGACACCACCGGTGTTCTTACCAGCGCAAAGTAGTGCGTTCGTCGATGATTTTTCTGGGACGGGGATTAAAAATCATCGAGAGGATCGTCTGTTCGAAAAGTTGTCAAAATAGCCGCGCTCCAAAAAGACTGGTTATTGGGCGTTGACAGTTGGCGAGCCGTAGGTAAAATATCGACTTGTCCTGGGGACGTAGCTCAGTTGGGAGAGCGCTGCCGTCGCATGGCAGAGGCCGAGGGTTCGACTCCCTTCGTCTCCACCCTTGGATTTGATAAGCCGCTGACATTGTGTCGGCGGCTTTTTTTAAAAGAAAGGGCTATACCATGGCCGAGCTTGAGTCCCAACCACTGTCTGCCGAGGAGCGCGCCGAGTTGGAGGAGCTCCGCGCCGAGAAGGCTCGTCGCGAGGCCCAGGAAGAGGCACGTCGCGAGCGCGAGGAGCTGGCTGCCCTGCGTGCCGAGCGTACGAAAGCCGAGGAGGCCGCTGCGAACGCCGTATCCGCATCGGTGCCCGCGCCCGCACCCAAGCCCGCTGCTGCGAAGCCTGCACCTGCCGCGCCCAAACCTCAGCCTAAAAAGGCCGCTCGTCCCAAGTCCGTCGAGCCCAAGCCGAGCCGTGACGAGATGACCTTTGCCCAGCGCATGGTTACCTCCAAGGAACCTACGGGCGAGAACGAGATCCCTGGCATGGCGCCGGCTCAAAAAATCATCATTGTCCTTGCCCTCATCGCGTTTGTCATCTTTATGGGCTACACGATCCTGACCAGCATGGGCCTGCTCTAACCGATTTGCATCGGGTGTCATGTCCGCATCCTCTGCTCTCGTCTAACCCTCAAATTCTGTACCACACATCCGAAAGGTCGCCTCATGGCTTTGACCGACATCTCGCATCCCACCGACATTGCAATGCTCACCGATCTGTACGAGCTCACTATGGCCCAGGGCCTGTGGGAGAGCGGCAAGGCCAATGAGCAGGGTTGTTTTACCGCGTTTTACCGCGACCATCCCTTTGGTAGCGCCTATGCCGTCATGTGCGGCACCGCCGAACTGCCCGAGCTGGTCGAGAATCTGCGCTTTACGCCCGAGGACATCGACTACCTCGCATCGCTTGAGGCCCCGGCCGGCGGCGCGATGTTCAAGTCCGCATTCCTCGACTACCTGCGCGATTTTCGTGCGCATGTAAATATCGACGCCGTGCCCGAGGGCGAGCTCGTCTTTCCGCGCGAGCCCATGGTGCGTGTCACCGGCCCCGCGCTGGAGTGCCAGCTGCTCGAGACGGCGCTGCTCAACATCGTCGGGTTCCAGACGCTTGTCGCCACCAAGACGGCGCGCGTGGTGCTCGCCGCCGACGGTCGCCCCGTGGCGGAGTTTGGCCTGCGCCGAGCCCAAGGTCCCGATGGCGGCCTGGCCGTCGCGCGCGCGAGCTACGTTGCCGGCTGCTCCTCTACGTCCAATGTGCTCGCCGGCCGCCGCTACGGTATTCCCGTCTTTGGCACGCATGCGCACAGCTGGGTGATGAGCTTCGATTCCGAGCTCGAGGCCTTCCGCGCCTTTGCCAAGTCGAGCCCCAAGAACTGTACGCTGCTCATCGACACCTATGACGTGCGCGAGGGCTGCGAGCATGCCATTACGGTTGCCAAGGAGATGGAGGCGGTGGGCGAGCGTCTGTCGGCTATTCGCATCGACTCCGGCGACCTCGCCAAGCTCTCCAAGTATGTTCGCGGCCGTTTTGATGCCGAGGGCCTGCCCTATGTGGGGATCTCGGTTTCTAACGATCTGGATGAGTACACGATTCAGTCGCTGCTCGACCAGGGCGCGCCCATCGACAGCTTTGGCGTGGGTACCAAGCTTGCGACCTGCTATGACCAGCCGGCGCTGGGCGGCGTGTACAAGCTTTCCGCCCGCCGTGCGAGCGAGGCCGACCCGTGGACGCCGGTGGTCAAGCTCTCCGAGCAGCCCTACAAGCGCACGATCCCGGGCGTGCAGCGCGTGCGCCGTTATTACGACGGCTTTGGCGGCCCGGTCTGCGACATGATCTACGACGAGGACCATCTGGTGGGGGAGGGCGCCGCGCGCGGCAATACCCTCGTGGCCGTGAATGATGCCGCCCTGGTGACCGACGTGTCGGAGCTTGAGTATCGCGAGCTGCTGGTGCCGATCGTGCGCGATGGCAGCGCAGTGGCTCCGCGTGAGAGCATCCAGGACGCGCGCGAGCGCTGTGTTTGGGCGCTCGATCATCTGGACGCAGCTTTCAAGCGCTTCCTGTACCCGCAGACCTATGTGGTGGGCATGGAGCAGGGCCTGGCTCAGGTGCGCGACGAGCTCGTGCGCAAGAACATGGCCGCGGCCTCGGCTTTTCCCTGGGCAAAATGATTCCTTGGACGGTAGGGGCGAGTCACGCTCCCTTGGCCGCCAGCTCGGCCGTTCGCTGAACAGTTGATTGGTTTGACGTATGACGACTTCTTATAAAACGATGGTGGTAAAGATCGGTTCGTCCACGGTGGTGGGCGCCGATGGCAAGGTCAACCGCGCCTTTATCGGCGGACTTGCCGATCAAGCCGCAGCGCTGCGCAAGCTCGGCTGGCGTCTGGTCGTGGTGAGCTCGGGCGCTATCGCCTGTGGCTATCCCGTGTTGGGCTTCGACCGCAAGCCGGTCGGCGACCTTCCGAGCCTGCAGGCCTGCGCCTCGGCTGGTCAGTGCATCATCTCGTCGGCCTACGACGAGGAGTTCCATGCGCGCGACCTGCTCACCTCGCTCGTGCTGCTCACGCGTCACGACACGGCGCGTCGCACGTCCTACCTGCACGCTCGCGACGCCCTGCTGCGTCTGGTGGAGCTGGGCGTGGTGCCGGTCGTCAACGAGAACGACACCGTTACCGTCGACGAGATCAAGTTTGGCGACAACGACACGCTGGCGGCGCTCGTGAGCTGCCTGGTTTCCGCCGGCCTGTGCGTGACGCTGTCCGACATCGACGGCCTCTACACCGCCAATCCGCACGAGGATCCGACGGCCGAGTTTGTCCCGGTCGTGCATAAGATCGATGCCAAGATCATTGCCTCGGCGGGTGATTCTTCGACCTCGGTGGGTACGGGCGGCATGATCACCAAGATTCGCGCGAGCCGCATCCTGATGACGGCGGGCATTCAGAGCGTGATTTGCTCGGGCGAGGAGCCCGATGCCCTCGTGCGTCTCGCCCGCGGCGAGAGCGTGGGAACCCTGTTCGATCCGCCGGCGGAGCGCCTGGACATCGCACCCCGCAAACTGTGGATCGCGTTGGGTGACAAGGCGCATGGCTCGGTGACGGTCGATGATGGTGCTGCGAAGGCGCTGGTCAGCCGTGGCTCTTCCTTGCTTGCGGTGGGTATTCGCGAGGTCGATGGCCAGTTTGCCGAGGGTGATGTGCTCGATGTGTGCGACCCGAGCGGTATGGTCGTCGCCCGCGGTATCGCCGAGGCCGATTCGGACGTGCTGGAACTTGCTGCCGGTCGCCGCCAGGACCAGATCGCCAGCAACCGCCTGCTCGCTAACCTGGCCGAGAAGCCGGCGATACACAGGGATAATTTAATCGTCTTCGCATAACCAATTGACGCTGCAAACGCCCCTAAGCGGCAATCTGACGTTCAATCGTCGGGCATGACCAAAAGGTCAATGCCCTCCTCTTTCACGTCACCTTGCTCGCTTAGGGGCGTTTTCGCTTTCCGTTCTCTACCTGCGGCATTGTCGTTGCCGGCACTTGTTCGGCACTTGGGGACGTTCTTTTTGTGCCGGCAGGTGGGGACACTCCTTTGCTAGAAGATCTGGCGCAGGTCTCCTCGGTTGAGGGCTTCGTTGAAGAGGTGCTTGAACACCACGCTGCCGTGCAGGCCGTCGTGCTCGAACTCGTTGGTCACCCAGGCATGCGAGTTGCCCACGCGGCTGAGCGTATCAAGCTGCAGGCCCGAATCTACGTACATGTCGTCGAAATACACCGCGGCCTGCAGGGGCACCTCGTTGCACGCGAGTCGCTGCGGGTCGTAGATCTTGTCCCAGCTGGTGTCTTCCATCAGCAGGTCCATGGCGGGCTTGAAGGGCTTGAGCTCGGGCATCTGCTCGAACATCCACGGGAACATGGCCTCGCCGGTAAACATGAGCGGGCGCGCGAGTGTGTCGAACTCGGCACGATGGGCCTTCTCCTCTGCGGCCGCCCAGCGAATGGGCATGGTGTCGCCGTCGGCGTAGATAAACTCCTGCAGTGTCCAGTACAGCGGGTTCGTGCGTGTGTTGGTGCGCTCGAAGGCGCGCATCAAAAAGCTGTCGGATACCGAGGAGCCGCAGCTCAGCGTACCGTCGCCAGTAACAAAAGCGTGATCGATAGTCCAATGCATGCGCTCAAAGCTCGGCTTCATGCCAAAGTCGCTGCCCATGAGCTGTAGGCGCTCGACCGTCATCGGCGAGCCGTCGGGCAGCACGGGCTTCTGAGCCTCGAGCGCATCGGCCAGGGCTGCCACGCGCTCGACGTCAGCGGGATAGCGGTCATAATACTGCTGCGTCTTGGCGGCCATGCGCGGGAAGGTGTGCGCGTAGACCTCGCTTGCGCTCGCTGGCACGTGGGGGATGCCGCCGCAGGTAAAGCTTGCCGCCACGCCTTCGGGGAAGAGCGACAGATAGCTCAGCGTCAAAAAGCCGCCGTAGCTCTGCCCGAGTGTGACCCAGGGCTTGCCGCCAAAGCCCACCAGGCGCAGGTACTCAAAATCGCGCACGATGGAGCTGGCGAGGTGGCGCTTGAGGAAGTCAGCCTGCGAGCGTGCGGCATCGGAGCCGGCCGCCGTCGCGCGCTCGCCCAGTGCGGCAATCGTGCGCCCGTCTACACAGCTGCTGCGCCCGGTGCCGCGCTGGTCGGGCAGGACGACGCGGAAGTGCTTGACGGCCTCCTCGATCCAGCCGTCGCTTGTGGGCGACAGCGGACGCGGGCTCTCGCCGCCGGGGCCGCCCTGCAAAAACAGGAGCAGCGGCAGATCGTCGTTGATGCGGTCGGGCGCGCAAACCACGCGGTAGAAGAGCTTGATGCTCTCGGGCGCGCCGGCGATTGGTGCCGGCATAGCGCCGCGGCGCATGGTGCTGCCGACGGCCAGGAGCATCGGCTCCAGGCCGCGCCAGTCAAGGGGGACGTCGATGCTGTGGTCCTCGACATAAAGGCCGGGGACGTGGTACGAAGTGATGAGGGCCATGTGAGTCTTCCGTTCGTTGCGGTGTTTCGGGTTGACCAATTCTACCGCCGCGGGCGAGGCCATGCGCAAATCGGCTACCATGGTTGCAAACTTCTAGGAGAAAGGGCCGCCCATGTCGGTCGATATAGCCACGTATGTCCACGATCTTGCCGTTGCCGCCAAGGCAGCGTCGGCCTCGCTTGCCACGGCGAGCGATGAGCAGCGCCAGGAGGCCGTGCGCGCCATGGCCGCAGCACTGCGCGATGGCGCCGACTCCATCGTTGCCGCTAACGAGCTCGATATGTCCGCCGCGCGCGATGCGGGTACCTCGGCCGGACTGCTCGATCGCCTGCTGCTGACGCCCGAGCGCGTCGAGGGCATGGCCGCCGGCCTGGAAAAGCTCGCCGAGCTGCCCGATCCCGTGGGCCGCGTGCTCGACCACCGCGTGCTTGCAAGCGGCGTGGACCTGACCCGTGTGAGTGTGCCGTTGGGCCTGGTCGCTATGGTCTACGAGGCGCGCCCCAACGTGACGGCCGACGCCGCAGGCATCTGCATCCGTACCGGCAACGCCTGCATTCTGCGCGGCGGCTCGCTGGCCTATCACTCGTGTGCCATGATCGCCGAGCTGCTGGCCGATGCGCTCGAGGCCAAGGGCTTCCCGCGCGAGGCCGTGTCGATGATCGAGTCCACCGACCGCGAGGCCACTGGCGAGCTCATGAAGCTCCGCGGCATTGTCGACGTACTCATTCCGCGCGGCGGTGCAGGCCTGATTCAGCGCTGCGTGCGCGAGTCGCTTGTGCCGGTGATCGAGACGGGCACGGGCAACTGCCACATCTATGTGCATGAATCCGCCGACTTTGATAAGGCGCTCAACATTATCGTCAATGCCAAGACCCAGCGCGTAGGCGTGTGCAATGCCGCCGAGTCGCTGCTGGTCGACCGTGCTGTGGCCGATGCGTTTTTGCCCGCGGTCGTGACCGTGCTGCATGACCACGGCGTGCTGATTCACGGCGACGAGGCAACCTGCGCCGCATGCGCCGATGCCGGGCTTGTGGAGGGCGATGACTACGTCGCCGCGACTGAGGAGGACTGGGGTCGCGAGTACCTGGCGCTCGAGATGAGCGTGAAGGTCGTGGCAAACGAGGACGAGGCCATCGCACACATCAACCGCTACGGCACGATGCACTCCGAGGCCATCGTTGCCGAGGACACGGATGCTTGCGAGCGCTTCCTGGATGCGGTCGATGCCTCGGCCGTGTACGCCAACGCCAGCACGCGCTTTACCGATGGCGGCGAGTTTGGCCTGGGCGCCGAGATCGGCATCTCGACCCAAAAGCTCCACGCCCGTGGCCCCTTTGCCGCCGAGGCCCTCACCACCTACAAATACAAGCTCCGCGGCACCGGCCAGGTCCGTCCCTAACGCCCGCGCAAACAAAAACCACCACTACCAAAAAGGGACAGGTTTATTTTGGCAGGTTTTATCTGCGGTTTTGCCGGGCGACGCGTTCGCCCGGCTTTTTTCTCCGTATGCCTTTTCTGCCTTTCGGCTTGAGCCGCGGCGATATACGATAGTGACACCGTGTCCTAGCACCGACTCACTTGGAGGTATTGCCATGTCTCAGACGCTTTCCGCCGGAATCACCCGTGACCGTGCGTTCGAACTGCTCAACGAGCACAACAAAGATCCGTTCCACATCACCCACGGCGAGACGGTCGAAGGCACCATGCGCTACTTTGCGCGCGAGTTCGACCCCGAGAACGAGGAGTTTTGGGGTATCGTCGGCCTGCTGCACGACTTGGATTGGGAGGAGCATGAGGACGACCCCGTGAACCACACCATCTATGCTGCCAAGATTCTGGAGGGCGAGGGCGCATCGCCCGAGCTCATCCGCGCCATCCAGACGCACACGTCCGATTTCAACGCCTCGCTGCCCAAGCCCGAGTCGCAGATGGAGAAGATCCTATTTGCGTGCGACGAACTTACCGGCCTGATCGGGGCCGCCGTTATCATGCGTCCGAGCAAAAGCGTCATGGACTTTACGACCAAGTCGCTCAAGAAGAAGTTCAAGGACAAGCGCTTTGCCGCCGGCTGCTCGCGCGACGTGATTACGCAGGGCGCCGAGATGCTGGGCTGGGAGCTCCCCGAGCTTTTCGACCGCACCATCGCGGCCATGCAGTCCTTCGCGCCCGACCGCGACACCTTCCAGGCCTAACCTGCCAAAAAGGGACAGGTTTTTTTGGTAGGTTTTATCTGGGAAAACGCTTCCGTTGGACGTTATTCAGCGGAAGCGTTTTCTGTTTGACATGGTGACGTTGGCGAATGGCGGCGCCTCGCGGCAGGCAGCTGCGCTTCGCCGTACTCGTAACTCGGCAAGCGCGACGCTAGGACGCGTTCTTGATAATCCATGTCCCCAGTCCGGTCAACAGCTGAACCTGCCTAACCGTTAACCCTTCTTTTCGAAGCGCGAGAATCGCCTCATTGCGAAGTGGCTTGGAGACGGATTTGAGTTCCGTCGGAGCACATCCTGCGACACTCTGCACGATTGCCGTGCCAAATTCGCATAGATCTTCCTCGCGAACCTTGGCTGTTGCGCTGGGGCGATAGGGAAGCGACGGCGCACTTTCCATGAGCTGAAGGTATGAGCGAGGTGTTGGGAATAAAACACCGACAACGCTGCCGGTGACATGCGGCCGTGACCTGGCGCTCATTAGATACTCACGATGGCTGCTCCAGGGATATTCGTCGTATGCCGCCAGTCCTGCTTTTTGTGGATTCAGATGAATGTATCGAATTGCCTCGAGTAAATATACTTCCGACTTAATGGGCGAATCCCAAAACCGCTCCTGAAACACGTGGCCGATATGTCCCGTCCGCGCATTGTACCTGCCCGCATACGATACGGCTACCGCGTGCATCGCGTCGCTCTTGCGGTCGTCCGGATCGTCGATGAGCAGATGAATGTGGTTTCCCATAAGGCACCAAGCGATAAGCTCGATATTGTGTTTGGGGAGAATCGCATCGAGGATCTGAAGCATGGCGATTCGGTCCTCGGCATCGTCAAACAGCAATTGCCCTCCGTTTCCACGCAACGTGACGTGGAAATAACCGGTTGGTGACTTTGAACGAGGTTTTCTCGGCATGGCCCCTCCTTTAGCTTGGATGGGCTGAAGATACCTCATTCGGAGGCTTCGGTTGTCGAGATTCAGTTCACCGACCATAGCTGCTACCTGCCGAAATGTTATTGCGTTTTCAAATTGATGCTTTTTAATGGTAATTGAACAAGACGGGCGCGCTTGTTGTGGATGCGGGCGTTAGTTGCGTCGATCTGGACGGCCCCCCTCGCGTGATGTCATCGCAAATGGGCTTCACGCATTTCTACGGCGATAGAAAAATGGCCGGGCGCTCACAAACAAAACGGAGAACTCGGCCATTTACTGATTGTTTGTTGACGTTTGGCCAGATAAAACCTGCCAAAATAAACCTGTCCCTTTTTGGCAGGTTAGTTGAGGGCGGCTTGGGCTAGGCGGGCTTCGGCGGCCTCTTCGGTGACGCCCAGGGCCACGGCGAACTCCTCGATGGAGCGGCGCTTGGCTTCCTTGAGCACCCGCATGTAGTATGAGCTGGGCTTTTTATCAGCTTCCTCGGCCTGGCGAATACGGTGCATCATGGTTTTTGCCACGCGAACCGTCTCGGGCGCGCCCAACTTGAGCTGCTGCTTAAAGTGCGTCTCCTCGAGCGAGCTATTGCGCTCGGTAAAGGTGTCGCACTCCAGCTCGTCGTAGTGGCTTAGCAGGTGCTCTGCATCTTGCTGAGAAATGGCGGCATGCAGACGGTCGGCCTGCGCCACGGGGTACATGAGAATCGTCTGCGCATGTCCCTGCTTGGTCTCGAGCAGCAACATGGGCTGCGGCGTGTCGTCCCTAAAGCCGACGACGGTGCAGACTCCCTGACCCGGATGAATGACGTGTTGACCGATTGAGAACATGCTACCTCCAACTTATACGAATTTACGTATGTCTAGAATAACACGCTGACGTGCGCAAATTCTCACTTTATGCAGGAAAAGCACACAACTCCGATAGGTAAGAGTATTCGATAACAGACGCAGCTCATTCACACCTTTATGCATTTTCAACGCCTGCATAATCTGCAGGCAGACCGGCATCTTTGAGTGACTCCATACAAGCTGTAGTCAATTTTGTGCATATGCAATATCGATTGGCTTTACCCTGCGACAGTGCCCGTCGCTTGTGATAGAGTGCTACAAACTCTGGCTTTTGCCCTACGAGTGACCAAGAGCTCGGGGGCTTTAACACAAGGAGGATCTATGCCCGAGAAGATTGAAGAGCTGGTACGCGCTGCGCTTGCTGCGGCCCAGGAGGCCGGCGACCTTTCCGCATTTGAACTTGACGATTGCGCTATCGAGCGACCGGCTGACACTTCTCATGGCGAGTGGACCTCTACCATGGCCCTGAAGTCCGCCAAGCTGGCCCACTGCGCCCCGCGCAAGATCGCCGAGGCCATCGTTGCCCATATGCCCGAGGACCCCGCGATTGAGAAAGTCGAGATCGCAGGCCCCGGCTTCATCAACTTCTACCTCTCCGTTGCCGTCAAGAATGCCATCTTTGGCGAGGCTCGCGAGAAGGGCATGGACTTCGCTAAGTCCAACGTCGGTGGTGGCCTGAAGACCCAGGTCGAGTTCGTCTCCGCCAACCCCGTCGGCCCCATGCACATCGGCCACGGCCGCTGGGCCGCGCTGGGCGACTCGCTCTGCCGTGTTATGGACCACGCCGGTTACGACATCCAGCGTGAGTTCTACATCAACGACCACGGCTCTCAGATGAACACCTTCGGCAACTCCATCAGCACGCGCTATATGCAGCTTGCCGACATCATCGCCAAGCAGGGCGTGGATATCGACGAGGCTCACAAGATCTTGATCGCCGACCGCGACGCCTTTGTCGCCGACGAGAACGACGAGCATCCCGAGACCCATCCGTACCAGGACAACTTTGCCGAGACCCTGGGCAAGGACTCCTACGGCGGCGACTACATCATCGACGAGGCTGCCGAGTTCTGGCGCACCGACGGCGACAAGTGGGTCGACGCCGATCCTCAGGAGCGCATGGAGAGCTTCCGCGAGCGCGGCTACGTAAAGATGGTCGACAACATGCGCGACCTCTGCCACGCCGTCAATTGCGACTTCGATCGTTGGTTCTCCGAGCGCTCGCTGTATGTGAAGGACACCGAGGGCGAGACCGCCGGCACCTCCGCCGTCGACCGCGCTTTTGAGAAGCTCGACAAGATGGGCTATCTCTACACCAAGGACGGCGCCCTGTGGTTCCGCTCCACCGACCTGGGCGATGACAAGGACCGCGTTCTGATCAAGTCCGATGGCGAGTACACCTACTTCGCCTCCGACGTTGCCTATCACTGGGATAAGTTCCAGCGCGTCGACCACGTCATCGACATCTGGGGCGCCGACCACCACGGCTACATCGAGCGCGTCCGCTGCGTCTGCGATGCCTTGGGTTACCCCGGCAAGTTTGAGGTTCTGCTGGGCCAGCTCGTCAACCTGCTGCGCAACGGCAAGCCCGTCCGTATGTCCAAGCGTAAGGGCACCATGGTGACCCTGCAGGAGCTCGTCGACGAGGTCGGCTCCGACGCTGCCCGTTACACCCTCATCTCCAAGAGCTCCAACCAGATGGTCGACTTCGATATTGAGGCCGTCAAGAAGCGCGACAACTCCAACCCGGTGTACTACGTGCAGTACGCTCACGCCCGCGTGTGCTCCATCCTGCGCCGTGCCGCTGACGTTACGCCCGAGCAGGCTGACGAGATGGGCATGAAGGCCGTCGCCGCCAAGGCCATCGGTGAGAACGTCGATTACTCGCTGCTGACCGACCCGACCGAGCTCGCCCTTTCGCGCAAGCTCAACGAGCTCACCGACCTCATCGCCAGCTGCGCTCGCGACCGCGCCCCGTTCCGTCTGACGCACTTTGCTGAGGAACTCGCCGGCGACTTCCACAGCTTCTACGCTGCCTGTCAGGTGCTGCCGAGCGAGGGCCGTCCCGTCGACCCCGAGCTTTCGCGTGCCCGTCTGGCCGCTTGCGATGCCGTCCGCGTGACGCTCGCCCTGGTGCTTACCCTTGTTGGTGTCTCCGCTCCCGAGCAGATGTAAGCTACGGGTCATTTGACCGTGTAGGTTCGGCTTTGCTGAGCCCTATAAGCCCGATCTCCATGCGGAGGTCGGGCTTTTTTCGTTTGGTGAGACTATTTGGTTTGCTGGGAAATGCTACCAAATCGCAACTATACCGGTTTACGGGGCTGAATCGCCAACTGGCGACCATGGTGCCAATAGTGAAATTAAACCCGCAGGTAGATGGCTTATTGCTTCTTGATAATGCAGGGTATGGTTGGCTTGCAGCATCCTGGCCCCGTAATCCGGCGTAGTTTTGAAAATTGTCCCTTGGGGACGGAGGGAAACGGATCATTTTGTCTCGCGGAGGGGTGGCGCGGCTATTCCGGGTGCCACGGCTTCACTCCTCTGGCGCGACATTTCAAGGCGCTTTTGAGGAGGAGTGTCCCTTTTGACTAGTCGTTTAAGAACGTCCCCAATGACTAAGTTGCAGGTGGCGGCGGTTGTGTTACACTAACGCTGCGTATATGACGCAAATATCTCGATACAGATCAATGATGTCCGTCGGTATTTGACGGAGCTAGACTGTTTAGCCGCCCTGAAGGTTTATGCAGGGAGCATGTGATCACAGGGCTTGAAAAGAAAGTTGAGCAAACACTGTGTCTGATCAACAGCAAGAAAACGAAATAACGACGACGCAGACCGCTCCCGCTGCACCGGTTGCGTCGGACCAGGTCGCGGCGCCCGCGCAAGCCTCGGCTCCTGAGACGCCTAAGGCTGCTTCGACGCCTACGCCTGCAGCGGCTGAGAAGGCCGTGCCTGCAACTGGTGAGGAGGCTGCTCCGGCAAAGCCCAAGCGTACGCGCCGCACGACCAAGCCTGCTGCTGACGGCGAGGAGGTCACCAAGCCCAAGCGCCGTACCACGCGCACGACGCGCGCCAAGCGCACCGTTGCAGCTGACTCCTCGGCGCCGATTTCCGATGAGGTCGCGCAGGCACGTGCGTTGGCGCAGATTAGCGAGGCTCAGGTGGTGCGCGCCCGCCGTCGTGCTGCCGAGCGCGAGGCCGCGGCTCTGACCGAGTTTGCAGCCCCGTCTGTGCCCGAGACCCCTGCCGCCGACCAACCGACCGAGAAGCCGGCACCGCGCACACGCCGTCGCACGGCTGCTAAGGCCGAGCAGGTTGCTGAACAGGTAACCCCCGAGCTCACTGAGGCTTCGGTCCGTTCCGCGGCAGGGGAGGGCGCATCGCCAACTGAGCCCGCTGCGCCTGTCGAGGCCAGCGAAGTTCCCGTTGTCGATCCGGCTTTGCGCCCGCACCGTCGCGGTCGCAAGCCCAAGGCCTTCGTCGAGGCAGAGAAGGCCGCAGCCGCAGCTGCAGCCGCTCGGGATGCTGCGGCGACCGCCGAGTCTGCAACCGCTGCCGATGCACCCGTCCAGGATGCTACGACTTCCGAGGCCGCTCCCGCCGATGTCGAGCTCGCCGATGTCCGTCCTGGTCGCAGCCATCGTACTGCTGCTAAGCGCACGTCCAAGGCCAAGGCTGCCAAGAAGGGTGCGTCCGGGGATTCCGCCGAGACGACCGTCGATGCATCGACTGATGCCGCCGAGCCCCAGGACGTCGAACAGCCTGCGTCTGAGAAGCCCAAGCGCGGTCGTAAGAAGTCCGCTAAGGCCAGGGCGTCCGAGCAGCAGGCTGATGTCGAAGCGCAGGTCGATTCCGGCGCCGAGGCCAATGAAGCCGCTGCGGCTAACGCCGATGCCGCCGCAACCGATGGCGCCGCGCCCGCCGAGGCCGAAGACGGCGCTCGCCCCAACCGTCGCCAGCACAAGCGCAACGACGAGCGCAACGAGCGCAAGGACGAGCGCAACAACGACCGCCGCAACCGCCAGCGCGATCGCAAGCAGCGCAACAAGGAGCGTAATGCCGCTCCCACCGAGCCCACGCTTTCGCGCGAGGAGCTCGCGGCCATGAAGGTCGCCGAGCTGCGCGAGAAGGCCAAGGAGTTCGAGATCGAGACGACCGGCAAGAAGAAAGCCGAGCTCGTCGAGGAGATCTACGTCACCGCCGCGAAGGCCGAGGGCTTCCGCGACATCAAGGGCATCCTGCAGATTCGTCCGGACAGCTCCGGTATCATCCATGCCCATGGCTACATGAAGTCCAACGACGACGCCTTCGTGCCCGCCTACCTCATCCGCTCCGCGCGTCTGCGCACGGGCGACGTCATCGAGGGCTCGCTTCGTCCTTCGCGCGGCGGCGACAAGCGCGCCGGCCTCGCCAAAATCACGACCGTCAACGGTCTAGACCCCGAGCAGATTCGCAACCGCCCCAAGTTCGGTGACCTCACCCCGGTCTATCCCAACGAGCCGCTGCGCATGGAGCATGGCAAGGACTCCATTACCGGTCGCGCCATCGACATCGTGTCGCCGATCGGCAAGGGTCAGCGTGGCTTGATCGTGTCCCCGCCCAAGGCCGGCAAGACCACAATCCTCAAGAAGATCTGCCAGTCTATCTCGATTAACAACCCCGAGGTGCACCTCATCTGCCTGCTCGTCGACGAGCGCCCCGAAGAGGTTACCGATATGCAGCGTTCCATCAAGGGCGAGGTTGTGGCGTCGACCTTCGATATGCCCGCCGACAACCACACTCGTGTGGCAGAGCTCGTCATCGAGCGCGCCAAGCGCATCGTGGAGCTGGGCGGCGATGTCGTGGTGGTGCTCGACTCCATCACGCGTCTTGCCCGCGCCTACAACTTGGCGGCGCCCGCCTCAGGCCGCATCCTTTCAGGCGGCGTCGATTCGGCGGCACTGTATCCGCCCAAGCGCTTCCTGGGCGCAGCCCGCAATATCGAGAACGGTGGCTCGCTCACCATCCTGGCCTCTGCCCTCATCGACACCGGCTCCAAGATGGACGAGGTCATCTTTGAGGAGTTCAAGGGCACCGGCAACATGGAGCTCAAGCTCGACCGCGACCTGGCCGACCGCCGCATCTTCCCGGCTATCGACCCCGTTGCCTCCGGTACGCGTAACGAGGACCTGTTGGTTGACGAGCAGATGCGTCCGTTTGTCTTTGGCCTGCGTCGCATTCTTGCCGGCATGAACAACACCGAGCGCGCAGCTGCGTCGTTTATCAAGGGTCTTAAGGGCACCAACACCAACCAGGAGTTCCTGGTGCGTTCGGCCAAAAAACACAGCGACTACGAGCAGACGTTCTAGGTTGTCATCTACACGCAGCGATAGTCATCAATGCAATAAAGGGTCGGGGCTTTGAGCCTCGGCCCTTTTCTATATAGCCGCTCCGCGCTTTTTTGACCATAAGACTGGCAAGCAGCAGGTTTCCCGTTTCAATCCGACATCGTCGCTTGCAATAGACTGGGCGGTTTCGCATAATAGCTTTTAAGCTTCGCGACGGAAAACGCAGATGAAACGAACCATATACCGTTGCTTTGGGGCATAGCCCCGCTTCATCTTCTCTCGCGCAGCCAACTGAATGATGCGATTTGGGTGCTGGAAGATGGGGAGAGCTCATGGCTTCTTCTGATGCAACACAACGAGCAGTCCTTGCCGGACTTTCGTGCGGGATCGGCCTTGCCGCTCCCGTGGTTATGTATGCCGCGACGCTGCCGTTTTCGTCGGTGAACGAGACGGTCGTGGCGGGTGCGGTTCCCTTCGCCGTGGGCGCGGTGGCGGGCGTGGGTATCTATGCCGCCTCGCTGGGTATCTCCGAGTACCGTGCGCAGCGTGAAGAGCGTCTGTTCCAGCCCGATGCCATGGGCGGTGCCGCCAATCTCAATCAGCATCAAAGCGAGTTCAAGACCGCCTCGATTCCAGCTCAGCAGCAGGATGCGACTCCTTACGCTGCGACTTCTGCTTCTCAGGCTCAGGCGGAGCAGTCTACCTCGGCATTCCTTTCCGGCCTGACTGGTGCGTTCCAGCGCCGTCATGCCGATGATGGTGTCCCTACCATCGCTCGAGCCGCAGATGCCATGGACGAGGACGAGGCTTGGTCCATGATCGACAGTATGCTCGACGACGATTCGCCGGTGAGCTGCGACCCTGCACACTCGCGCGACGTCTATCAAGTCGCCATCGACGAGCTCACCAACGGCGGGCAGACCGGCTCCTTCAATCGCGACGACATCGCCGCCGCGGCACGCGCCGTGTCTGGTTCCCAGGCCGCCCCTGCGGGCAGCACGGCGGCTTTCGTGGCACTCGTTGCCAACGCGGCAGCCAATAACGCCTACAACGCTACCTCGGCGGACGCGAACGCTTCTGCCGAGAATTCGTACGTTGATGAAGCCATGACTGCGGACGAGGAGGCCGTTGCCGCCCGCCGTGCCGCCGAAAGCTCGCTTTGGGGCGCTCCTGCCCAGCAGCAGGCGGCTGAGGCTGCGCCGTACAATGCAAACCTCGCCAGCATGCCTATCATCTCCGGTGCCGTGGACATCGATCTCGATGACCTCGATGAGCCTGCAGCCATCACCGCATCGATTGATGCCCAAGATCGCATCGACACCGGCGACCTTCCGGACGCCTCGCTCGAGGTTGATGTTCCCATGGCCGATTACTCGGGCCACGAGGACATGTGGGCCGCCGCCACCGCGATTCTGGATGAGATTGACGAGCCTGCTTCTGTTGCAGCCCCCGCTCCCGTCGCTGCCCCTCAGCCTGCTGCCCCCGCCTATGTCGGCCGCCACAGTGCTGTGTTCCCCGAGGATACTGCCCGTATCTCGCGCGAGAGCATCGAGCGGGCCGAGGCTATTGCCGCCGGCATTATGGAAAACCGTCGTCACGAGCGCGTCAATCAGATCCTCGAGGAAGAGATCGAGCGCCTGCAGTCCTCAACTGCCAAGCGTACGGGCCGTGCCTATCTGAGCGTTATCGAGGGCGGTACCGCCAGCTTCGCGCCGCTCCGCGCGGAGGCATAACTTCTGCATGGCTAAGATCAATCGAAAATGGGCGGTTGTAACCTGCCTGATGGCGCTCTTGATCTGGGGCAATTCGCTGGTTCCCGGCTCGGGGTCGGGCTCGCTGAGCCTAACGGTCATGGAAGCTATCCGCGGTTTCCTGCACAGCGTGGGACTTCCATATGAATGGGTGACCAACTTTGTTGTTCGCAAGTGTGCGCATTTTACCGAGTATATGGTGCTCGGCATCTTGGCAACGCACGCCTTTGATTTTGAGGGCCGGCGCACCTTTGACGTGCTGCTGCCCACGGCGGTGTTCCTGCTGTTGATTCCCTCAATCGACGAGACGATTCAGCTCTTTGTGCCGGGACGCGCCGGCATGATCACCGATGTGATGATCGACTGCTGTGGAGCGGCAACGGGCGTTGTGCTCCGATATCTCTTACGGTCGCTGATGTGCGCCAAAAAGGCCGCCTAGGACGTATTGTTTGGTCCTAGGCGGCCTTTTTTATTTGAGGGCTTATATGAGGCGTGGTGACGTCGTTCCGTAGGTCGGATTTGCCGGGCGCGCCACGCCCTGTGGGTGCGTCTGCTACTGGAGCGCCTGGGCGCCCAGGGCGAGGCAGCCCATGATGCCCTGCTTGCCCTCGAGGCTGTTGTTGACAATGTAGGTATCGATGTCGTTGACCTCGGGCGTGACGATATAGCCGTTGAGCATCTCGGCGCACTTTTTGCGTGCGAGCGGCACGATGGGGGTGTGGTCGGCCACGCCGCCGCCGATGATGATCTTTTGCGGCGCGTAGCACAGCGTGTAGGTCATGAGCGCCTGTGCCAGATAGCCTGCGAGCAGGTCCATGGCCTCCGGGTCATCGGCCATGTCTCCGGCGCTCTTGCCATCCCAGCGCTTTTTAACGCCGGGGCCGGCGATGAGGCCCTCGAGGCAGTTGTCGTGGAAGGGGCAAGCGCTATGCTCGCCGATGGTGTCGCGCGGGTCGCGCGTGACCAGGATGTGGCCGGCCTCGGGATGCATCATGCCGTGTACGAGCTTACCGCCCGAGAGCACGCCGGCGCCCACACCGGTGCCGATGGTCAAGTAGACGACGTCCGTGAGGCCCTGGGCGCAACCAAAGGTGACCTCGCCCAAGCAGGCAACGTTGACGTCGGTGTCGTAGCCACAGGGAATATTGAGCTCGTTTTGGATGGTGCCCAGCAGGTCAAAGTAGCGCCATGCCGTTTTGGGCGTCTCCAGGATCTTGCCGTATTGGGGTGAGGCGGGGTTGACTGCGGTGGGGCCAAAGGCGCCGATGCCCAGCGCGACGATGCCCTTGTCGGCAAACCATGCATTGACGGCCTCAACGGTCTCCTGCGGGGTCGTGGTTGCGATCTGCTCACGCTCCAGGACCGTACCGTCTGCATAGCCCGTGGCGCAGACCATTTTGGTGCCGCCGGCCTCGAGCGCTCCGATAAGCTGCTGTTCTGCCATAGTGATCCTCTTTCCAGGATAAGATGCTCTTTGCCAAAGTATAGAGCTATAAAACAATTAAGAAATCGCAATAAAAGAAACCTCGCAACGTTACGGGCGGTGCGGGACTTCTTTGGTTGCTTTAGTTGCCGGGCCGTCCTTACCCGCGCGGCTTGATTTTATCACGTAGCGATTTGAGGTTCTCCAGCGCCGCGTTGAGCGTCTCGTCACGCTTGGCAAAGTGGAAACGGATCAGATGGTTGACGGGCTCGCGGAAGAAGCTCGAGCCGGGCACAGCGCCCACGCCCACCTTTGAGGCCAGGTCCTCGCAGAACTCGAGGTCGCTGTCGTAGCCAAACTCCGAGATATCCATCATCACATAGTAGGCGCCCTGCGGCACGTTGTGCTCAAGACCGAGACTGTCGAGCCCCTGGCAGAACAGGTCGCGCTTGGCGGCATAGTGGTCAAGGACCTCATCGTAATAGCTGTCGTCGAAGTTGAGAGCGGTGACGACGGCTTCCTGCAGGGGAGCGGCGGCACCCACGGTGAGGAAGTCGTGGACCTTCTTGATGCGCTCGGTGATCTCGGCAGGGGCGATGGTGTACCCCAGGCGCCAGCCGGTGATGGAGTACGTCTTGGACAGCGAGCTGCAACTGATGGTTCGTTCGAACATGCCGGGCAGCGTGGCCATATAGACGTGCTCGTGGGGCGCGTAGACGATGTGCTCGTATACCTCGTCGGTGATGCAGTAGGCGTCGTACTTTTTGCAGAGGTCGGCGATAAAGGTGAGCTCCTCGCGCGTAAAGACCTTGCCACAGGGGTTGGACGGGTTGCACAGGACGATCGCCTTGGGATCGTTGTCGCGGAAGGCCGCCTCGAGCACCTCACGGTCAAAGTCGAACGCAGGCGGGTTGAGCGGCACGTAGATGGGCTCGGCACCCGAAAGGATCGTGTCGGCGCCGTAGTTCTCATAGAACGGCGAGAAGATGACGACCTTGTCGCCGGGGTTCGTGACCGTCATCATGGCGGCCATCATGGCCTCGGTGGAGCCGCAGGTGACTACGATATTCTCGTTGGGGTTCACCGGCATGCCCATAAAGTGCTCCTGTTTGGCGGCGAGCGCCTCGCGCATGGCCTGGGAGCCCCAGGTGATGGAGTACTGGTGATAGAGCGGCTTGGGGTCGCTGGCGATGGCGCTGAGGCTATCGAGCAGCTGCGCCGGGGGATCGAAGTCGGGGAAGCCCTGCGAGAGATTGACAGCGCCGTACTTATTGGAGATGCGTGTCATGCGGCGGATGACCGAATCGGTAAATCTTGCCGTGCGGTTGGAGAGTTCTTTCATGACGGTCCTTTCGAGGATTTGCAGTGGGGCAAGTTTACTCCTATGAAACCGGTGGGATTTGCTCGAAATGGTCTCGAAAAACTCTTTTCAAAATTCTTGAAAATTGGGGCTTGCATCGCGTGGCGTTCCTTGCAATAATAGTCGAGCGCGAAGCGCACAGGACACGGTGGGTGTAGCTCAGTTGGCTAGAGCGACGGGTTGTGGTCCCGTAGGTCGAGGGTTCGAGTCCCTTTACCCACCCCAGTTCTTGCTTCGTGTTGATATCGGGTCGTTAGCTCAGTTGGTAGAGCAGGGGACTCTTAATCCCAAGGTCCAGGGTTCGACCCCCTGACGGCCCACCACACGATATCTCCTCTAAAGTCCGCCATAACGGACTTTAGCTTTGGGTCGTTAGCTCAGTTGGTAGAGCAGGGGACTCTTAATCCCAAGGTCCAGGGTTCGACCCCCTGACGGCCCACCCAAAGATTGTTAAAGCGACTGGCTCAGGCTGGTCGCTTTTTTGTTGACCTCGCATGGGGTCGAACCCGTCGGGGCGCGAAGCTGAGGAAATGCGTGAGCATTTACCAGCGTAGCGCGCAAGGCGCCTTGGCGCCGCAGCGGTCGCCTGCAAAGCAGGCTGACCCCCTGACGGCCCACCCAAAGATTGTTAAAGCGACTGGCTCAGGCTGGTCGTTTTTTGTTGACCACGCATGGGGCGAACCCGAAAGGGCACGGAGCTGAGTAATCTGCACCGTGATTCCCTTAGGGAAACACGGCTAAAGCCCCGTAGGCGTGTTCTCCTTAGGGGAATCATGCTTACGGGGCTCGATGCATGTTGAGAAGTTGTGATCAAACTCAAAGTGAGAATCGATTTAGTCTGCTCGATAGTGCGAACCTAAGCTTTCAGTTCGCTTGCGCATGGCTTTGACCATTTCCTGTGCTAGTCGAATCTGCGACTGTAGGCGGGCGAGGGCTGCGATCTCGCTGTCATCGGCATGCGGCTTGCTCAGCGCCATGGCCTTGTCTTGCAGGCTTTCAAGCTGTTGCAGAGCCTCGGATAGGCCCGTCTCGGTTCGGTTGATCATGCAATAGGTGCTCATCGTGTGCTTAAGGCCGTGTGTCAGGCGTTCGGCATCTGTTGTGGCAATGCCGTAGTGGGGGAGGGCGATATCCGCCTTCAGGGCTGTCTCAGGCTCTTTCTGCGCTGCAAGGGCTGCCGATGCGCCCGCGATGCGTCCGAACACGATGCCGTTGGCGCTTGACAAGCCACCAATGCGGTCGGCACCGTGCATGCCGCCTGTCGCCTCGCCGCAAGCGTAGAGGCCCTCAACGCCCGTGTGCGCGGTCTTATCGATCTTGATGCCGCCGTTAGCGGCGTGGGCATACATCGCAACGCGCATCTCGTCAGTCGGGGCGATGCCGTGCTCGTCTTGCAGCCAGGTGGCAAAGGTCTGCACAAACTCTGGGACATCCTCGCGGGGGAAGTCGTAGTGGAGTGCCAGACCTTCGACACCTGCCTGATCGATGACGAGATCGATAGCGCGGGAGGCCAAGCATGACGTGAAGGGACCATATCCAGAGCGCTGCTCGAGCAGGTCGTCCAGCTTGTCGTCGGCAATATCTACCGGCTGGTCTACATGTACGTAGCGCCAGGTTTTCTCGTTGAAGACCAGGTTGCGCTTGGGCTCGATGAAGCCGGGCATCATCTGCATGAACTCTATATTAGTAAGTGTTGCGCCGTGCGCCAGCGCGATGGCCTGCGAGGAGCTGAGCACATCAGCCGACGTAAGGCTGCGCTCGAACAGGCCGCCTGTGCCACCGGCTGCGATGATCGTGGCCTTGGCAGCAAAGGGCACGATTCGATTTTCGGTGAGGTCGTAGAGTACGGTTCCGGTTATTCTGCCGTTCGTGTCCTCAACAAGGTCAATAAGCTCATGGCGGGGGAGCAGGCGAATGCCGAGCGACTCGATCCAGGTCGTCAGAGCGTCCTCAAGGGGCTTGCGGGTGAGGCCGCGCCACATGCGCGTCTTGTGGTCAAAGCAGGGGATAAACTGCTTTTGCTGAGCACTCTCGGCGCTTTGCGGACGCTGAAGCTCAACGCCCAGGTCTTGCTCGAGCCATTCAATTGCATGGGGAATGCCGTGGACAAACGTCTGGACAAGCTCGGGGTCGGCGACGCCGCCACCAACGGTCTGAATGGTGTCGATGAGGTCTTGTTCGTCGTCTTCGTTAGCGGGTCCGATAAGCCCCAGGCCCCAGGTTCCGGGGAAGAAGCTCGATCCACTCATAGTCTTGCCGGCGCTTGCCACGGTGACGGTTGCGCCCGTGCGTGCCGCTTCGATGGCGGCGCAAAGGCCCGCAATGCCAGATCCAATTACCAGTACATCAGTCGATTCCATCGGATTCCTTTCTCGTCCGGCGCATTGTCGCACGGGTGATCGGCAATGGGGCCGCAAAGACACGGCAAATCGGTAAAGGGCAAATATGGCAGGTGGGCGTCATGGACGCTCTGGCGCTCCATCTCTTCACATCTCGTATTTCGCCCCAGCTGATATATCGACATTAGCTACCCTGCGACAGCGCAAACAAAAAGAGCCGCTACCCGGGTGGGTAGCGGCTCCAAAGCTCAGCTATATGAGCATCGCGCGGGCGCGATTAGGCCTTGAGGGCCTCCTCGACGGCGACAGCGCAGGCGACGGTGGCACCGACCATGGGGTTGTTGCCCATGCCGATGAGACCCATCATGTCGACGTGCGCAGGCACGGAGGAAGAACCGGCGAACTGGGCGTCGGAGTGCATGCGGCCCATGGTGTCGGTCATGCCGTAAGAGGCAGGGCCGGCGCCCATGTTGTCCGGGTGCAGGGTACGGCCAGTGCCGCCACCAGAAGCGACGGAGAAGTACTTCTTGCCAGCCTCGAGGCGCTCCTTCTTGTAGGTGCCAGCGACGGGGTGCTGGAAGCGCGTGGGGTTGGTGGAGTTACCGGTGATCGAGATGTCGACGTTCTCGTGCCACATGATGGCAACGCCCTCGCGGACGTCGTCGGCGCCGTAGCAGTTGACGGCGGCGCGGGGACCATCGGAGTAGGGGATGGTCTCGACGACCTTGAGCTCGCCCGTGAAGTAGTCGAACTGGGTCTTCACATAGGTGAAGCCGTTGATGCGGGCGATGATCTGAGCAGCGTCCTTGCCCAGACCGTTGAGGATGACGCGCAGCGGCTTCTTACGAGCCTTGTTGGCGTTCAGAGCCAGGCCGATAGCGCCCTCAGCGGCAGCGAAGGACTCGTGACCGGCCAGGAAGGCGAAGCACTCGGTGTCGTCGGAGAGCAGCATAGCGCCCAGGTTGCCGTGGCCCAGACCGACCTTGCGGTCCTCGGCGACGGAGCCGGGAACGGTGAAGGCCTGGATGCCCTCGCCGATGATGGCGGCAGCCTCAGAAGCGGACTTGGCGCCACGCTTGACAGCGAGAGCGCAACCGAGGGTGTAGGCCCACTCGGCGTTCTGGAAGGCGATGGACTGGGTGTTGTTGACGATCTCACGCGGGTTGAAGCCCTTGTCGGTGCAGATCTGCAGAGCTTCCTCGAGGGAGGCGATGCCGTTGTCGGCGAGGCACTTGTTGATCTTGTCAGCGCGGCGCTCGTAACCTTCGAACGTAACAGTCATAGTTATTTCCCTCCCTTTCTACTCGTGAACCGGGAACACGCTGGCGACGGAGTGAGTCTCCTCGTCGGTGCGCGGGTCGATGTACTTGGCAGCGTTCTCCCACTGACCATAGTGGCCCATAGCGCCAGCGATGGCCTCCTCGGGGGTCTTGCCGGCCTTGACGGCGTCGGTGAACTTGCCGAGGTTCAGGAACTCGAATGCGATGATCTCGTTCTTGTCGTTGAGAGCCATGCGGGTGACGTAGCCCTGAGCGAGCTCGAGGTAACGAGCGCCCTTGGCCTTGGTGCCGAACATGGTACCGACCTGAGAACGAAGGCCCTTGCCGAGGTCGTCGAGGGAGGCGCCCACGGGCAGGCCGCCCTCGGAGAACGCGGTCTGGCTGCGGCCGTAAACGATCTGCAGGAAGATCTCGCGCATAGCAACGTTGATGGCGTCGCAGACGAGGTCGGTGTTGAGGGCCTCGAGGATGGTCTTACCGGGAAGGATCTCGGAAGCCATGGCGGCAGAGTGGGTCATACCCGAGCAGCCGATGGTCTCAACGAGGGCCTCCTCGATGATGCCGTCCTTGACGTTCAGCGTGAGCTTGCAGGCGCCCTGCTGAGGTGCGCACCAACCCACACCGTGCGTAAGACCGGAGATGTCGGAAATCTCCTTAGCCTGGACCCACTTGCCCTCCTCGGGGATGGGTGCGGGGCCGTGGTATGCACCCTTGGCAACGGGGCACATGTTCTCCACTTCCTGTGAGTACTGCATGCCTCTCCTCTCTATCGTGTTGGCGTCCCGTCTGGGGGCCGTGGCTGGCGATTGCCGGGCGACCCTTCGAAAGGGACATGACATGCAGCCCCTATAATACCGCGAAATGCACGGAATATTCGGCGAACGGCTCAGTTTTCGTAGCGAGATGCGCGGAACTTTCAATTGAAACGGTTTAACTCTATATTCTGTGGTCGTGCACTTCCGTAGAGGGGGTCCGTCTTGGGCAAGCTTTTGGTCAGCTTTTGTAAGCGTTGCAGGGGTTGACCTGTTGCAACGGTGCCGTTCGCCGCCTGTTTACTGCCTTTGGCCGCGCGAGCGAATTGTTTTGCGTGAATGTTTTGATGGCACGCTTCAATCGTGCTGTATTGGATGGCAAGCAGATCCCGGCGAAGGGAGCGCCATGCAGCGCGTTTGGAGAACGGTTACCGGCTTTTACCATGTCTGTGCCCGCGGTACGGGCAAGCAGCTCATCTTTGAGGGCGATGAAGACCGGTGGGAGTTCTTGGAGCTGATGCGTGAGTGCTGCCGCAAGGCGGGCGTGACGGTTATCGCCTGGTGCCTTATGGGCAATCACGTGCGTCTGGTGCTTGCAGATTACGAGGACGCGATGAGCGCGGCGATGCACCGGCTGCTTTTGACGTACGCGCGGCGGTTCAATAAACGCACGGGGCGCACAGGGCATCTGTTCCAGAACCGTTTTGACCGGCGCTCGCTCGATACCGACTGGCAGGTGATGGAGGCTATTCGCTCCGTTCACGCCGATCCGCAGGAGGCGGGCATCAGTCTCATTGAGCGTTATCCCTGGAGCAGCTTTCCGGAGCATTTGTGCGCTTACGACGGTGACGCGGCCGATGTCGCGAGGGGATTTTCTGATCCTTCTTGCGTGCTTGAGCTTTTTGGTTCTGCCGAGGGCTTTATTGCCTATTCGCTTTCGACGCCCGACGGCGGCGAACCGGCGCTGCGCGATATGAAAGAGACAGAGTGGGAACGCCACGCCTTTGCCGACAAGATGGCGAAGAGCCTCGGGGTTCCGCTCAATGTGGTTAAAACTGCACCGCCGGCGCAGCGCGATACCGTTATTGTTGGATTGCACGATGCCGGTTTTACGGTGCGCCAGATTGAGCGGTATACCGGGATTGGCAAAAGTACCGTCTCTCGTATCGTGCGCGCTTATGCGCTGGTGAAGGCACAGGCTGAGCTCTCGGAATAGAAAATGGCCGAACCACTCTTGTCAAGCGATTCGGCCATCAAAATCCTTATGATTTGGGACAAACACTACTGATTATTTTGTCCCGTGAGCATGCCGTCGAGGGTGCGCCAGGCGAGCTCGGCGCATTTGACGCGGGCGGGCATGTACGAGATGTCCTGGAGCTGGGCGGCTTCGTCCAGGTCTTCCAGGTCCTCCTCGGAGAGCTTCTCGCCGCGGATCATGGCGAGGAAGAGCTCTGCCAGGCGGCGAGCTTCCTCGACGGTCTCGCCGGTGATGAGATCGGCCATGATGTCGGCACTGGCCTGGCTGATGGCGCAGCCGTGGCCGGTAAAGGAGGCCTCCTCAATCACGTTGTTCTCGACACGCAGCTGCAGAGTGAGCTCGTCTCCGCAGCTGGGGTTGATGCCGTCGTGCTCGTGCGTGGGAGCATCCATCTCGTACTTGTAGTCGGGGTGCGAGTTGTGCTCCATAAATGTGGTGGAGGTGTACAGATTACCCATTGAACGTGCTCCAAACGTGATGCAGGCCGGCGATGAACTTGTCAATGTCGGCCTTGTCGTTGTAGAAGGCCACGCTGGCGCGGCAGCAGGCAAGGTTCTCGACGCCCAGCCAGGTGAGCAGCGGCTGTGCACAGTGGTGACCGGCGCGGATGCAGACGCCGTCCATGTCCATGATGCTCGCGACGTCGTGCGGGTGGATGCCGCGGACGTTAAAGCTCACAACGCCGTGGTGGTTGTCCCAATAGATGGAGCCGATGATCTGGACAAAGTCGAGCTGCATGAGCTCGCCCATCAGGTAGTGGACGAGTGCCTGCTCGCGTGCCTGGATGTTCTCGTAACCCACCGTGTTGACCAGGTAGTCGAGTGCCGCACCCGTGGCGAAGATGCCGGCGGCGTCCTGTGTGCCGGCCTCGAATTTCTCGGGAACGGGCGCCCAGACGGCGTCCTGCTCGGTAACAGAGTCGATCATCTCGCCGCCGGTGAGCATGGGCGGCATGGCGTTGAGCAGGTCCATCTTGCCCCACAGCACGCCGATGCCCATGGGGCCCATAGCCTTGTGTGCGCTAAAGGCAAAGAAGTCGGCGCCCAGGTCGGCCACATCGACCGGCATGTGCGGCAGCGACTGCGCACCGTCGACGACCAGGTAGCCGCCATACTTGTGCACGAGCTTGCCGAGGTTCTTGACTGGGTTCTCGACTCCCAACACGTTGGAGACCTGACCCACGGCCAGAATCTTGGTCTTGGGACCAACCTTGGCAAGAACCTCCTCGGTGGTGAGCTGACCGGTCTTGGTGGGGTAGAGGTAGACGAGCTTGGCGCCGGTCTCGCGGCAGACCTGCTGCCACGGAATCAGGTTGGAGTGGTGCTCCATGATGGTGATGACGACCTCGTCGCCCGGCTCGAGGACTGTGGGTGCAAAGCTCTTGGCGACCAGGTTGAGCGACTCGCTCGTGTTGCGGGTGAAGACGACCTCGTTGGCCTGGGCAGCGCCGATGAGGTCGGCGATCTGCTGGCGCACCTTCGCGATAGCCTCAGTGGCCTCGACGGACAGCGAGTACAGGCCGCGCAGAGGGTTGGCGTTCATGCGCTGGTAGAAGTCGCGCTCGGCGTCGAGCACACAGGCAGGACGCTGCGCGGTGGCGGCACTATCGAGGAAGGCGATCTCGGGGTGCTGCTGGAACAGCGGGAACTGCGCCTTGTAGGGATTCGTCTCGATGTCGACGGTAGGCCAGCCGCGCGAGGCCTCGTCGCTGGCGTCGAGCTCCATAGGCTCCGGTGCGGTACAGGTGTCGCATTTAACGTGCTCGGTGTCGATCATGCGAGCTCCTCTTCAAAGTTGTCGATCAGGTTGTTGCCCAAGCGGACGACGGCGGCGCGGGTGCGCTCGTCGGTGGCGGAAAGTGCGGCGTCCTCCAGCTTGGCGCGGACGAACAGGTCCTCGGCGGCGTTTTGGTCAAGGCCGCGGCAGGCGAGGTAGAACAGTTGCTCGTCGCGGACGTGGCCGATGGTGGCTCCGTGGTTGCCGGCGACGTCGTCCTCGTCGCAGAGAATGACGGGAACGGTCTTGTTGTCGACGCCCTTGTTGGCCAAAAGCACCGTCTCGCGCTCGGTGCCGGTTGCACCCTTGCAACCGTGCACGAGGTCGATGGTGCCGCGGTAGACCTTCTTGGACGTGCCGGTCAGCACGCCGTTGGCGTCGATCTCGCACTCGGTCTTGCGACCGCGGTGGCGCAGCTCGTAGTTAAAGTCGCGCACCTGCTCTCGGGCGCCCAGGTAGTCAGTATCGATGGTGACCTTGGCGGTATCGCCCAGCAGGTCGCCGGCAAGGCCGGTGGCGCTGGCGCCGGCACCCAGGACGGTGTGCTGCACGTTGACGCGCGCGCCCTCGTCCAGGAACAGGCCGGTGTCGTCGAGCGCGATCCAGCTATCGTCGAGCGTCTGCGTGCAGGTCACGTTGACGGTGGCGTACTCGTGGGCGCACACGCGTAGCACGGATCCCACGACGCCTTGGCCGGCAACGGGAGAGTCCAGGGCAATAAGCAGATCGAGCGTCGACTGGGGACGGGCGACGACGTCGATGGCAGCGATGGCCGCGGCTGCATCGACACCGCTCACGCGCACGGTAACCGTGGCGTGCTTGTATGCGGGCACATCGATGACGATGCGCTTGGTGGCGTGGTCGGCCAAGTAGGTGTAGGCAGCCTCGCCCATGCCGGTCTCGAAGGCTTCAGCAGGGGAGAGCTCCTCCTCGAGCTTGATGGCACCGGCCTGGTAGATGGAGGTGGCGGGCACGTCAAGCTCGGTCTCGGGCGTGATGCGGGCG
The DNA here is from genome assembly GCA_048193585.1 of Collinsella aerofaciens. Classification (GTDB taxonomy): domain Bacteria; phylum Actinomycetota; class Coriobacteriia; order Coriobacteriales; family Coriobacteriaceae; genus Collinsella; species Collinsella aerofaciens_CK. The sequence continues at coordinate 18,353 of DBFAAM010000022.1, read as the reverse complement.
CGGTCGGCGGCGTCGCCGGGGGCGGAGGCGCGGCGCTCGGGGAAGCGCTCGGCCATGGCGTCCATGGCGGCGTCGAACGCGTCTGCCACGCCAGCAAATTGCTCGTCCAAGCCCTCAACCTTAACGGTCTCGGCGGGAGCGGCGGCAAGCTCGTCAGAGAGCTCGAGCTTGGTCTGGTTCATCTTCAGCCAGCCCCATGTGGCAGCCGGCATCGCATTGACCTGCTCAAGGGTGGTAGCAGCGGTGTTCGTGGTCTGTTTCATTATCCGATCGCTCCTTCCATCTCGAGCTTGATCAGGTTGTTCATCTCGACGGCGTACTCCAGCGGTAGCTCCTTGGAGACCGGGTTGGCAAAGCCGTTGACGATCATGGTACGGGCTTCTTCCTCCGAGATACCGCGGCTCATCAGGTAGAACACCTTATCGTCGCCGATACGGCCGATGGTGGCCTCGTGGCCGATGTCGACATTCTTGGCGCGGATGTCCATGGCGGGGATGGTGTCGGAGCGGCTCTGGTCGTCGAGCATGAGCGACTGGCAGCTCACGGTTGCCTTGGAACCCTCGGCCTTGGGCGTGGCCACGATGGAGCTGCGGAAGGTCTGGATGCCGCCGCTCTTGGAGATGCCCTTGGTCTCGACGGTTGCCGAAGTATCGGGCGCATTGAGCACGACCTTGCAGCCGGTATCCAGGTTCTGGCCGGCGCCGGCAAAGGTAATGCCGGTAAAGCTCGAGCGGGCGCGGCGTCCGCTGAGCACGCTCATGGGGTAGAGGTAGCCCACGTGGCTACCGAAGGAGCCGCTGATCCACTCGATGTCGCCGCCCTCGTCCACGCGCGCACGCTTGGTGTTGAGGTTGTACATGTTCTTGGACCAATTCTCGATGGTAGAGTAGCGCAGGTGCGCACGCTTGCCCACAAAGAGCTCGACGGCGCCGGCGTGGAGGTTGGCCACGTTGTACTTGGGCGCGGAGCAACCCTCAATGAAGTGCAGGTCGGCATCGTCCTCGACGATGATGAGCGTGTGCTCAAACTGGCCGGCGCCCTTGGCGTTGAGGCGGAAGTAACTCTGCAGCGGGAAGTCGAGCTTGGTGCCCTTGGGCACGTAGACAAACGAGCCGCCCGACCATACGGCGCCGTGCAGGGCCGCAAACTTGTGGTCGGTGGGCGGGATGAGCGTCATAAACTTCTCGTGGATGAGCGGTTCCCACTGCGGGTCGTGCAGGGCCTCCTCGATGCCGGAGTAGACGATGCCCATCTTAGACGCCGTGTCCTGCATGTTGTGGTAGACGAGCTCGGAGTCGTACTGCGCGCCGACGCCCGCCAAGTAGCTGCGCTCGGCCTCGGGGATGCCCAGGCGCTCAAAGGTGCTCTTGATGTCGTCGGGCACCGACTCCCAGTCGTGCTTTTGGTCGGTGTTGGGCTTGACATAGGTGACGATGTTATCCATGTCCAGGCCCTCGATGGAGGGGCCCCACGTCGGGTCGGGAAAACGATTAAAGATCTCGAGGGACTTTAAGCGCAGGTCGAGCATCCACTGCGGCTCGTCCTTCTTGGCGCTGATCTCGCGCACGATGTCGGGCGTGATGCCGGCGTCGAGGCGCTCAAATCCCTCCTCGCCATAGGTGAAGTCGTAGAGGCTGCGGTCGATGTCCGCGACCTCGGTGCGGCTCTTGGTCATTGCGTCGCCCCTTTACGCCTGCTGCTCGGCAGCGGCGGCCTCGGCCTGGGCGCGCTGCTCGGCGGCCTCGCGCTCGAAGGTCTCAAAGCCGTTCTTGTCGATCCAGGGGATCAGCGAGGCGTCGTCCTCGCGCACGATGTGGCCCTTGACCATAACGTGGACGCGGTCGACATCCAGGTGCTCCAGGATGCGCGTGTTGTGCGTGATGATGAGCATGGAGCCGTCGCAGCTCTTGCGGTAGGCGTCCATGCCATGACTGACGGTGGAAAGGGCGTCGACGTCCAGGCCGGAGTCAGTCTCGTCCAGGATGGCGAGCTTGGGCTGCAGCAGCAGAAGCTGGAGCATCTCGACCTTCTTTTTCTCGCCGCCCGAGAAGCCCACGCCCAGCTCGCGGTTGAGGTAGGCGGTATCCATGTTGAGCTCGGCCGCGAGCTCCTTCACGCGGCGGCGGAACTCCTTGCCCTTCATCTCCAGGCCGGGGCGGCCGGCGATGCTGGCGCGCAAAAAGCTCGACAGTGGCACGCCCGGAATCTCGACCGGGGCCTGGAAGCTCAGGAACAGGCCGGCGCGCGAACGCTTGTCGGTGGTGAGCTCGGTGATGTCCTGGCCGTCAAAGACGATGCGGCCGTCGTTGACCGTGTAGACGGGGTCGCCCATGACCAGGTGGCCGAGGGTGGACTTGCCGGCGCCGTTGGGTCCCATCAGCACGTGGGTCTCGCCGGCGGCGACGTTGAGGTTGACGTTGTGGAGGATGGTCTTCTCGTCCACGGAGGCGGTCAGGCCTTCGATGGAAAGCAGCGGATTTGCGCTCATGCTGTCCCTCTCTGTATATGGTGTACTCATAGGTGTACTAAACCCTAGGAATCTTCTCGGAATAAAGTTACTATGGGTTCGGCGTTAGTCAAGGGAAAACCCGACTAATCCACTCGACTTTTTAGATGTGGGACATAATAATCAGGTTTGTTTGCCCCGCGTGCATAAGATTTGGGACAAACACTCCTGGTATTTTGTCCCAGCAACGATGGGAGGGTAGGTATGCTCATTTCTTCCAAGGGCCGCTATGCCCTCCGGCTGATGATCTATATCGCGGCGCTCGGCGACGCCGAGGGCAAGATTGCCCTGCGCGAGGTTGCCGACCGCGAGCATATCTCGCAAAAGTATTTGGAGCAGCTGGTTCGTCCGCTTATGAAGGCTGGCCTGCTTAAGAGCGTGCGCGGCAAGGGCGGCGGCTACATGATGGCCAAGGATCCCTCCGAGGTACGTGCGGGTGACATCCTGCGCGCCGTCGAGGGCAGCACGGCGCCCGTGGCGTGCGACGGCATCGACAACAGCTGCACCCGCAGCGATTTGTGCTCGACCGTCAAGTTCTGGCGCGGTCTGGACGACGTGATCGAAAAATACGTCGACGGCGTGACGTTGGCCGACCTAGCCGCCGTTCCCGAGATCAACTTTGACATTAAGCTGTAAGGGCTGCAAATGACATCTCTCGACAAGGTGTACAAGCAAATCGAAGTTTTTGCTCGGGAATGTGACGCCGAGAAGGTCGTGTTGTTTGGTTCTCGTGCTCGAGGCGACAACTTGCCCAAGAGCGATATTGACATCGCCGTAGCAGGTTGCCGGGATTTCGGCCGTTTCTCATATTTGATCGAGGAACATCTTGATACTCTTTTAGATGTAGATGTCGTCAATCTCGACGAGTCCCTATCGCAGCAATTGCTCGATGAGATTGCCAGGGATGGTGTGATTCTGTATGAAAAAATATGAGAACTTTGTTAGCGCCTTGGCGAATCTTGAGGATGCGCCCAATCAGGATCTCAACAATGATTTTGTTCAGAGTGGATTAATTAATAAGTTCAATCTTCAATTTGAACTGAGCTGGAAGCTCCTTAAGCGTCTGCTCGAGTATGAGGGCGCCACGCTTGCCGCGTCGGGGTCTCCTCGTGCCATCTTGAAGGAGTCGTACCGATTCTACGACTTTATTGATGAGGCGGCCTGGCTAGACATGCTCAGAGACCGCAATACGAACGTCCATATCTACGACAACAAGCTCGCTCAAGATTTGATTCAGCGCATCTTGAACGTCTATATCCCCGCTTTCTGTCAGTTGAGGGACGGGCTGATGGAGCGATACGGCGAGCTTCTGATGGCGCCCGACGACCAGTTTGTTTAATTCCTTAAGATTTCGCGGAAGGTTGTTGCCGTTTACCGAGGGGTTGTTGTGCAACAACGGACGAGCTGCAATACTGATTCTATCTTTGCAAACTGCACTTTAACTACACCAATGCAGGGAGGATCTTATGCAGCCCAAGCATTCTGCTATTGTCGCGGGTCTGACGCTGGCGCTTTCGTTTGGCGCCGTTTCCGCGCCGGCACCCGCCGCTGCCGAGGAGCCCACGCCAGGCGTTGCCTCGGATGCCACCGATATCGATAAGGGTCTCTACACCCAGCAGTCCTTCTCGGGCGTGCTGAGGTCGGTCCAGGGCGTTTCGTTTGTCAACGTGACTACCGAGATGAAGTACTTTACCAAGTACGAGAGCCATGGTAACTACAACCAGGGCTTTTCGTATGGTGACGGCTACAACGCGCTGGGCTATTACCAGTTCGACCGCCGTTGGTCGCTCATTCCGTTTATGAAGCAGGTCTACAACTACAGCCCCGAAAAATACAGCATGCTCAAGGATGCGATTGATCGCGGCAGCGAGATTTCCAACGCGAGCAATGCCATGTACGAGAACGACCAGTTTACCGAGCTGGGCCGTATTGCACAGGAGGCCTTCCAGGGTGCTTATAACACCGATCCTGCTGAGTTTTCGGCTCTGCAGGATGCGTATGCGTACAACTCGTACTATGCGGTGACCGAGGCGTGGCTTAAGAGCGCTCTTGGCATTGACATCTCCGGCCGCGCCGATTGCGTCAAGGGTATGGTGTGGAGCATCACCAACATGTGCGGTACCGGTGGCTGCAGAGACTTCTTCCGCTGGGCGAATCTTTCCAACGATATGTCCGACCGCGAGTTTGCGACGGCGCTCTCCAATAGCGTGGTCAACAATGTCGCCACCAAGTTTTCAAGTCAGCCCCAGTATCATGAGGGCTGGAAGAACCGCTACCGCAACGAGCTGAAGGACTGCTTGGTTTATATCGCCGAGGACGAGGCCGCTGCCGCTGCGACGCCCGTGCAGCCCGAGCCTGCGCCGGCGCCCTCGCCGACACCTGATTCGAATGACGGCTCGAGTGACGATGCCGACGATGACAGGATGGATGCGCCCTCGACCGATGCTGACGGTAATGGCTCTGCTGGTGGCACTACCAACGACGGCTCTACCTCGAACGGCTCTGCTGCGAGCGATTCGCCTTCAAGCTCTGCCGGCAATACGGACAGCGACGCTTCTGGTTCGACCGACGCTGGCACCTCTAACTCATCTACCGGCTCGAGCGATTCGTCCGTTGACACCGGCTCTAACAACGGCTCCGGCTCTGACACGACCCCTGATTCCGATGCTTCCAAGGACGACTCGAATAAGGCGCCGGACGCTCCCGTTGCTTCGCCGGACAAGAAGCCTTCTTTCTCCGAGCAGCTTGGTTCTACGCTGGGTTCTTCGCTGATGGCTGGCGTCAATAACGGCTCGGCCCAGAACAAGGACAACTCTGATCAGGTTTCCACGGAAAAGACCGAAGCCGCAAAGGGCGACTCCAAGGACAAGGCTCTCGAGAAGGCTGAATCCGATAAGGGTCCTAGCTCTGATGAGAAGGGCGACAAGTCCGGTCAGAAGAAGGACGAGAGCAAGACCGAGGGCGAAAAGAAACAGCCCGAAGACGACGACAAGAGCGGTGCTGACAACCAAGTCCAAGAGCAAAATGACTCCAAGACGGTGACCACTACAACCACGACGAGTACAACGACCAAGTCATCTGGCGGTAACATGCCCAAGACGGGCGACCTTATCGTTATGGCGAGCCTTGCCAGTGCAAGCTTGGCCACGCTGGGTGCCACGTCTATTGTGAGTGGCAAGCATAAGCTCGATCAGCAAAAGAAGGCTGCTGGGCAGAACGACTCCGAGGAGTAGTCCCTTTCGGTTGCCCGACAACTAAAGATTCGCAATGGGGGCCGGTGCAGTTGCATCGGGCCCCATTTTGTTGCACAACGATTTGTTATGCCCCCTCAAGGCCTTTGTTCCTACCGTTGCCCGATGCCTTTGCACGGATCCAGCGTTGCACTTGAACTGCTCGCTACAATGGGCTTCGTGCTGCGTTTTAGGGAGAAGTTACGGTGTCTGAACAGGAGTATTGCAACAGTGACGATACTTTTGGCGTACGGCTTGTCAACCATGTCGATGATGCGGTTTTGCCGGTCGGTGTGCATGATTTTGCCGATGCCATTGGTCGTTGCATGCTGGTTGACAAGACCATGTTTATTGCCGATGTGTTGGACTGCGACGCGTCCGTTGTGGTGTGCTGTCGACCCGAGGGTTTTGGCAAGAGCATGAACTTGTCGATGCTCAGGGCTTTTCTGGAGCGTCCAGCGGTCGGTCGCTCTGGTCAGCGTTTGTTTGCCGATGCTCAGATTTGGGATGCGAACGGCGGGCGCTATCGGGATGAGTATGCTTGCTATCCGGTGATATCGCTGGACTTTTCTGGCGCTGGGAGGCGTGGCCCCGCTGTTGCCGGCGTCGTGCGCGATGCCCTTTCGGGCGAGTGCGCTCGCTTGTTGGCGCTCTTGGAGGCTCCGGATTTAGCTCGAGATAAGGTGCGTCACATCGAACGTGTCGCGCGTGGCGTGGCGAGCGCGGACGAGGTTGACTCGGTGCTCGGTGTGCTCATAGAGCTGCTGGAGATTGCCTGCGATGAGCAGGTTGTATTGCTCGTTGATGGGTACGATGCGGCGTGGTCTCGCCGTGCGAGCGCGAGGGACGCTTCCGACGCCGATCCGGCAGAACTACTTGACCGTGCGCTGTTTGACGCCATTGCCACTGCGCGCGATTCGTTGCGGCTGACGTGTCTGATGGGGGAGTGTTCCGGTCCCGCCGAAGCGGCGCTTTCTTCGCGCGGCTGCTCGTATTGTCTGACGACGCCGCTGTCGGCGTGGTGTGACCGTTGGTTCGGTTTTTCGGATGCCGAGGTCGAGGCTCTGTTGAATCATGCTGGGCGCGAGGAATACCTGGATGATGCGCGTGAATGGCTCGAGGGATATCGGTTTGGTAGGGCCTATTGCTCGAGTCCAGCTCGTGTGATCGGTTTTCTGGACCGTGGCTGCACGGCGCCTGTGCGTGCCGATCTGTATGGGTATGCCGATTGCCTGAGTAGGGTAGTTGCCGGGTGGAATCTCGACCGCCTTTCGGTCTTGTTCGATTTGCTCGAGGCCCATGGGTGCGTTGAGGTCCCGCTTTGTTTGGGCGCTGTGGGGTCAGAGGCCTCGTCTGACGACGGCCTGTGGACGGAGCTGTACCTGTCCGGTTTCCTGACGACGGATATGACCGAAGAGCCGGAGCATGACAGTCGTCTCCGTGCTCTGCGGCTGCCCAATAACGAGCTTCGCCAGGCCTTGCGTCTGGTGATTATTGAGTGGTTTGAGTGCGCTGCCGAAGACATTCGAGACGTCGATGCGTTTCGCGACGGGTTGTGCCGTGGGGACGAGGATACGGTGAGGCAGGCACTAGACCGCATCCTGGGAGATGCGGGAATCGGTGCGACCGACCCAGATGCGCCGTTGCCATATCACCTACTCTTGCAGGGGCTCTGTTTTGGATTGCCGGGTTATGTCAATCCCGCCTCGAGGCGAAAGTGTGGCACGGATCGCTGGGACATCCAGGTTTTTCCTACGGGCGCCGTGCTCGACATGGCAGACACGATCGGCATGCTGGACGAGCGCCCTCTGATAACGATCAACTTGATGTATGACCCCGATGTGGATGCGGTGGGGTTGGAATTGCTTGCCGTGCAGTCGTTACTCGACATAGAGCGCGACGGCATTGACGAAATCCGCGTGCCGCGACCCGGCGTTGGCCGCATGCGCTGGGGCTTTGGGTTTGACGGGCAGCGTGTGGCTACGGTGTGCCAGCGGCTTTAAGCGCCGAGGTGTTTCCGGCTTCCGTTACTCGGTATCCTTCATGGGCGGCATGGGCTTCCAGTTGGGGTCCTTGATGATCCTGCGGGCGTCCTTCATGCCGCGGCGCAGCGCCGGAATGCCGGTCTTAAAGCACTTATCGACCGCAGCCAGGCGAATGAACTCCTTGCAGAAGGTCGCGGCGTTGCCCAGACGGAACAGGATGGGGCGGTAGTCACCGTAGATCTGCATATAGCGAGCGAGGAAGCCTCGATTGCGCATGATGTAGTAGCGGTTGGTGTCGCTCGTGGAGTTGAGCTGTCGTTTGCCGGCGATGTCCCAGTTAGAGACGGCGCGGGCGCGTTTGAGCACCACGTCGGCAACTACAGCGGCGGGGAAGTGCTGGCTGGCGACATAACCGTAGCAGGCGTCGTCGCCGTAGATGAAGAAGCGAGCGTCGGGCAGGCCGATCTTGTCGACTACGCGACGCGAGAACAGGCCGCCCTCAAAGCACAGCTGGTTCATGGCGCGGTAGCCCTCGGGGCCCAGGTCCCACTTAGCGATGGGGTTGGGGATACCAAGCGAAAGGATGAGCTGGTACTGCCAAAAGAAGGCGCCGCCGTCAAAGTCCAGGCGCGAACCTTGGATGACATCGTAGCGGTCCGTCCACTTGGCCAGGCGCTCGATGCCCTCCGGGATGACGAGCACGTCGTCGTCCATCACCCAGAACCACTGGGCGCCCAGGTCGTAGGCGCACTTGGTGCCGGCAGAGAAGCCACCCGCGCCGCCACCGTTTTCGAGCTGCGGAGCGTAGATAACGCGGTCGGTGCCGCCCTGTGAATCGGGCTGGCCAGTGTCGATGCCCCACAGGGTGGCGAGGCGCTCGTTAAATGCGGCGCACATGGCTTCGGTCTCGCGCGAATTCTCGTTATCGACAATCACGATGCGCCAGGGCGCAGCCGTGAGCTCGGTCATAGAGTCGAACAGGTTGGCCAAGAGCTCCTGGCGCTTGTACGTAACGACAACGATGGCGAGCTTATCGATGGGGGCGGGAAGGGTGGAAGTCATGGGGAATATATCCTTTCACACGCAGCGGTCGAGCGCTGCACGGAAGCTATCGAATGCGTCCGTAGGACGGCACCTATTGTAAAGGGTCGCTGCGCCATGTTGGCAAGGTTTGAATAAAACGCAGGAACCTGCCATGGGCGAGGTGACTGCTATACGTAACATTGATGTGCTGATTGCTGCTTGAGAGTACGAGCGTTTCAGCGACCGCGATTAAGCGCAGCGCCTCGATGGATATGTTGCGTGCGGCTTTGGGCTGCATGGCTTCCTTTCGTAACGGTTTGCCTCTATGGGCTCCATAGATTATATAAACGCCCGTTGGCACGTCAGCCCTTTGATACCATTAACGACAGGTATTTCCTAAGGAGCACATTTGTCTACTAATTCCTCTGGCAGCCCTGTCCTGTCGCTGCTTATTCCCATCTACAACGTTGAGCGCTACCTGCGCGAGTGCCTCGATTCCGCCGTGGCGCAGACGCTCGAGGACATCGAAATCATCTGCATCAACGACGGCTCTACCGACAACTCTCCGGCGATAATCCGCGAGTATATGCAGCGCGATGCGCGCGTGAAGATGATCGATAAGGCCAACAGCGGCTACGGCGACTCGATGAACCGCGGGCTCGATATGGCTCGCGGCAAGTACGTGGGCATTCTGGAGTCCGATGACTTTATGGCGCCCGATGCGCTGGAGAAGCTCGTGGCAGCTGCCGAGTGCTTTGACGCCGATTTTGCAAAGGCGAATTTTGACTTTTACTGGTCCAAGCCCGAGGAGCGCCGCTCGCTGCACGAGATGTTTAAGCCCAAGGACTGCGGCAAGCCGGTACACCCGAGCGATACGACGCAGTTCTTTAAGCAAAAGCCGTCGATTTGGTCGGCCGTGTACCGCCGTGATTTTTTTGAGCGCAACGGCATCAAATTCCTGCCGACTCCGGGAGCATCCTTTCAGGACACGTCGTTTGCCTTTAAGGTGATTGCGTGCGCCGATAAGGCCGTTTACCTGCACGATGCTGTGCTTTCGTATCGTCAGGACAACGAGAGCTCCTCGGTCAATTCTTCGGCCAAGGTCTTTTGCGTCAATGCCGAGTATGCCGAGATTGAGCGTTGGATCAGAGAGGAATATGCCCGCGACCACGCAAGTGATGACGTCGCGCGCATGCTCAAGTTCAATCAGCTCATTAAGTACGATTCGTATATGTGGAACTATGTGCGCTTGGCGCCCAAATTTTATAAGGAGTTCCTGGTGCAGATGGCCAAGGAGTTCCAAGCGGCCTTGGACGCTGGGGAGTTTTCGCTGGACGATCTTAAGCCGTGGAAGCGTGCAAATCTCGCTGCCATCCTCAAAGATCCTGAGGGCTGGGTTGACGAGCATCCGAGTTTTGCGACGGATGGTGCCTTGGGACGCGCCAAATACTACGCATCGGTTGGAGGCCCCGGCGTACTTGCAGCCTTCCTCATCGAATCGCTGAGGGGGTAGGTCGGTATGGGAGAAGCTACGAGCCCCAAAGCGACCATTGTCGTTCCCGTATACAACTCTGCAAACTCGGTTCAGCAATGCCTCGATTCGCTGTTGGCCCAGTCTGAGCGCTCGATTCAGGTTGTCTGCGTCAACGACGGTTCGGCTGACGATTCGCTGGGCGTCTTGCGTCAAATTGCGCAGGCCGACGACCGTGTGCTGGTGATTGACCAGGAAAACGCGGGCGTCTCGTGCGCTCGAAATGCCGGAATCGATGCCGCCAAGGGCGAGGTGGTTTTCTTTGTAGACGCCGACGATTACATCGACGCCCAGACGGTCGAGTACGTGCTGCATGCCGTGGAGTCTTCAGATGCCGAGGTCGCCGTTTTTGGCGGCGTTTGCGAGCCGTCCGACGCCGCACCTAAACGCGTCCAACAACTCATGAGCCCCAAAGCGGGCACCTTTGGCGCACGAGATCCCCAGTTGCTGTTCCACGCAAACGCACAGCCCTATGCATGCCGCGCGGCTTTTTCGCGCGAGCTGCTCAATCGCGAAGGCATTCGCTTTGCTCCCGGCTTGGCCTTGGGCGAGGATGTCGTATTCCAATTTGCGGCCTATGCGCTTGCCCGCAAGACCGTCGTCATGCCGGACAAGTTCTACCACTACGTGATGGAGAGCGAATCGGCGACGCACGAGTTCAACAGTGCCGAGGCACGCGCCAAAAAGCTCGACGCTCATATGAGTATGCTCGAGGAAGTTTTGGAGGATTGGGCGGCTTACAGCCTTTTGAACCTGTGCCCCGGCGAGCTGATCACTTGGTTCTTGGACCTTATCGTGTTTGACTTGGCGCGTCTGGACGCCGATGGTTTCCGTCGTGTGGCCGGTCGCGTCAATATGGATTTCACGACGTTTTTGGGAACGGAGTGGGCGGATATGCCTGCTAAGGGCGCCGTTCGCCGTGTCGCCCATAAGCTCGTTGCGGCGACATCGGGCGTTTCGATGGCAGACGCCACGTTGTTCTATCTTTCGACTCGTGGTCTCAAGGCCTGCCTGGAGCGCTTTATCTAATTCTAGGCGCTGCCGTTGTCCGTTGCTTCGCTGCTAAAATAACCCTGTTACACGCTATTCAACAGGAGGTTCTCTTGCAGAACTCTGATACCCCTAAAGTTTCGCTGCTTGTTCCCATCTGCAATGTTGAGCGCTACCTGCGCGAGTGTCTCGATTCTGCTATTGCGCAGACGCTCGAGGACATTGAGATCATCTGCATCAACGATGGCTCTACCGATAGCTCGCCGGATATCATCCGCGAGTACATGGAGCGCGATGAGCGCGTCAAGATGATCGACAAGGCTAACAGCGGCTACGGCGATTCGATGAACCGCGGCCTGGAGATGGCGCGTGGCGAGTACGTGGGCATTTTGGAGTCCGATGACTTTATGTTTGAGGATTCGCTTCAAAAGCTGGTTGCCAAGGCAGATGCCGAGCACGCTGATGTGGTTAAAGGTGATTTCTATCTGTATTGGTCCACGCCCAGCGAGCGCCGAGAGCTTTTTGGGATTATCGACGAGTATATGACGGGCGCCGCGTATCGCCCTGTCGATCGCCCGGGTATCTTCTACCGCAAGCCTTCCATTTGGTCTGCCATCTATCGGCGCACGTTCCTTAACGACAATCAGATTCGGTTCCTTCCCACGCCGGGTGCCTCGTATCAGGATGCGGGTTTTAACTTTAAGGTCTGGGCAAGCGCCGAGCGTGCTGCGTTTATTGCGGATCCCATTTTGTGCTATCGCCAGGATAACGAGAAGAGCTCTGTTAATTCGCCCAACAAGGTGTTTTGCGTGTGCGGCGAATATGCCGAGATGCAACGCTTTTTGGATGAACGTCCCGAGCTTAAGGCTCGGCTTCAGGGCATTTTAATGCGCATGAAGGTCGATACGTACCGCTGGAATGATGAGCGCCTGGTCGATGAGTTGCGTGAGCGGTTTTGGGAGAAGGCGTCTCCCGAGCTCAAGGCCGATTGGGATGCCGGTCGCTTTGACCTGTCACTCTTCGATCCGCGCGGCGAGACCGACCTGCGTTTGATGGTCAAATCGCCCCGTGCCTATATCGATTCGCGCTTTGACTTTAAAAAGCCGGGCAAGCTCAATACGTTTAAACACTACTTTAAGATCGGCGGTCTGCCGCTGGTTTGGCGCGTGCTGACGTATCAGCGCGCCTACGGCGATAACCCGCATCCCGACGACGTGCCGGCGGCACAGTAGGAGCGCGTGACCATGGCTACCCCTAAGATTTCCGTCGTCGTTCCCATCTACAAGGTGGAGGAGTGCCTGGCATGGTGCCTGGACTCCCTACTCGCGCAGGATATGTCCGATTGGGAAGGTGTGCTGGTTAACGATGGCTCGCCGGATGGTTCGCGCGACATCGCCGCTGCCTATTGCGAAAAGGATGCGCGCTTTACGCTGGTTGATAAACCCAACGGTGGTTTGTCGAGCGCCCGCAATGCGGGAATCGCTGCGTCCACGGCGCCTGTCGTTGCGTTTTTGGATTCCGACGACCGGTTTACGTCTGATGCGTGCCGCGTAATCGTTGATGCCTTTGAGCGTGAGGATTGCGACGTTTTGACCTTTGGCGCAAATCCGTATCCGTTGGAGGCGGGGTATCCGTGGCTTAACTATGTGCTGAGCCCGCGCGATGTGTCGTTTGAGGGCTATAGCTCCGACCTGCTTTTTAAGGAAGCATCTCGCCCCTTTGCATGGCGCACCGCCTGCAAGCGTGACTTCTTGCTGGGCAACGGGATCGTGTTCGACGAAACCGTTAAGTATGGCGAGGACCAGGTCTTCGATTTTGCCGTGTACGGTCGTTCGCGCAAGACTGCGCTTATCTCGAACAAGCTGTATGACTACCGCGTGGCGCGCAAGGGCTCGCTCATGGACACCATGCGCTATGACGACGAGACGCGCTTGCTGGAACACGTGAAGATTTACTTCGCGGTGCTGGCCGATTGGCGCCGTGATGGGCTCGATGCCCAGCATGCCGATGACCTGGCGTACTTCCTGTGTGATCTGGTGCTGTACGATGCGCTAAGGCTGCTGAGTTCGGGCTGCGGCAAGGTGTTTGCTGCCGTCGCCGCGGCGCTTGACGGTTCTGCCGTGGGCAGTGATGCTGCGCTCGCACAATGCGCTCCTTCTGTTGCCGCTATGGTGCGTGCGGCACTTGTCGGTAAGGCGCCTGCTGCTCGTTCGTGCAAAAAGCTCATGTTCGATTACGACGTCTTGAGGTTTGGGCGCCTGGGCGCGTGCAAGCGCATGGCCGCGAATGCTCTGGGAAAGCGAGAGGTGTAGATGAGTATCAAGCGTTTGGCGCTTTGCCGCAGTCAGGGCCGTCTGTTTGTGTTGCTTCGCTTTGTCGGCCAGGATATCGCAGGGCTTATTGAACAGGAGGGTCCCCAGGCCTTTGCTCACGCGACAACCAATGATGTAAGCGTGCCGGCGCTGGCGCTGTCGGTCGATCATGGTCGTATACTGGCGCTTTGTCCCTCCGTTGCCGATTATGAGCGCGAGCTCGTCGTCTTGGTGCTTCCGTTTATGGACGGCTCTACGATTGACATCTCATTTGCGTCCGGCGGTAAAAGGCTGGGCTCTATTCGCCTTGACAGTCGTATTGCCAAGCTGGAATCTAAGATTAACTACAAAGCAAAGCCTGCGATGTGTGCGCTCGTTCGCGATGCGCAACGCGGCGAGTGCTGCGGTCGCTATGAGATCGATGCCGTTCGTTATTTACCGGCAGATGAGGGCGCCGTCTGGCGCTATGAAGTCAAGTGGGCTGGAGACCCCCAGTGCGCCCCTGAGCTCCAGATCTTCGATACGCATATGAACGCGATTGAGGCCACCGTGCATGTGTTTGAGTCGCAGGTCGACGTTCCCCGGCGCAACGGTTGCCGCGTCAATAAAACGTATTTGAGCGTTGAGATGCCTCAGGATATACGCGATTTTGTTGCGATTGCGGCTGATCCTACGGGCCAAATCCTGAGTGGATTTTGTGCCATGGATGGTCGTTTGTACAATGGCATGGTTGACGACAGCTGGAACCGCATGAAGGATGCGCGTGCAGACGACGTGGCCTATCGACGCTGGTTTGATCAACATCGCGCGAAGCCGGGCGACCTGACGTGTCAGTGCGTCGCTTCGGCGGCATTTGCCTATAGGCCGCTCGTGAGCATTGTGGTGCCGTGCTATAAGACCGATCGGGTTTACCTTCGCGAGCTGCTGGACTCGGTGTTGGCCCAGAGCTATGACAACTGGGAATTGCTGCTTATGGACGCCTCGCCCGAATGGGACGCGGTGTCCAATCTTGCGGCTGACGCCAATGACGAGCGGGTTCGTCGCATCGAACTACCCGGCAACGGCGGCATTGTGGTCAACACCAACGCAGGTATCGAGCAAGCGACGGGCGACTACATCGCGTTCTTGGACCATGACGACATTCTGGAACCGGATGCATTATTTCACTATGTCGCCGCGCTGAACAAGGCTGCCGAGGGCGAGCGTCCCCAGGTCCTGTTCTGCGACGAGGACATGTTCCAGAAAACGGGGGAGTGGGGTCAGCCTGTCTTTAAGACGCAGCTCAACGTCGACCTGCTCTATAGCCATAACTGCGTGACGCATTTCCTGATGGTGGAGAAGGCGCTAATCGATCGTATTGGCACGTCCCCAGAAGACGTTGCGGGTGCCCAGGACTACGACCTGACGCTTCGCTGTCTTTCGGCGGGCGCACGGTTTGAGCATGTTGCGCACGTGCTGTATCACTGGCGCGTTCATCCGGGGTCGACCGCCGATGGCTCTGCCGATAGCAAGCCGTATGCTATTGAAGCCGGGTGCCTTGCGCTGCAGCGTCACTTTAACGAGCTGGGCATTTGCGGAACGGTCGAGGAGACCGAGACGCCGTTTGTCTATCGCATGCGCTATGCGCTGCCGGAGCCTGCGCCGCTGGTGAGCATTGTGATTCCCACCAAGGACCACGTTGAGACGCTCGATGCCTGTGTGATGTCGATCGCCCAGAAGGCCACGTATGCCAACTACGAGATCGTCTTGGTGGAGAACAACAGTGAAGATCCGGAGACGTTTGCGTATTACGAAACCCTACCGGAGCGCGTGGCCGCAGTATCTGAAGGCAAAGGTAACGCACGCGTTGTGTACTGGCCGGGCGAGTTCAATTACTCCCAGATCATCAACTTTGGCGTAGAGCACGCCAAGGGCGATTACCTGATGCTGCTCAACAACGACACCGAGGTCATAAGCGCCGACTTTATCGAAGAGATGATGGGCTATCTGCAGCGTTCCGATTCGGGTGTGGTGGGCGCCAAACTCTATTTTGCCGATCATCTGGTGCAACATGCTGGCATTTTGGTTGGCGTGCGTGGCGCACTTGCCCATGCCTACCAGGATTTCTCGGCAAAGCGCGAGGGCTATCTTGCCCGTGCCGTGCGCCCGGGCAACTTTAGCGCCGTAACGGGCGCCTGCCAGATGGTCCGACGCGGCGTATTTGAGCAGGTCGGAGGCTACAACGAGGAATTCGCCGTCGGCTTTAACGACGCGGACTTTTGCCTGCGCGTATGGGAGGCGGGCTACCGTACCATCTTTACGCCCTATGCCGAGCTATACCACTACGAGTTCACCTCGCGTGGCAGGGAAGAGGCCAACGAGGAAAAGCTGCGCAGATGGAAACGCGAACAGGCGCTGTTCATGCAGCGCTGGCCGGAGTTATTCTTGACGGGCGATCCGTGGCTGGGGCCGAACTTATCCGCTGAGAGCGAGTATTTCTCTGTCTAAGGCAATGGTTTTTAGGAAGTCCTTAACTTTCTTTCGCTATGAGCTTGGAAGAAAACAGCGTTGGACTACTTGCTAAGATAAATTACGAAAGCTCGATACTTTCGCGATAAGTTTATACAAGCTTATATAACTCGATATTATCCGATATAGTCTACGATAGAAATATAAGCAATGATTGACTGTTAATCGATTCCCTAGGAAGGCAAATAAGTGAGCGTCACAGCATTCCATAACCCGTTTCGTCCCACTGCCGGCGCTGAGCCTCCGCGCATAATTGGTCGCGATGATAT
Organism: Collinsella aerofaciens; assembly: GCA_048193585.1. Lineage (GTDB taxonomy): Bacteria > Actinomycetota > Coriobacteriia > Coriobacteriales > Coriobacteriaceae > Collinsella > Collinsella aerofaciens_CK. The sequence continues at coordinate 1,999 of DBFAAM010000022.1, read as the reverse complement.
CGCCCTTGAGTTTACCGAGAGTTTGAGTGCGGGAATTGGTGCACCTGCGAGGCTCATGCGCATTGCTGGACCGAGGGGCTCCGGAAAAACTGTTTTGCTCTGCGACCTTAGGGATCGTGCGCGAGAGCTTGGATGGAAGACCGCTATTGTTTCTGCTGGCCCTAACCTATTGCTGGACTTGAGGGATCAGGTTGCTGATTCTTCCCTTGCGGCCAATGCTTCGGTCGGCGTAAACGCCGGCTTTGTTTCCGCGAAAGTCGATGTTGCGCCCAAAGAACCGAGCCTTAGAAAGTTGCTGAGTTCGGCAGCGAAGTCATCCAAGGGTCTTTTTATTGCCATCGATGAAGTTCAGGACGCCCCGATTGACGATATGCGCGACATTGCGTCTACGGTTCAGCTTTTGACAGGGGAAAAAGTAGATATCGCACTTGCCTTTGCCGGTTTACCCGCTGGTGTTATGGATCTTATTAACGGCAAGGCGCTTACGTTCTTGCGTCGTGCCCTCCCCGAAGACCTGGCGCCTATCAACCAGGTGGAGGTGGCGCTCTCTATGGGCGACAGCTTTGTCGCGACTGGCTTGACCATAGAGGACGATCTTCTGTCGAGAGCCGCTAAGGCCACTAAGGGCTATGCCTATCTGGTGCAACTGGTCGGTTACTCCATTTGGCAGCGCGCCAACTTGCATCGTGCCAAAAGTGCCATCGTGAGCGAGCGCGACGTTACCGAAGGCATTGCGCTGGCAGAAGCTCGTTTTCACGATGTTGTTCACGAGCCCGCGATTTCTGGACTGGGGCTCAACGATATCAAATACCTTTTGGCCATGTGCGAGGATAAACAACAGTCTAAATCAGCCGAGATTGCTAAGCGCATGGGCAAAAAGACCAATGAGATCAGCTCTATTAGGGCCAAATTGCTACAAAGAGAGGTTATTCAGGCACCACAGAGGGGCTATGTGCAGTTTGCCGTGCCGGACCTAGATATCTATCTGCGAGAGAATGCCGAGGAGATTCTCGAACGGTTCTAAATCGAGAGAGGCGACGTCACCATCTTTAAGACTGCCGCCAGCGTCGATTGCCACATCGGGTTTTTTCTGGGGCGATAATCCCCGTGATAATAAGATGTGGCGCTCCTTATCGCCTGCCAATCAGATTTCGTCTATCTATAGCATTGCGTGTTTTAATTTGCCACAGCAAAGATACCATTCACGGAGAGTGAGGGCTTTCTTGCCCGCGCTGTGCGCCCCGGTAACTTCAGTGCCGTAACGGGCGCCTGCCAGATGGTGCGACGCGATGTATTTGAGCAGGTCGGAGGCTACAACGAGGAATTCGCCGTCGGCTTTAACGACGCGGATTTTTGCCTGCGCGTGTGGGAGGCGGGCTACCGTACCATCTTCACGCCCTATGCCGAGCTGTACCACTACGAGTTCACCTCGCGCGGCAGGGAAGAGGCCAACGAGGAAAAACTGCGCCGCTGGAAGCGCGAGCAGGCGCTGTTCATGCAGCGCTGGCCGGAGTTCTTCCTTGACGGGCGATCCGTGAAGGGATGCCAATCTTAGCAGCGAGAGTGAGTTTGATGATTTGTGATTCTGGGAATGGCATCGCTATTGAATTAGCTTTGCACGAACGCCGTCTGGCGTAAATATCGTCCATTGGCCCGAGCGAGCACTGATTAAATGCCGGCTTCCGATAACATAAAGACAGTTATTAATTGTGGAGGATTGTATGAAGCGTCTTTCAATTACTTTATCTCTTGCGGTCGCGCTGTCTCTGTGTGTATGCTCCACGGCTATTGCTGCTAGCCCAGCAGATGCCGCGCTGTCGCAGGCTGAATCAATTTCATGCACCGTCTCTGCTGGCCTGTCGGCGCCCGCCCCCAGGGCGGAGGCGACCGGCGACGGCGAGGTCACCCTGACCTGGGAGCCCGTCGAGGGCGCCGAGCGCTACGCCGTTGCGGAGGCCTTCTCCAACGGCACCTACGCCACCTTCACCAAGTCCCTCAC
>DBFAAM010000015.1:0-18158 GCA_048193585.1 Collinsella aerofaciens | reverse complement strand
GCTGCCGGTTCGACCGGCGCGCCACGGGTCAAGATGCACTAGGCCTGGACGAAGTCCGGGCCCGCGCCTTTAGACGCGAGCCCGGGGCCCGTGGGTTATACCCTAAGAGCAAACCACCCTTTTTAAGGGTGGTTCTGATTTGCGAAGGACGCTTTGAAGCCCGTTTAGCCGCCGATGTGCCTAGGTATAAAGGGCTATGGGCAAAAAACGTCAAATATGAGTACTGTCACAAGTCCTGTAGCATTATCTTTTTGCAAAATATGCAGTGTTACACAACATATGTCCAAGTACTTAGCTGATAAACGCTTGCAATTCTTCCGCCGTAGGACCCCTGGCGTCTAAATCGCCTTCTGATGGCATGAAATCGCTGTTACTAAAATGGTAACAGTACTCATATTTGCTATTTTTTGCCCACAGGCCTTGCGATGATGCCGGGATTCGCACCCTGTCGGGTTCGAATCCCGGCATATCGGTAGCAAAAAGCCCGTCACCGCCGGGGGTAACGGGCTTCTTAATTTAAATGGTGCCCCCAGCGGGATTCGAACCCGCGATATCCACCTTGAAAGGGTGGCGTCCTTGGCCGCTAGACGATGGGGACAGCGGGAAAGAGTATAGCAGACTTTTTTAGCCGTTCACATATCGTTGGCAAACTGAAAAACCACCACAAAGGTGCCTGTCCCCTTTGTGGTGGTGAGGTGCTAGGGGAGGAGCTTCATGGCGGCGTCGTGGGCGGCGTGCTCGTAGGTGTCGTCGAGGGGCTTGAGCGGCAGCAGGGCGGCGGCCTGTGCATCGCCACGGTGCTCGAGGGCATGGGCGATCAGCCAGTCGGCGAGCTCGGGGTTCTTGGGCAGCGCCGGGCCATGCAGGTACGTGCCGATGACGCCCTTGTAGATCAGGCCCTCAAAGCCATCGTCGCCGTTGTTGCCGGTGCCCGCGACGACGGACGTTCCGAGCGGCGTGGCATCGGCGTCCAAAAGCGTGCGGCCGCCATGGTTCTCGAATCCCACAAAGGGCTCAGGTGCCAGATCGGTTTTGACGGCTACGTTGCCGATCAGGCGATCGGAGCCACGTACGGTTTCGGCGGCAATGACGCCCAGGCCCTCGATGCGATCCTCACCCATATAGTACGAACGGCCGAGCAGCTGATAGCTGCCACAGATGGCAAGCAGCGAGCCGCCATCCTCAACATAGGCCGCGACCTTGTCTTTTTGGGCGAGCAGCTCGTGTGCCACGGCTAGCTGGTCGCGGTCGGAGCCGCCACCCATCATGACGATATCGGCATCGGTCAAATCAAGCGTTTCGCCCATACGGACCTCGTCCACGCGCACGGGAATGCCGCGCCAGACGCAGCGGCGCTCGAGCGCGATAACATTGCCGCCGTCGCCGTAGAGGTTAAGGGCATCGGGATACAGGTAGACGATGCGCAGCGGGTGCGAAAGTTCGACTGGCGCGATGCCGACAGGAAGAGCGCTGCCGTCGGCACGGGCTACGGCGCGCCCGGCAACAGCATCGGCGGTGGCGCCTTTCAGCCCGTCGAGCTCCTTGACCAGCGGCGGGAAGGCCGTGTAGTTGGCGACGGCGTAGAAGGTGTCATCGGCGGCCTCGTCTGCCACGGCGCCAATTGCCTGCGCGACGTCCGAGATAATCGCGGCATCGATGCCGGCGTACTTGAGGCGCACCTGCATGTCGTGCGCGCGCGTGCCTCCGGCAAAGGCGACAAGACCCGGCGTGTCGGCGATGCGCTCAAAGTCGACGTCGTAGATCCACGATACATCGTGTCCGTCGGCGTCATTGTCGTTAAGGAAGAAAGCGCAGAGTCTGCCGCCTGTCGTCTTGATGGACTGGATTTGTCGATCGAAGCCTACGGGATTCTTAGCCAGGTTGGCCTCGACGGTGCGGCCGGCGATATCCCAGCGCCCCATACGTCCGCCGGTGGGGACGTAGGCATCGAGCGTAGGCTGTAGAAGCGCCGTATCCACGCCCAACTCGTGCGCGGCAAAGAAGGCGGCGGCAACGTTGTAGACCATGTACAGGCCGTTGTAGCGTGTGGCGATGTGTGCGGCAGCCGCGTCGGGCGCAGATCCAAAGACCAGGTCAAAGTCGTAGCCGTCGCAGCCGAGCTCCACGCCCGTCACGCGACGGACAAGCACAGGGCGGGCCCAGCTGCACGAGGGGCAATGGTAGGCGCCGAGCTGGCCGTATTGCACGTAGTCATACTCCAGCGGCGCGTTGCACTGTGAGCAAAAGCGCGAATCGCTAATACGGTCGGACTCGGTGTTGGTGGCGCCGTCGATGCCAAAGGCGATGTTTGCATTGGGAACGCGTGCGGCGATCGCGGCACACAGCGGGTCGTCTGCGTTGTAGATGAGCGTTGTTGCCGGCGAAAGCTCCAACGCGTGGGCGATGACCTCCTGGGTGTGATCGATCTCGCCATAGCGATCCAGCTGGTCACGGAACAGGTTGAGCAGCACAAAGTACGTCGGCTTGAGCTTGGGCAGAACGCGTACGGTGTAAAGCTCATCGCACTCAAAAACGCCCACGCGCTTGCCGCTGCTGGTGTGTTTAAGGCCGCCGCGGGCCTCGAGCAGAGCACCTACCACACCAGGCTCCATATTGTTGCCGGCACGGTTGCACACCACGGCAGCACCGCTGGCAGCAACGGCGTCGGCGATGAGGTTGGAAGTGGTGGTCTTGCCATTAGTACCCGTAATCACCACGCTGCGGTCGACAAGGCCAGCGAGGTCGCTCAGCAACTCGGGGTCGATCTTCATGGCGATGCGGCCGGGGAGTACGCCGCCCTGGCGCTTAAGGACGGAGCGCAGCCCCCAGCGAGCGATATCGCTCGAGGTGCAGGCAAGAGATGAGCGGAGGTTCATGAAACCGTTCCTAACGTAAACGACATGGTCGGGTCGAGTGCGTCACTAAAATCCGTAGCGGCGCGCAAATTCCTGGGCAAGCTGCGATACATCTTCGCAGGCGTTGGCCCAGGGGGCAAAGTCGGGAGTGTCCGAGATAATACCGTCCGCTTCCCAAACGGCCTGGTGCGAAAGATCCCAGGAATCGTGTGGCTCGGGCCGGCAGGGAAGGTACGGTGTCTGGTACATGGGGTTCAGTAAGAAGAACGCGCCACCCTCGCAGCGGTTGGCAAACTCACGCAGCGCGCGTGTCGCCGGGCGCATCTTGTTTGTTTTGAACAGCAGAATCGTGCGGGCGAGCAGATACCAAGGAGAGTTCTCGAGGGCATCGGCCCCCATCTGCTCCTCGAGCTGGTGGGCCAGGGCAAAAAAGCCGTCCTCGTCTTCCAAGCGAGCGAGGGCGAGTAACACGGTGCCTGCCGCTCGGGTGGGATAGCCTTCCGCCTTAAGAACACGGCGAGAATAGTTGACGGCAGCACGGTAGCGGGCGCTCGCCATGCACAGCTGCGAGATGGCCTCGAGTGTGTGAAGCCACCCGATAAGCGCCGGCTCGCTCACGGTGAGCTCTGCCGCCGTCACGCCGTCCGTCAAAACTTTGTTGGCCCAGTAGTGCGGGGCCTCCATATCGAACCCGGGCACGCTTTGCTGCAGGTAATCGGCCGTGGTTGCCTCGAGCTTCATCAGGTCGCCCAGGCAGGCGTCAACGGGTGTGTCGGCCAGGATGATGGCGAGCAGCTGCGCGTCGACGGTCAGTGCGTCGACGCGGACAATCTTGAGCAGCTCATCGCGCATGTCGTCGAACAGGCGATTGCGCGTCTGCTCAAACTCCTCGTCGCTGCCCATATCTTCGATGCGATGGAGCTCGTCGAGCAGGTGGCGATGAACACCGGCATAGGACAGCAGCGCCTGGGCATGCTCGGACTGCGCGTACTTTTGGGGATTCGCACTAATGTCGTTATGGACAAGCTCGCGTGCTGCATCGGTGAGCTCGGGGTGCGACGCCAGATAGGTGCGCTCCAGGTAGGCGGGGATGTAGACGCTCGGATCCATTAGAGGTCTCCTCCCTTAAATGGAAGCCCCTGCTCGGCTGCGCGCAGGATGCGCTCGTCGATTTGGGAGCGCACGATGTCGTTGGTGGCGACCCAGGCGGCAAAGCTGGCGTTGTCGGGGGCGCCCAGGCCCTCCTGCAGTACCGGCGTCGCCTCGGACAGCGCAAGGACAAGCTCGTCGGTGGAGCCCACACCCACGTTGACGCGGGCATAGACGCCATCGGGAAACTCGGTTTGGAAGTAGAGTGCCTCGGCTGCGTGCGGACACGAGCGCACAAGGATACGCAGGTAGTGCTCGGCGCCCTCGTAGTCCAGTTCGCGCCAAGCCGTGCTCATCAGCGCGATGAGCGTCCACGGGTCCAAGTCGCGCTCCGCATCTTTGGGGCGGCGGCGCAGTGGGGTATTCGCGAGGTACGGCACGGAGTGTGCGGAGCGAAAGCGCTTGAGCTCCTCGGCGGGGTATTCGAGCTTTGCCATGGCGAGCATCGCGGTGTGGCGGACACCAGCGGGGTCGTTGGGCGCAAAGTCCAAGCTGCGATTCGCGGCTTCGAGCGACATGCGATAGCGGCCGCTAATGAGCGCGCGCGATGCCAAGGCGGCAAGCCAGCGCAGATAGGGGCGGCGCGTAAGGTCGCCTGCGGCCTCGCGCTCGTAGGGGTCCTGGGCCGAGGCGATTTTGAGCGCTAGGTCGTGCTCGACCTCATCGCACTTGGACACCAGGTACTGTACGTATTCCTCGTTGGATTCGGCGGTGAGTGCCGTCAGCATGCGCTGAGCGTCCCAGTTGGCCGGATCGAGTGCGGCCGCCTCGCGGAGCATGTTCTCGGCAGCTGTCTCTTCTTGCTCTGCCTGGGTATCGTCAGGGATAAAGGGAATGCGGTAGTCGACAGCCTCGACCACCTTGGCAATGAGGTGCCCGGCGCGGTCGCGGTCGTGCACGATGAGCGGTGCGGGGTTGCGGGTGAATTGTTCCATCAGACGCTCTACGGCGGCAGCGTCGGTGAGCGGGATATTGTCGCGGCGCAAGGCCTCAAGAACGAGGCGATGGCAATCCTCTTGAATGGGATCGAATGCCATGGGGCCTCCTTTGCTGCGGTTAGGGTTCAAATGTTTCTATATAAGGTTCTAGTTTACCCGCATGTGGCACACCGGGGGTGCCGCACTTGGACTTGCACCTTTGCACCACGAAGACGGATGTCGCACAAATGTCGGCACCTTGGACGACCGAGTGGTATCACGGTGCCGCAAACGGTCGATTTTTGGCGGCGAACGGTGCATATTTTGGAGGGGCACCGTCCTGCCCAGGATATGTAGTCAACCTTGATAAAACGTTTGCCCAGCTTGGGAGTATGAATGCCGCACAAGGGTCTTCAGGGATAGAAAAAACGTTTCATCATTGGCGGCTTTAGGTGAATAACTGACCAACCAGAACGGTAAAATAGTGTTTGTCTGAGCGTTGAGACGTTTAGACATCGCGCATTGTCATCGCCGGCAACGCGCAAACCGGTCCTAACGGAGCCAATTGGGTGCTCCGTTATATACGCAAGTCTAAGAGGGGCTTGTTTAGGAGGCACAGTATGGGACGTTTTACCAATCCTCGCGATCTGTACTTTGGTGAGGGCGCTCGCCACGAGGTGAAGAACCTCAAGGGCAAGAAGGCCATCATCGTTTCTGGCGGCAGCTCTATGCGCCGCGGCGGGTTCCTGCAGGACGTCGAGGCCGACCTCAAAGAGGGCGGCTTCGAGGTCAAGCTGTTCGAGGGCGTCGAGTCCGATCCGTCCATCGAGACGGTCATGAAGGGCGCCGAGGCCATGCGCGAGTTCGAGCCCGACTGGATTATCGCCATCGGCGGCGGCTCGCCCATCGATGCCGCTAAGGCCATGTGGGTCTTCTACGAGTATCCCGAGGAGTCCTTCGATAACATCATCCAGCCGTTCAGCTTCCCCGAGCTGCGTCAGAAGGCTCACTTCTGCGCCATCTCCTCTACCTCCGGTACCGCTACCGAGGTCACTGCCTTCTCCGTCATCACCGACTACGCCAAGGGCATCAAGTACCCGCTGGCCGACTTCAACATCACCCCTGATGTCGCCATCGTCGACCCCGAGCTCACCTACACCATGCCCGCCAAGCTGTGCGCTCACACCGGCATGGACGCTCTGACCCACTGCATGGAGGCCTACGTTTCCACCTGCGCCTCTATGTTCACCGATGCCAACGCTCTGCACGGCATCCGCGAGATCGTCGAGTGGCTGCCCAAGTCCTATGCTGGCGACCATGAGGCCCGTCAGCACATGCACGAGGCTCAGTGCATCGCCGGTATCGCCTTCTCCTCGGGCCTGCTCGGCATCGTTCACTCCATGGCTCACAAGACCGGTGCTGCCTTCGAGAATGGCCACATCATCCACGGTGCCGCTAACGCCATGTACCTGGGCAAGGTCATCCAGTGGAACTCCAAGGACCCGCGTGCTGCCGAGCGTTACGCTTACGTGGCCAAGGAGATCCTGCACCTTCCCGGCGAGACCAACGAGGAGCTCATCGCCGCGCTCGTCCAGAAGATCCGCGACCTCAACGACCAGCTCAACATTCCGCAGTCCATCAAGGATTACGCGAATGGTGGCGTGAAGGTCGACGCCGAGAACCCGCAGATGGTTTCCGAGGAGGAGTTCCTCGCCAAGCTGCCCGAGATCGCCGCGAACGCCGAGCAGGACGCCTGCACGCCCGAGAACCCGCGTGAGACCAAGGCTGCTGACTTCGAGAAGATCCTCAAGGCCTGCTACTACGACACCGACATCGATTTCTAATCGACTCTTGTTATCGTAACGAGGGGCTCCGCACGTATCTGTACGGAGCCCCTTTCTTTTTTAGAGAATGGGATAGTTATGGCTGCAATTTTCAATAGCCCCAGCAAGTACATCCAGGGTCCGGATGAGCTGGCCAAGCTCGGCTCCTATGTCGAGCCGCTCGGTGCTAAGGCCCTCGTCATCGTGACACCTTCGGGCAAGAAGCGCGTCGGTGCCAAGATCGAGGGCGGTTTTGCCGAGGCCAAGGCCGAGCTGCTGTTTGAGGACTTTAACGGCGAGTGCTCCAAGGGTGAGGTCGATCGCCTGGTCGCGCTCGCCCGCGACAACGGTTGCGACATCATCGTCGGCGTCGGTGGCGGCAAGATCCTCGACACCGCGAAGGCCGTCGCCTATTACCTGGAGTCCCCGGTTATCATTTGCCCCACCATTGCCTCGACCGATGCACCGTGCTCGGCACTTTCGGTGCTTTACACCGATGACGGCCAGTTCGATAAGTACCTCTTCCTTAAGGCAAACCCCAATATCGTCCTGATGGATACGACGGTTATCGCGGCGAGCCCGGTGCGCCTGACGGTTTCCGGTATGGGCGATGCGCTCGCAACCTACTTCGAGGCCCAGGCGACGCACGATGCCGACGGCGGCACCTGCGCTGGCGGCAAGGGCGGCATGGCTGGTCTGGCGCTCGCCAAGCTCTGCTACGAGACGCTTATGGCCGATGGCGTCAAGGCCAAGGTTGCGCTGGAGAAGGGTGCGCTCACGCCTGCCGTCGAGCACATCATCGAGGCCAATACGCTGCTTTCGGGCATTGGCTTTGAGAGCTCGGGCCTTGCTGCTGCTCATGCCATCCACAATGGCCTGACGATGCTGCCCGAGTGCCACGGCATGTATCACGGCGAGAAGGTCGCCTTTGGCACTATCGTCCAGCTGGTACTTGAGGATGCCCCGACCGAGAAGCTCGAGGAAGTCTTGGGCTTCTGCATTGAGCTGGGCCTGCCGGTCACGATGAAGGAACTTGGCGTTGCCGAGCTTACGCGCGAGCAGGCCATGATTGTTGCCGAGGCCGCTTGCGCGCCCGAGGACACCATGTGCAATATGCCGTTTGAGGTGACGCCCGAGATGGTCGCAAACGCCATCCTGGGTGCCGACGCACTGGGTCATTATTACCTTATGGATGAGTAAACTAAACTAAGGTAAGGAAGGGGCAAAGCCAACAGATGGCTTTGCCCCTTTTTGCTATGGTGCAAAGGGGCAAGGTTACTTTGCACCAATCGTTGTTTGATGAAGGGCGGATTCTCGTATGGCGCTTCCTATGGTTTACGGCGGTCCCGGCCGGTATGTTCAGGGGCCGGGCGAACTGTCGCGTCAGGGCAGGTATTTGTCATGGTTGGGCTGCGCTGCCTATGTCTTGTTTGACCAGGGCACCGAGGATCGGCTGTGCAAGCAGATCGTCGATGGATTTCTGGACGAAGATCTAAGCGAGCCGTTCTTTAAGATTTATGACGGTCCGTGTACGGAAGAGGCCGTTGTCGAAATGGCTAAGGAAGCCCAGGCCGAGTATTGCGACATGGTGGTGGGTATTGGCGGCGGCAAGATGCTCGATATCGCCAAGGCCGTTGCGTTTTATGCCGAGTTGCCGTTGTGCGTATGCCCCACGGCGGCTTCGATGGACGGTCCGTGCAGCGAGATTTCCGATGCCGATTTGCTGAGCGTTGCGAATGCGGTCTTTAGAAACGAGCGCAATATGGCCAACGAGCAGGCCAAGGTGACCAAACAGAAGCTCGTGCAGCTCATGTGCGAGGCATAGCTTGGCGCTTGATTGACCTTGTGCAATCGGGGCGGCGATAGGCCATGGGTTATTTCCCTCAAGGTGCACCGCGTGTAATTTGCCCGAGGTGTGGGCCGATAGCGTATCATTATCTCTTGCTTGTTTGCACTGCTCAGGGAGGGGCCGCGCATGGCGCAGGAACACGATCTGTTTGATGACATTATCGAGATCAGCAAGGGTTTCGACTTTCTTAAAAACCCGCTTGGCGGCGTGACCGATGCACTCGATCCGTCGGCGCCGCAGTGGAATCCTGCTGACTACAAGGAGCGTCCGCGCGGCAACACCATTCCGTGCCTGACCTGCAAAAACGAAAAGAGCGGCTGCACCGCGTGCATGGACGTGTGCCCGGTCAACGCTATTGAGGTCGAGGAAGACGCCATCGAGATCCTCGACTCCTGCCGCAAGTGCGGTCTGTGCGCCGCTGCCTGCCCGACCGAGGCGATCATCTCGCCGCGTCTGGCGCCCAAAAACCTGTATGACGATATCGTCTCTGCTGCTACGAGCCACGAGACCGCCTACGTTACCTGCACGCGCGCCCTTAAGCGCATGCCGCGCGAAAACGAGGTCGTCGTCGCCTGCGTGGGCGATATTACGGCCGAGACCTGGTTCTCGGTACTGGCCGACTATCCCAACGTGAGCGTCTACCTGCCGTTGGGCGTGTGCGATAAGTGCCGCAACACCGGCGGTGAGGACATTCTTGGCGAGGCGATTGCGAAGGCCGAGGAGTGGTCCGGCACGGGTATGGGCTTGGAGGTCGACTCCAAGAGCCTCAAATGCCATAAGCGCCGCGAGTACGAGCGCAAGGAGTACATGGAAAAGATTGCCCGCACCACGGGCCTGACGGTGACCAAGCTCAATCCGGCGACTGCGGCACTGGCCTCGGTGACGCAGAAGTTGAAGGCCCACCGTCACCAGATCACGCAGCTTGAGCGCACGCTCAACACCATGTGCGGTACCACGACGACCAAGCGCCGCCGTTCGCTCACGCACGGGCGCCAGCTGGTGCTCTCGACGCTGCAAAACCACCCCGAGCTTGCCCAGAACATGCAGGTGAGCACGCCGGAGTGCGATTTTGACAAGTGCACGTCGTGCGGCGAGTGCGTCAATGTATGCCCCACGTTCGCCTGCGATTTGGTGGGAAGCGGCCGCTTTGCGTTGGAGTCGACGTATTGCTTGGGCTGCGGTGCCTGCGTCAAGGTGTGCCCCGAGCATGCGCTCAAGTTGGTTGAGCATGACGCATCCAACCTGGTCGTCGTCGACCCCGAGGCCGAGGAAAAGGCCGCCCAGAAGGCGAAGGCTCACGAAGAAGCTGAGAAGGTCAAGGCCGAAGCAAAGGCCAAGCTCGACAAGATGCTCGATCAGGTGGAGAAGCTCGCGGACTAGCCAGCGACCCCAATCTTTGCTTCATTTGCGCCGCCGCGGTGTCCGGATTCGCCCGGATGCTGCGGCGGCGCTATACTTATGCAGTTTGAAGTACCTGTACCAAAAGGAGCTGTCGTGTCCCTTTCCATCGGTATCGTGGGCCTGCCCAACGTGGGCAAGTCGACGCTGTTCACCGCGCTTACCAAAAAGACCGGCCTTGCCGCCAACTACCCGTTTGCCACGATCGACCCCAACGTGGGTATCGTCGATGTGCCCGATAGCCGCCTGCAAAAGCTCGCCGACATCGTCAACCCGGGTCGCATTGTGCCGGCGACGGTCGAGTTCGTCGACATCGCAGGTCTGGTGAAGGGCGCTAACGAGGGCGAGGGCCTGGGCAACCAGTTCCTGGCCAACATTCGCGAGACCGACGCCATCTGCGAGGTCGTGCGCTACTTTAAGGACCCCAACGTCATGCGTGAGGTGGGCCGCACGGGCGAGTTCGTCGATCCCGCCGGCGATGCCGACACCATCATGACCGAGCTCATCCTGGCCGACATGGGCACGCTCGAGAAGCAGCTGCCTAAGCTCGAGAAGGAGGCCAAGCGCGACAAGGAGCTCATGCCCAAGTTCGAGGTTGCCAAGCGCCTGCTTGCCTGGCTCAACGAGGGCAAGCGCGCCGCATCCATGGAGATGACCGACGAGGAGCGTGCCGCCGCCAAGGGGCTGTTCCTGCTCACCATGAAGCCCATCCTGTATGTGGCCAACGTGGACGAGGATATGCTCAACGACGATCTGGCGCCCATCGATGGTGTCAAGCCGCTGCCCATCTGCGCCAAGATCGAGGCAGAGCTTTCCGAGCTCGATCCCGAGGACGCCGCCGACTACCTGGAGAGCCTGGGCCTGGAGCAGCCCGGCCTGGACGTGCTCGCTCAGGCTGCCTACAAGCTGCTCGGCCTGCAGTCGTTCTTTACGGCCGGCGAGATGGAGGTCAAGGCCTGGACGGTTCGTCAGGGCGCGACCGCCCCGCAGGCCGCTGGCGTCATCCACACCGATTTTGAGCGCGGCTTTATTAAGGCCGAGGTCATTGGCTACGACGACTACATCGAGCTCGGCGGCGAGCAGGGCGCCAAGGCTGCCGGCAAGTTGCGTATTGAGGGCAAGGACTATGTCATGGCCGATGGCGACGTCGTGCACTTCCGCTTTAACGTGTAAGGACGACGCATATGTTCAAATATGGCAAAAAAGCTGGCTACATGGGTATTGCGCTGCTCGTACTTGCGGTGATTCCGCTGGTGGTCGCAGCGTGTGTTATCCCCAACATTGGCCCCGAGGTGGCAACGAAGTTTAACGCCGCCGGCGAGGTGACGCGCTGGGGTAAGAGCTACGAGCTGCTGGCACTGCCGGTACTCAATCTGCTGCTGAGCGTGGCGACGTACTTTACGGCGGGACGCCAAGCCAAGAACAATGACGACTCCGCCGCCATGGCGCGCATCGTGTGCGAGCGCTACCTGCGCAACGGTTGCATTACGGGTGTGTTCCTCAACGTGATCAACGTTTACTTTATGTACTCGGCGATTACCGGAACGGGCTTTGGCTTTGGTTTCTAGCTTGTCCTTTTAGGCAACGAGCCTGCAAGCATATTCGATGGCTGCTGCGAGGCCGCCGCTCGATCGTGGTTGAAAGACTGCATCGGCGGCGGCCTCGTTTTCGTATCCGGCGCCGCGAAGGGCGAGTGCTATGCCGGCTTCTAAAAGGAGCGGCAGGCCGCGTTGGCTGGTTGCGATTACGGCAGCCTGATTGAGCGAGCAGCCGTGCGTTTGGCATCGGATGGCAAGTTCACCTCGCGCCGGGCAAGGGACCAGAACGGCGGCGACGCGACTTGATAGCAATGCAAATGCTGTGCGCTCATCGGGCGAAAGGCATTCAGCTTCAACGACGACGAGCTTGGGCGGCGCGCTGTTTGTGCGAAGCGTGGCTCGGTACATGCGGACCGAAGAACCCGACATAGAAAACTCCTGTGTATTCGGGAAAACGTAAACTATAGTTTACGTTTATGTTCGGCTCCATTTCAAACTCGGCTGCATGGACGAACGTGCGAAACAGATTCTTGGCAGGCGGGTCGAAGAGACACGCAGGGACCTTGGTATCTCCAAGGTTGATTTTTGTGTGGCGACAGGAATCAGCCGACCCTACCTCGACCGAATCGAAGATGGGACGGCAAATTTCACGCTCAAGGTTCTATTTAAGATCGCGCCCGCACTCGGCATGACGGTGTCAGAGCTTCTCGAGGGTATCGAATAGGGGATACCCGTCGACAACTGAATTACGCCATCGGGATGCGGTCGTGGTTGACTTGGCTGTAGAACAGGCGCTGAATCTCGGCCGCATCACGTGACTGGCCGAGTGCCCACATGGTTTTGGCCACGAGCGTCTCGGTGGTCATATCATCGCCGCGCAGAATGCCCGGATGATCGGCGTAAGCGCGGCCGACCTCATAAACGCCCAGATCGAGGCCCTCTTCGGGGACCTGCGTGGTCATAACGACGGTGCGACCCGAATCGACCCAGCGGAAAATCGCCTCTTGGAACGAATCGCCGGACTCGCCAAACTCGGGAATACCGCCAATGCCAAAGGTCTCAAGGATTACAGCATCGTAGCTATCGGCAAGGGCGTCGAGGATGCCCGGGTTTACGCCGGGCGTAAGCTTGAGTACAAATACGCGCGGGTCGATGCTGTCGTAGAAACGCACCGGGTTTTCGCCCTGATGCGTGCCGTGAAGCCCGTTGCGCACGATGCGGTCATTGCGGATGTAGGCAATGGGCGGATAGTTGACGCTAATGAACGCGTTAAAGCTCATGGTGCGCTGCTTGCGGGCGCGCGTGCCGGCAATGGCGACGCCGCCAAACACGATCGAGACGTCGTGCGAGTGCTCGTCGAGCGCATAGAGCAGGCTCTGGTACAGGTTGAGCTTGGCGTCGGTAAAGGGGTTGCCCATGGGCTTTTGCGAGCCGGTGAGCACGATGGGCTTGGGGCTGTCCTGAATCAGGTAGGAAAGCGCTGCTGCGGTGTAGCTCATGGTGTCGGTGCCGTGCAGAATCACGAAGCCGTCGTGGTCGGCATAACCCTCGACGATGACATCGCGGATGCGCATCCAGTCGCTCGGGCGCATATTGGTGCTGTCGATGTTCATGGGCTGCACGACGTCGAGCTCGCAGAGGCCCGAGATCTCGGGGACGCTCTGGGCGAGCTCCTCACCGGTCAGGGCGGGGGAGAGGCCGTTGCCGTCCTCGGTCGATGCGATGGTGCCGCCCGTGGCGATGAGAAGGATGCGCTTCATGCTGATATTCCTATCGTATTTGCCGCCGCAGAGGCGGAGTCGTTCGGCAGTATTGTGGCACAGGGCGTCCAATGTTCAAACGTATTACATCATCTGTAACGTTTGGTAACACTTCAATTGCCGTCAAATAGGGGCCCAGGTCGTGCGTTTGCCGTGCGCCGATGGCTGCGAGGGACGAGAAACCCCATATAACGTGTACACTATGGAGGTTATTTTCGTTCATTCACGCGGGTGGGCACCGGCTCCCCGCCAACAAGAGGGGGAAACCATGGATCAAAAGGCTTCCGCAAAGGTCCTCGTACTCGACTTTGGTGCGCAGTACGGTCAGCTCATTGCCCGTCGCGTCCGCGACCTCAACGTGTATTCCGAGATTGTCCCCTGCGACATCTCGGCCGACGAGATTCGCGATATGAACGCCTCCGCGCTCATCCTTTCTGGCGGCCCGGCCTCCGTGTACGCCGAGGACGCTCCGTCCATCGATCCTGCCATCTTTGACCTGGGCCTTCCCGTCCTGGGCTTCTGCTACGGCCATCAGATCACGGCCGTGACGCTCGGCGGCAAGGTCGGCCACTCCGAGGTGGGCGAGTACGGCCGCGCCACCATCACGCGCACGGCCGGCGCCAAGCTCTTTAACTCCACGCCTATGGAGCAGACCGTGTGGATGAGCCACCGCGACGCCGTTTCCGAGGTGCCCGAGGGCTTTACCGTTACCGCCAGCACCGACGTGTGCCCGGTTGCTGCCATGGAGTGTCCCGAGCGCAAGATCTTCACCACGCAGTTCCACCCCGAGGTCAAGCACTCCGAGTACGGTCAGCAGCTGCTGAGCAACTTCCTGTTTGAGATCTGCGGCCTGGAGCCCAACTGGAGTATGGACAACCTGGTCGAGACCATGACGGCCGAGTTCCGCGAGAAGGTCGGCGACGACCGCGTGATTCTGGCCCTGTCCGGCGGCGTTGACTCCTCCGTCGTGGCTGCGCTGGGCGCTCGCGCCGTGGGCAAGCAGATGACCTGCGTGTTCATCAACCACGGTCTGCTGCGCAAGGGCGAGCCCGAGCAGGTGGAGGAGGTCTTCACCAAGCAGTTTGACGTCGACTTTATCCACGTTCACGCCGAGGACCGTTATGCCGAGCTTCTGGCCGGCGTGACCGAGCCCGAGGAGAAGCGCCGCATCATCGGTACGCAGTTCTGGAAAGAGTTCTTCGCCGTGGCGCAGCAGCTCGAGTCCGATGGCAAGCCGGTCAAGTACCTGGCTCAGGGCACCATCTACCCCGACATCATCGAGTCCGGCGCTCGCAAAACGGGCGGCAAGACGGCCACCATCAAGAGCCACCACAACCTGATCCCGTTCCCCGAGGGCGTGCACTTTGACCTCATCGAGCCGCTCGACCACTTCTTTAAGGACGAAGTCCGCGCGCTTGGTCTGGCGCTTGGCCTGCCGGGTCACATCGTGTTCCGTCAGCCTTTCCCGGGCCCGGGTCTGGCTATTCGCATCATCGGTGCGGTCGACAAGGAGAAGCTCGAGATCCTCAAGAACGCCGACGCTATCGTGCGCGAGGAACTCGACGCCTACAACCAGCGCCTGTTTGAGCAGACCGGCGAGCGCAACTCCGAGCACAGCTGCTGGCAGTATTTCGCGGTCCTGCCTGACATCAAGTCCGTTGGCGTTATGGGCGACGAGCGCACCTATCAGCGCCCGATCATCCTGCGTGCCGTCGAGTCCAGCGATGCCATGACCGCCGACTGGGCCAAGCTGCCCTACGACGTGCTGGCGAGGATCTCCGGCCGCATCGTTGCCGAGGTCCCCGGTGCCAACCGCGTGTGCTACGACATCACGTCCAAGCCGCCCGCGACCATCGAGTGGGAGTAGCCCGACAGGGTTCTGACCTGCATTTTTGAGTGCCGCACTGTGACGCTGAGTTTTGTTTCGTACGAGAGTCACGGCAAAGCCGCCAGCGACATTGGTGAGTAAATACGGTAACCGAGCCTCCGTTCCCAGGTTGGGACGGAGGCTTTTTCTTTGTCGTTTTACTCCCCTTCACCTGCGATTTCGCTATTTACTCCCCGTATTTCAAGATGGAAGTGTTTGGTTGCGAGCCACGCCGGTGTGAGGGCCTGAGTCGTCAGGCCCCGCACAGGGGGACCGCGATGGTGGCCACCGCGCCGCCCGAGGGGCTGTTGGCGAGCGAGACGGAGCCCCCGTGGGCGCTCGCGGCCTCGGAGGCGGCATGGAGGCCGAGCCCGTAGTGGCGGCCTCCGTCGCGCGAGGAGCGGGAGGAGTCGTCTGTGAAGAGGCGCTCACAGCCGCGTTCGAGGGCGGCGGGAGAGAAGCCCGGTCCGTCGTCGGCCACCTCGATGACGAGGTGTCCGTCCGTGACGTCGCAGGAGACCGCCACGCGCGAGCGCGCGTGCTCGGCGGCGTTGACCACAAGGTTCGCGGCGGCTCGCGCCAGGGCGGTTCGGTCGAGCGGGGCCTCGGGCGCGCCCGCGACAGCGGGGCCCGTGGCCGCGTCGAGCGTCACGCCTCGCGCCCGGGCGATCTGGGCGGCCTCGGCGAGGACCTGTTCGCAGAGCTCGGCCGGCCGCATGGGGGCCCTCTCCGCCCCGCCGGACCCGCGCGAGGCCTCGATGAGCAGGCGCACGTAGCCGTCGAGCCTTTCGACACTGCCGGCTATGTCGCGCGCGGCGGCCGCGAGGTCGGCGTCTTTCTCGTCTTCCAGCTCCTCCGCCACGAAGTCGGCGTTGGCGCGCAGCACGGTGAGCGGCGTCTTGAGGTCGTGGGCGAGCGACGCCACCTGCTCGCGCTGCCCCCGCTCCGCGGCCCAGCGGGCCTCGAGCGACTCGGCGAGGGAGGCCCGCATGGCGTCCATCGCGGCGAGGACGTCGTTCACCTCGCGCACGTTGGTGCTGCCGACCGCGAAGTCGAGCTCCCCCGCGCCGACGCGCCCCGCCGCCTCCGCGAGCGGCGCCATCTTGCGCGAGATCACGCGGCTCGCGCGGCGTGCCACGAGCGCGAGCGCGAGCGCGCTTCCCGCCGCGGCGCCGACGAGCATGAGGTTCTGCGGGTTGGGAAGCAGGCCGGCGAGGTCGCGCGAGACCCACTGCGGCAGGTACTCGCTGACGAGTGCGCAGGCCCCGCCGCTCTTGAGCGGGAACGCGGCGTAGGTAAGGCCCGAGCCCCCGCCCTCGATCTCCACTGTGCCCGGATCCGCGGCGAGTGCCGCACGGGCCATTTCCGTCGCGTCCTCGAGCCGCGTGCCCTCGAGGTCTGTCATCAGCGCGTATCCGTCCTTATTCAGGATGAGGTAGCGGTACGCCGTCGGCACGTCCTGCTGCCCGCAGACGCCGTCGCGTGCCAGGCCCTCCGCGACCTCGCGCGCATTGGCCGGCCCCCAGCTTGCCTCGTAGACGAAGCCCGCGTTGATCGCCGCGGAGAGCGCCATGAACGAGGCGAGCCACGCCGTGGCGACGGCCGCGAACGCGTAGGCGAAGTAGCGCGCGATGACGAAGGAGAGCGGCATGCCCCCGCGACCTCGCGCCCCGGTCCTCAAAGCTGCCACTTGTACCCCATCCCCCAGACGGTCGCGATCGGATCGGCGCCGGCTTCGGAGAGTTTCCTCCGGGCGCGGCTGACCTGCATGGATATGGCCGCGTCGTCGGCGTCGCTCTCCCAGCCGAGCACCGCCTCGCGGATCTGCGCGCGGCTCATGACCTGCCCGGGGTGGCGGGCGAGGTACTCGCAGATGGCGTACTCGGTGGGCGTGAGCGGCACGGCCTCGCCACCCACGGCGAGGCCGCGCGCCCCGAGGTCGATCCGCACCTCCCCGAAGGAGAGGGCGTGCGAGCGCGGCCGGCGCTCACGGCGTAGATGGGCCGCGACCTTGGCGCGCAGCTCCGCGGCCCCGAAGGGCTTGCGGACGTAGTCGTCGGCGCCCAGGCCGTAGCCGGCCACGGCGTCCTCCTCGGCCACGCGCGCGGTCAGGAAGATGATGGGCCCGTCGAAGTCCGGGCGGATCTGTCGCACGAGCTCGAAGCCGTCGAGCCCCGGCATCATGACGTCGCAGAGCACGAGGTCGAAGCGCGAGAGGTTCGTCCCCGGGACCGCCGTCGGGTCCGCTGCCTTGACGACCTCATGGCCGTCGCGGCCGAGGACGCGCGCGAGCGCGTCGAGGATCGCCCGCTCATCATCCACTGCCAGTATCCTTGCCATGTTCGACCTCCTGAAACTCCCGTCGGCATTGTACTTGCGCCGCGCTCAGCGGTCCAGAGCCCCGCGCGCAGCCGCGGGCGCGGGCGCCCACATGGCAATCTCGGGGTTGGGCAGCACACGGTCGGCGATCGAGCGCAGCGCCGACCCCCAGCCGGCGTCGAGCAGGGCATTCCCGCCCAGGACGAGCGCTGCGGAGAGGAGGACGAGCGCGGCGGCGAGCGGCTTCCTACGCATCTGCCCTCCCGTCCTCGAAGCGGCAGAACCAGGCGATAAGGACGGCGGCGGTTGCCAGGGTGAGCACGAGGCCAGCGAGCGCAGTCGTGAGGAGAGGGCCCGCCGCGCGTGCGGCGTCGATGAAGGCCTCTACCCCGAGCGACCCCAGGCGCGCGGGCCAGGCGAGCGGCACCCAGCTCAGGGGCGTCGCCAGGGCACCGGTGAGCTCGCCGGTCATGAGGCCGTGCGCAAGTCCGCCCACTGAGAAGAACGCGAGGAGCATCCCCGCCGCGCCGGCGCCGATGGCGGCGTTGCGGCCGAGGCGCAGGGCCACGCCGAGCCCCAGCGCGTAGAGGGGCAGGCTGCCCAGCACGATGCCCGCCCAGGCGGCCGCAAGCGGAGCGGACCCGAGCGGCAGGCGCCCGGCGACGGCGAGCACGGCCCCGAAC
>DBFAAM010000013.1:0-55896 GCA_048193585.1 Collinsella aerofaciens | reverse complement strand
GCACATCCACTTCGTGTGGGAAAGGCTGTAGGCCTTCTGGGCCATGGCGACCACCCCTTCGACTCGAATTCTTGACGGCCTGAACAATCGTCAATATCGGTCGGAGGGGTGGCTTTGTAAAGCCGTTTGTCTCCACCCGCGCAGCGGGTGGTTTAAAGCTGGCCGCTGCGCGGCCAGCGGACTAAAGTCTTGAAAACAAAAAGCCGGGGCCCGCGCGATGCGGACCCCGGCTCAATACCGTGACGATATGTCAGTTACGTTCTACACATAGAACAGAATGTCGTCGTAGGTCGGAACCGGCCAGTAGTCGGCGGCCACGATCTCCTCCATGGCATCCACGGCGGCGCGCAGCGTATCCATAGCGGGAACGACCTCGTGTGCATACACATTGGCCTGCTCCTGGCCATCGAGGGCCTCGGCCTTCTGATGCACGGCGTCGAGCGCCTTAATGGAGTCGTTGATGGCAGTGATACCGTTGCAGAGCTTGTTGAGCGTATTCTGCTCGCACTGCATGGCGGCCTCGGCGCCGGCGGCGCGAATAGTCTCAAGGCCCTTAGCGACCTTGGTGGCATAGGCGGTAATGACCGGGCGATAGGTACGACGCGCCTCGCGAACCATCGTGGTAGCCTCGATGTTCATGAGCTTGTTGTACTTCTCGAGCTTGCAGTCGTAGCGGCACTGAGCCTCGGCCTTGGTCAGGACACCCGTCTCCTCGAAGAGCGCGATAGCCTTATCGGAAACAAAGGCGGGCAGGGCATCGGCCGTGGTCTTGTTGTTGGCAAGGCCGCGCTTCTCGGCCTCAATGGGCCACTCGTCGGAGTAACCGTCGCCGGAGAACAGGATGCGCTGGTGATCGGTCAACACCTTCTTGCAGTACTCGAGCGCGGCATCCTGGAACTCATCCTCGGGCGTACCCTCAAGCGCGTCGGCGAAGGACTTGAGCGACTTGGCCACGGCGGCATCGAGCACCAGGTTGGAGTCGGAGACGTTCTGCTCGGAGCCGCAGGCACGGAACTCGAACTTGTTGCCGGTGAAGGCGAACGGGGAGGTGCGGTTGCGGTCGGTGTTGTCCTGCATCAGCTTGGGCAGAGTATCGGCGCCCAAGTCGAGCACGCCGCGCGTGGCATGGACGGAAGCCTTGCCATCGATGATCTTCTCGACGACCTCGGTAAGCTGGTCGCCCAGGAAGATGGACATAATCGCCGGAGGAGCCTCGTTGGCGCCCAGACGATGGTCGTTACCGGCCGAGGCAACGGAGGCACGCAGGAGCTCCTGATAGTTATCGACGGCCTCGATCACCGCGGTGAGGAAGACGATGAACTGCAGGTTGTCGAGCGGGGTGTCGCCCGGATCGAGCAGGTTCTCGGACTCGGTGCCAAGCGACCAGTTGTTGTGCTTGCCCGAACCGTTGATGCCCTCGAAGGGTTTCTCGTGCAGCAGGCAAACCAAGTCGTGGCGGGAGGCGATGAGCTTCATTTTCTCCATCATGACCAGGTTCTGGTCGATGGCCTCGTTGACTTCGCCATAGACGGGGGCGAGCTCATGCTGGCAGGGAGCAACCTCGTTGTGCTTGGTCTTGGCGGGAATGCCAAGCGCCCACAGCTCATCGTCCAGATCCTTCATATAAGCCGAGACGGTGGGGCGGATAGCGCCAAAGTAGTGCTCCTCGAGCTCCTGGCCCTTGCAGGGAGCAGCACCAAAGAGAGTGCGGCCGGTGATGACCAGGTCCTTGCGCTTGCGGTAGGCGTCCTTCTTGATCAGGAAGTACTCCTGCTCGTCGCCCACGGAAGGAACGACCTTCTTGGGGGTCTTACCGAACAGCGCCAAAACGCGCTTGGACTCACGCGAGAGCGCGGTCATGGAACGCAGCAGCGGGGTCTTCTTGTCCAGGGCCTCGCCCGTGTAGGAGCAGAAAGCCGTGGGGATGCACAGGACATCGTCCTTGATAAAGGCGGGGCTAGTGGGGTCCCAAGCGGTGTAGCCACGGGCCTCGAAGGTAGCACGCAGGCCGCCGTTGGGGAAGCTCGAGGCATCGGGCTCGCCCTGGATGAGGTTCTTGCCCGTAAACTTGGTAATGGCGGTGCCGTCGTGGTTGGGCTCCAGGAAGCTGTCGTGCTTCTCGGAAGTAATGCCCGAAAGCGGCTGGAACCAGTGCGCGTAGTGCGTCGCGCCCTTGGAGATGGCCCAGACCTTCATGGCATGGGCAACGGCGTTGGCCACATCCAGGTCGAGCGGCTCACCGCCCTCGAGGGTTGCAGCAAGGCGCTTCCAAATGTCCTTGGGGAGGTAGTCCTTCATGACTTCCTCAGAGAACACCATGGTCCCGAAGCGGTCAGTAAGTTCGGCCATACGGAACTCCCTTCGTATCGGCACCGCGTGAGAAGCGGTGTTGATTACTAACGAACGAGTCATAGCTTAGACTCGCCGTGTTTCCGCGACATTACCGTTATGTTGCTGTCGCGAAACCAATCAATGAGGTTACCCTATCGAGGCGGCGTTGCCACCCTCAACAGCCAATCAACTGCATAAATTGCAGACCTCTCCCCATGGTTTACGGGTAGCTCATTTGCCACGGGCTATAAAGACTGGTATTTGATGCGAAATACCAGTCTTTATAGCCCGTGCCTAGATTAGCCGCTCTGTTATAGAGAAAGCCGATAGCAAGGCATCTTTGATTGGTATCCTCAAATAGCGAGTGAAACTCCGCCGTGGCACAGTGGTGCTGTAGAATCCTTACAACACATCACACTATTACGTATCTAGAGGAGCACGATATGCGCGTCGACGAGGTTTTTAAGCAGGCAGCATCCCAGGGCACCGCGCCCATTTCGTTTGAGATGTTCCCGCCCAAGGGCGAGCTCACCCTCGACACGGCTCGCGAAGTGGCAGGCAATCTGTGCAAGCTTTCGCCGAGCTTTGTCTCGGTCACCTGCTCGGCCGGCGGCTCAGGCAACGGTACCGCCACCGCCCCCATCGCGCATATGATTACGAGCGAATTCGACACGCCCTCGGTGGCACACCTTACCTGCGTGGGCCGGTCGCACGCCGATATCGCCGCCAAGATCGACGAGTATCGCACCGCCGGCGTGGAAAACATCCTGGCCCTGCGTGGCGATCTCCCTGCCGGCGCGACCGAGGACGACAAGCCCGCCTCGGACTACGCCTACGCCCGCGACCTCATCCCCGAGCTCGTCGACGCCGGCTTTTGCGTGGGCGCCGCAGCCTACCCCGAGGGCCACATTGCCTGTGAGGATCTCAACCTCTCGGTCGAGCACCTCAAGCAAAAACAGGACGCTGGCGCGAGCTTCTTTGTGACGCAGCTCTTCTTTGATAACGAGTGCTTCTACCGTTTTCGCGAGCTTGCCGACAAGGCCGGCATCACCGTGCCCATTACCGCGGGCATCATGCCGTTTATGGGCAAGTCACAGATCAGCCGCATGGTCTTTATGTGCGGCGCGTCGCTGCCCTCCCCCGTCATCAAGATTCTCGCCAAGTACGAGAATGACCCCGAGAGCCTGCAGGCAGCTGGTGTAGATTATGCAGCCCGCCAGCTTTGCGACCTCAAGGAGCACGGCGCCGACGGCCTGCACCTGTACACTATGAACCGTCCTGCGATCGCCGCGACCATTATGGAGCGCCTGGGGTAATGGAAAAACCGCACATCGATACAACCGCTGTCGAAGTGCCGGCCGACCTTGCGTCGCCGGCGCTCTACCGTATCGATGCCGCGCACCATCCCCGTGTCGACCGTGCCGAGATGCTGCGGTATCTGGGTTACGGCGGCCAGCAGATTGAGCCCGAACTATCACGACGTATTGAGCTTGTCGTTGAACGTCTGGAACTGGACATTGAGCCCCGTGGCGTGCGACGCGTGTTTGCCGTCGATGCCACGGGCGTTGACGAGCAGGGCGAGCCCAGCATCCGTCTGGTTGGCACCAACGTTGAGCTGCGAGGTCGCGATATCTATCGACATCTCAAAGATGCCCGCTTTGCCGCGCTCATGGCATGCACCCTCGGCATGGACGCCGAGCGTCGCCTGCGCACCACGGGAGCCCAACATCCCCTGGAGGGCGCCGTGCTCGACGCCGCGTGCTCCGCTTACGTGGAAGCCGCCGTTGAGCAAATGGACCAGCAGGTCAAGACGGACGCCGCCGTTCATGGGCTCGCCGGCAACTGGCGCTTTAGTCCCGGCTATGGCGACTGCCCGCTCTCGGCCCAGCGCTCGATCGTCAATGCGCTCAACGCCACGCGGCTCATCGGCCTGACCGTCACCCCCACCAGCCTACTCATGCCCACCAAAAGCGTGACCGCGGTGATCGGTCTGTTTGACGGCGAGGTCCACGACGCCCAGAGCCGCCCCACCTGCAATATCTGCCGCATGCGCGAACACTGCCGCTTCCGCGCCGCCCACACCACCTGCTATTCCAGCCATTAGGAGCCCCCGATGTTTACTCCGCTTATCACTCATGATCTGGACGGTGCCGCGCTGGCGGCGCCTGTTGACGCCGCACGCCGCAATGGCGCTGCATACAAGACGCGCACGATCGACGATCTGCGCATTAAGGACGATCGCCTGCGCGCCGCCATCGAGGGCACGGGGCACCTGCTGTTCGACGGCGGCATGGGTACCATGCTGCAGGCGGCCGGCATGAAGGCCGGCGCCCTGCCCGAGCTGCTCAACTTTGAGGAGCCTCAGGTCATCACCGATATCCAGCGTCAGTACGTCGAGGCTGGCTGTGACGTGATCACCGCCAACACCTTTGGCGCCAACGCCCACAAGCTCGACGGCGCCGCCACCGTGGCAGACGTCTTTGCCGCCGCTGCCGCCTGTGCCCGCGAGGCCGGCGCCCGCTACGTCGCCGGTGACATCGGCCCCATCGGCGCGTTGCTTCGCCCCTTGGGTACCCTCAGCTTTGACGAGGCCTACGACCTCTTTGCCGAGGAAGTGCGCGCAGGCGTCGCCGCGGGTGTGGACCTCTTTATTATCGAGACTATGACCGACCTGGCCGAGACCAAGGCGGCGGTCCTCGCCTGCCGCGAGAACTCCGACCTGCCCGTCTTTGCCACCATGACCTTCGAGGAAGACGGTCGCACCTTCCTGGGAACGAGTCCCGAGGTCGCCGCCATCACGCTTGACGCCATCGGCGCCGACGTTTTGGGCATCAACTGCAGCCAAGGACCGGCCGAGCTCCGGGGACTCGCCGCACGTATGCTCACCGTTACCGACAAGCCTGTTATGGTGCAGGCCAACGCGGGACTTCCCCATGTGGACGACGACGGCAATACCGTCTTTGACATCCAGGCCCCCGAATACGCCGAGGCCGTCGCCGGCATGATCGCCGACGGCGTGGGCGTCGTGGGCGGTTGCTGCGGCACCACGCCGGCGCACATGGCGACCTTGCGCACGCTCATCGACAACCACACACCCAGCCCGCGCCACCGCAAGCCCAGCATGTCGGTCACGAGCGCCCAAACGGTCGTGGACCTTCCCTGCGACGGCCACAAGATCGCCGTCATCGGCGAGCGCATCAACCCCACCGGCAAAAAGCGCCTGCAGCAGGCCCTGCGCGACGGCGACCTGGACTACGTCGTGAGCCAGGGCATCAGCCAGCAGGAACAGGGCGCCGACATCCTGGACGTTAACGTGGGCCTGCCCGAGATCGACGAGGTCAAGATCATCCAACAGGCCACCGAGCAGCTCCAGGGCTCCACGCTGCTGCCGCTGCAGATCGACTCCACCGACCCCGCAGCCGTCGAGGCCGCCGTGCGCCGCTACGCCGGCAAGCCCATCATCAACTCGGTCAATGGCAAGCAGCAGATCATGGATGAGATCTTTCCGCTGGTCGCCCACTACGGCACCAACGTTGTCGGCCTTACGCTCGACGAAGGCGGCATCCCCGATACCGCCGAGGCTCGCTTCGCCATCGCCGAGCGCATCGTGGCCGAGGCTGCCCGTTACGGCATCGGACCGGACCGCATCCTCATCGACTGTCTGGTCATGACCGCCTCGACCAATCAACGCCAGGCTGAGCAGATCCTGCGCGCCATGTCCCTGTGCAAGGAGCGTCTGGGCGTCAAATGCGCACTCGGCGTGTCGAACATCAGCTTTGGCCTGCCTGCCCGCCCGCTGCTGGGTTCGGTCTTTTTGGCCGCCGCCTTTGGCGCGGGCCTGGACGCCCCCATCATGAACCCGGGTTCCAAGCGCTTTATGGACACCGTCTACAGCTATCGCGTCCTGAGCGTTGAGGACGAGGGCTCGACCGGATACATCGAGCGCTACGCCGGCTGGACCGATCCGTATAAGATCGCCGCAAACCCGGCAGCAGCTCAGGCCACATCGAGTGATGCCGCGCCTGCCGCAAGCGCCCCCGGCACCGACGGCAACGACGACCCGATTCGTCGCATGGTCGTCTCGGGCCGCAAAGGCGAGATCGCTGCCGAGACCGAGCGCCTGCTGGCCGACCACGACGCCATGGACCTCATCAACAATCACTTTATCCCCGCCCTCGACGAAGTTGGCGTCCTCTTTGACCAGGGCAAGTTCTTCTTGCCGCAGCTCATGGCCTCGGCCGAGGCCGCGCGCGTGGGCTTCGACACCATCAAGCGCCTGATGCCCGCCGGCGAGATTGCCGACAAGGGCAAAATCTGCGTGGCCACCGTCAAGGGCGACATCCACGATATTGGCAAGAACATCGTCAAAATGCTGCTCGACAACTACGGCTACACCGTCTTTGACCTGGGTCGCGACGTCGATCCGCAGGAAGTACTCAAGACCGTCAAGGAGCGCGACATCAAACTCGTCGGCCTCTCGGCGCTTATGACTACCACAGTCGTCGCCATGGAGGAGACCATCAAGCTGCTTCATACTGAGGTGCCGGGCGTCAAGATCATCGTGGGCGGCGCCGTACTCACCCCCGAATACGCCAAGCAGATCGGCGCGGACTACTACGCCAAGGACGCCGCCGAAAGCGCTCGCATCGCCGAAGAGGTCTTTGGGCAGTAACACAACGGAAACAACCGAGCACCAAAACGTGCCGCACGCGCCACTTGGCACGTGCGGCACGTTAGAATAGATAAGACTATGCTCGTTTTGGCAGATAGGAGCGCAAGGATGGCGATCACGCCCGCAGAAATCGCGGAAACCCGCGGCATGGTTGAGGAGCAGAACCTCGACATCAGGACCATCACCATGGGTGTTTCGCTCATGGGTTGCGGTGACGAGAACCTCGACCGCATGTGCACGAAGATCTACGACCACGTGACGTACACGGCTGAGCATCTGGTCGAGACCGCCGAGAACCTCGAGCGCGAGTACGGTATCCCCATCGTCAACAAGCGCGTTTCCGTCACCCCGGTGGCGCAGATCGCCGCGTGCTGCAAGGATGAGGACCTCACCCCCATCGCGCATGCCCTCGACCGCGCGGCTGAGACGCTCGGCATCGACTACCTGGGCGGCTTCTCCGCGCTCGTCCAGAAGGGCATCGGCGACGCCGACCGCCGCGTCATCCAGTCCATCCCCCAGGCGCTCGCTACCACGAGCCGCGTCTGCTCCAGCGTGAACGTCGCCAGCCTGCGCGCCGGTATCAACATGGACGCCGTGCTCATGGCCGCCCAGACCATCATCGATGCCGCTAAACTCACGGCCGACCAGGATTCCGTTGGCGCCTCCAAGTTTGTCTGCTTTGCCAACATGGTCGAGGACTCCCCGTTTATGGCGGGCGCCGTCCACGGCGGTGGCGAGGCCGACGCCGTCATCAACGTAGGCGTCTCGGGCCCCGGCGTTATGGCCGCAGCCCTGGAGACGCTGCCCGATTCCGCATCGATGATGGAAGTCGCCGAGAAGATTAAGCAGACCGCCTTTAAGATCACCCGTGCCGGCGAGCTCATGAGCCGCGAGGCCGCCCATCGCCTGGGTGTCGAGAAGGGCATTGTCGACCTGTCGCTGGCTCCCACGCCTGCCATCGGCGACTCCGTTGCCCGCATCCTCGAGATCATCGGCGTAGGTACCTGCGGTGGCCCCGGCACGACCTGCGCGCTCGCCATGCTCAACGATGCCGTCAAGAAGGGCGGCGTCATGGCCAGCTCCAGCGTGGGCGGTCTCTCCGGCGCCTTTATCCCCGTGTCCGAGGATGCCGGCATGATCGCCGCCGTCGAGGCCGGCGCGCTTTCGCTCGAGAAGCTCGAGGCCATGACCTGCGTGTGCTCCGTTGGCCTGGACATGATCGCCATCCCCGGCGACACTCCGGTCGAGACCATCGCCGGCATCATCGCCGACGAGATGGCCATCGGCGTCATCAATAACAAGACCACGGCCGTCCGCGTGATTCCCGCTATCGGCAAGGGCGTGGGCGACTGCGTCGAGTATGGCGGCCTGTTCGGCCGTGCGCCCATCATGCCGGTGAACCCCAACGCCGGCACCGTGCTTGCCCACCGCGGCGGACGCTTCCCGGCACCGCTGAACTCGCTGAAGAACTAGCTGAGGGGGACTGGCGAGGAGCCCCGGGGAGGGCAAATATATAAGGTCGCCTGCTCGGACAGTCCTGACTCGCACGGAGAGCACATTAAGTGCTCTCCGGCTCGTGCGGAACTCGCGATCGACCTTATATATTTGCCCTCCCCGGGGCTCCCGCACAACGGGACCTCGGTTGGGTTCTATCCCTTTGGCAGTCGCTTCGCTTCTGCCCTACTTTGCTGGTATGGCGGTTTGGCGTTGGATCGGTTCTTTCTGATATATGCTGGTTGCGGCTCTTCTTTTTGGGGGAGTCGCTTTTTTGTTGCTAGGAGGTTGGCCCGTGGTTGATGGGGAGAATCGTTCTGAGCTGCTTGCTGCTGATTGGAATGGCGAATGGATGCGTCTGCAGGCCGCTCGGCATCGGGCTGATGATTCTTTTGAGTGGGATAAGCGGGCTCGGCATTTTCGGCCGTTGGAGACTGCCCCTTATGCTCGGGATTTTATAAAGCTGTTGGCGTTGAAGCCTGGTGAGTCGGTGCTTGATATGGGGTGTGGGGCTGGGTCGATTGCTATTCCGCTTGCTCAGGCTGGGCATTCCGTGATTGCTGCCGACTTCTCTCCTGCCATGTTGGGCACGCTTGATGCCGGCATTGAGTATTACGGGCTCGAAGATCTTATTACGCCGCTTGAGCTTGCTTGGGATGATGATTGGGATTTGGTTGGACCGGTCGCGAAAGCGGTAGATGTCGCCTTTGCCAGTCGCTCTGTCACCACGACCAACCTAAAAGGTGCGCTTGCCAAGCTTGACCGTACGGCTCGTCGGCGTTGTGCTGTCACGATGGTCGCCAACTCCAGTCCGCGCTATGATCTGCACCTGATGAACGCCATCGGTGCCTCGGTTACCTGCAGTAATGGCTTTGTGTACGCCTTCAACATCCTCATTCAGATGGGTGCGTTGCCGCAGGTTACATACTTCGAATCGCCTCGTCGCGATACCTTCGATAGCCTTGAGGCGGGCGTGGCAGACTTCTCCCGCATGCTTGAGCATGGCAACGAGGATAAGGTCGACCGTCTGCGCGACTACATCGCCCAGCACATGATCGAGAATCCCCATGCCGGTGAGCCGGGCTCCAAGGGCGTGCCGCAGGGGCGCTATATGCTCGATCATGTCCGCAAGGTTCGTTGGGCGTTTATTGCATGGGAGCCGATCTCTGCACCCCGCTCATAGCCTGTTCGCAGCCCGCACCGCCCACTCACTCGGCATCCGCATTCTTTTTGAACTGGGCAAACGCGCTCCACACCGCGCCGTTCCTGCGCTATCGTGGGACAGCTCACGTAGATTAAGGCCCCGTCGCGGGGCGCCCCATACATAGAAAGCGAGAACCCATGGCACTGACAGGAGCACAGGTCAAGCAGCTTCGCAGCATGGCCCATCACCTCAACCCCGCCATCATCATCGGCAAGTCCGATATCAACGAGGGCACCGTCGAGCAGACGGTCGCCTACCTAGAGAAGCACGAGCTCGTTAAGTGCTCCGTGCTCGATGGCTCCAGCCTTTCCGCCCGCGAGGCCGCCGAGGAGCTCGCCGAGCGTTGCCACGCCGACGTCGTTCAGGTTATCGGCCGCAAGTTCTCGCTGTATCGCGAGTCCTCGCGCAAGGACATCGAGAAGATCAAGCTCGTCTAAGAGCCAATGATCCGGCGAGCCAACACATAGCAAGCTTACGGGTGCCCAAGTACTTCGGGCGCCCGTTTTTTATCGCTCGACCAGCACGCGATTGAGCCGCCCCTCCACCAAGCGCTCGTATAGACGCCGCGTCTCGGGCTCGGGCACGCCATTGACCTGCTCCCTCAGATGGTGCATATGCCCGCTGTACAGCTCGACGATATCGCGCCGCCGCCCCGCCGCGCTGTAGACACGCATGGCGCAGCGCACCATATCCTCACGCGCCGTTTCCTGCCGAAGCCCCGACTCCGCCAGCCAAATCGCCGACTGCAGGTCGTTTTCTTCTAGAGCGGCATTTGCTCCCTTAATCATGCAATCGATGTACTTTGACTGCATAATGCGCCGCATGCGCAAAAAGTAGGTGGGATTACAGCCATTGGGAACATACAACGGTCCGGCATAAAGCTGCTCAATCTTAAGGCACAACTCGACCAGATGGGGCCCGCGCGCACCCGTGCGATTTCCCAAAACCTCGCGGCTTATCTGGTCAAACAGCCGTACATCGGTCTTGACGTAGTCACCGTTGAGCCCAATGCATTCATTTTGGATGAGCACGCATGACTTGCCATCCGGCGTCGGCCCCAAAGCCGACCGCAAGCGCGATATCGTCGAGTACAGGTTGTTGCGGGCGCTATTGAACTCGGCATGGGGCCACAGCTCCATGGCCAGCGTCTCACGATCGACGAGCGCATCCATGCCCAGCGCAAGCCGCTCGGCAAGCGTCGCCGCCTTCTTGCGGCGCCACATTTTGTCCGTGATGGGAAACCCGTCGCGCTCGGCGCGAAACGCACCAAACATGCGAATCTCGATATGGTCGATGGTATCAACGGCTTTAACCTCGCCGGCCTGGAATAGGCGCTCGCTCTCCCCTTCCAAATCGTCGCGCAGCGAGTACCGCGACAGCTCGCGCACGGGAAGCTTCTTGCGTATCCTGGCCGCCGGCTCGCCCAGACAATGCATGGCAAGGCGCGCAAAGAGCCGATACGATGGCTCTAGAATCCCCGCACGATTCATGGACATCCAGGCCGCAAGATCGCTGTCTCGGCCCGCACAGGCCAAATGCAGCGCCACCATCCAGGCTTCTGCGCCACCAACCTGCGTCTGGCTTATATCGAGTAGTTCCGCTTCCTCGCGCACCGAAACCATCGAGGTGTTACGCAGATATGCCGCGCGTTCCAGCAGCAATGCGTTATCGCGCATGTACGCAATCGACTCCTCGGCAAGTTTGAGCACTTGGACCGCACGGAACTTTGCATTAACCGGCCGTCCCTCTGCCAGCGACTGCCAGCCTTCTAGCAACAGGCCAAACAGCTGAATCTGGTTGTCGCGCATGCGCACAGCAAAACGATCGAGCTCGTTGAACGCCGCGTCGTCGGTTACCGGCAAGCCGGAAAGGAGCCGCCGTGCCGCCAACACCATGCGCACCCAGATAGCCATCGCCTTAAGCCCGCGTACGTCGAGCGCCTCCCGCACCACCGTCATCTCGTCGTCGCGCTCGTCGGTTCCCGCAAACGACCCGTCAAAGAGCTCCACCAGCATACTATCGGCCCGTATAACAATCCCCGCGATGTCGAGCTCGCAGTCGTAGGCCTTGCTCGTTTTGAGCTGCTGTAGAACGCCGCCGTCATCCCCCCGCTCGGTCAGGCACCGCTTGACCTCGATATGCGCAGACAACATATCGAGTGCGGTATGGGATGTCTCGATTTCTGGCACGGCCAGGTTCGTAGGAAGCCCAAGCCCGTTGTCCCCATAGCAAACAGCCGTCAGCGTCTGGGCCACCCTCCATGAAACAGGGTCTATTTCACAGGCCGCCCGTTCGCCCCCGCACTCGATAACCGATGCCATATAGCGAGCGAGCTTTGTATTGGACACGCTGACCGCTGCCAGATATACGCCGAGTGCCTCGGCAGGCGTTGGCTCTGGAGCCAGATCGTCAGCATCGATCGTGCCCAGCGCTGCTCGGCAGATATCGGCCCCGTGCCCCGTCAGGGCCAAATCGACCCCATACTGCCCAGCAAGTTCAAGGACCGCTTCACGGTCCAAAAAGGCGTCCGCCAGGCCCATCGCCGCATCGCATCGGCCCGCCTTAAGCAAAATCCGGGCCGCCCTCGGAACAAGTTCGGGGCGAACCTCGGCCACCAACTTACGCAAACGCAAGCGTCCGTTATCCTCCGTGCCCAGACACGCAAAACTCCGCTCGGCGGGATCCAAGCCAAAGATCGGGTAGTCGCGCACAAAGTAGGACTGGTCGACCATCGACAACCTCACCCCACAAGCCTCGAGTTCTGCGATATTGCCCTCGCCCATCAAAACCATGAGACATGCCACGCAAAACAGCGCATTATTGTCGAGCGAAGCCAGATCGGCAAGTGCCGCGCCATATACGTTGACAATCTCGTTTTCGAGCAGGCCGGCTACGTCGCCTTGGCCATACAGACCCGTCTGCAATGCCGAAACGAGCTCGGGCACGCCCTGCGTGAGCTGATAGAAGTCGAGCGATGTGCTGATCGAAAACGCCGATGCCCACGCCGAATACTCATAGGCATGCACCTTGAGCATCTGCGCATTGATCTTAACCGAATCGCCCAGCCCATGAATCAGCTGACGATTTGAAGGACGGCAGGAGATAAAGACCCCAACCCCCATAGCGCGCAGGCCGCGAATCCTGTCGATGAGGTCTTCGGTATCGTGCTGATCGAGGTTTGGCACATTATCAATCGCGATAAGGGAGTGCGGTTTGTCTTTGAGTTCTTCGGTAACCACCTCGAGCTGCATAAACACCTCGCGCCCAATGGCGCGATCGGCCTCGATAATCCGCACGGGGCCTCGCGTTGGGTCGCATTTAACCTCATGGGTGTACTGCAGCAGCACCGAGGTCTTCCCAAACCCGTCGGGCGCATAAAGAACCACGATGCCGGCCTTTCGGCCCTTGGCGATAAGCTCATTCATCAAGCGTTCGCGTCGCACCATATAGCCTCCGCCCAGCGGCATCAGCTCGAGGTCGTCTATACCGCTCAAATCGTTTACCATGCCCGCTCCTCAAGTCGACCGTATGGACACTGTAGCCGCAAGACCATACAAGCCGCGCTATGAATAGAGCGACCTTGTGTTTTAGGTTGTCTTTTGGTACGCAAGCGGCAAGTTTTTGTACAGCGAGGGCCGATTGTTATTAATCCCCGACTAATCGGTCTTTAAGCAGGTAAATGAGCTTGTCAGCTTGTCCCATCTAAGCGTCAGTGTAACGCAGATGAACAAGGTTCAGCCATGTCATTCAACTCGCCTAGCACCCGCTACCGTCTACGACCTTTTAGTGGCATTTTTGCATAGAATCTGATATGGAATGAATCAAGCTGTTGGACATCCGGTATTCGTCAAGCTTACGGCAAGTTTTTGGTCAAGTGGACAGAAAGGGATAGCAAAAAGGCCCCCGCAAAGCGGAGGCCTTAGGCAAGGTTATGTCGAGCCGCAGGATTCGCGCTACTCGCAGAGCGAAAGAGCGGCCTCGTCGGCAACGACAACGCAGTTGGTGTGCAGCTGCAGGATCGAAGCCGGGCACTCGGGTGTAACCGGACCATAGCACATGTCATGCACAGCCTGAGCCTTGGCCTCGCCGTTGGCGACGACCAGGATCATGCGGGCATACATGATGGTCTGGGTACCCATGGTGTAGGCCTGACGGGGAACATCGTCGATGCTGTCGAACAGGCGGCTGTTGGCCTGAATGGTACTCTCGGTGAGGTCGACGCAGTGCGTACCCTTGGAGAAGTGGTCATCGGGCTCGTTGAAGCCGATGTGGCCGTTGTTGCCGATGCCGAGCAGCTGCAGATCCGGGTAACCGGCGTCAGCGACGATCTTGTCGTACTCAGAGCACGCAGCGGCGGCGTCGGGGTTGGAACCGTCGGGCACATGCGTGTTGTTCAGGTCGATGTTGATGTGATCGAAGAAGTTCTCACGCATGAAGTAGTGATAGCTCTGGGGATCGTCGTGCGAAAGGCCGCGATACTCGTCCAGGTTGTAGGTGCTGACCTCGGCAAAGTCGACGTCGCCCTTCTCGTACCAAGCAGCGAGCTGCTTGTAGGCACCGATCGGGGTGGAGCCGGTGGCAAGGCCCAGCACACAGTCGGGCTTGAGGATAACCTGGGCCGAGATGATATTAGCGGCCTTGCGGCTCATATCCTCGTAGTCTTTAGCTTTAATGATCTTCATTACGCGTCCTTTCTCGTACAAGAGAGGCAAGGCTCCCTTACAAGCACTTGCCCGCGGCCCGCGTCGGCCGCAACCAACGTGTGCGGCCACCAGGGCGAGGTCGCGTAATGTATGTGTCTCGTGTCTAACCGCGTCGAGGCCCCTGCCCGTCCACGGTGACCCAAAGCTGTTTAGCCTCGGACAAATCCCATCTTGCCACGGAGGGCGTCCTCTTTCAAGGGCGCCCTCCGTAAACGTGTTTGAATTGTAGGCTAATGGCCACGTGCACTTGCTAGCGCTCGCGAGCAACGATGAGTTGGTCCATCTCTTCGACATGCACGCCAACGGAGCCCTTGATGCTTGAGAACTCAACGGAGTTGCACACCAAGACGGGAACCGTCACATCGTAGCCCTCGGCAGCAATTGCCTCGCGATCGAACTCAATGAGTACATCACCCTTATGGACGATGTCGCCCACTTGCGCATGTACGGTAAAGTGCTTGCCCTCGAGCTGAACAGTGTCCAAACCAACGTGGATGAGCACGTCCAAGCCATCGACCGTGTTAAGCGCAACGGCGTGTCCCGTGGGAAAAATGGCCTCGACCTTGGCATCTGCCGGCGCAATCACGCGCGTGCCGGTAGGCTGAATCGCCACGCCCTGGCCCAAAAGGCCGGTGGCAAACGTCTGGTCATTGACCTCGGACAACGGAATGACATCGCCCGAGATGGGAGCATCCAGCGTAAGGACTCGACCACGCATACCAAAAGACCTTAGGACTTTAGTGAACATGCTCCCCCTCGGACATACCAATCAATCAAAATAACCTTAACAGTTTACCACTTGGCAACGGTTTTTGACCATTAGGGAAGTTCGCGCTTGACAACCTCGACGATGTCGCCGACAACGCGCTGGGTCAGCTCGTGCGTCTCGGCCTCGGCCATCACACGGACCAGCGGCTCGGTACCGCTCGGGCGCACCAGAATGCGGCCGCGGCCGTCAAGCTCCTTCTCGGCAGCAGCGACGGCATCCCAGATGGGCTGGCAATCGTCCAGGCCGGCCTTGTTGTCGGAATGCACGTTGACGAGCACCTGCGGGTACTTCTTCATGATGCCGGAAAGATCGGTGAGGGTACGACCGGTGCGCTTGAGCACGGCCAGCAGCTGCAGAGCCGTCACCAGGCCGTCGCCGGTGGTGTTGTGCTCCAGGAAGATGATGTGGCCGGACTGTTCGCCGCCGATGACGGCGCCGTCCGCGAGCATGCGCTCCAGAACGTAGCGGTCGCCCACGGCGGTCTGGACCATCTCGAAGCCCTGCTCCTTCATAGCGATGGAGAAGCCCAGGTTGCACATGACGGTCGAAACGATCTCGGAGTTAGCGAGCTTGCCGCGAGCGGCGAGGTCAGAACCGCAGATAGCCAGGATGTAGTCACCGTCGATCTCATTGCCCTCGCTGTCCACGAACAGTACGCGGTCGGCGTCGCCGTCGTGGGCCAGACCGATGTCAGCATGGGTGCGCAGCACGAGCTCGCGCAGGGGCTCGAGGTGCGTAGAGCCGCACTCAACGTTAATGTCGGTGCCGCAGTAATCGGTGTTGATAGCGTGCACCGTGGCACCCAGGCGCTGCAGCGCGGCGGGCGTAGTCTGGCAAGAAGCACCGTGGCCGCAGTCGACGGCAACGACCAGGCCGTCGAGCCTCAGGCCATCAAGCGTATCGATGGCGTGGTCGACGTATGCCTTGCGAGCGTCCTTCATCTTGATGATGTGGCCCACGCCGGCGCCAGTCGGCAGCGTGTCGGCAGCCATGGCTTCCTCGGACATGACCCAAGCGCTGATCTCTTCCTCGACAGCATCGGGAAGCTTCATGCCCTTGCGGCTAAAGAACTTGATGCCATTGAACTCCGGCGGATTGTGCGAAGCGGAGATGACGATGCCGCCGTCGAGCTCGTTTTGAACAGTGAGCAACGCCACGGCAGGCGTGGGGATGACGCCGCAGCAGTGCGGACGGCCGCCCTCGGCCATGATGCCGGCGGTCAGAGCGCTCTCGAGCATGGTGCCCGAAAGACGCGTGTCGCGGCCGATGCAGATATCCGGACCAAGGAACTTGGTCGCCGCGCGGCCCAGGCGAAACGCGAGGTCGCACGAAAGACCGGCGTTGGCGACGCCACGGACGCCGTCGGTACCGAAGATGTTCTGGGGCATAGGATCGCTCCTTCCCTAGCAGGCGATATGCAACCGCCCACCCTAGTCGAAAAAGAAAAGCGGGACCCGCCGAGGAATCGGCAGGCCCCGCTTGTACATTGTATCTCGAAAGGAGATAAAACCTTAGCGCTTGGAGAACTGGGGAGCGCGGCGGGCCTTCTTGAGGCCGTACTTCTTGCGCTCGACCACGCGAGCATCGCGCGTAAGGAAACCGGCCTTCTTGAGGTCAGCACGGTAGTCGCCAGCGTTCAGAAGAGCGCGAGCGATGCCCAGGCGCAGAGCGCCGGACTGACCGGAAATGCCGCCGCCATCGCACAGAGCGATAACGTCGAACTGACCGGCGGTGTCGGTCACCTTGAAGGGAGCAAGGGCGTTCTCAACGAGCTGATGACGGCCGAAATACTGCTCGGCGTCACGCTTGTTGATGGTCACCTTGCCGGTGCCGGGGACGAGACGGACGCGGGCGACGGCGTTCTTACGACGGCCGGTACCCTGGTAGACAACGGTGTTCTCAGCCATCTTTAAGCCTCCAGCTCAATCTTCGTGGGGTTCTGGGCAGCGTGCGGATGCTCGGCACCAGCGTAGACCTTAAGCTTGGTCATCTGGGCACGGCCGAGGGTGGTCTTGGGCAGCATGCCGCGAACGGCGCGCTCGATGACCTTCTCCGGGTGCTTCTCCATAGCCTGGCGGAAGCTCTCAGCCTTGAGGCCGCCGTTGTAGCCGCTGTGGCGATAATAGGTCTTCGTGTCGGCCTTGTTACCGGTAAGCTGGACCTTATCGGCGTTGATGACGACAACGAAGTCGCCGCAGTCGCTGTTGGGCGTGAACTGGGGCTTGTTCTTACCGCGCAGAATCATTGCGATCTGGGTGGCAAGACGGCCCAGGACAGCACCATCGGCGTCGACGAGAACCCAGTTGCGCTGGACCTCGCCCTGCTTGGCGTAGTGAGTCGATTTCGAAATCACTTAGACTCCTCCATGTACAGTACGTGTTGTTACAGAGATTCACGGGGCTCTGCAAGTAACCCGTCCATATTACCCCGCTCGCCGTACGAGTCAACAGGTATTTTGGCTCCGACCAGAGTTTCTGCACATGTCATCCACGAGCCGTGATTTTCCAGCTCTTTAGCTGTTGCCATTTTTTGATGGTTCGCCGTCGCTAGCGCTCAACGAACTCTTGGATTTCCGCGAGCAGGCGCTTTGCCTCCTGACGGCCCTGGATATACAGGTCCAGAAGCTTTGCCGAATCGTGCTCGACATGGCCGACCTCGACCGGCTTTTGCGGAGCGACGACCAACGCGCGGCCCTCGCGCTCATACTTCCACAGGTGCATGCGCTGTATGTTGTAGCGGTCGTGGCGCGTCTCGATAGCCTCGAGCAGATAGGGGTAGTCGGCATAGCGGGCGCGCGCGGCAGGCATAAACTCGTAGGGCTTTTTCTCGTACGAGCGGTCCTGCGTGACGATGACGACCGCGCGATCGAAGCCCGCCTCCTCGAGCACATGCTCGATAGGAACCGAATCGGCCACGCCGCCGTCGACGTATTTGTGCCCGTCAATCTCGACCGGCGGCGTCACCAGCGGCAACGACGTCGAGGCGCGCACGGCGTCGAGATCGAGCACGGCGCTTTTGACCGGGAGGTACGTGGCGGTTCCAAAGAGCATGTCCGTAGCGACGGCGTACATCTCGATGGGGCTTGCGTCGAACGTCTCATTGTCAAAGGGATCCAGGCGGTCCTGGACATCGTTGAAGATGAAGTCGTAACCCACAATAGAGCCCGTGGACGCAAACGATGCGGCGCCCATGAAGCGGCTGTCGTTGCAGAAAGCCAGGTTGATGCGGTTGGCACGGCCGATCTGGTGCGACTTGTAGTTCACGCCGTTGAGAGCGCCGGCCGATACACCGTAGACAGCCGGAATCTCGACGCCAGCCTCCATGAGAACGTCGAGCACGCCTGCGGTAAACTGCCCGCGAAAACTACCGCCCTCCAAGACGAGCGCGACCTTGCCGGCGTTCTTTGCCTTATCTTCTGCAGTCATATTGACCTCCTGCGATTGCGTTTTGGCTTTCTTCTACCCAGTTTTGGGATGGAGAGCGCGCAGGTTTTGGAGTTGAGAAGGGCGTGGCGGTCGGCGGGAAAGCGTGTCCCGTTCTCAGAGCAAATTCCGGGTCGCAGTTTCCGCTTGATGCGCCATCCGGAAACTACGTCCCAGTCTGAGCGCGGATTCCGGGATGGACTTTCCGCCTGGGCCGCCATTGGGAAAGCGCGTCCCACTCTGCGTCACTGAGGCGTTTTCTTTACGCTCGCGCCCTGCACGGAGTTCGATTCTCCGCGGTACGGGGGGGATCCGTTGATGCGGCGCATGGCCGGCTGAGATTCGATAAACATCGCATCCATATTGAGCTGATAGTTTGCGCGGAGAATCCGCGTGTTCGCTTCGCGAACCCGCACCGGCTTCGGCCGTCTGCCGGCGTCCTCGCCCGCGGGCTAAAAACGCTTACGCGTTTTCCTAACGCCCGCGCCCTGCACAGAGTTCGATTCTCCGCGGTACGGACTAGAAATAAAAAGGCAGGTAGATACGAATATCTACCTGCCTGTTACTTATGGTGGAGGCGCGGAGAATCGAACTCCGGTCCACGAAAGCCCCCTGATTGGCATCTCCAAGCTCAGTCGCTGGTTTAGTCTCGGACGCTTTGCGCGCAGCGACACGCTCGCGGCGTCCTAACCGGTTCGGTCTTAGCCTGCGCCATACCGATTACGTGCGCAGGAGCATTCCCCTAAAATGACGTCGCACCGGTGGCGGAGAAATCACCGGGTTGACGCGCCGCTATAAATTAAGCAGCGAGAGCCATAGGCTCAAAAGAAGAGTTGTTGTCAATTCAATTTGACGGTACCCCTGTTTAACGAGGCGAGGAGACCTCGGCTTGCTTCCTCTCTCAGAGCTATCGTGTCGAAACCAGTCGCCCCCGATGTCGGGAAAGTCTGGATGGCATCGGGCCTGCAAGCACCCGATAACCGTCGACTTTTCAAAGAACATGCAGGGCGAGCCCCGCTTGTGGAGTGTTATCTTACCACGTTCTGAAAGCGGACAGCTGTTCTATGCACGAGCTGTGAAGACCCCAATGTGCGCCGCACTTCGCACTTTTGCTACCGATCGCGTCACGTATATTTTCGCCAAGCAAAATTGACCCGTCGAAAGGACCGTTATGGATACCAAGCAGCAACTCGTCAATGCCCTCGCAGGCCTGGGCTCAACCATTACCGAAGCTATGGATGTCATCGAAGGCTTTGTCCCCTGCGGACATCCCGCCCTCACGGTATCGAACGCACTCGTCGCGCTGGACGCTAACGATGATGCAGCTCTCGCCCAGCAGCTTGAGACCGTCGAAGGCTTTATCGACCACGTGAGTGAAAACCGCAGCGTGGCCGCCTACCACGGCATCGAGGTCGAGCTCGCGGGTCCCAAAGCCGATTTGCTCGCAGCAATCCGCGAGGTAGGCGCCCTTATGCAGACCGCGGGCGTCAAGAACACCCAGGTCAACGAGTGGGTCTACCGCAGTCTGGCAGCACTAAACGATTCCGACGAAAAGGCAGCCGAGCAGCTCGCAGAAAGTCCCGCCATTAAGGCCGAGCTTTTGTAAATTGCAAACGCGGGTCCCTTGGCGCATCGTCGTCCAAGAGGCCCGCAAACAGTTCGCGTTAACCGATAGCCGCGCCGCCGCGTTCGGCCAAAGCAAGAATCGGCATCATTTGGCGCGGCGTCTTTGCTGCAAGATCGGCATGTTCGAGCAGCTTACGGTCGTTGGTCACCAAGTAATCGACCTGTGCGCGCTTGCACGCGGCGAGCACCAAGTTGTCCTCGTAATCGCGATGGAGCGCTAAGTATTTGTCGGCCAGCCAAAGGTCCGACGCATCTGCACCCACGGCCGTGGCGTTTTCGGTCATGTTCCGAACAAACGCCAGCGCCACATCGCCAATTGCACGGGCAGATGCCTCGTCGAGTGCTCCCCCGCTGGCAAGAACGCTGCGCTTCAGCTCGTGTTGGACGACGTACAACACGTCCTTAGCGATATGCACCGGGAAGAACAGCAACGCCCCCGTCTCCGTCGCCTGTCCAATAAACGCACGCGCGGCAAGCGACTCGGCATGGTCGACGCAAAACGAATCAACCCATACGTTGGCGTCCACCATGATCTTGAGAGGCGCCCCACTCACTGGATCATCCCCTTTTGGCGATAATGCTCATCCATGGCTTCGGAATAGATTGTGTCCCAATCGCGGTAATCGGATGTAGACGATGTATCGATACCCAGGTCCGCGTAAAGCTGATCCGCCGCCGCCCATGATACGGCAAACGGCGAGGTGGCACCAGCACTAGGCAGTTGGTCGTCAACGGCCGACAACACCTCTTCGCACGAACCGCCGCCCTGTGCAACCTTCGCTATGACCTTTTTGATAAGCTCGGGCAGCGAGGCACCCGAAAGCCGCAACGCTTCCTCCGCATGGTCCTTGACCTGACGATCAACGCGAACGTTCACTTGCGCCATGCCGCTAACAGCACCCACGTTGATCCCGCTCCCTTCAATTGCTAGCACCGCTAGCACCACTATATAAAGAAGCTAGCAAATGGTCAAATGCAAAAGGCCTGCGCCCAGACGACATCGATGCCGTCTGGGCGCAGGCCAGATAACGTGGGCGAACACGTCTGCTAGCGCAGATATGCCTTCGCGTTGCTCAGGCTGTAGGCGATCGTCGAGCCGTTGTGCAGGAGCGACGACGTCTGCGGAGTAATCATGCCGGTAATACCCAATGCCAACAGCGCCGAGTTGGTGAGCATCACCTTGGAATACGAACTCGTCAGACGGTCGATAAGCCCCTGACTCATGCGGCGCAGGCGCACGATCGCGGCAAGGTCCGTATCGGTCAGAATGATATCGGCGACCTCCTTGGCGATGTCGCTTCCGCCACCCATTGCCAGACCCACATCGGCCAGGCCCAGCGCCGGCGAATCGTTGACGCCGTCGCCCACCATGGCAACGTGGCGCCCCTCGCCCTTAATGCGCTCAACATACGCGTACTTGTCCTCGGGCAGCAGCTCGGCCTTAAACTCGTCGACCCCTGCCTCGCGAGCAATGCGCTCGGCCGTGCGCTCCGAGTCGCCCGTGAGCATGACCACATGCTTAACGCCCAACGCGTGCAGGTCGGCGATGGCCTCGCGGACCCCGGGCTTAAGCGGGTCCTCGATACCGAGCACGCCCACAACGGTGCCGTCGACCGCCAGGTACAGCGGCGACAAGCCCTGCATCTGGGACTCGATGCGCTCCTTGATGTCGGATTCGAGCTGCGCGCCCTCATCCTCAAACACAAAATGCGCGGAACCGATGATGGCACGACGCCCCTCAATGGACGAAGCAATACCATGTGCCACGATGTACTCGACCGCGGCATGGCGTTCACGATGCTCGAGGCCGCGCTCGCGGGCGGCGTTGACCACAGCGCGCGCCACCGGATGCGGAAAATGCTCCTCCAAGCAGGCGGAAAGACGCAGGACCTCGTCCTCGCTCCAGCCATCGGTGGTGAGTACGCAGGCAAGACGCGGCTGTGCCTCGGTGAGCGTGCCTGTCTTATCAAACACGATGGTGTCGGCCTTGGCAAACGCCTCAAAATACTTGGCGCCCTTGACCATGACGCCCATCTTGGCAGCATCGCTCATAGCGGTCATGACGGCAACGGAACCCGTGAGCTTGAGTG
The DNA here is from genome assembly GCA_048193585.1 of Collinsella aerofaciens. Lineage (GTDB taxonomy): Bacteria > Actinomycetota > Coriobacteriia > Coriobacteriales > Coriobacteriaceae > Collinsella > Collinsella aerofaciens_CK. Next base: position 33,585 of record DBFAAM010000013.1, on the reverse strand, counting down.
CGCACGAGTAGTCGACCATCAGCGCCGCCGAGGTCTTGATGAGGCTGCGCGTGGTGAGCGCGACCAGGCCCGCAAGCAGGAAGTTCCATGGAACGATCTTGTTGGCGAGGTCCTCCATGTGCGACTGGCCCTCGGACTTGAGCGAGTCGGCCGTCTGCACGAGCGAGACGATCGAGCGCAGTTTAGTCTGCGCCGTGTTGGCGCGCACGCGCACCAAGATGCTGCCGTCTTCCACGACGGTGCCGGCGAATACATCGTCGCCCGCGCTGCGCTCGACGGCAAGCGGCTCGCCGGTCAGGGTCGCCTGGTTAACCATGGCGCTTCCCTGCTCGACCACGCCGTCGATGCAGATGGACATGCCGGTGCGAACGGCGACCAAGTCGCCGGGCTCGAGCTCGGTCGCGGCAACGCTTACCTCGGTGTCGCCGACGACCTTTTGCGCCTTGTCGGGCACATCGAGCAGAGAGTTGATGAGCTCGTTTTCGCTCATGGCGCGGGTGTAGTCCTCGAGCAGCTCGCCCACGTTGAGCAGGAACATCGTCTGGCCCGCGGTGTCGACATCACGTTTGACGAACGAAATGCCGATGGCCGAAGCGTCGAGCACAGGAACGGTCAGGCGCGGCTGCGCCAGCTCATGAAGAGCAGCGCGCAAAAATGCCATGTAACCGGCCACGACAAACACCGCACGCAGCGGCGTAGGCAGGAACCAGCGGCGCGCGTAGTGGGCGCCGATAAGTGTGGCAAGATCCATGACGAGCTTGTGCTTGCGTGGCTCAAGCTGCATCACGTAACCCGTCTTTGCGTCGGCAATGGCCTGGGCATCGAGCGCACCTAAGGCGTCGAGCACGCCCGCACGACACTGCTCGTCGTACTCCAGCGCCATCTGGCCAATACGGCCATACACGCGCACCTTGCGCACGCCGTCGATGTCGCCGCTGAGCTTAAGAAGTGCATCGAGATCGCTCTCTGGCACAGGACCCGCCAATTGAAGACGGGTCCTGCCGGGGATCTCGCTAATAATCGAGAATCTCATAGTTTGTGCCTGGGAGCGTTACTCGGCTGCCTCGTCAGCAGCGGCCTCGCTCTGGGTGATGTAGGCAGCCTCGGCAACCATGTCATCGACATTGGCCTTGGCCTGCTCGACCATGTCCTGGTAGCAGTTCTTGACGCGCATACCGCACGCGATGCCCTGCACGCAGGCGTTCTTTACCGGAGCGCTGGTGAGCAGCTTGATGCCGGCCGTACCAAGCAGAAAACCGCCACCGACAAGCAGGGTGTTAAACGTCGACTTCTTCATGTTGCTTCTCCCTTTTGCCGCACAAGCGCGGCATGGTGCCTTAGCACCCGAGTTCATTAGTTTGCTCGAGCACGCTATTGAGACTAGTTTAGTATAACTATTTGGTCAACCACGGCTAACTTTTTGAAAACATGCGGTCCAGACCGCCCGCTACTCGGCGGTTCACCCACCACGACGCAAATCCGCACTCCCACGGGTATCCGCCCCCGCCCTTGTCACAGTCCTACAGCTGCCAGGCAGCCGCTTCCTTTTGCAGCGCAACCATGCGGGCGAATTCTCCACCTGCCGCCTTGAGCTGCGCCGGGGTGCCCTGTTCGGCAACCACGCCATCCTTGAGCACAACGATTTTGTCGGCATTTTCCACCGTACGCATACGGTGAGCAATAACGATAACCGTCTTACCTGCAAGCAGACGGGAGAGTGCCTGCTGTACCACGGTCTCGTTCTCCACGTCCAAGCTCGCCGTCGCCTCGTCCAACAGCACGATGGGCGCATCTTTGAGCAGCGCGCGGGCGATGGAGATGCGCTGGCGCTCGCCACCGGAGAGTTTGGAGCCGTTTTCGCCGATCATGGTGTCGTAGCCCTGCGGTATGCGGTTCACGAACTCGTCGCAGTTGGCGGCACGCGCGGCCGCAAGCACTTCCTCATCGGTGGCGTCACGACGCCCGAGGCGGATGTTTCCCATCACTGTGTCGTCAAAGAGCAGTACGTCTTGGAACACAATGGCGTAGTCGCGCAGGAGTACCTCGGGATCGACGCTCGCAACATCCACGCCACCCACGGTAACCTTGCCCGCGGTGGCATCCCAAAAGCGTGCGGCCAGGCGGCTCACCGTAGACTTACCGGAACCCGAAGGACCGACCAGCGCCGTAACTTCGCCTTCCTTGGCGGTAAAGCTCACATCGGTAAGAACTTTCTCGCCGGCGCGCCCGTCCTCGCCCGCACCATAGCCAAATGCCACGTGATCGAACACCACATCGTGGCCCGCGGGCTCAAAGTTCTCGCTGCCCCGCGCCACAGGCTCTTCCATGATGGAACGCATGCGCTTGGCAGACGACTCGGCGACGAACAGCTCGGACATTAACATTAACGCCTGGTCAAACGGCGCATAGATACGGCTCACCATAAGCAGGAAGGCAAACATCACCAAAAAGTCGACCTGCCCGGAGGCGACCATCGCAGCACCCGTGACCAGCGTAGTGGCAATGCCCAGACGCAGGATGGCAAAGGCGGAGTTGACCAAAAGCCCGTTAGCGAGCTCGCCCTTGGTGGTCTCGCGCTCCTCGGCATCGATCACAACGTTGAGTCCCTCAAGATAATGGGCCTCTTGGTTGGTGGCGCGGATCTCGCGAACGCAGTCGAGCGTCTCTTGAATCGCCTCGGTAACCTTGACCTTCTCGGCGCGCACGCGATCGAACACCGGAGTCATGGGGCCGCGTGTTAGATACAGCACGGCAAAGGCCACGGGAACGCTCCAAAACGCCGCGATCGCCAGCTGCCAGCAAAAGAACAGCGACGCCACGAACACAATGGCGCTTGCGATGATGGCACCCCAAAGCTCTCCCAGCACGTGGCTGTAGGCGTGCTCCATGGCCTGGACGTCACCCATGATGGTCTCGGTTAAATCGGCCAGATCACGACGACCAAAAAACGACAGCGGCAGTTTGCGCAAGCGCTCGGCAATCTCCATACGCTGCTTGCCGCACTCCTCGTAAAAGATGCAGTAGGTGTAGTAATACTGCTGCCAGTTAGAAGCGAAGAGCAACACAAAAAAGACCAGGAGGCCGCCCACGATCGGCAGGGCATCCGGCAGGTCAGCCCCGCTGGCGAGGTGTTCGACAAAACCGGCCATAACCAGGAATAAAAAGCCCATGCCGGCCATGGTAATAAGATTGGTGAGCGTGGTCCAGAAAATGCCGCGTTTTACGCCGGCGACGCCTTTATCGGATAGGAAATACTTCTTTTGGAATGAGGCGAACATTTAGGCCTCGCCTCCCTTCGTGACGGCGGCATCCGCGGTCGCTGCAGTGATTTTCCAGCTCGCGGCCTGTTCGTATTCGGCCCACATCTTGGCATACAGGCCATTTTGGGACAGCAACTCGGCATGGGTACCCGACTCCTGCACGCTGCCCTGGTTGAGCACCACGATTTGGTCTGCGCCCACCACGGTCGAAAGCCGGTGCGCAATCATAATGACCGTGCGACCCGCCGCCAGCTTGCTAAAGGCGCGCTGAATGAGCGCCTCGTTCTCGGGATCGGCAAACGCCGTGGCCTCATCGAGCACCACGATAGGCGCGTCTTTAAGGATCGCGCGGGCGAGGGCCACGCGCTGGACCTCGCCGCCCGAAAGATATGCTCCGCCGGCACCGAGCATGGTATTGATGCCCTGCGGGAGCTTGGCCACAATGTCGTCGCACTGAGCTGCGGAGAGGGCCGCACGCACTTCGTCGTCAGTGGCCGTAGGCTTGGAGGCGCGCACGTTATCGGCAAGTGTTTGCCGGAACAGCTGGTTGGTCTGGAACACGAAGGCGACCTGGTCCATAAGCTCGTGCGGATCCATATCGCGAACATCCACACCGCCTACGAGCACTCGACCCGAGGAAACATCCCAAAAACGCGGAATCAGGCTTGCGCAGGTTGACTTGCCGCCGCCCGAAGGACCCACCAGGGCGAGGGTGCTACCAGCGGAAACGCTAAAACTCGCATGGTTGACGGCAGGCGCTTCGGCGCCCTCGTAGGTAAAGCTCACGTCCTCAAATCGCACGTCGCCGCCGACAGGGTGCTTGGGTTGGGCGGGCACGGAGAGCTGCTTGGAATCCATGACGCTTCGAATACGAGCCAGCGAATCAGCACTCATCTGAGAGGCCTCGCCCACAAACATGAGCTTGGTCATGGCCGTCGGCACCACGGCCGAAAATATCGCGTAAAACGTGAAGTTGGTCATAAAATGCGCGAAGTCCGTCTCGCCTGGCGCCAACAGCAACGCCACGGGCAACAGGAATGCCACAAGACCATTGAGCGCGGTAAGGTTGAGTACCTGCGGACCTCGGCAGAACGTGCCCGCATAGGTTTGTGCCATGTCGGCGTATTCGGCGATCGCATCGTGGAAGGCTTTAAAGGAATAGACCGTCTGCTGAAACACCTTGACCACGGGGATGCCGCGTACGTATTCGGTGCCGGTCTTGTTCATCTTGACCAGCGCTCCCATGTAGGCCTTCATGAACTCGGCGCCTTTGCCGCTCATCATGGTGGCCATGGCGCCAAACGAAACGACGACCGAGATAAGGCATGCCGCCCCCAAACGCCAATCGAGGGCGAAAAGCAACACGAGCAGGCCTACGACCATGGCGGTGGCGCCGGCGATATCGGGCAGCATGTGCGCGAGCAGGGTCTCGGTGGAGGCGGCACATCCGTCTACAATACGGCGCAGCTCACCGGTGGCGTGCGTGTCAAAGTAGCCAAGCGGCAGCTTAAGCAGGTGCTCGCTCGTAGTCTTGCGGATATTGGACGCGCAGCGAAACGCGGACAGATGCGTGCACATGAGCCCCACGAAATAAGCTACGATGCTTGCCAGGGCAAACCCCACGGCCCACCAGCCATACGTCGCGATGTCGCAGGCTTCGCTCCAGTTAGGTGCCACGGCGATCAGATCGCGCGCGACAAGCCAAATGCACACGAACGGGCCAAAGCTCAGCAGCTGCGAGAGAGCCGAGAGCGCCATGCCCAAATACGTTAGGAATTTGCGGTCGCCGGCATATGCAAGCAGCTCGCCGATACCGCCGCCTTCCCTTTTTGATCCCTTTGCCATGAGATTCCTTTCTAACGGCTTGAGAGTTAACCGTAATGAACTTATCATTGATGTGTTAGCCATGGCTCACAATTAAGCCAGGCGTGGACGTTTCTGCAAAGGAAAGGGACGCTTTTGCAAATACGGCGGGCAGCGACCGACATAACCGAGCTCTACGCACCGCAATTTGAGCAGTTTGGCCTGGAGCTTACCGGCAAGGGCGCCGTCTTTACCGGCGAGGTGGCAAACGACCGGGCGCACGGCCGCGCATGGATCATGCCTCTCTCCCCTGCCTGCATCGTCATGGAGCATTTCATTACCCCGACGCACGATATGTACCTGGCCGAATACACACCTGAGCCATACGCCTGCGTGAGCGAGGTCAGCGCGCCCACACTTACATGCATGCCCGAGGCTGGCATAACGCCCGCGAACCTTAAACCATTGCATGGACCGTGGCCAAACAATGCCGTTTGCAGCTTTATCCAAGATAGCTGTGGCGAGGAATTAAGCCCGCTGTTTGCGGGGGAGCTTTATCACTCGCGCTCGGTGCTCTTTTTGCCTGGATATTTTGACGAACTGGAGCACCGCTATCCCACCGAGTTCGCGGGAATCTTTGAGGCGTTTGCCGAGCCATGGCACGAGGAGGCGACGTCTGCCATCTGCCACACGCTGCGCCGGATTAACGAGGACCGCGCCCGCACCGTAGGCGGACACATCTATATGCAGGGCATCGTGGAGACCATGGTCGCGGAGCTCGCCTGTTCGCGCGCGGCCCACAATCAGGCTCGGCAGGCGGCAGACACACGCGTTAGCATAACCATTGCCGAAGAAGCAACGGCAATGATTGAGCGCGCGCTCGACAAAGGCAGACATGTGGGTATCAACGAGGTGGCCGAGAGGCTCTACACAAGCCGCTCCAAACTATGCGCCACCTTTAAGGCCCAAACTGGCGAGTCCCTGGGCGCCTACATACGAAGGCGTCGCATGGAGCGGGCGCAGGACCTTTTGGCAGATAGCTCGCTTACGATAGCGCAAGTGGCAGAGCGTCTAGGCTACCCTCAGCAAGCCGCCTTCGCCCAAGCCTTCAAACAACACACCGGCACCACCCCCACCGCTTGGCGTTCCCAGCACCAGTAAGGAGCCAGCAAAGGGACAGACCAATGAGCTCCACATGCAGAAGAGGTCACCTGCAATGTGACAAAGGGACTGTCCCTTTGTCACATTCACAAAAATGGGCGCGCCAACGGCGCGCCCATTCACTCTATTCCATTCAGCCCCGCCCGACCCGAACGGCCGAGTCGTCTGGCCGCGGAAGCCCCGAGTCGCCGGGGTGTTTGCTCCAAATGAGTTCCGCATGCAAAGAAGGCCACTAAATGTGGCCTTCGTCTTGCATAGGACTGTTTGAAATTTGGAGGAAATACCCCGGCGACTCGGGGCTTCCGCGGCCTCGCAGCTACGAGAGCGACGTTCTCAGCAACTCGTTGAAGAGCTTCGGGTTGCCCTTGCCGCGGCTCGCCTTCATGCACTGGCCCACCAAAAAGCCGATGACCTTCTGGTTGCCGTCACGATACTGCTGTGCCTGATCGGCGCAGTTTGCCAGCACCTCGTCCACGATCGGCTGCAGCGCGCCGGCATCGCTCACCTGACGCATACCGCGCTCGTCGACGATCTTGTTGGGGTCGTCACCGGTCTGGGCCATGGCCTCAAAGACCTCGTGCGCCTGGTTGGAGCTGATGGCATCGGTCGCGAGCAGCTTGGCAAGCGCCGCAACCTGAGCCGGCGCGATGCCGGATTCGGCGAGCGACACGCCCGCGCCCTTAAGGTAGGCGATCATCTCGTTCACCAGCAGGTTTGCGACCGTCTGGGCCTCCTTGCCAGCCATACCGGCAGCGGCAGCCTCAAAGAACTCGGCAAACTCGGGGTCGCCAGCGATTTGCTCGGCATCGGCCGCCTTAATGCCAAAGTCGGCCTCAAAACGGGCGCGCTTGGCATCGGGCAGCTCGGGAATCTCGCCACGGCAGCGGTCGATGAATTCGTCGTCCAGGTCAAACGGCGCCAGGTCGGGATCGGGGAACAGACGATAGTCGTCGGCCGTCTCCTTCACACGCATGACTACGGTGCGTTTGCGGCTGGGCTCCCAGTGACGGGTCTCCTGGTAGATAATGCCGCCCTCCTCGAGCACCTCGGCCTGACGGCAGATCTCGTAGGCAAGGCCATCGTGCAGGCTCTTAAACGAGTTGAGGTTCTTGAGCTCGGTCTTGGTGCCCAGCTTGGTCTCGCCGCGGCGGCGCAGCGACACGTTGCCGTCGCAGCGCATGGAACCCTTCTCCATGGAGCAGTCCGAAATGCCCAGCGTCACAAAGATGCGGCGGAGCTTCTCCATAAACAGGCGAGCCTCCTCGGGCGTGCGCAGGTCGGGCTCGGTGACAAGCTCAATCAGCGGCGTGCCGCAGCGGTTGTAGTCGACGAGCGACTCGGCCGCGGCGGTAATGCGGCCCTCGGCACCGCCCACGTGCACCATCTTGGCAGCGTCCTCCTCCATGTGGATGCGCAGGATGCGAATGGGCACCGTGTAGGAACCGTCCTCGCGGCGCTCGGGCATCTGCAGGTTGGAAGCATCGTAGCTGGCCAGGTGGCCGGCGCGCTGGTTGCCTTCGCGCATGGTCGACGTCATGGACGTGGACAGGCCCTCGGCGTTGGCCGAGGCGCTCGCCAGGCTCTGGGCCTCGGCCTCGCCAAACGCGCAGTCGGGGCGCTCGGCGGCACCGCGACCGGTCACGTCCAGGTCCAGGTGACCGTACATGGCAAAGGCGACCGGACCCTGCGTGGTCTGGAAGTTCTTGGCCATATCGGGATAAAAGTAGTGCTTGCGGTAGAACATCGAGTGGCGCTGGATCTCGCAGTTGGTGGCGAGGCCGGCCTTGACGATGCTCTCGATGGCGCGCTTGTTGGGCACCGGCAGGGCGCCGGGCAGGCCCAGGCACACCGGGCACACGTTGGCGTTGGGCTCGTCATCGTGGCTGAGCTTGCAGTTGCAGAACATCTTGGTATCGAGTGCGGTGAGCTCGGTGTGGATCTCCAGGCCGATCACGGCCTCCCAATCCTGCAGGACCTCGGAAAGCTCCTTCATTACAGCTCGCCTCCCTTCCCGGCAAAATCGGGCGCGACGGAAAGTGCGGGCGCACCCGTGGCGGCATCGGAAAAGCCGCGCTCCAGGGCGCGGGCAAACGTGAGCAGCTGACGGTCCTTAAACGCCGGACCAACCAGCTGGGCAGAAACGGGCAGCTGAGTATCCTCGCCCAGGCCCAGCGGCACCGAGATGCCACCGTTGCCGCAGATGTTGAGCGAAATGGTGTACAGGTCGGAGAGGTACATCTGCGTGGGGTCGCTGATCTCGCCAAACTTAAAGGCCGTGCGCGGCGAGGCGGGCATGAGGATGGTGTCCACCTTGGCATACGCGGCGTCGTAGTCCCGCGTGATGAGCGTGCGGGCCTTTTGCGCAGCGTAGTAATACTTGTCGTACACGCCCGAGCTCAGCAGGTAGGCACCGAGCATCTGGCGGCGCTTGGCCTCGGCGCCAAAGCCGTGGGCGCGCGAGAGCGAGCTCTGGTCGGACAGGTTGGCGCAGCCCTCCTCCTGATAGCCGTAGCGAATGCCGTCGAAGCGGGCCAGGTTGGAGAACGCCTCGGCCGGGCCGATGACGTAGTAGGCAGCGATAGCGGCATCCAGGTGCGGCAGGTCGACCTCGACCAGCTCGGCGCCCTGGTTCTGCAGCTCCTGGGCGGCGCGCTGAACAGCGGCCTTGACCTCGGGCGTCAGGCCCTCGGCCTCCATAAACGCGGGGATGATGCCCACGCGCTTGCCCTCGATGCTGTCGTTGAGATGCTCGGTAAAGTCGACAGCGCAATCCTGGCTGGTGCAGTCGTACGGATCGCGGCCCGCGCCGGTAAGCGCGTTCATGGCCAGCGCGACATCCTCGACCGTGCGGCCAAAGGGACCCACCTGGTCGAGCGACGAGCCAAAGGCAACCACGCCGTAACGGCTCACGGCACCATACGTGGGCTTAAAGCCCACCACGCCGCACAGCGACGCCGGCTGGCGAATGGAGCCGCCGGTGTCCGAGCCCAGCGAGAGCGCGACCTCGCCCGCGGCGACGGCTGCAGCGGAGCCGCCCGAGGAGCCGCCGGGCACGCGCTCGGTATCCCAGGGGTTGTTGGTACGGTGGAACGCCGAACTCTCGGTGGAGCTGCCAAAGGCAAACTCGTCCATGTTAGCCTTGCCCATGGGCAGGCAGCCGGCATCGAGCATGCGCTGGACGCAGGTGGCGGTGTAGACGCTCTGGTAGTTCTCGAGCATGCGGGAAGCGCAGGTGGTGCGTGTGCCCACGAGGTTCATGTTGTCCTTGATGGCCAGCGGCACGCCCGCAAGCGGGGGCAGCGGCTTGCCGGCGGCGCGGTTGGCATCCACGCGCGCGGCAGCCTCGAGCGCAAGCTCGGGCGCCACCTGCAGGAATGCCTGGACCCCGCCCTCGCGCGCCTCGATGGCAGCAAGGGAGGCCTGGGCCACCTCGGTAGCGGTAAAGTCGCCGGCGGCAACGCCCGCAGCGATCTGGGCGGCGGTAAGGGAATCGAAGCTTAGCGCCATTACTCGCTCTCCCCCTCTCCCAAAATGGACGGCACGCGGAAGTAGCGGTCGCGCGCGCTGCCGGCGTTTTCGAGCGCGACGTCGAGCGGCAGGTCGCGCTCGGGCTCGCGCAGGTCATCGCCCATCACGTTGGACAGGCTTCCGATGGGATGGAACGTGGGCTCCACGTCGGGCAAGTCATATTGCAAGACAGGCTCGAGCATCTGGACGGCGTCGTTCATGTAAGACGTCATCTGGGTGAGCTCGTCATCGGTCAGTGCGATCTTTGCGTACTCGGCGATGCCGCGCACGTCTTTCTCGCTGAGTGCCATAGGCGCTCCCTTCCGCATAACAGTTAAACCGCTCTAGTATACAGGGCAACGCCGGCTTGGAGCAGGCGCTTTACCCAAATGCAGCGAAAACGTAACGAGGGCGGCGGTTGACAGGCGACGGGCTGGCGGTTCTGCAGCAAAACCGCACCGTCCATAGCGAAAAGCATCCCGCCCGCAACGATAACCATCTCGTCCACAACGAAAACCGTCCCGCCCGCAACGATAACCATCACAACATTCGACGCTTATCGTCAAAATCTCGATTTTCATCGAATGTTGTGATGGTTTGGAAGTCCCGACCACCACAAAGGTGCCTGCCCCCATTGTGGTGGTTCTGAAGAATGTCTTATGCCGAGGCCTTGGCCTTGCGGCGCTTGCGGACCGCGTGGATCACGATGTCCAGCAGCAACAGCACAATGGCCACGACCACGATAAGCACGGCAAACTCGCGCTTGCCCCAGTGGCGGCCGGCTAGCGACTTTTGCTTGTCGACGTCTTTCTTGTTGTACTTGGTGCGCACGCAATGCACCAGCAGGCGATGGTCGTTCACGCCGTAGGGCGTGCAGGTGACGAGCGTCACCTTGTCGGCGCCGGGCTCGATAGTCAGCGACTCCATCTCCTCGGGCAGCACCACCTCGGAGTCCACCATCTTGTAGGCGAGCGTCTTGTTCATGGTGTGCAGCAGCACCAGGTCGCCGGGCTCCAGCGAATGGATGTCGTCGAACATGCTCAGGTTGCGCATGCCCGAGTGCGCGGTGAGCACGCAATGCGTCGAGGCGCCGCCCACCGGCAGGCTCGTGCTCTCCAGGTGGCCGACGCCCGCCATAAGGACTTCCTCGCTCGTGCCGTGGTAGATGGGCATGCTCACGTCGATGGAGGGGATCTCGACCCAGCTCATCATGGGGTCGCGGTCAAAGATGAGCTGCTGAGCGTAGGGCTCGATCTGGTCGGCGGGAAGCTCGGTAGCCTCGCCCGCCAGCTGCTCGTTAAAGGAGCGCGCCTGGAGCAGGATGCGCTCGCGCTCCTCGGCAGACAGTGCGTCCACGGTGCTGGACACGGTGCTGATCTGGTTCAACACGCCCGAGGCCTCGAGCCGGTCCAAGATCCACGGCCAGGTCATAAGGCCCACGCCAATAAGGATGATGACGATGGTGATGAGCCGGTCGGCCCAGCGCGGCAGTCGCTTGCGACGGCGCTTAGGTTTTGGTTGAAGTTTGGGCTGAGGGCTTGAGCCACCGTTGGCCGCGGCGTTATTGCTCTTCATATGTTTGGCGCCCTGCACCATCGCCGGTCACTCCTCTACAACTCAAGTTGTCTAAACAAATAATAGCCGATTAGCGAGCTCATGCGCCGGACAACGCAGCCAGGACCGAAACGCCGCCTACGGTTCGAATTCTTGGAGACCTTCTACAGCGCTTCTTGCCATGGATATTCCTTTCCAAACATGCGATCGACTTCGAGCTGAATTCGCTCATCGTCGATTGCCGCCAAAGATAGCGCAAGCGAAATGTCGTCAACACGGGAGGAGTCGGCAAACACGGGCGCATAGCGCCACACTTGGATCATCGCCGTTTCGTTATCCGGCAACTCCCCGTCTGCGACTTCGAGGTCGCTCAGTTGACGCCATGTACTTCTTAAGACGGCCTTTTGTTCCATGCCCGGTGCAGCGAGCATCGAACGCGCGGCGAGCGCCGTCTCCCCGGCGTCAGCAAGATAGTCGATCTGCGGCGTCTTCCTTGCAAAACAGACCTTCGAGACTGGCGAGGAGAGCTCTGCCATGTGCTCACTGAGCAAAAGATCAACGGCAACAGGGAGCACGACGACACGTCGCTCGCGACGCTCGCGCCTCGCGAGCCCCCTGTCAACAAGCTCGGTTATGGCCTCACTCGCACGGCTTGCCGAGATCCCAAGCGCACGACAAAGGTCATAGGGACGATATGGCTCCTGGGTTGCTCCCCAGATTGCGGCAGCCTGCGCGTTGGGCGACATCTTGGTCGCGTGATTGCGAAACCGGGCACCGCCCCTCTCCGTGCAGGCTGTACCCATAAATGGAAGAAAAGCCTGTCTACCCGGGCAGACAAAGGGAATCCCTTGTGCGACCAATGCTTTGCGCTGACGTGCATCGGCATCAGGAAATGAAACGACAACAGGAGTCTCCGCGCGCAAGGCTAGCTGACTATAGACTCTCTTAGCCTCGGGAAGCCCGGCGCCAGTAGGCAAGCTTGCAAGCAAAAACGAAAAACCGTTTGCGTCAACAGCGCGGACCTCAATCGCCCGCAGATGCAGTGGCAAGCGTGCGGATCCAGGCCAAGTTTTGGTCTTGGCGGAGAGGCCTAGTGCTTCTTGTAAGTAGATTAGCGCTTCGTTCATTTCCATCGTTTTCGTTTGATTCCAGTTTATATTGGAATTATACATAATTTTTGGAATTGAAGAGATTCCGTTCGTGCCTAAGCCAGCATTTGAGTTTTTAAAATGTCCCGAATCGGCTGGGCGATTCGGGATACAATATCAATAGGAAACGACGCATCCCGCGTAAGTGTTCGAAAGCGCGGGCGGCCTAGTTTTCTGGTTTTGTTAAATGCCCGGGATCCGACCCCCGGGCATTCTTATTTGCGCTTGTTGCGGCGCAAATGCCTTCTACCGTCCGCACCGCGCGTGCGCCTACGGACCTTAATCCGAACCTCATACGAGTCAAGAAACGCGATGACGAACGTACCCGCATCGGACGGTGGAGGCTGGCTGCGTTATCCAAAAAAACGGGGCAGACTTCAGCGCGGAGTCTGCCCCGAAAAGAGAATGGCAAAGCAAGAACGTGGATGGACGAGAAAAGTGTCCGCAAGTCTCATGGCCATCACATCCCACCTGCCAAAGGGATGGGTGAGCGAGCGTTACTCCTGTTCGGACTCCTCAGCCTGCTTACGGCTGCGGATGAGGTGCGCCACGCCGATGACGAGCACCGCGCCACCAGCGATCCAAGTAAAGGTCACGCCGTTAAGACCGGTCAGCGGGAGGCCAACCTGCTTGGTATCGCCAACGGTGATGTTGAAGGTGCCGTCGTCGTTTGTAGCTGTGTTAGTCTTGGCTTCGAGCTTGTTGTCGCCCTTCTTATCATCCGGCTTACCGATGATAACCTGATCACTGGGAGCGGTTAGTTCATACTTATCCGCGCTCGAGCTTTCACTTGTTGTCCCGCTTTCATTCTTCGGCTTAATCGTGAAATCGAAAGGTACGACCTTATCGTAGTTTTCGGGAGCGTCAGTCTCCTCTACCGTATAGGTTCCCGCACCGAGGCCCTTGACAGCAAAGGCACCATCGTCGCCAGTCGTGAACTTATACGCATCATCTCCAAGAGTTCCATCAAGATGAACGTATTTCCCCCTTAGGCTTGAATCCGCCGCCGCCTTCACCTTGATGGTAAATTGTGCATTCGGGAGTGCCTTCTCAGTGCCAAGGTCAACCTTATTCAGTTTAAGGCCATAGGTGTAGGTCTTGACCTCATCGGGCACCGTCGTGCCGGTGTCGGTGGTCATTGGATTGTTTGAATACTTAAGTTTGACAGTGTTGGTGTTACCCGCATTGTATCCAACGGTAGCCTCGCGGTTAATCTTTGCCTTATAGGAGACAACGATGCAGGACTGTTTAGTGATTCCGCTGACGTTCTTCAGGTTTTGGCAGGTCCATGTTGTCGTCTTGGCGTTGGTCGCGCTATCGACAGTTTCACCACTCTGGTTAAAGTTAGTCGTAATTTCCGTGCCATTCATATGGTTCGGATCGTCTTTTGCCTTGCTCACGGTATCGTACAGATAGACCTTGGCGCCCGGCTGCAGCGTCAGGCCCTTGGAAATCTGATCGGAGAACTCGTAGAAATACGTGTCGTACTTGTCGTAGTTCTCGGCAATGGTGCCATAAAGGTTGTACGTCACGTCCTGGCCGATCTGGGAGTCAGCAGCATCGTGCTCTTTGCTATCGGCATCGCTCACGATCTTCTTCTCGACGGTGGGGATGCCAGTTTTCTCGGTGATTTTGACAGGCGCGCTTCCCACGACAGTGAAGATGGGAGATGTGCCCGCCTCACCCTCATTAATAGTGTCAGCCTTGGTCACAAAGAGCCAGTAGCCATGCTTAAGGCCGGAGGCAACGTGCTTGGTCGTTGTCGTCTTGTCAGTAAGATCGTCTACGGCAGCGGCAATCTTATAAGCAATGTGATTAGAGTCAACACGGGTTGTCTCATCGGTCCCCGTCACATTGGACGTTATCCAGTCTGCAGCATCCTGAGCGGTTGTGCCACCGTAACCGTTACCCTTAATGACATTCTCGACAGCCGTCTCCACATCATCGTTCGCCCAGGTGATATTGCTCACAACCGTCTTACCACTGACTATCGCAACGTCAGCATTAAAAATCTGATAGCCATAGAATTCGGTATCGTTGTCCGGAACGTTCGTGATGGTCACCGAGCCAGTGGCCGTTGCAGCCGCACCCTCCGCAGCAAACGCCATACTCACCGGGGCCATTACGCCGCCGAAGCTCAGCGCTGCTGTGAGGCCTGCCGTCACTGCCAAGCGTGCGATGTTCTTGCTCATGCTCATCTTCTTTTCCTCCGTTTTCCGTTTGGTTCTCATTCGATCGATCATCGTCTGTCTGTGTCTTAGCATCTACTTCGCTACGTCTCGCCCCGCTCTCTGTGGGGCTGCCAGCTACTCTTTATGGCTGCCACCTCCCCGCTTGACCAGGAGCGCGACCACGATAAGCGCGGCTCCGGCGACCGCTGCGGCGGCCGCGGCGTACATTGCCATATCGCCAGTCGAGGGCATAAAGCCTCCGGTGGTAATGCTAGGGGGTGTGCCGGTGGGCGTGTTGATGAGCGACGCCTCCAGGCTGCCCGTCGACCCGTTCGCGCTGTCGGCGCGCAGGGGCAACTCGGCCGTGATGGTGAGCTTGGGCTTGGCGGCGGCCACCTGGTCGACGTCCAGGCCCTCGGCCTTGACCGTCGCGGAGCGCGTGCCCTCAAAGGCGGTGTAGCCCTTGGGCGCCTTGAGCTCGCGGACCTCCAGCTTGCCCGAGTCCACGCCCGAGACGGTCACGCGGCCGTCCTCGCCCGTGGTGACGGTGGCTTTGCCCTCCGCATCCCACGTACCGTCGGCCGCCAGCGTACGACCGCGGTCGTCGGCGATGCTCAGGACCGCCCCGGCAAGCGGCTTGTCGCCGTCGCTGCCGCGCTTGGTGAGCGCGAGATCCCAGGTGTAGGCGCACGCATCGTCGCTCGGCGTGTGGGTAAAGCCGGCATCGCCGGACTGGTCGGCAAAGGGAGAGCGCGGGTAGCGCAGGTAGACCTCGTTGGGGTTGCCCTTCGCGATGCCGTGGTTGCATGCGCTGTTGAGCGGCGCATTGTACACGGCGACCACGCGGGCGCCCGCGGTAAAGGCGTCGGCCCCGCCGAGCGCGGCGATCAGGTCGCCGGTGCGCACGGTGAAGGTCTTACCGTCGGCCGCTACCTTGGTGGCGCACTGGGCCGTGATGTCGGTCCAACCCTTCGCGGGTTCGGTGCCGGCGCGGCCGTCCTTGTCGGCCGAAACGGCGTCAAAGCCGCCGTCCGCGCCCGCCGCCACGTACACGCGCATGCTCGCGGCCACCTTGGAGGGGTCGAGCCCGGCGCTCATGGTGTCGACGAACTGCACCGTATAGGTGTCGTAGGCGGCAAGGCCCGCCGGGACCGTGGCCGAGAGGCGCCAGTACAGGTCGTCGGCGACCGTGGCGTCGGCGGCCTTCTGCCAGGCGGCGGTGCTGTCCTCCAGCACGTGCTTGGCGACCTTGGGGGTCGCGGCCTTGGGCTTGACGGTGACGGCGCTGCCGCCGACCAGCGCCATGATCGGCGCGGTGCCGGCCTCGCCCTGGGCGATGGCGTCATCGTCGGCGACGATGAGCCAGTAGCCGCAGGGCAGCTCGGCCGTCGTGCCCGCGTTAAGGGCCACGGACACGGCGTCAGAGCTCTGGAGGGAACGAGCGAGCTGTGCGCTCAGCGCGCTCGTAAGGTGGGAATCGGTGTTGAGCCACTCGGCAGCTTCCTGCGCGGTGGTCTGGGAATTGGGCATGCCGGCGCTGTGCAGCACGGGCAGTGCGGCGTCGCTTGCCCAGGCGAGGTCGGTGGCGGTCTTGGCGTCGCTGTCGCCGTCGACGACGTTGGCGCTAAAGATCTGGTAGGCGTCGTAGCTGCGCGCCACGGTGCCGCTCACCGTGATGGAACCGCTCGAGGTCGGCGCGGCCTGCGCGGAAGCGGGGAACACAACCGCGCAGGTGCCGATCAGGAGGGCAAGCAGCGCAAACAAGATCGGGAAGGAGCAAACTTTCTTATTCACGACGCTCGCCTCCCTTCGCATTCGCCTTGCGACGAATGTGCATCCAGGCCGCAGCAGCGCAAAGCACCGCCGCGCCGGCAAGGTACGTCAGAGTGACGCCCGACATACCAGAAAGGGGCAAAGAGGTGGAGTAGGTGTTGGTGAAGGTGGGGTTGCCAGTCGGACTCGCGCTCTCCTGACCGTTGGCGTCGACCTCGTAGTATGCCGGCGTGCAGGTCAGCGTACCGTTTTTGTTATCCTTGGCCGTCACCACGACCTTGAAGGTCTTGGTGTCGTTGGTATAGCCCTTGTGGCTGGTGCCTTTGCCGGCATCAGCAGCACATTCACAAATGTAATAAGTGAATGTTGCCTTACCGTCGTTGAAGTCGCTGACTTTGAGTGGTCCGATCTTCTGCTCTACGAACGTCACCGTCTGCGAGTTTTTCGAGTCATCAACGGTACTCTTTGTATCAAGCACCGTTTTCTCGCTGCCATCCATGGTATATAGCTCAAAGTTGAACTTCTTCATCTCGCCGCCATTGACTTTCTTGGTCACCTGAGGTGTCCAAGTGCCTGAAGCCTGGTAGGGAGCAAGTTCGTTTTTAAACGCAGGGCTTGAGTCGTTGCCGATTGTTACGATCGAGACGGCGCTATCGGCCGAATCCTCAGTCCAGCTATAGAAGCCGTCATAGTTGGTGAAGGCCGGCGCGTCCTTCTTTTTTACGAATACTTTGGAAGCGCTCTTATCAACCGCATAGCGATTGATATCAATTCCCATAAGAGAGGTTTTAGTTGGAGTAGCGCTTACGCTTACGTGAATTTTATAGATGGTCTTATCGAAAGTAGTGCCCTTTTCAGCGATGGGAACCTCAGCCAGGTAGAGGTCGTAATTGCCCGATTGGAAGTTCGCAGCCGTATCAATGACAATCTCTCCCTCGTCATTAACGGTAACCTCAGGCGTCGCGTCGCAGCCGTTTGCGTTGAGCGTGCCGTTCGTATTCCAATACGGCTCCCCACCTGAACCGTCGGCTTTGCCCAACAGCTTGAACCGATAGCCATGACCCGAGAGGTTTTGCGTCTTGCCGTCCTTCATAAGGACCTTATTTGCCTTGACCTTGATTGCAGGGTACACGTCAAGCTTCGTAACCTCACCGACGATAAGGTCGCCGTTGGTCATGATGCCGCCACCGTGGGTGTAGGAGTAGTTGCCACTGATGATGGTCGTAGCATCTCTCTGCGCATCACGTTTAGCCGTATCGGAGGGATGAGCCTCAAGACCAAACATGTACTTGGCCTCGGCACCGCCATTAGGATCGATGGTGATTTTCTGGCGATCGCAGGTGCCCTTCCAGCCAGCTGAGCCGCCGCCGAGCATCTTGCCGAGCACAACTGCAACCGTCTTATTGCTGTCATCCTTGCGCACGAGGAAGAAATCCTTGTGGCCGGCTTCTTTGAAGTCTTTGGTAATGTAGTTAGTGTTGCTGTCCTCGTTCTTGCCATTACCACCGGCAGACATGTGATTACTTAAACCATTATCCGTATTGTTGTAGATTGCGGCACCATTTGAGTGCGAAACAATTGTCTCGCCCGTAGGGCAGGCACCGATGCCACCACCCCAGCCGCCGGCCTCATTATCAGTAATCAGCGTCCTTACGATGTTAAGCTTGCCGTCCTCTTGGACAAAGACGCCACCGCCGCCCCAATCGCCGCCACGGCTCTCGCCCGTCATGGTCTTATTGTTGGTGATGTAAATCTTGTTGGACGTGCTCGGCTCAGCCTTAATATCGCCGGTAGTACCGGTGGAAATACGGAGACCACCGCCCTCGGCGTTTTCAGATTCGTTGCCGGCAATCGTGCCGCCAGTCATTTTAAACGTAATCGCCTGGTTCCAGAAACCAGCGTAGATTCCGCCACCGGCCTCTTTGGAGTAATTGGCAGTAACGGATCCACCCGTCATGGTTAACGTCCCTCTGTGCGTGCATGCAATTCCGCCGCCGCCAAGCAGACCGAAGTTGTAAAGATTGGAATCAGTAATCCAAGCGTCAACTCGATTGTTGGTAATATTGGCAGATCCGCCGATGGTGACGTTCGCGCCCTTGGTATAAACACCACCACCGTATCCGCCGTCTCCGGTGTCACCGCCGCAGCTGCTGCCGCCGATGCCCTTAGCGTACGTAGCATTACCTGAGATGACACCGCCGGAGAGATCCAACGTGACACCGCTGTTGGCAAAAATGCCACCACCGGAAGCAGCCTTATTCGCTGCAATCACGCCGCCAGTCATATTGAGTGAACCCTTTGCCATGCACAGGCCACCGCCCCAGCCACCGCCGTTGCCGTTGGTGACGTAACCGCCTTCGATTTTGACCGTACCCTCGGAATAAATCACATGGCCGTCGGGACTCAGGTTGGCAGCCGTGGTAATCATGCCGCCCTTGAGATCGAGCGTGCCGCCCGCTTCAACGTTGACCACATACTTTACGGAACCGCGGTCCGATGCCGCAACGATAGCGCCAAAGCCCGTAACGTCATGCCTGTACGTAGTCTCGGTGGTGCAAAGTCCATCTGTATTGGGCGTGCTCTTAGTCTCATAGTAAGTAAGACTCTTAGGAGTGCCGTTATTAGAGCTAGACTCGTCTCCTTTTTCCCATGACATAATCGCAGGCTGACCCGCCGGCGCATTGTCGACCGGAGTCTCTTCGTCTTTTGTGCTATCTGAGCCCTCGATAATGTTCTCGATGGTGAGCGTGGCTCCGTTTTCGACCACAAAGAAGGAGTCTAAGCCGCCGGAGCGGTTGTAGAGCATGTTTCCCGCAAGATTAATGGTGGTGTCATTTTTGATGTCAATCTGCTGACTCGAATAGACAGAACCCGTCAGTCGGAACTTGCCGCCATTGGTAAATGCCCTAGCAACATCGTTGCTTACCTCGGTATAGCCATCGGCACTGACGGTGGCGGGAGCGTTCGCGTTTTCATCGTTATTCTCATCATCCGCAGGCTGTGCATCGGAAGGCTGCGTGTCACCCTCGACCTTCGTGTCGTCGGACGGCAGGCCTGCGGCAGCGGCGTCTTCGCTCGCGCCATTCTCGGTCTCGTCACTATTCTGGTTTTCGGTATCCCCGTTGTTGGTGTTGTCTACACCAGTAGACTCACTTGAGGAACCCCCCCATCACAGTTTCTTCGGTAGAAACCGTCTGGGCATCGTTGGCAATGGCCTGCGAGATCGGAGGCATGACGAGCGACAGTACCAGGCTCAACACGGAGGCTCCGCACAAAACACCTGCCAGTACACGGCGCGTCGCTTTATTACTCTGCTTAGATTTGTCTGAATTCGCTTTCATCGATGTCTCCTCCCCAAGAGACCGCGATCTTGCTCTTTCCCTATCAAACGTATCTGCGCAATCTGAAATTGCGCTCGCGTAGTAATACTATTGTAACTATTGTTTAAACATCTGAGCAACAAAACCGACATTTTTATGGCAAGTTCTCAATTCTCTTGACATTTACTCAGATTTACCTTCGTTTATTCGCTATCTATTTTTTGTTTCTGCTGGTAATTTAGTTGCCTATTATTTTTTAATGGCATTAGTTTTATTTGCACAACATTTTGCTCAAGAGCAAACATCCTGTGAACGGTCGAAAATCGACCGTGAGCGGTAGGTCATTAACCGGGATGAATATCCTACCAAATTGATGTGAATATCTTAAACCCATCAGTGGTTAGAAGCATGATGTTCAGACAACACTATTTGAATTTTCCCACAGATCTTAGGTATCAATTCGCCCAAATCGCCTGAGGTCACCGCGAAGGCGCCTGTCCCCATTGTGGCGGTTCTCCCCCCCCCAGCGCTACAGCAGATGTTCCTCGATAAAGATCGCGATGCCGTCTTTGTCGTTGCTGGCGGTTACAAAATCGGCGGCGGAGCGGGTGGCATCGCTGCCGTTTGCCATGGCCACGCCCACGCCGGCGTCAGCCACCATGCAGGTGTCGTTATCGGCATCGCCAAACACGCAGATGTTCGCAAGCTCCATGTCGTTGAGCTCTGCCACGCGCACAAGGCCGCGCGTCTTGGACACGCGCGGATCCATGAACTCGTAGAGCCGCTGCGTGGTTTGTAGAGCCGCCGCCTTAACAGTGTCGTCGGCAAACGTCGACGCCCGCTCGATGACCTGCGGCATTACCTCGGGCGCTGTGGTAAACATCACCTTGGGCTGCGACTCGCGCAAAAACTCGGCAAAATCGACCACCTGGTAGGGCACGCCGTCGACGCGCGACAGGTGCTCGACGCACGCGTTGCTCTCGGGCACGTAGAACACGCCGTCTCGGGGGCAGACGGGCGTTGCCGGAAGGTCCGCCATATGCTTGCAGATGCGCGCGATGGTCTTGCCCGGCAGCGGATAGCTTAGCTCGTTGATGTCGTGCGCGCGGTCGATGACCTCGGCACCACCGCAGCCCACGAGCACGTCCACCAGGCCTTCGATGCCCCAGAGCTCGTACATGGCCTCGGTCGCGTGGGCGTCGCGCCCGGTGCACAGGCCAAAGAGCACGCCGCGCTCGCGCAGGGCGCGGATCGCCGCCACGGTGCGCGGGGACACCGTGTGCTGGCTCGTGAGCAGCGTGCCGTCGATATCGCAGAACACGGCTTTGATGTGGCTGAAGGTGGTGTCCATGGGGGCCTTTCTGGGTTGTGCGGCGGTGTGGGGTGTATTCGTGAACGGCGTACATGGTATACCAAGGCACAGGCCGTTGGGACCCGATCACCACAAAGGTGCCTGGCCCCTTTGTGGTGGCCGAACCCGAAGGGCGGCCTGCCCGGAGCGCAAACCATCACAACATTCGACGTTTTTCGGCAAAATCGCGATTTTCATCGAATGTTGTGATGGTTTTTACTGCTTTGCGGCACGATCCAAGTGCCGGCGGCCAAACAGCAGCAGCGCCGCGGGAACTGCCGTCACGACCATGCCCGCCCCGATGAGCGTCTGCTGTACGCCAAATGTCGCCGCCAGCCATGGGGCAATTGCCAGCGGCGCCACGCCGGCGAACATGTTGCCAAAGCCCATGACCGAGTTGACGCGACCGAGCTGCTCGAGCGGAGCCGTCGTTTGCACGATAGTGTTGTGAAGCGGGTTGACGACGCCCCAAGCTATGCCCAGGGCGATCTGGCCGACGAGGGCCACGCCCACGTACGGCGTCCCCACATAGAGCAGACTTCCCAGGCCCACGGACATGAGCGCCACGAGCAGCGTCTTAAGGTTGACCAGGTGCGGCGGCAAGCGGAGCGCGAGCACGGCACCCAGCACCGCGCCCACGCCCGAGGCCGACGAGAGCCAGCCCATCCACTCAACGCCGACATGCAGGACATCGCGATAGAAGAACGACTCGAGCGGGTCGAAGGCTCCATAGCCAAAGTTCGAAAGAAAAATGATGCAGAAAAGTAGCGCGAGGACGCTGTTGGTGAAGACTGTCTTGATGCTGGCTGCGAAGGTGGCGCGGGCGGACGTGCTGGAGTTGGGGCCTTGGCTGGCCTTATCCGATGTGATGTCGCCGATCGCGGGTTTGCCTTCGTGTGTGGCGACCTGACCTGCACTTTGCCTAAAGCCCCAACCAGCGACGAGCGCCAACACTGTAAAGAACATCATGAGCACAAACACCGCGCGCGACGACGCAGCAGCCGCGACAAAGCCACCCAACGTGGGTCCGACGATAATACTCACGTTTGAGAACATGGCGATAGCGGAGTTGATGTCTTTGAGCTCAACGGGGTCGTCGGTGAGATACGCCGGATAGGACGTGGCGATGGGCTGGGCGAATCCCATCACAAAGCCCAGGAGCACCGCGCCGGCAAGGACTGTTCCGGTCGCGCTGCCAAAAACGAGGATCGCCGCGCCAGTTGCGAGAGCGCCGATGATGCTCAGCAAGAAATGGCGGCGCGGACCCCAGGCGTCGAGCGCCGCGCCACCCGCAAAGGATCCCATGATCACGAATACATTCATAAACAGGACGGCCAGCGATGTCGCGACGACCGAAGCGCCGTCCGCATAGGTGAGCGTCCCGATGACGCCGATAAAGTAGCTGGTCTGGAAGCCGGTGTAGATGAGAAAGCGCATCGCCACCAGGCGCTTGGCCTGCATGGACAGCGATGATTGAGGCTTTGAGAAAAGAGAGGCGAGCATGGAGACTCCTTGTTTCATACGAATACGGGCGGTGGGCATTCGCCACCGTCTGTCAAATCAATCTATTCGCAAGAAACACTAAGGACGCATCAAGCCCCTTCTCTCCGTTTTTCGCCCGTCATGAACTACTTGGTAGATTGTAAGGCATGCCCCACACATCTACCAAAGCAAAATCCACCACAAAGGTGCCTGGCCCCTTTGTGGTGGAAATGACGTTTGCCCAGATAAAACCTGCCAAAACAAACCTGTCCCTTTTTGGCAGGTTTTAGGCCAGATGATCTTGGATGAGGTCGCAGATGGCTCGGGCGTCGTTGATGTTGATGGCTCGGGTCGCAAAGCCGGCGTCGAAGGCCTGACGCGCCAGGGCCTCGTTGCAGGCAAGGGCCAGCGTGTGACCGTCGACCAGGTCGAGCGAGCTCTTGCCGCGCAGACGGTCGACACCCGATCGCGCGACCACGATGTTGTCGAAGCCCTCGGTCTTGTAGCCCTCGATGATCACCACGTCGACATCGTTGTAGCGCGACAGCAGCTCGCGCGCGGGCATCTCGTCCTCCTCGCGCGTGTCGGCGTACTCCGCCCAGCGTGTGGCGCAGATGAGTCCCACGTGCTTGGATCCGGCCTGGTGATGGCGCCAGGTGTCCTTAGCGGGCACATCGATATCAAAGCCGTGATGCCCATGATGCTTAAGCGAACCCACGCGCAGGCCGCGGCGGGTGAGCTCGGCGATAACCTTCTCGACGAGCGTGGTCTTGCCCGAGTTTTGGTAGCCGATAAACGCAATCGCGGGGACGGCCGGTGCCGGAGCTGCGGGCGCGACGGCGACGGGCGCGCTCGCGGGTGCGTTGCCGTCTGCGGCAGCAGCCTCAACAGCAGCGGCCTGACGCTCTGCGCGGTCCCACACGCCCGAGCGGCCGCCCTCCTTGTGCAGCAGGCGCACGTCGACGATCTCCATGCCGCGATCGACCGCCTTGCACATGTCGTAGATGGTCAGACACGCGGCACTCGCGCCGGTCAAAGCCTCCATCTCGATACCCGTCTTGCCCGTCACGCCCGCCGTAACCAGCACGTGAAAGCCAACCTGCCCGTCCGCGCGCGCCGGCGCCCAGCCCTCGGGCACGTCCTCGGCCGGCGTCCCCGCCGCAGCGATGGGCGCAATGTCGCACTTGCTCTTGGTAATGAGCAGCGGATGGCACATGGGGATGATGTCGCTCGTGCGCTTGATGGCCATAATGCCCGCCACGCGCGCGCAGGCAAGCACGTCGCCCTTTTTGGCGCGGTCTTGCAGCACCATGGCCTGCGTCTCGGGATGCATGAGGATGGTGCCCTCGGCGATGGCAATGCGATGGGTCTCGGCCTTGTCGGACACGTCGACCATGCGCACCTCGCCCCTGGCGTCCACGTGCGTCAGCTCGTCGCGACGGGCGTCGCGGGCGGGCTCGGTGGCAGCGCTGGCAGTCGGCTGCGCGGACGCGTCGGCGTTGCCAGCATTCGCCGCAGCCGTGACTTTGTGGGCAGACATCGCGGCCCTGCGAGCGGCCTTGGTGGCATCGGCGTACCTGCTCTTGGCCATATGATCATCCTCCGATTTGGGACATAAATCGTTGCGTGCCCTCAATTATCGCGTGTTCCTGCGGTTTGTGAGCCACGGCATCGCGCCAAATCGAAAGTACCTGCATATCATCACCACGGCGCAGCGCCTCACGCACCGAATACTCGGCATCGCTAAACAGGCACGGACGCACGTTGCCATCGGCCGTCAGGCGCAGACGGTTGCAGTTCGCGCAAAAATGATTGGACATGGCGCTAATAAAGCCAACCGTTCCCACCGCGCCCGGAAAGTGCCAATAGCGCGCAGGACCCGCGCCGGCAGGAGCGTCGTTGATGTCGAGCGGCTCGAGCTCGCCCAGTCCCGTCGCTGCGGCCCCGGCATTGATGCGCGCACGCAGCTCACCGCTCGGCACGGTGTCGCTCGCATCCCACAGCTCGGGATTGAGCGCGGGCGCATGCGGGTCCACAGCGCAACGCGAGCTCGTGCGTTCGTCGCCGATGGGCATGTATTCGATAAAGCGCAGGTGGATGGGGCGGTCGACGGTCAGCCGTGCGAGGGCCGCTACATCCTGGTTGAGCCGGCGTACGACCACACAGTTGACCTTAACCGGCTCAAAGCCCCAGGCCAGCGCTGCGTCGATCCCAGCCATGGTCTGCTCGAGTCGACCCAGGCGCGTGATCTTTCCAAAGAGCGTAGGGTCGAGCGTGTCGAGCGAGATGTTGACGCGGTTAAGCCCGGCATCTTTGAGCCGCGGCGCCAGTTTGGGCAGCAGGGCACCATTGGTGGTGAGCGAGATGTCCTCGATCTGCGGAATCGCACGGATGTCGCGAATGAGCGGAATGATACGGCGGCTGACCAACGGCTCGCCGCCCGTCAGGCGCACGCGGCGAATGCCCTCCCCCGCCACTAAGCGCACAAAGCGGGCGATTTCCTCGGCGCTGAGCAGCTCGTCGTGCGCGCGAGGCGCCACGCCGTCGGCCGGCATGCAATAGATGCAGCGGAAATTGCACTTGTCGGTAACGGCAATGCGCAGGTAGTTGATATCGCGGCCAAAGCCGTCATGTTGCACGCGCCCGTCCACGCAGCCCTCCCCTCACGCGGCGTTTTATTCTTCAGAAAACATAATACCCCACGGGAGAATCATGCCGACACCCGTACGACAGGACAGGTCGCTTCGAGCAAAACCGGCTTCCCAAGCCCATCCTCAGCATACAAACCATCACAACATTCGTCACTTTTCCCGTTTTTGGCAAAAAACGTCGAATGTTGTGATGGTTTACCTGCCCACAGCACCCCGTAGAAGGGCCAAAGCGCCCCTAAAGGCTGCCATCCCAGTGCCGAATCACGAATTCTCGCAGGTCGTTCTGACGTTTCTGGAACGCTTCGCTCCGGTCGCACTTAAGGCCCATAGCGAGCGCGATGGCGTTCATCGCCCGGTGCAATTGCAGCTGATGGGCAAACTGAGTCCCGGTGAGGACGATCATCCTAAAGCCCAGCGCGCTCAGCACGGTCATACGCTCCGCATCCGACGCGCTGCGCTGTTTATCAAGATGGTCCGAGCCGTTGTATTCAATCCCCGTACCACTCGCAGGCGCATATACGTCGATCTCGAAATACCCGGCCTTTGCGAGATACTTGAACTCGTTGGGAACATCGACCCGATGGTTGAGCCCAACCTTGGCGTTTCCCAGCCCGCCCTGGGAACGTTTTGCTACGACCATGATTGCGGTGGCCGTCTCCATGGGCGATCGCGCGCCATCGTGCACGCGCTTGAGCACGGCGGCCGCGCGCACGGCCCCCTGACGAGATCGGTTCTCATTGCAATAAGCAATCAAGTCGGCAACGGTGTACCTCTGTCCCATCTCGATATAATCGCCTGTCGACAGATGATTCAAATGGTATCGGGCACAGATTTCGTAGCCATATTCCAGCTGCTCGGGCTCGCTCATCCACGAACCCGCTTGAACAAAGCACATGGCCTCATCAACCACTAGAAGGCCCTCTGCCACCTCGATAAGATGGCCTGGAGGTACCGGCGCTCCAAACACGTGGCACCTAAATCCAGCCGGCGTCGAGCGCTCAAAATCAAAGTTGACGAGCGTGTCGACATGATCGAGCTCTTCTCGTGGAATACCGAGCGAAACCAGATAGTCAGTAACAATCCCGACAGCCGTTGAAGCCCTCAGCCCCTTGGCATCGAGTCCCAATTTGGGCAGGCTCGCGGTCGGCTCCGCCTCGTTAGCAAGCGAGTCCTCATCGTATAGGCTGCTTGCTCGCGAGAGCGGCTCGGACGGGCGCGCCACGTTGTGGTACAGCCAGGCAGTCTTATGGGACAGGACGATCGGCAGGTCCATGAGCCCTCCAATGGAGTCGGATAACCAACCTTATTCCCCGGCCCACGGGTCCGCACACCTTCGCGCGCAAGAAAGCGATTCCACCCGGTCGAGTGGTAGAAAAACCATCACAACATTCGATGCTTTTCCCGATTTTGGCAAAAAGTGTCGAATGTTGTGATGGTTTGAGTCGAGGTGAGGGGCACGGAGGGATCAAAGCATCGTGCTCGAAGCGTGACCTTTTTCGCCCCACTACCAACACAAACCTTGACTCTACAATCGTTGTAGGGTTTTCACTACACTGGTACGTAAACAAACCCAGCCAGAAAGCCCCGCCCATGGAACACGACCTCACACGCGGCAATGTCCTTAAGACCATCGCGGTCTTTGCCCTGCCCTATATGCTCTCGTACTTTTTGCAGATGCTCTACGGCATGGCCGACCTGTACATGATGGGGCAGTTTAGCGGCGCCGCCGGCATCACCGCCGTGGGCAATGGCGCGCAGACGCTCTATATCATCACTGTGACGCTCGTGGGCCTGGCCATGGGAACGACGGTCATCGTCGGCCACGCCGTGGGCTCGCGTCGGTTTGACCGCGCCGAGACCGCCATCGGCAATACCATCACGCTCTTTATGGGTGTCTCGGTGGTGCTGGCCGCTATCCTGCTCGCACTGTGCCCGCAAATCGTGGCGCTCATTGGCACGCCGGCCGAGGCAGTCGAAGGAACCGCCGCCTACCTGCGTATCTGCTTTACGGGCATTCCGTTTATCGCCGCATACAACATCCTTTCGGCCATCTTTCGCGGGCTGGGCGATTCGCGCTCGCCCATGTACGTGATCGGCGTGGCATGCATCATCAACATCGCGCTCGACTTTCTGTTTATCGGCCACATGGGGCTCGGCCCCGTGGGCGCGGCGCTCGGCACGGTGACCGCGCAGACGGCCAGCGTTGCCCTCGCGCTCGTGTGGCTCAAGAGCCGCCGCACGAACATCCACGTTAAGCGTAGCGACCTGCGCCCTCAGCCCGAGGTGCTCGGCAGCATCCTTAAGATCGGCGTGCCCGTGGCCGTGCAGGACGGCTGCATCCAGGTGGCGTTTATGTTCATCACCGTCATCGCCAACCACCGAGGGCTCGTCGACGCCGCTGCCGTGGGCCTGGTCGAGAAGATGATCAGCTTTTTGTTCATTGTGCCGAGTTCCATGGGCGCCACCGTCAGTGCACTCACGGCGCAAAACGCCGGCGCGGGCAAGGGCGATCGTGCGCGTCAGGCGCTCAAGGACGCCATGACCATCTCGGTAGTGTACGGCTGCCTGATCACGGTGCTGATGTGGCTGGTGGCGCCGGCGTTTATTGGCTTTTTTGCCAAGGACGCTGCAGTAGTCGCCGCCGGTACCGGCTATATGCGCAGCTACATTTTCGACGCGATTTTTGCCGGCATCCACATTTGCTTTAGCGGCTTTTTCGCCGCATACGGCAAGAGTTACATCGGCTTTGCGCACAACGTGCTGGCCGTGGCGCTCATTCGCGTGCCGGGCGCGTGGCTGCTGTCGAACGCCTATTCCGATACGTTGTTTCCCATGGGCATCGCCTCGCCGTGCGGGTCGATTCTATCGGCGGTCATCTGTGTTGTCGCATTTACCGTGCTCAACCGCCGCGGAGCTTTTGACAAGCTGGTGGCGTAGCGGGGCGACGCAAGCTTGGCGCCCCTCCCCTGCCTTTTGCCGAAAGGAGCGGTCCTGTGACCGACATGCCAAGTGAACATACTGAGGGCCTGCTCCGTATTGGCGAGGTGGCGCGCCTGTTTAACCTGAGCGTGGGGACGCTACGTCATTACGAGCAGATGGGCTTGCTTGGCCCGGCGCACATCGATCCGGCGAGTGGGTACCGCTACTACGGATCGCGGCAGCTCTCCACCCTCAACACCATCAGCCACCTGCGCGTTCTTGACTTGCCGTTGGCGCAGATCCGTGAGTTTGTGACCACGCGCGATGTGGACCTCATGCAGCGGCAGCTAGCTCAGCAGCAGGAGCTCATCGAGCGCAAGCGCCGAGAGCTGGAGCGCGTGTCGCGCAAGATCGATAACCGGCTTGCGCTGCTCCGCGATGCCTTGAACACCAAGCTCGATACCATTTGCACAATCGATACGCCCGAGCTTCGCTGCGCCGTGCTGCGCGAACGCGTCAACCCTACCGACGCCTATGCGCTGGAGTGGCAGATTCGTCAATTGCAGAAGGGCCAGCACGAGACCTTTGTCTTTCTGGGCAACTTGGGCGTTGGGATTAGCGCCGAGCGCCTCGCCACCGGCGACTTTGATGGCTACGACGAGGTCTTTCTACTGCTCGATGACACCGATGAGTACTTGGGCGACGTCGAGGTACGCCCCGCCGCACGCTGTTTGACCATTAGCTTCCGCGGCACGCACGGGCAAGCGGGTCCGCGCTACGAGCAGCTGCTCGGCTATATGCGCGAGCACGGCCTGACACCCGCCGGCCCCTCGCGCGAAATCGCCCTTATCGACGACATCATCAGCGACGACCCCGCGACCCATGTGACGCAGATCACGGTGCCGGTTGCCCCGTCCAAATAAGAACCGCCCGGAAGGCATCGTGCTTCCGGGCGGTTCTTTCTAATCATCATCCAGCAACTCGAATCGATTTCTAGATATCACCAATGCGGCATAATCTTGGCTTTGGTGAAAAACATGGGCAATCACAACGTCCTCGTTATCGTAGTAATAAAGCATTACATAAGAATTAACGAGGCAAGCATGGTAACCAAGCACTGCAAGCTCGGGTAACTTCGATAAGCCGTAGTCAACTACACCACTTTGAAGAAGCTGGAGCTGACTACGGTATTTATCAAGAAAGTGCCGGGCGGTAAAAATACCATGCCCCATTAGATAATCAACGATATCGTCAACTTCTTGTTCAGCTGTAGGCAGAATCTTGACGTTATAGGCCATATTTTGCCTCAAGGTCATCGAGAGCCTCAAAGGCATCACGCGCCGTGCCAGCAGCACGCTCCCGCTCGGCCACAGCTATACGAGCCATCAGACGAGCCTTAGCCTGTTCCTGAACCATGAGGTCGTAGTCCTCGGATCGAAGTACAACAAATTTGCTATAGCCGTTTTTTGTAACAGTCACTGGACCAGTAGCAGTTTCAACGAGCTCCGAGAATTTCGCGGTGTCCCGCATATCTTTAATTGGAACGCAAACGGGCATGTTCAACTCCAATCATAATTATGTACATAATTATGAAGTATAGCTCAGCTAACGAGCGTCGGCTACAGGAGAACTACCATGCCGGGGACAGTCCCCGATATGGCGGTTTTACTCCTCCGGAATCGGAAACGCACG
This sequence comes from Collinsella aerofaciens, assembly GCA_048193585.1. Taxonomy (GTDB): domain Bacteria; phylum Actinomycetota; class Coriobacteriia; order Coriobacteriales; family Coriobacteriaceae; genus Collinsella; species Collinsella aerofaciens_CK. Next base: position 3,793 of record DBFAAM010000013.1, on the reverse strand, counting down.
GATGAACTCTGCGGGCGAGAAGGTCTTGATGGTCGAGCGCACAAAAGCGGCGCGATCGCGCGTGATGATAAAGTCCACGCCGGCACGCTCGGCCATCGCGCGGATACAGCCATCCTCAAAGTCCGGTTCATCGGAATAGGCGGAGGTAAAACAAGCTTCTTGGTCCAGAGGCTCTACCGAGTAGCTCTTAAGGCAGTCGCGAACCACCTCGCGGGCGCACGCCTCGCCCGTCTGTTTAGTGAGAATGTAGTACGCGTCCTTGAGAGAGCAGGCCGAAACAACGCCCTCGATAAGTCCCACGTCAACGAGCCCCTTGGTCGTTTGCGCCGCCCCATGCTCCGGCCGGCCCGGCAGCACGCAATCGAGCAGAAAATTGGTATCGAGAAATGCCCTCATAGGTAGCGCTCCCTCGCGACGCGCTTTTCATCTTCAACCGTCATCGTATCGAGCGGCGTTCCCTTTGGCATGTTAGCCACGATATCGAGATACTCCTGGTAGTCCTCATCCTCCGCGAGCATCTCACGGATCTCCTTCCAGGTGATCTTGGGATGCCACATCGTACCTACGTCGCGCTTGGGCTTGCCCGTGCCGCACATCGGCTTTGCACCCCCACGCTCCTGGGCAGCGTCATATTCCACCGTAACTGGACCTTCATAGTCGAGCGGCACGATCTTGAACAACGGCTTGCTCCGCTTGAAGACCACAACCTCCTCGCCCTCATTGGCAACCCTTTCGGCCACCTGCGTAAGGTTTTGGCGCAGTTCCGAAAACGCGACGGTAACCATAGCGGCTCCTCTCAACATACATCTTCACTGCTCAGTATACACGTTAATGTTAATGTTAAAGTGTATAAAACTCATCACAATGGGGGCGATCAACCATTACTGGCACCTCTGCTTTGTATGAATCTCTTATCGCTCCGGGACGGCACCGGTCCGCAGGATCATCCTCATCGACGGCATCATCAGCGACGACCCGGCGACCCAAGTGACACAGATCACGGTACCGGTTGCCCCGTCCAAATAAGAACCGCCCGGAAGGCACCATGCTTTCCGGGCGGTTCTTCAATTTGACTATTGATGCCTTAAGCCTGTGGCACCTCACCGGTAGCTAAGATTTGCTCGAGTGCATCCTCATCCAGCACAGGCACACCCAGCTGCTCGGCCTTGGTGAGCTTGGAGCCCGCTTTGGGACCGGCGACCAGATAGCTCGTCTTCTTTGAAACACTGCCCGAGACCTTGGCACCAAGCACCTTGAGCGCCGCGCCCGCCTCGTCGCGGGTGCGGTTGACAAGCGTGCCGGTGAGCACGAAGGTCAAACCCGCGAGCGGCTGTGCGTCGGCGAGCTCGCCTGCCACGCCGGCATCGGCTGCGGCCTGCGCGTGTGCGGCACCCAGGTCGACCTCGAGCGACAGACCCGCCTGGCGCAGGCGCTCCAGGACGGCAAGGTTTTCGGGAACGGCCAGGAACTGCTTGACGCTCGCCGCAATCTTGGGACCGATGCCCTCGCACTCGGCGATGTCCTCTTCGCTCGCCAAGATGAGCTTATCAATCGACAGGAATCGCTCGGCGATAACCTCGCCCACGCTCTTGCCCACGTGGCGGATGCCCAGGGCAAACAGCACGCGACCGAGCGGCTGGCTCTTGGACTTGTTGAGCTCGGCGATGATTTTCTCAGCCGTCTTGAGGCCTACCGGAATGGGGTCGCCCTTCTTGACGCCCTTTTTGCTGTTGGAACTGGCATAGGTGCGCCCCGTGTCCAGGCCTGCGATGTCATCGACCGTGAGCTGGTAGAAGTCTGCGACATCGTGGATCAGGCCGGCGGCGATCATCTTGTCGACGATCTCGTCGCCCAGGCCGTCGACGTCCATGCAGCCGCGGCTCACCCAGTGGAGCAAGCGCTCCTTGAGCTGCGCGGGGCAGTCGATGGAGACGCAGCGGTAGGCGACCTCGCCATCCTCGTGGACCACAGGGCTGCCGCACACGGGGCAGACCTCGGGCATGTGCCAGTCGACCGAATCGGCCGGGCGCTTATCGAGCACCGGGCCCACAACCTCGGGAATCACGTCGCCCGCCTTGTGCACGATGATAGTGTCGCCCTCGCGCACGTTTTTGCGGCGGATCTCGTCGATGTTGTGCAGCGTGGCGCGCGCGATGGTGGAGCCGGCGACCGTCACCGGGTCGAACTCGGCGACCGGCGTGAGCACACCGGTGCGGCCCACCTGGATGCGAATTTCGCGCAGAATGGTCTGCTTTTCCTCGGGCGGGAACTTAAAGGCAATGGCCCAGCGCGGTGCGCGGGCGGTAAAGCCCAAGTCAAGCTGCTGTTGGAAGCTGTCGACCTTTACGACCACGCCGTCGATGTCGTAGTCCAGGTCGCCGCGATGTTCGAGCGCCTGGGCGCAGAACTCGTGGACCTCGGCCGGCGTGGCGCAACGAGCCACGTTGGGGTTGACGCTAAAGCCGGCGCTACGCAGCCAGTCGAGGAACTCGCGCTGGCTGTGGACGTGCAGCGGATCGGTATCGGCGATGGCATAGATAAAGGTGGCCAGGTCGCGGCGCGCCGTGACTTTGGGGTCTTTTTGGCGCAGGGATCCTGCAGCGGCGTTGCGCGGGTTGGCGAAGGGGTCGCGTCCCTCGGCATCGGCCTCCTCGTTCAGGCGCACAAAGCTGCCCTTGGGCATATAGACCTCGCCGCGTACTTCGATGGTACGCTCACGGTCGGCACCCATGTGGGCGAGCGCTGCCTCGGACAGATGCATGGGCACATCCTTGATGGTGCGCACGTTGAGCGACACATCCTCACCCGTGGTGCCATCGCCGCGTGTGGCTGCGCGTACGAAGGTGCCGTTTTGGTAGGTAAGGGCCACGCCCAGGCCGTCGATCTTGAGCTCGCAGGTATAGGTGACGCTACCGGCGCCGAGCGCATCCTCGGTACGCTGGAGCCATGCGTCGAGCTCGTCCAGGTCCATGGCATCGTCCATGGAATACATGCGTGCCATGTGCGTGACCGGCGTAAACTGCTCGCTCACGTAGCCGCCCACGCGCTGGGTATAGCTGTCGGGCGTCACCAGGTCGGGGTAGGTCGCCTCGATTTCCTGCAGCTCAACGAGCATTTTGTCAAAGGCGGCGTCCGTGATCTCGGGCGCGTCGAGCATGTAGTAGCGATAGGCGTGGTAGTCGAGCTCGTGGCGCAGCTCGGCCGCGCGCGCTGCCGCCTGGGCACGGGCGTCGGTCGGTACGGCGGCATCCGCGCTCGCGGGCGTTTCGGTATCGATGTCCACGCCGTCACCAAACAGGCTCGATTGCTCCATAGCGGCACTCCTTCGCTCGATTTCAAACGGATACTAGAGTACCACCGGTCGCAATGAGGCCGAATAGCGGTCTCGAACCGCACCGAAACGGCAGCCGCCAGACTGGGGTGGACAGTTAGTTCAGATACGTATAAATCCTAGAGCTGGATCGGGCACAAACACCTCTGTTTCGACTAATTTTGGGTTCCTCGAGACCATGTAAACGTCCCACTCTCCCTTCCAAACACCCATCCGAGCCCCATCCCAATCAAAAATTGCTCAAAACGCATCCCAAGCTGCCCCAGATTTATACGTATCTGAACTAACTGTCCAGACCATTACGAACCAGGCCTCATGCCAGCCACAAGTGATCCGTTTTCCTCCGTCCCCAACGGATCAATAAGAAAAGAGGGGCTGTCCCGCGTTGATGGGACAGCCCCTCTGGTTTCGATATATGCGATACGGCTCGTTAGAAACCCTGACCGTAGCCTTGACCCTGGC
>DBFAAM010000045.1:0-12108 GCA_048193585.1 Collinsella aerofaciens | reverse complement strand
GCACCGACGAGCACTGCGGGCGCGCCCGCGACCTGATCCGCGAGGCATGCCAGGCCTCCGACGCCGACGTGTACTTCCTGGTCGGCGGCACGCAGACGAACGCGACCGTCATCGATGCGATCCTCCTGCCCTGGCAGGGCGTCATCGCCCCCAACACCGGCCACATCAACATGCACGAGGCCGGCATTGTCGAGCGCGGTGGTCACAAGATCCTCGACACCCCCGCCGTGGACGGCAAGATCAACGCCGCCGACGTCGAACGCATCTGTTCGGCGTGGGAGGGCGACGGCGCGCGCGACCACATGATCGCCCCCGCCCTCGTCTATATTTCGCAGCCCACCGAGTACGGCACCCTCTACTCCCTGCAGGAGCTCGAGGAGCTCTCCGCCGTGTGTCGCGAGCGTGACCTCAAGCTCTTCGTCGACGGCGCGCGCCTCGCCTACGCGCTGGCCTCGCCCGCCAACGACGTGACGCTGGCCGATCTGGCGCGCCTGACCGACGTGTTCTACATCGGCGGCACCAAGTGCGGCGCGCTCTGCGGCGAGGCTGTGGTGTTCTGCGGCATGCGCGCCCCGGCGCATCCCATTCCGCGTATTAAGCAGCACGGCGCGTTGTTGGCCAAGGGCCGCCTGACGGGCGTGCAGTTTGAGGCGCTCTTTACCGGCGGCCTGTATTTTGAGATTGGCCGTCAGGCGATCGAAACCGCGCAGGCGCTTCGTCGCGTGCTGCACGAGCACGGCTACCGGTTCTTCTTGGAGACGCCGACTAACCAGCAGTTCGTGATCCTGCCCAACGAGGACATGGCGCGCATTCGCGAGCATGCGGCGATCGAGTACTGGGAAAAGTACGACGAGACCCACACGGTGGTGCGCTTTTGCACCAGCTGGGCCACGACGCAGGAGGATATCGACGCGTTGGCGGCTGTCCTGTAGCCTGATGTAATGACGGGGGCCGCCTTGCGCTGGGTTTGGCGCAAGGCGGCCTCTGTTTTTGAGGGGGAAGGGTTGTATGACCGAGATGTCCGAGCCGACGATTCGCCTGGCGACGCCCGATGATGCGCCGGCGTTGCTTGCCATCTATGAGCCGTATGTGCGCCAGACGGCGATTACCTGCGAATACGAGGTGCCGAGCGTTGAGGAGTTCGCCGGGCGTATTGAGCGTACGCTCAAGCGCTATCCGTATTTGGTGATGGAGTTGGACGGGCGTCCGGTAGGCTATGCCTACGTGAGTCCGCTTAACAGCCGCGAGGCATACGACTGGTCGGTCGAGACGTCGATCTACCTGGCACGCGATGTGCGCCATGGCGGGCTGGGTCGCAAGCTGCACGATGCGCTCAAGCAGTGCCTGATCGCGATGGGCATCACCAATATGTGCGCGCTCATCGCCGTGCCGCACGACAAGGACGACGAGTATCTAACGCACAATAGCCAGGACTTCCATGCCCATATGGGATATCGCTTGGTGGGCGCCTTCGATCGCTGTGCCCAAAAGTTCGGCCGCTGGTACGACATGTGCTGGATGGAGTTGGTCCTGGCCGAGCGCACGCCCAACCAACCCAAACCAACCTGGTTCCCCGATCTCCTCGCCTAAAACCACCACAAAGGTGCCTGTCCCCTTTGCGGTGGTTTTGGCAGGTTAGCCGATGGGCTCGGTGTATTTGGCGCGGTCGGTGCGTTGGATGCGCTTAGAGACATGGAGCGGTCGGCCGTCGGTGTCGTAGACGTAGTCGGTGATCAGGATCAGCGCCTGCCCGCGCTCGACGTTGAGCAAAAACGCCTCGTTTTGCGAGGCATAGCACACCTCAAAGGTCTTATGTCCCTGTGCTGGCGCGCGATGGAATTCTTGGCGCAGCGTCGCGTAGAGCGAACCGTTGATATCGCGGTCGATGAGCGACTCGAAGCTTGGCGGCAGGTAGGTGGTCTCCAGGCACAGCGGCGCATCGTCCAGATAACGCAGGCGGACAAGTTTGACGAGCTTGCTGCCCACGGCGGCATCAAAGAACTTAGCTATGCTGCCGCCCGCCTTGGTAAAGCCCGAGTCCACCGTGCGCGTGGTGGGCTTCATGCCCTGGCCTTCGACCTGCTTGGTATAGCTCGAAAACACCAGGTTGTTTTCGTGGAGCGCGGGCGTGTCGGCCACAAAGGCGCCGCGCCCGCGCTCGGTGCGCACCAGGCCCTCATCAACGAGTACCTTAAGGGCGTGGCGCACGGTGCTGCGCGACAGCCCCGATTCGTCCATGAGTTCCATCTCGGACGGCAGCTTGTCTCCGCGTGCGTAGATACCGGCGGCGATGCGGTCACGCAACATGCCCGCCAAGCGCTCGTATTGGCTCAGTTTCTTTTTAGACGAAGCGTTCATGTGATCAACCTGTATCTAACTTGTATGCGAGTCTAATCAAGCATGTATTCAATACAACAACAAAACTGCTGGTAACGAGAAGTCGAAAACCTTACCAGCAGAATTTCTAAGTCAAATATAGCATACAACTAGTCGACATAACCAAAACATGTATGTAACTTGTATGCCATCAAGAGCATCAAACGAGAAGAAAGGCTGATGCGCGATGACTACTCAGGAACAGGTTAAGGATGTCGTCTCCCAGGTTTTGGCCGACAAGGCAGACAAGGGCGGCATCAAGCGCGTCGTGTGGATTGGCGCCGGCGGATCCAACGGCGGCAACTATCCTGCTCAGTACTTTATGGAGCACGAGGCCACGCAGGTCGTGAGCTCCAGCTACACCAGCAACGAGTTCGTGCACGCCACCCCGGCCTACGTCAACGAGAATACCCTGGCCATCGTCGTGTCCATGCGCGGCACCAAGGAGACCATCGTCGCTGCTCAGGTCGCCAAGGACCACGGCGCCAGCACCATCGCCATCTATGTTGACGAGTCCGGTCTCACCGAGGTTTGCGACTACAAGATCCAGTACGACAGCCTGGCCGTCGACGAGTCCTGCATGGGCCGCACCAACTCCGCCGTCGTGACCATGATCGCCATGGAACTCACGCAGCAGACCGAGGGCTATGCCGAGTACGAGACCGCTATGGCCGCGTTCGACTTGGTCGACCCCATCTATCGCAAGGCCGTCGAGTACACCCGTCCGCTCGCTGCCAAGTGGGCCGAGCAGAACGCCGACAAGCCCTGCATCAACGTCATGGCTCAGGGCCCGCTCTTTGGTGCCGCCTACGTCTTTAGCATCTGCAACGTTCAGGAGATGCTGCAGATCGACTCCTGCACCATCAACACCTGCGACTTCTTCCACGGCCCCTTCGAGATCCTGGACAAGCGCACCTCGCTGTTCCAGCTCATCAGCGTCGGCCGCAGCCGCTGCAACGACGAGCGCGGCATCCGCTTCGTCAACCAGTACGGTGGCGAGCGCGTCTATCAGCTCGACGCCAAGGAGCTCGGCCTCAACGACATCAAGGACAGCGTGAGCGAGTACTTCAACCACCTGATCTTTGCCCCGATTCTCAACAACGTCTACATGCGTGCGCTCTCCGCCGTCACCCACAAGGACTACATGACGCGCCGCTACATGTGGAAGCTTGAGTATTAGTTACGGCGTTTTACCAAACGCCGTAACGGCTCGACGCTGCGCGGGTCGCATTTGGACAATCTGACGTTCAACTTCAAGGGCGCGACCAGAAGGTCAGCGCCCTTTCGTTTCACGTCCCCAATGACTACCCAATGAGTGTGTGGGCGAGCAGATTTTCCGCTCGCCGATTTGTGTCTTGAAAAATGTATATAACGACTATAACGTAGTGTGAAACATATTGGAAACAATACCGAGGAGGCTGCGTTGAAGAAAAGCAATCTGGGCTATGTGCTGGTGCTGATCGCCGCGCTTATGTGGGGCAGCATCGGAATCTTTGTAAACGGCATCTCGGCCATGGGCGTTTCGTCCCAGAGTATGGCTGCCTTTCGCCTGTTGTCGGGTGCCGTCTTAATGGCTCCGGTCTTGGCATTCATGGGTTGCCAGAGAGGTGCTCGTGAGGGAAAAGCCTCGGGTCCTATGGCGCTATTCAAAGCAAGCCCCAAAGAGCTCGTCCCCTGCGCGCTTGTCGGTATCGTCGGCTTGGCCGCCGCCAACACTTGCTATTACGAGTGCATGGGCGAGTTGGGCATGTCTACGGCCTCGGTGCTGCTCTATACCTCGCCGGTGTTTGGCGTCGTGCTCGGCCGCGTGCTTTATCGCGAGGACGTGACCCCCAACAAGCTCGTTGCCATCGCTTTTAACATAGGTGGCTGCGTACTTGCAGTGACCAATGGCGACCTTTCCGGTTTTCATTTTTCGGTTTGGGGCGTTACGTCGGGCGTGATTGCAGGCCTTTGCGGTGCGTCGCTCGCGGTGTTTAGCCGGATAGCAACCAAGACGGTCCACCCGCTGGCTGTCACGTTTTGGGGCCTTGTTTTTGGCGGTGCGGTTATGGCAGCTATCGCGGCTCCGTGGCCGGATGTCGCCGCGGCAATGTCGCCACAGCTGCTGCTGCTGTTCCTTGGCTTTGGACTCATCCCCACAGCCGTGGCTTACATCTTATATATGCAGGGTCTGTCCATGGGGCTCGAGACATCGAAAGTTCCCGTCGTAATGTCTTTCGAGACGGTCGTCACCGTACTGGTGGGCATTGGTGTCTATGCCGAGTCTGCCGGCGCGATCAAGGTTCTGGGCATTGTGCTGGTGCTCGCGTCCATCCTGATCATGAACACCGACTTCTCCAAGCTGCGCAACAGTGTGTTTGTCGGTCATGTCATTGAGAGCATGACCTTTAAGCCCAACGCGTGGTGGACCGAAAAATCTCAGGACATGGATCTGTTTAAGGAACGCACTGGCATCGCGCTGGAACCCACCGTGCAGGAAAGCCCCTGGTACTTCGTGCGATAGAGGATTGTACGCGGCGTCTGACCTGGGGTTATCCAGCCAGCGCCGGCCTATCCAGTCCAACGTTTCAAGTACGTTAAACCCGTCAACGGTCGATTTTCACCCGCGAACGGTCTTTATACTAATTAGCAATATAAGCAACGTATAAGACGTTATAATGACCATAACGAAAAGGAGAAGGCAAGATGAATCAGATCATTCTCGCATCTCATGGCGGCCTGGCCGCAGGCGCCAAAGACACGCTCGAGATGGTTCTCGGCGACGTGTCGAACGTCCACGTCGTGTCGCTTGCTCGTGACGACAAGGAGCCCATCACCAATAAGGTTGAGGCTATGATCGCCACGTTCAACGCGGACGACACCGTCTATGTGCTGACCGATATGCTCGGCAGCTCGGTCAACAACAACATGGTCGAGCTTTCCAAGAACGGCACGAAGTTCACGGTTGTCAGCGGTTTCAACATCCCGCTGGCGCTCACGCTCGCTATGAGCCCCGTCCCCGTCAAGGGCGCCGAGCTCGCGGCCCTCATCAACGAGGCCCGCACCGGTCTGACCAACCCCAATGCTCCGGTCGAGGCTGCCGCGGCTCCCGCCAAGAAGGCTAAGGCGCCCCGTCACAGCTCCGGTCCCGCCAAGATCGTCCTCGCACGTCTTGACTATCGTCTGCTGCACGGCCAGGTCGTCTTTACCTGGACCACCAAGGTTCAGGCCGAGCGCATCATCGTCGTCGACAACGCTGCCGCCAACGATGACATCAAGAAGGGCGCTCTTAAGCTGGCCAAGCCCCAGGGCGTGCGTCTGAACGTCTTCACCGTCGAGCGTGCCCTCGCCAAGATGGACAAGCTCAACACCCTCGGCGAGCGCGTCATGTTCGTCTTTGGCAACACCGCCGAGATGCTGCAGTTCTGCCAGGGCTACAAGCTCGACGCCATCAACCTGGGCGCCACCGCCAACCACGACGGTGCCGATCAGGTCGGAGGCAAGGACAGCTCCGTCTTCCTCGACGCCACCCAGAAGGCCGACGTCAACCAGCTGCTCGACATGGGCATCAAGCTCTATGTTCAGCAGACCCCTACGTATCAGAGCGTCGACATCGACGCCAAGCTGTAATCAACCAGGCTTTTGCCTGACTGAAAGGAGAAGGGTATGAATACGTTCATCAGTGCGGTGCTCGTCGGCCTCGTCGGCGTGTTCTGCATGTGGGACTCCCGCCTGCTCGGTCGTCTTAACTTCGAGCAGCCCCTCGTTGGCGCTACGCTCGTCGGTTTGCTGCTGGGCGATGTGCCCACCGGCCTTGCCGTCGGTGCCGCCGTCGAGCTCGTGTCCATGGGCCTGGTGCAGGTCGGCGCCGCCGTTCCGCCCGATATGGTCCTGGGCGGCATCGTGGCCGCTGCCTTTGCGTGCCTGACCGATGCTTCCGCCGAGACCGCCATGACGATCGCCATCCCGGTCGCCGTCCTGGGTCAGCTCCTCGGCATCGTGTTCCGCTCCATCATCGCCGCCCTCACCCATGTGGCAGATAGCGCGATCGATAACGGAAAGTTTAAGACCGCCTACCGTATGCACATCTGCGCCGGCTCCGGTCTGTACGCCATCATGTACTTCCTGCCGATCTTCCTCGCCGTCTTTGTTGGCACCGACCTGGTTCAGGCCATCGTCAACATGGTTCCCGAGTGGCTGTCCACTGGTCTTAACGTTTCGACCAAGATCATGACCGCCTACGGCTTGGCCCTGCTGCTCACCATGATGATCAAGAAGGGTATGACTCCGTTCCTGTTCATCGGTTTCCTGCTCGCCGCTTACCTCAACCTGTCCGTCATCGCGGTCGCTCTGATCGGTGTGTGCCTGGCTGTCGTCTTCATGGGCTTCAAGTTCAACGGTTCCCATGCAGCCGCCGGTGTCGATTCCGACTACGATCCGCTCGAAGACGACGAAGACTAAGGAGGAACACACTATGGCAACCGCAACCAAGGACGTGTCCCTGAACAAGAAGGTCAGCCAGTTCTTCTGGCGCTCCTGGGCCATCCAGGCTTCTTGGAACTACGAGCGTCAGATGAACATGGGCTTCCTCTACGGCATGGTCCCCACGCTCGATCGCCTCTATCCGGATGAGTCCGACCCCAAGCAGCTCGCTGCTAAGAAAGAGGCTTACCACCGTCACATGGCGTTCTACAACTGCACCCCGCAGACGAGCGCCTTTATCCTAGGCCTCTCCGCCTCCATGGAGGAGGAGTACGCCAAGGATCCCGAGAACTTCGATCCCGATTCGATCAACGCGGTCAAGACCTCCCTCATGGGTCCGCTTTCCGGCATCGGTGACTCCTTCTTCCAGGGCACCATCCGCGTTATCGCCTTTGGCCTGGGCGTTCAGCTGGCTCAGCAGGGCTCCATCATGGGCCCGATCCTGGCCATGCTCATCTCCATCGTCCCCTCTGTGCTGATCACCTGGTTCGCAGCCAAGATGGGCTATCAGGGCGGCCACGAGTACCTGAGCAAGCTTCAGGGCGGCGACCTCATGGAGAAGCTCATGTATGTCTGCGGCATCGTGGGTCTTATGTCCGTGGGCGGCATGATCGCTACGCTGATCGGCGCCACCACCCCGCTGCAGTTCGCTGAGGGCACCGTCGTGATTCAGGACATCCTGGACGGCATGATGCCCCAGATGATCTCCCTCGGCCTCACCGGCCTTATGTACTGGCTCATCAAGAAGAACGTCAACACCGGTTGGCTTCTTGTGATCGCCATTGTGGGCGGCATCGCCCTCTCCGCGGCCGGCATCCTGGCCTAGTCGCGACCAAGCGTCTAACCGCTTTCCCCGGGGGCCTGCCTGGCATCCCATACCCCAGGCAGGCTTCCATCCCTAAATGTGTCAAAGGGACAGTTCCCTTGTCACATCCTCAACGGGCCGGCGACTCGGTCCAAATCACGGTAACCCTGCGTGCGTCCGGCAATGTGGCGCCGCAAAAATCGAAAGGAATGTGTCAGATGTACGAGATCGACCTTAACCTCCCTAAGCAGATCGTCGCTGACGTCCTGTCCAACCACGAGATTCACAGCGTCGCCTTCGTCGGCTGCGGTGCTTCCATGTCCGACCTTTACCCCGCCAAGTACTTCCTGGCCAACAACACGGACAAGCTGAACGTTCAGATCTTCACCGCTAACGAGTTCAACTACGACACGCCTTCCTGGGTCAACGAGCACACCTTCGTGATCACCTGCTCCCTCGGTGGCTCCACGCCCGAGACCGTCGAGGCCAACAAGACCGCCAAGAAGCACAACTGCCCGGTCGTCTCCCTCACCAACAAGGCTGGCTCCGCTCTGACCGTCGACGCCGACCATGTCATCGTTCACGGCTTCCACGCCAACTACGCTGCCAAGTGCGAGAAGCCCGGCTATGCCATCGCTCTTGCTGTCGAGATCCTTCAGCAGACCGAGGGCTATGACCACTACGAGGACATGATCACCGGCCTCACCAACGTCTTCGATCTCTGCGAGAACGCCGCTCAGCACTGCAAGAAGCTCGCCAAGAAGTTCGCCGAGGACTTCAAGGACGACAAGATGATCTACTTCATGGCTTCCGGTGCCTCCGAGAAGATGGCTTATTCTCACGCCGCCTTCCTGTTCACCGAGATGCAGTGGATCGACGCCGCCGCCTACAACACCGGCGAGTACTTCCACGGCCCGTTCGAGGTTTCCACCGAGGGTAAGCCCTACGTCTTCTTCATGTCCGATGGCGCCACCCGTCCGATGGACGCCCGCGCCCTCACCTTCCTTGAGCGCATGGGCGCCAAGGTCGCTCTGATCGACTCCAAGGACTACGGCCTGGCCGACGCCGTGCCCGCGAGCGTCGTCACCTACTTCAACCCGCTGCTGCACCTCGCCGTTATGCGCGAGTACGGCAACCAGATCGCCGAGGCCCGTCAGCACCCGCTGACCATGCGTCGCTACATGTGGAAGCTTTCCTACTAATCACAAGTAAGTAGACCTTACGGGTTGATTGAGAGGGGATGGGGTTTGCGCCCCGTCCCCTTTTTGCTTTGGGGGCGTGTCTGTCGCGTCATAAAACCCCAGATAAAACCTACCAAAATAAACCTGTCCCTTTTTGGCAGGTGGGAGGAGATGCGTATGATTAAGGCAGTGCTGTTTGACATGGACGGCGTGCTGGTCGATACCGAGTGGTTCTACAACCGCCGCCGCGTGGCGTTTATGGAAGAGAAGGGGTTCCACTTTGACGAGATTCCCGATCTTTCGGGGTCTAACGAGCCGGCCATTTGGGAGGCGCTGGTGCCCGACGATGTTGAGTTGCGCGAGCGCCTACGCGTGGAGTACAAGCAGGTCTACAGCCCGGACCACCCCGTTCCGTATGCCGAGCTGCTCAACGAGCAGACGGAGCCGGTGATGCGTGAGCTGCATGAGCGTGGCGTGAAGTGTGCCATCGCGAGTTCGTCCTATCGCGAGTTGATCGACGAGCTGGTGGAGATTGCCGGTATCGCCGACGTGCTGGACTACACCATCAGCGGTCACGAGTGCAGTGCGTTTAAGCCCGACCCCGAGATCTACCTGCGTGCCATGGAGGCGCTGGGGGTGGAGCCTGCCGAGTGCCTGGTTATCGAGGACTCGCCTTTGGGCATCGAGGCTGGCAAGCGCTCCGGCGCCCGCGCCCTGGCGCTGCGTCCGCACGAGGGTGTCAACCTCGATCAATCGCGAGCCGATGCCGTTATCGATAATCTGACCGACATTTTGGCCGCTTTGTAGTGTCAATCCGCCGCGAGAAGCACTGATTCACGCGTCTTTTGCTGCGGATTGGCTTAATTTGTCATCTATTTGGATCCGTTTGGCTTCGATTCGGACTAAGTGAGTAGACTTTTTGGTGCAAGACGAGCACAAAGCGCATCTGCTCTAGTAAAACCGCAGGTCACAGGGGTGGCGGTTTTGGGTGTGCTCTGCAGGTCGCGTAAAGTCTACTCACTTGTTATTTGGGCCTTTGGTCGTGGGGTTGCTGGTCCCGCTTTGGTTGTCGAGGGAGGGTGAATTGAAGCGCCCCCGCATGCTCCGTGCTACAATCGCCGACATGCCTCACAACCAGATTTGCCTTCGAAAGGAGCCCGCGTGGCGAACGCCATCGATCAGCTCACGGACCGCGTGCTCGTGCTCGGCCGCCTTACCATCGTCCGCCGCGCCATTACTGCCGTGGCGGTCACGATTTCCGCCGTTCTCCAGACATTCCTGATCCAGGCGTTCATTCAGCCCGCCGACCTGCTTCCGAGCGGTCTTACCGGCGTTGCGGTCCTGCTCGATCGCGTTACCTCGCTGGGTGGCGTTCACATCGATATTTCGCTCGGTATGCTCGCGCTCAACATCCCCGTGGCGCTCCTATGCTGGAGCGGCATTAGCAAGCGCTTCGTCATCTTCTCGATGATGCAGGTCGTGCTCTCGTCGCTGTTCCTCAACGTCTTTCACTTCGCTCCATTTTTGGGCGACAAGATCATGCTCATCATTTTTGGCGGCGTGGTCTCGGGTCTGGGCGCTGCCATCGCACTTAAATCCGGCGCATCCACCGGCGGCACCGACTTTATCGCGCTGTGGGTTTCCAACCACACGGGCAAGACCATCTGGGGCGTCATCTTTGGTTTCAACTGCTTTATCCTGGCGATTTTTGGCTTTATGTTTGGCTGGGACAAGGCGGCGTATTCCATCGTGTTCCAGTTTATTTCGACCAAGACCATCGACAGTTTCTATCGTCGTTACGATCGCGTGACGCTGCAGATCACGACGCGTAAGGCAGACGAGGTCATGACTGCCTACGTAAACCATTTTCAGCACGGCATTAGCTGCGCCGAGGTCGTCGGCGGATATAGCCGCGAAAAGATGTACCTGCTGAACACCGTTGTCTCGACCTACGAGAGTCAGGACATTATCAAGCTGGTGTGCGACGTTGATTCCGGCGCCGTGATCAATGTGTTCCACACGCTCAACTTTGTGGGCGGCTGGTGGGGTGGTCATGTCGACGAGCCCATGCCCACGGCCGTTCCCGATCCCGACAAGCCCGCACGCATGGCCAGCAGGCAGGCGCGCCTCAGCGAACAGGACAGCCTGCAGCAGGACGACGGCAAGTAGGGTATTGGCATTTTGCCGGTCCTGCGCAACCCATCCGAACGAGCCTCTCGAAAGCCCCGTTGCTTTCGAGAGGCTCTCGTTTGCCCAGATAAAACCTACCAAAATGAAGCTGTCGCTTTTTGGTAGGGAGGGTGTATCGTTTTATCATTATGAGGTAATATGAAACTAGACGTTATATACGTATTAGTTATTTCGATATTTCGATAAGAGTGATTAGATATGCCTGCGCCCAAAAATGCACCGCTTTACCAGCAGATTTACGACGAAATCAAGGATGCGATCGAGAAAGGTGTTTATGCACCCAAGGAACGTATTCCGTCCGAGCTTGAGCTAGCCGAGCAGTACGACGTGAGCCGCATTACGGTGCGCCGCGCTGTCGAGGAGCTGTGCTCCGATGGCTACCTGGTTAAGCAGCAGGGCCGTGGCACCTTTGTCTCCACGCCGCACATCAACCGTCAGTTTCACGCCTCGACGCTGCAGACGTTTACCGCGCTGTGTGCCGGCAACGGCATGAAGGCCGGTGCGCACGTGATCGATCGCCAGATCGTTCCGGCGCGCCAAAACGAGATGGAGTTCTTTGGCCTGCAGAAGGATGCGCTGCTGCTGCATATCAAGCGCGTGCGTACGGCCGACGGCGAGCCCATCTTTGAGGAGAACATCTTTGTGCCGTTTGATGCCTACCGCGAGCTGTTGACGGCCGATCTTGAGGACAAGTCGATTTTTGCCGAGGTCGAGCGTGTTGGCGGAACGCCGATTGTCTCGGTTGGCTACCGCACGGTCGAGGCCGTTCGTGCCAATACCGAGCAGGCGGCCGAGCTGGGCATTGCTCCGCACGATCCGCTGCTCAACCTGCGTGCCGGCTTCACGGGCCCCAATGGCGAGCCGGTCCTGATGGGTAAGCAGTACTACGTGGGATCGCGCTACGTTATGGTCATGTAAGTTACGCGGGTTTACCAAACGCCGTAACCACTTGACGCTGCAAGCCCGCCAGAGCGGCAATCTGCCTTTCAACTTCGGCGGCATGACCAGGAAGGTCAATGCCGCCCCGTTTCAAGGCACCTTGCTCGCCCTGGCGGGCTTTCGCTCATATGACCCAATCCGCTGTCAAGAGCC
>DBFAAM010000037.1:0-1829 GCA_048193585.1 Collinsella aerofaciens | reverse complement strand
CGGCATCATGCCCGGCATGCTCGGCATGCTCGCCTTCTGGCTGTACTACTGGCTGCTGTCCAAGAAGATCAACCCCATGGTGCTGATCGTGGCCACCATGGTCGTGGGCATCATCGGCGCGTTCTTCGGCGTGCTGGCGTAAGGGCCCGGCTGCATAGATTTTCGTTGCAACCTGGAAAGGGGATGGAGCAGGCCTATGCCCTCCATCCCCTTTTTGTATAGAAGGAGTTCGTATGTTCGCGAAGGATCGCGAAGCAATGCGCCTGACGCCGGCAGAGGTCAGGCTGATTCTTATTGAGTCCCTGCAGTGGTGCGCCAACAACGCGGTCTACTTTTTGGGGCTTATCGGTGCGGCCACGTATGATCTGGCCGGCACGGCCTTTTTGGTTGCCGCCATTACGCTCGCGCGCATTCTTATGACGTCGGTGGGCAATATGGTGTCGGGCTCGGTCATCGACCGCTTTGGACCGCGCCGGACGTCATTTGTGACGTGCGTGATTACGGCGGTGCTATCGCTTGGCGTGGGGTTGGCGCCGTTGTCTGTCCCCGGGCTTGTGTTTGCCGCGTGCGTCTTGGGACTTGCGGGCGGCTTTATCAACACCTGCACGCATGCGTTTCCGGGATACCTGGAGTCGACCACCGAGGGCCGTACCCGCGTGAACGGTCTCATGGTGTTCTACAGCAATATCGCCTATACCGCTGGCCCGCTGCTCGGCGGTGCCATCGTGAGCTGTTTTGCCACGCAATCGGTCTATCTGCTCATGGCGGGCATGATGGGTGTGGCGGCCGTGCTCTCCTTGGGCTGTCACGAGTGTGTTGCTCCCGCAAAAGGGGAGAAGCCGAAGGGCGGTATTCTGGGCGGCATGGCCGAGGGCGCGCGACTTACGTTTCGCGACCACGACTTGCGCCTCATCTTTATCTCGGGCTTTTTGGGTTTCTTTGCGTTCGGCGCGTTCGATTCGCTTGAGTCGTTGTTCTACCGCGATGTGCTCAACGTGGATATCGTCTGGCTGGGCTGGCTGTCCTCGGTCGTGGGCCTCACTTCCTCGGTGGGCGCGTTCATCCTGACCAAGCTTTCTGCTCGCCATGTCAACCTGCGATTGTTGCTCGGCGCGCTCATGGCCGTGGGCATTGGGTCCATGGTGTACGTGGGCACCGATATGCTGGGGGTTGCGATTATCGGTCAGGCGATTAACGGACTGGCTTGGGGTTTCTTGGAGCCGCTGCAGATGATCTTGATTCAGGAGCGCGCGGACATCAAATACCTGGGGCGCATTACCGGCTTTGTGCGTTTTGGCCTGATGAGCGCCGGCGTGCTTCCGTTGCTGGCGGCTCCGTTTTTGGCGGAGGCTTTGGGCGTTCAGGCGGTGCTGTTTGGGGCATCGACCATTATCGCGCTGGTAGGAACGCTGTTCTTTGTCACACAAGGGAGGCGCCAGAGGTGTTAGCTATACATTCAATTCTAATTTAATACCACTCACCAGAGAATTTCGACCGTTCACCGAGGATTGGAGCAGATTGATAAGTGGTATTAAAAACACATTAGGTGTATGTCTATAATTGGTATCGAAAAGAAACGCAATGTATAGAGTTGCGTGCAGGACAGAAAGGAAAAGCCATGAAGGAAACCGAGAAGATCGAGATCATGCACTTTAGCCAGGAGGGCTACGTCGAGGACGGCAAGAACGTCTACGAGACCGGCAAGAAGATGATTGAGCTCGCCGACAAGGTCGCCGACGAGGGCTACGACGCCGTGTTCCTGATGGGCGTCGGCGGCACCTGGGACGAGCTCATGCAGCTCGAGTACCTCATGAACAAGTTCGGCGACC
>DBFAAM010000036.1:0-2021 GCA_048193585.1 Collinsella aerofaciens | reverse complement strand
CAGGGCGACGCCCAGGACGGGCACGTTGGCGTAGGAGCACAGCAGGAAGCCCAGGAAGTAGAAGGGCACGAGCTGCTTGGTGAGCACCAGGCGGCCGAGCATGGCGAAGCCCATGGCAGGCAGGATGTTGGCGGCAACGCCGCAACCGTCGATGATGAAAGGCGGGATGAAGTCGAGCAGGCCCTGGATAGCGTCGGAACCCAAATAGAAGGCGCCGCCGCACAGCAGGAAGTACTCAAGGCAGCCAAAGAGGCCCATGCTCCAATGTGCCGCGTAGATACCCTTGAGGTTGCCCTTGGCAGCGCACTTGTCAGCAATGTCAACAATGATCGAGAATCCAGCATCCGTAATGTTGCCGATCGTCAACGAAAGGACGGCGATAGGCATGGCGAGCGCGATGGCCGTCTCGGTACCCTGACCGAGCTGAATGGCAAACGCGCAGGCGAGCACGCCGCCAACGGTTTCGTTAGGCGGCACGTAGGCGCCGATGGAGATCGAGCCCATGAACAGCAGCTCCAGGCTGGCGCCGATCGCGAGGCCAGTCTGCAGGTCCCCCAGCACCAGGCCCACGAGCGGGCACAGGACGATGGGGCGGAACGCGTAGAGGGTGCCGAGCTGGTAGTCGAGGCATCCAAACGCTCCGACTAAGCCGACGAGGATTGCTTGGACAAGCATAATTCCTCCCAATAAGGAATCTCGAACCGTCGTCACTCCCGTCGCGCGCGTTGTTGATATCAATTCCGGGAGTTCGATTCCACGGCTCGAAGCGTACCTGGTGTGCTGCTAACACCCATGCCAGGCACAAATGATTTGATACCAATTATAGGTATGCAGGTTCTTACTATTTAATACCACTCGCTCAGCGGAGTGTTTTTTACCGTAAACGGCAGACGTATCCCGTCAGGCGCGCTCTTTGCTTCGATGGCGGACAAGCGTCACCAGAAAGCCATCGCCAAAGGCATCGGATGCCAAGTTGGCCACAATCACCAAAACGATAATCGCTGCGCCCAAAAACTCGTTCCAGCGAAAGACCTCGCCAAAGAGGAGCGCCGACCAGCAGGGAGCGAGCACGACCTCGCTCATGCAGACCAAGTTGGCCGCAAACGCGTTGGTGCGCGCAATCCCCTTGGCATACAGCACACTCGCAAGGCCGCTGCAAAAAAGGCCATGCACCAGCATAAGCCCCCACTCAAAGGGTTTCACGGAGCCTAGGTCGCCGGCAAAATAGACGATCGGCAGTATCGAGATGCCGCAGGAGATGAGCGAGGACACCATGGGCGACGCATCGGGGCGAGAGTTTAAAAAGAAACACAGCCCAAAGGTGGCGCCCGAAATGACGGCAAGCAGGTTGCCGAGCATGCCCTCGGCGCTCAAATCACCTAAAAAGAAAAGTCCCATACCCGTAAAAGCAACCACCACGGAGGCAATCTTCGCAGGCGAGGGCAACGTGCGAGTTGCGAGCGATTGATACACGATAACGAAAATCATCGAGGTGTACTGCAGAACGATCGCGTTGCCGACCGTCGTGAGCTGGTTGGCAAAGTTAAACGTGGTGCCCGTCACGAAGTTGCAGACGGCCACAAGGACAATAAGACGGCTGACGCGAAGGACGGGCCTGCCGACGAGCAGGATAAAGAGCGCCATAAATATTGCCGTAACGGCACCGATCAAAAGAGCTGACTGCGAATTGGCGCGAACGAGAATGCCGATAAAGCTCCACAAGAGCGCCGTGCCAAATAGATACATCGCCCCGCTCACGCCATTATCGGGCGGATTGTCAGATCGAATCACGAAACACCTCCAGCTAGCTTTCGGTAATAAAAAACGGCGACCGCAATGGGTCGCCGTTTCCCTTGGGGGCAGAATAAAACGCAGGAACCTACGCCAGCACGCCGAAGAACGCGCCGATGATGCCCACGACCATGGTGGCCACGATCAGCACCATGGGGTTGATCTTCTTGGACAGCAGCCAGTAGTACAGCCAGAAGGCGAGCATGCCGAGCATGCCGGGCATGATGCCG